>CALUGQ010000007.1 GCA_944320235.1 uncultured Prevotella sp.
TCGGAACAGGCCGTTTGGCGTTGCCGCGGAGCCACGCGTGGCCTCCCGCGCGTGGTTTTGTAAACTATTCCCCGGGCCGTGCTGCCGGCCCGTCGGCCAGCCGGTCGGCTTCGATGAGGGCGAGCAGCCGCTTGACGGCCTCCCCCTCGGGTATGTTCTTGGCCACGCATTCCTTGCGCCGGTAGAGCGATATCTTGCCCCGGCCGGCCCCCACGTAGCCGTAGTCGGCATCGGCCATCTCGCCCGGGCCGTTCACGATGCAGCCCATGATGCCTATCTTCAGCCCCGTCATCGAGGCCGTGGCCTCCTTGATGCGGGCTATGGTGGAGCGCAGGTCGTAGAGCGTGCGGCCGCAGCCCGGGCAGCTGATGTACTCGGTCTTGGTCATGCGCAGCCGCGCCGCCTGCAGTATGGCGAAGGCCGTGGCCTCGACGCAGGCCGCGGGCAGCGTGCCGTCGTTCATCAGCCAGAGGCCGTCGCAGAGTCCGTCCATCATCAGCGCGCCCATGTCGGCGGCGGCCTCTATCTGGAAGTCGCCCTTCTCCTCGGCCGAGTGGCGGTACATCTGGCAGAACACGACGGGGTTCTGCACCCCCGCGAGCATCATCTCGTGCACCAGGGCGCGCTGCTGGCCGAGGCGGTTGGCGTGGTTGGCCATGCAGACCACCACCACCTCGGGGTGGGCCTTGAGGCAGGCGGTGTATTCTTCGGCCGGGACGCCATACTGCAGCACGAGGAACTTGACCCTGCCCGGCACCAGCCCGACAAACGGCATGGCCGTGTGCGGGAATATCGGAACTATGTCTGCCCCGGGATGGGCGGCACGCAGCGCGGCGCACTCGCCGAAGTCGGCCACCAGCACGGGGCGTTTGGCCTTGCCGTCGGTTCCGTTGTCGCTGTCGGCGCCGGCCCAGTCGGCCCACGCCCGGCCGTCGCCTATATATATATAGTCGGCCGATGACGGCTCCGCGCCGCCCGTGTGGCTGCTCACCACCACCGGGGTGCAGTCGCCGCCCACGTTGGCCACGCGGCGCGTTGGCCTCCGCTCGGGGCGCAGCCAGTCGAAACCGGGCGCGGCCTCGGCGGGTATCGGGGCGTGGCCGGCGCGGCTTGTCACGTAGTCGACGAGGTGGCGGGCAACGGGAATCTCGGCCTCAGGCTCCTCGGAGAGCGACACTCGCACCGTGTCGCCCAGCCCGTCGGCCAGCAGCGCGCCTATGCCCACGGCGCTCTTTATGCGTCCGTCCTCGCCCTCGCCGGCCTCCGTCACGCCGAGGTGCAGCGGATAGTCCATGCCCTCGGCCTCCATCGCGCTTACGAGCAGGCGCACCGAGCGCACCATCACCACCGTGTTGCTGGCCTTGATGGATATCACCACGTCATCGAACCGCTCGCGGCGGCAGATGCGCAGGAACTCCATGCAGCTCTCGACGATGCCCTCGGGCGTGTCGCCGTAGCGCGACATGATGCGGTCGGAGAGCGAACCGTGGTTCACGCCGATGCGCAGGGCCGTGTGGTGGGCGCGGTAGATGTCGAGAAGCGGCACGAACCGCTCCTCAATCTTGCGCAACTCGGCGGCGTACTCCTCGTCGGTGTACTCCAGCTTCTTGAACGTCCGCGCCGGGTCAACGTAGTTTCCGGGGTTGATGCGCACCTTCTCTGCATATAGCGCGGCCACTTCGGCCACCTTGGGGTTGAAGTGCACGTCGGCCACGAGCGGCACCATGCAGCCCGCCCGGCGCAGAGCGGCGTTGATGTCCCTGAGGCTCTCGGCCTCCTTCACGCCCTGGGTGGTCAGGCGGACGTACTCGCCGCCCGCGTCGGCAATGCGCTCCGCCTGTGCCACCGAGGCGGCCACGTCGTCCGTCGGGGTGGTGGTCATCGACTGCAGGCGTATCGGGTAGCCGCCGCCCAGCGGCGTGTCGCCCACATGGACCACCGATGTCTCGCGGCGGCGGTAGTTGAACAGGTCGGTCATTCAGTTCACCTTGTACTGGTACTTCACTTCGGCCAGGTCCTTGTTGGCCTTCTCTATCTTGGCCTTCAGGCCGTCCTTGTAGGCTGACAGGCGTTCGGCCAGCGCGCCGTCGGCGAGCGAGAGCATCTCGACTGCGAGGATGGCGGCGTTCTGCGCGCCGTTGACGCCGACGGTGGCCACGGGGATTCCCGGCGGCATCTGTATGATGCTGAGCATCGCGTCGAGCCCGTCGAGCATCCCCTTGATGGGCACCCCGATGACGGGGAGCGTCGTCGAGGCGGCTATCACGCCCGGAAGCGCGGCGGCCATGCCAGCCCCTGCTATTATGACCTTGACGCCGCGGGCCTTGGCTCCGCGCGCAAATGCCTCCACGGCATCGGGGGTGCGGTGGGCCGAGAGGGCGTTGACTTCAAACGGCACCTGCAGCTCGTCGAGCAGCTTGCAGGCTTTCTCCATTACGGGCAGGTCGCTTGTGCTGCCCATGATTATGCTTACCAATGCGTCCATAAGTTGAATTTTGAGTTACGAATTACGAATTTTGAGTTGTCGCCTGCGGCGGTTAAGAGTCTTGGGTTGCTGGCCTTGCGCCTTGCCCGGCGCTCCCCTCCCTCCGTCACAGGAAGAGTATGCCTACGACGGCGCAGGCGAAGCCCACCCAGAAGCCCGCCACGACCTGCGAGAGCGAGTGCTGGCGCAGTATCATGCGGCTCGTGCCGAGCAGTCCGGCGAGCAGGAACACGGCCGAGAGCCACCATACGGGGTTGAAGCTGAATATCTCGGCGAAGGCCGCGAGCGCCCCTGCCACGCCCCCGATGGCCGCCGTGTGGGTGCTTATCTTCCACCATGCGTTGATTACGGCGCACGTTATCTGCACCAGCAGCGCGGCTATGAGTATGCCGCCCATGAAGCGCGGTATGTGCATGCGCTCCATGAGGTAGACGCAGGCGAAGTAGCAGGCTATCGAGATGACGTATGGCACCATGCGGCGCTCCTTGCGCCCCAGCTCTACGGGCGTCCAGCCGTGGTACCGCCTGTACGAGTGTATGAGCAGCGATGGGGCGAGCACGGTGAAGAGGTATACGAGTGCGATGACCGTTGCCTTGTATGCGAAGGGCAGCAGGCTGAGGTAACTGAACACGAAGAGGGCCGTTAGGCCCACCACGGGCAGGTAGAACGGGGTGAAGATGAGGCTCAGCACCCTCGCGGCCAGTATGAGGTTGCGGTGTTTCATCGGCGCAGTCGTGCTATGGGTATGCCCAGTTGCTCGCGGTACTTGGCCACGGTGCGCCGGGCTATGGGGAAGCCCTGCGCGGCCAGGGCGTCTTTCAGGGCGTCGTCGCTGAGCGGTCGCTGCTTGTCTTCGGCCTCCACGATGTCGCGCAGCGCGGCCTTTATGCGGCGTGTTGACAGCTCCTCGCCGCTCTCGGTGACGAGGCTGTCGCTGAAGAAGTGGCGCAGTGGGAACGTGCCCCAGCGTGTCTGTGCGTACTTGCTGCCCGTGACGCGCGACACAGTCGATATGTCGAGGCCCGTCTTTTCGGCTATGTCTTTCAGTATCATGGGGCGGAGCGATGCCTCGTCGCCGTCTTCGAAGAAGCGGTGCTGCCAGTTTATGATGGCCTGCATGGTCATGGTGAGCGTGCGCCGGCGCACCTTTATGGCTTCGATGAAGCCCTGC
Source organism: uncultured Prevotella sp. (assembly GCA_944320235.1). GTDB lineage: Bacteria > Bacteroidota > Bacteroidia > Bacteroidales > Bacteroidaceae > Prevotella. The sequence continues at coordinate 3,657 of CALUGQ010000007.1, forward strand.
GCGGCCTCCACTTTCTTCTTCGTGTAGAGCAGTGCCTCCTTCATCTGGCGGCTCATGGAGCCGCTGTCCTCGCGGTATTGGCGCATTGTGTCCACGAACGACTGCGACACGCGCAGCTCGGGCACGTCGCCCGTGTTGAGCGTGAAGGTCACGGTGCCGTCGTCTTGCGTGTCTACGATGAAGTCGGGCGTTATCTGGTGCACGCTGCGGCCCACGGCTTCGCCCATCGATGCGCCCGGCTTGGGGTTGAGCTTGCGCAGCTCGCGCAGCAGCTCGGCGGCCCGTCTGTCGTCGAGCGAGAGCGCGGCGCGTATCTTGTCCCAGTGCTTCTTGGTGAAGTAGCCGAACATGTGGGCCACCACGCGGCGCATCATCTCCGTCATGGGCGACGGCTCTCGGCGGTCTATCTGCAGCAGCAGGCACTCCTGCAGGTTGCGTGCGCCGATGCCGGGCGGGTCGAACTGCTGCAGGCGCGCCAGCACCCCGTCAACCTCTTCGGCCGTGGTGTCGGTGCCGTGGTATATGGCCAGCTCGTCGGCAATGGCGTCTGTCGACTTGCGCAGCAGCCCGTCGTCGTCGAGCGAGCCTATGATGTATTCCATTATCGTGCGCTGGCGCGGGGTCAGTTCGGTCTCGCCCATTTGCTCTTTCAGCTGGTCGTAGAAGGTGGCCGTGTCGCCGTACACTATCTCCTCGCGCTCCTCGGCGGCGGCCTGCCCGCCGTGGTACACGGGCAGCTCGCCGTCGTCGCGGCCTATGCTGGCCAGGGCCTCGTCGAGGGCCGACTGCCGTTCTTCGCGCTCGCGCACGGTGGCGTAGTCCTCTTCAGCCTGGCCGTCGTCCTGGCTTTGGTCGGCCGGCTGGCCGTCGTCGCCCGCAGGCTCGCCCTGTGGCTCGGCTTCGAGCGCGGGGTTGTCGTCCATCTCGGTGTTGATTCGCTCCAGGAGCTGGTTTATGGGCAGCTCCACAAGGTGCGACTGCAGCATCTGCTGCTGCGTTATGGCCTGCGTTTGCTTCAGTGCCTGTTCCTGTTTCTGTACCTGGACTTGACTTTGAGCCATATATATAAGTATAGTGTTAGGTAAGCTTATCTTCTGCAAAGGCAATGCAAACGAGCGGAAAGAAAGCTTGCTTTCAATTTCCCGAGTGCAGCTTGCGTTCTGCAAAGTTAGTGCAAATCGCGTAAAGGGCAAAGGAAAACGCCATATTTATTTGCACCGTCGCAGGGCGGGCGGGGCCGTGCGCTGCCCGGCGGGTGGCTGCCATGGGCGCGAAAAATGTTTACCCGCAGGCTTGCGCCGCCATGCGGCCTGCCGTTCTGCGGTGCGAAACAGGCCGTTCCGCCGCCTGGCGCGGCCTGTTCCGCAGGGCAAGACGGCCTGTTTCGCGCGGCCGGCCGGGCGTAGCCCGCAAGTGGCTGGCGGCCAGCGGGTTGTGCGGTAGGCACTCGCGCAGGCGAGGTTGCTGAAGATTCTTTACTTCAGGCTGCCCGCCCGCATGGCTGCGTGGCGCAGGCCCCAGGACGGTGCGTGCAGCGGTGTCATGGTGAAAGTGTGGTTTTACGTTTTTATGGCATTTGGGCTGAAATACAGTCCTTTTGATTTCAGATTGCAATATCAAGACCCTTGAATATTACAAATTGTTGTTTTAGGCGTAAAAGTAGATTAAAAATGTGTTGCAAAGTGGGCTTTTTACTCCGAAATAAACTATCTTTGCACCATGCGACTGGCCGGCAGGCCGCCGCCATGACACAGAAAACGACAGGCACAGATGACGAATACAGTAAGGTTTACCAAGATGCAGGGGGCGGGCAACGACTACATATACGTGGACACGCTGCTCAACAACATCCCCGACCCGGCCTCGGCGGCCATCCGCTGGAGCGCGCCCCACACGGGCATCGGCGCCGACGGGCTGGTGCTCATAGGCCGCGCCGACGGGGCCGAGGCCGACTTCACCATGCGCATCTTCAATGCCGACGGCTCTGAGGCGCTCATGTGCGGCAACGCCGCGCGCTGCGTGGGCAAGTATCTCTACGAGAAAGGCATCACCGGCAAGACGCTGCTGCGCCTGCTCACGCCCTCGGGCGTGAAGCTGCTGCGCCTGCGCGTAGGGGCGGGCAACGTGGTAGAGTCGGTCACCGTCGATATGCTCGCCCCCGTGCTGGCCGACCCCGGCCTGCTGGCCGCCCCCGGCGGCAGCATGAGGGAGGGGCGCGTGGTGGCCGGCGGGCGCGCCTTCAGCGGCACGTTCGTAAGCATGGGCAACCCCCACTTCGTCATCTTCGCCGACAACGCCGAGGCTGTCGACGTGGCGCGCTGGGGCGCGCTCATCGAGAGGCTGCCGCTCTTCCCCTGCCGGTGCAACGTGGAGTTCGCCTCGGTGATGGCCGACGGGCTGCTCCGCGTGCGCGTGTGGGAGCGCGGCAGCGGCGTCACCATGGCCTGCGGTACGGGTGCCTGCGCCACGGCGGTGGCCGCCGTGCTCACCGGGCGCGCCCCCAGGGCAGCGCGGGTGGTCATGGACGGAGGCACGCTCGGCGTGGAGTGGTCGGCCGCCGACGGCCACGTGTACCTCTCGGGCCCTGCCGAGTTCGTCTTCGAGGGCGAGGCGCAGCTCGCCTGAGAGGCGCCGGCCAGGCACCGCAACACACTTACAGCAACTACAAAAACATATGACGACATGGCATTAGTCAACGAACACTTCCTCAAACTGCCCGGCAACTACCTCTTTGCCGACATAGCCAAGAAGGTGAACGCATTCAAGGTGCAGCACCCGGGCGAAGACATCATATCGCTGGGCATAGGCGACGTGACGCGCCCACTGCCCCCGGCGGTGGTCAGCGCCATACACAAGGCAGCCGACGAAATGGCCACCGAGGCCGGGTTCCGGGGCTACGGGCCGGAGCAGGGCTACGGTTTCCTGCGCGAGGCCATAGTGAAAAACGACTTCCTGCCGCGCGGGGTGCACCTCGACCCGTCGGAGATCTTCGTCAACGACGGGGCGAAGAGCGACACGGGGAACATACAAGAGCTGGTGCGCTGGGACAACAGCATCGGCGTGACCGACCCGGCCTACCCCGTGTACATAGACTCTAACGCCATGATAGGGCGCGCCGGCGTGGTGGAAGACGGCCGCTGGAGCAACGTCGTCTACCTGCCCTGCACGGCCGGCAACGGCTTCGTGCCGCAGCTGCCCGACCGCCGCGTGGACATAATATACCTCTGCTACCCCAACAACCCCACCGGCACCGTCATCACGAAGGACGAGCTGCGCCGCTGGGTCAACTTCGCCCTGCGCAACGATACGCTCATCTTCTACGACGCAGCCTACGAGGCTTACATACAGAACCCCGACATACCGCACTCCATCTACGAGATAAGGGGGGCGCGGCGCGTGGCGATAGAGTTCCACAGCTACTCGAAGACGGCCGGCTTCACGGGCCTGCGCTGCGGCTACACCGTGGTGCCAAAGGAGGTGACGGCGGCCACGCTGACAGGCGAGCGCATACCCCTGCACACGCTGTGGCAGCGCCGCCAGTCGACAAAGTTCAACGGGGTGAGCTACATAAGCCAGCGGGCCGCCGAGGCAACCTACTCGCCCGAGGGCCGGGAGCAGGTGAGGCAGGCCGTGGGTTACTACATGGAGAACGCCCGGATCATGCGCGAGCAGCTCACGAGGCTGGGCCTCTCGGTCTTCGGGGGCGAGGATGCGCCCTACCTGTGGGTGCAGACCCCGGGCGGCGAGAGCAGCTGGCGGTTCTTCGAGCAGATGCTCTACAACGCCCATGTCGTGTGTACTCCCGGCGTGGGGTTCGGCCCGAGCGGCGAGGGTTACGTGCGTTTCACGTCGTTCGGCAGCCGCGAGGACTGCCAGGAGGCCCTCGGCCGCCTGGCGCGCTGGATAGGGTGAGAGTTTTGAATTTTGAGTTTTGAATTATGAGTTGGGCTGCGCCGTCGTGCGTGGCAGGCTCATTGGAGTTTTGAGTTTTGAATTTTGAGTTTTGAGTTGGGCTGCGCCCATGTCGGCCAGGCCCTGTGGCATTGTTGACAGTCAAGGACCAACAAACTAAACTTACATATATCATGGACAATCTAAGGTTTCAAGTGGTCTCAGAGGCATTCAGGAAGAAGCCCCTTGAGGTAAAAGCACCCGGCGGGAGGCCGTCGGAGTACTTCGCGAAGTACGTGTTCAACCGCGAGAAGATGTACAAGTACCTACCCAAGGACGTTTACGAGAAGCTCGTGGACGTGATAGACAACGGCGCAAGGCTCGACCGCTCGATAGCCGACGCGGTAGCCGTCGGCATCAGGCAGTGGGCCACGGAGATGGGCGTGACGCACTACACGCACTGGTTCCAGCCGCTGACCGAGGGCACGGCCGAGAAGCACGACTCGTTCATTGAGCACGACTTCAAGGGCGGGATGGTCGAGGAGTTCAGCGGGAAGCTGCTCGTGCAGCAGGAGCCCGACGCCAGCTCGTTCCCCAGCGGCGGCATACGCAACACGTTCGAGGCCCGCGGCTACTCCGCCTGGGACCCCACCTCGCCCGTGTTCATCATCGACGACACGCTCTGCATCCCCACGATTTTCATATCTTACACGGGCGAAGCGCTCGACTACAAGGCCCCGCTGCTGCGCACGCTCCGTGCAGTGAGCAGCGCCGCCACCGACGTTTGCCGCTACTTCTACCCCGACGTGAAGAAGGTGCAGAGCAACCTCGGCTGGGAGCAGGAGTACTTCCTCGTCGACGAGGGGCTGTACTCGGCCCGCCCCGACCTGCTCCTTACGGGCCGCACCCTCATGGGGCACGACTCGGCAAAGAACCAACAGATGGAGGACCACTACTTCGGCGCGATACCAGACCGCGTGCAGGCCTTCATGAAAGACCTCGAGATACAGGCGCTGGAGCTGGGCATACCCTGCAAGACGCGCCACAACGAGGTGGCGCCCAACCAGTTTGAGGTGGCGCCGATATTCGAGGAGACCAACCTTGCCGTCGACCACAACATGCTCCTGATGGCGCTCATGCGCAAGGTGGCGCGCAAGCACGGCTTCCGCGTGCTGCTCCACGAGAAGCCGTTCGCCGGCATCAACGGCTCGGGCAAGCACAACAACTGGAGCCTGTCGACAGACACCGGCGTGCTGCTCCACGCCCCCGGCAAGACACCGATGGACAACCTGCGCTTCGTTACCTTCATCGTCGAGACGCTCATGGGCGTGTACAGGCACAACGGACTCATCAAGGCGAGCATCATGAGCGCTGGCAACGCCCACCGCCTGGGGGCCAACGAGGCACCGCCGGCCATCATCTCGTCGTTCCTCGGCACGCAGCTCAGCGAGCTGCTCGACCACATAGAGAACTCCGACAAGGACGACCTGTTCGCCATGGCGGGCAAGCAGGGCATGAAGCTCGACATCCCCGAGATACCCGAGCTGCTCATCGACAACACCGACCGCAACCGCACCAGCCCCTTCGCCTTCACGGGCAACCGCTTCGAGTTCCGCGCCGTGGGCTCCGAGGCCAACTGCGCCAGCGCGATGATTGCGCTCAACTCGGCCGTGGCCGAGGCTCTCATAGACTTCAAGAGGCGCGTTGACGAGCTGATTGCCGCGGGCGAAGACCAGACGAGCGCCATCATCGACGTGGTGCGCCAGGACATAAAGACCTGCAAGCCCATACGCTTCGACGGCAACGGCTACTCCGAGGAGTGGGTGGAGGAGGCACGCCGCCGCGGCCTCGACACCGAGAGCAGCTGCCCGGTCATCTTCGACCGCTACCTCGACCAGTCGAGCATAGATATGTTCGAGGCCCTCGGCGTGATGACAAAGAAGGAGCTTGAGGCGCGCAACGAGGTGAAGTGGGAGACCTACACCAAGAAGATACAGATCGAGGCGCGCGTGATGGGCGACCTGTCCATGAACCACATCATCCCCGTGGCCACCCACTACCAGAGCCAGCTGCTCAAGAACGTGGCCAACATGCGCGGCGTGTTCGCCGCCGACAAGGCCGACAGCCTCTCCGTGCGCAACGTGAAGCTCATAGAGGAGATTGCCGAGCGCACGCAGATAATAGAGCGGGGAGTGGACGAACTGGTCAATGCGCGCAAGGTGGCCAACAAGATTGAGGACGTGCGCGAGAAGGCCGTGGCCTACCACGACACCGTGGCGCCCAAGATGGAGGCCATACGCTACCAGATAGACAAGCTCGAGCTGCTCGTGGAGGACGACCTCTGGACGCTGCCCAAGTACCGCGAGCTGCTCTTCATCAGGTAGCAGGCAGGCGGCGCCCGCGCCGTCAGATTTCCTTACAGGCTGGGCCGCGCAGGCCTGCCGCCGCCGCGCGGCAGCGCAAGGCAGGGCATATCGTGCTGCAAAACCGCCCGTCTTGCGGCGCGGAACAGCCCGTTTGGCACCACCGGGCGGCCCGTTTTGCAACGTGCTGGCTTCCAGGCGGTTGCGCCGGGCGGCTAGCACTGCGAACAATCTTTACAGCGGCTGCCGACAGAAAGGGCTGCGCACCCACAGCGGATGCGCAGCCCTTTATCCTTGACTCTTTTGTCCTCGGGCCTCGGCTTGCGCCGCCCCTCCCCCTCGGAAGGGGCAGCCCAATTCTTAATTCTTAATTTTTAATTCTTAATTCTCACAGCGTTTGCATGTCGTTGAGCTTCTTGTAGTATCCCCCCGAGGCCAGCAGCTCCTCGTGCGAGCCGTGCTCCACTATCTCGCCCTCGTGTATGACGTATATCTCGTCGGCGCTCTTGATGGTCGACAGGCGGTGGGCTATGGCCACGGTGGTGCGCGTCTTCATCAGCCTCTCGAGCGCGTCCTGCACCAGCCGCTCGCTCTCGGTGTCGAGAGCCGAGGTGGCCTCGTCGAGTATGAGTATCGGCGGGTTCTTCAGTATGGCGCGGGCTATGCTCACACGCTGCCGCTGCCCGCCCGAGAGGCGGCTGCCGCGGTCGCCTATGTTGGTGTCGAAGCCGTGCTCAGAGGCCGTGATGAAGTCGTAGGCGTTGGCTATGCGGGCGGCCTCGTCTATCTGCTCCTGCGTCGCCCCGTCCACGCCGAAGGTGATGTTGTTGCGGAACGAGTCGTTGAATAGTATCGCCTCCTGGTTGACGTTGCCTATGAGCTGCCGCAGGTCGTGTATGCCCAGGTCCTTGACGTTGACCCCGTCGATGAGCACCTCGCCCTCCTGCACGTCGTAGTAGCGCGGTATGAGGTCGACGAGCGTCGACTTGCCGCCGCCGCTCTGGCCCACGAGGGCGATGGTCTTGCCCTTCTCTATGGTGAGGTTTATGTGGCGCAGCACCCACTTCTGGTCGTACTTGAACGACACGTCGCGGAACTCTATCTTGCTGTTGAACTCGCGTATGCGCACCGGGTTGGGCTTCTCGCGTATGGGGTTCTCGGCCTTCAGTATCTTGTTTATGCGCTCCATGGAAGCCAGTCCCTTGGGTATGTTGTATCCGGCCTTTGAGAATTCCTTCAGCGGGTTGATGATGCTGTAAAGTATTACGAGGTAGTATATGAACGTGGGGCCCGAGAGCGTGGAGTTGTTGAGCACCAGTATGCCGCCGAACCAGAGCACTATCACGATCATGACCGTGCCGAGGAACTCGCTCATGGGGTGGGCGAGCTGCTGCCGTTTGTTCACCCTCATCACGCTGGCGCGCTGGCGGTCGTTCACGTCGGCGAAGCGCTCGTTCATCTTTTCCTCCGCGCAGAAGGCCTTGATTATGCGCAGTCCGCCCAGCGTCTCCTCCACCTGGCTCATCGTGTCGCTCCACAGTGCCTGCGCCTCCTTGGAGTTCTGCTTGAGCTTGCGGCCCACGTTGCCCATCACCCAGCCCATCAGCGGCACGATGGCAAGCGTGAATAGTGTCAGCTGCCAGCTGATGAAGATGAGCGTGGCGAAGTATGCTATGATGAGGATCGGGTTCTTGAAGAGCATGTCGAGCGACGACATGATGGAGCTTTCAACCTCGTTCACGTCGCCGGTCATGCGGGCTATGATGTCGCCCTTGCGCTCGCCGGAGAAGAAGCCGAGCGGCAGCGAGGTGATCTTGCGGTAGAGCAGGTTGCGTATGTCGCGCACCACGCCGGTGCGCATGGGTATGATGGCAGCCGAGGAGAGGAAGTAGCAGCCCGTCTTGAGGAACGTGGCGAAGGCCAGGAACAGCCCGATGCAGAGCAGGGTGGTGCTTGGCCCGATGCCGGCAATCATCTGGTTGACGTAGTAGTTCATGTTGTTCATCAGCACGTCCTTCACGTTCGCCTCGCCGAGAGCCATGAGTGCCGTGGCGCTCTTGGCGTCGCCGGTCTTGAAGAGAATCTGCAGTATGGGGATGAGCGCCGCGAACGAGAAGATGTTGAGCACTGCCGAGAGGATGTTGAACACTATTGACTGCGCCAGGTAACGCTTGTACGGCGGGATGAAGCGGCGCATTATGATGAGGAATTCTTTCATTGCGGTGTTTGGAATTTTAAGGGGTTATGTTAAGGAGTTGGGGGAAGCCCCTCCCCAGCCATCCCCGGTGGGGAGGGGCTGGCCGTGCCGCTGCGGGTTGGCTTTGCCGCGGCCGCTTGGGGTCTCCCCCTCATGGGGAGGTTGGAGGGGGCTTCATGCCTCCTCGCCGAAGAGCGTCGCGCTGGTGCTCCCGGTTATCCTGACCCGCACGGTGTCGCCTATGCGGTGGCAGCCCTTGTCGAACACCACCACCTTGTTCTGCTCCGTGCGGCCGAAGAGCTGCTCCCTCGACCGCTTGCTGATGCCCTCGGCGAGCACAAGGAACTCCTTGCCCTCGTCGCGGCGGTTGGCTTCGGCGGAGAGTTCCGTCTGGAGCTGTATCATCTCTTCGAGCCGGCGCACCTTCACTTCCTCCGGCACGTCGTCCTCGAAGTGTGTGGCCGCGTATGTGCCAGGGCGCTCGCTGTACTTGAACATGAACGCCGAGTCGTAGCCAACCTCGCGCATCAGCGAGAGCGACTGGCGGTGGTCGTCTTCCGTCTCGCCGCAGTAGCCCACGAAGATGTCGGTCGACAGTCCGCAGCCGGGGATGATGCGGCGTATGGCCTCCACCCGCCCGAGGTACCACTCGCGGGTGTACTTGCGGTTCATGCGCCTTAGTACGCTGTCGCTCCCGCTCTGCACGGGCAGGTGGATGTGGCGGCAGACGTTTGGCACCTCGGCTATGACGCGCAGCGTCTCGTCGCTCATGTCCTTGGGGTGCGACGTGGTGAAGCGCACCCTCATCTGCGGCACGGCCTCGGCCACGGCCCGCAGCAGCTGCGGGAAGCCCATGGCCTGCCCTGCGCCTGCCCCGCCTGCCGCCTGCCCGAAGCGGTAGGAGTTGACGTTCTGCCCGAGCAGCGTCACCTCCTTGTAGCCCTTGTCGCGCAGGTCGCGCACCTCGCGCAGTATGCTCTCGGGGTCTCGGCTGCGCTCCCGCCCCCTGGTGTAAGGCACTATGCAGTAGTGGCAGAAGTTGTTGCAGCCGCGCATGATGCTCACGAAGCCGCCCGTGCGGCCGGCGTGGAGCCGCTGCGGCACCACGTCGCGGTAAGTCTCGGTGGCCGACAGCCCGGTGTCGATGGCCTTGTGGCCCAGCTCGGCCTGCGCGATGAGGCCGGGCAGCGACATGTATGCGTCGGGGCCGGCCACGAGGTCGGCGTGGTGGCTCTCCAGCAGGTCGCCCTTCACGCGCTCGGCCATGCAGCCCAGCACGCCTATCAGCATCTTGTGGCCCTTGCGCCGCTCGGCCTCGAGGGCTTCGAGACGGTGGTATATCTTCTGCTCGGCGTTCTCGCGCACGGAGCAGGTGTTCAGGAACACGGCGTCGGCATCGCCCAGCCGCCCGCACACCTCGTAGCCCGCCATCTGCATTATGGCGGCCACCACCTCCGAGTCGGCCACGTTCATCTGGCAGCCGTAGGTCTCTATGTAAAGCTTTTTCATCGTCATGTAATCGTTGCGGCGGCAAAGTTACTGCAAAATCGTTGTCCGTCAAAATAAAAACCGCACAAAAACCGCCATGCGGGTTGCGCCATCAGTAAAAGCGGTACTTGCAGTATCGCGGAAAATGTGTACCTTTGCAGGAGCCATGCCTCGCTCGGTGAGGGCGTGAAAGCGCCCCTCCCCAGGGCGGGCGCTGGCTTTGCAGTGGCGAACGGCAATAATAATATAATGTGTAAAAGTATGGATGGTTACAATTTTGACGAACTTATAGGCCGCCGCGGCACCAACTCCTACAAGTGGGACTCGGCCCCGGGCGGCGACGTGCTGCCCATGTGGGTGGCCGACATGGACTTCCGCACGGCCCCGCCCGTCATCGACGCGCTGCGCCGCAGGGTGGAGCACGGTGTCTTCGGCTACGTGAAGGTGCCCGAGGCTTACTACGATGCCGTGGTGGATTGGTTTTCGCGGCGCCACGGCTGGCGCTTGGAGCGCGAATGGATTCTCTACACTTCGGGCGTGGTGCCGGCGGTGTCGGTGGTGGTCAAGGCCCTCTGCGAGCCGGGCGACAAGGTGATTCTGCAGACGCCTGTGTACAACTGCTTCTTCTCTTCCGTGCGCAACAACGGCTGCGAGGTGCTTGAGAACCCGCTGAGAAACGACGGCGGGCGCTTCACAATGGACTACGACGACCTTGAGCGCAAGGCCGCCGACCCGCGCGCCCGCCTGCTTGTGCTCTGCAACCCCCACAACCCCGTGGGCCGCGTGTGGACGGCCGGCGAGCTTGAACGGCTCAACGACATCTGCCTCAGGCACGGCGTGAGGGTGCTCTCCGACGAGATTCACTGCGAGCTTACGCGCCCAGGGCTGGCCTACCAGCCCTTCGCCGCCGTGTCGGAGGGCTGCCTGCACAACGCCATCGTGGCCAACTCGCCCTCGAAGTCGTTCAATACGGCAGGGCTGCAGATAGCCAACATCATAAGCGACGACGCCGCGACGCGCGCCAGCATCGACCGCGCCATCAACGTCAACGAGGTGTGCGACGTGAACCCCTTCGGCGTGGAGGGCCTCATTGCCGCCTACAACGAGGGCGAGGCGTGGCTCGACGCGCTGCGGGGCTACCTCTGGGGCAACTACGAGGCCCTCTGCGCTTTCTTCGCCGAGAGGCTGCCCGCGCTGCGCGTCACCCCGCTCGAAGGCACATACCTCGTGTGGGTGGACTGCCGCCCGCTCGGCCTCGCCTCCGACGAGCTTGCGCGCCGCCTGGCCGAAGAGGGCCGCGTGTTGGTGAACAGCGGCACCATGTACGGCCAGGCGGGCGAGGGCTTCATCCGCATCAATATAGCCTGCCCGCGCAGCCGCATGATGGAGGGCCTCGGGCGCATGGCCGCCGTGCTGGGCTGAGGGCGTGGCTGCGGGGCTGTCTTTGCAAAGATGGCCCGCAATGCGGGCGCATTGCCGTAACCCGCTGGCGCCCAATGGGTTGCAAAAAGGGCCGTTCCGCACTGCGAAACGGCCCCTTTTGCACTGCGAAACAGCCCGTTCCGCATCGCGAAGCGGCAGGCCTTGCGCCGGGGAGGGCGCGGCGCGCTGGGGAGCGCAGCCCCCTGTATGCGCCTTAACGCCTTGGCTGCGGCGGCTCATTGGCCCCCGCGAGCGCCTTGCGGTACACCTCCATGAGCTCGTCGGCCAGCCGCCGGTCGTTGAAGCGGGCGGCGTGGGCGCGCCCCTCGGCTATCATGCGCTGGCGGCGCGGCCCGTCGGTGCAGGCCGTATGCATGGCGTCGGCCATTGCCTCGGCGTCGTCGGGGTCTACGTAGATTGCGCCCGGCCCTCCCGCCTCCTCCAGGCATGAGCCTGTGCAGCCAATGGCAGGCACGCCGCTGGTGGCGGCTTCGAGCAGCGGTATGCCGAAGCCCTCTATGCGCGACGGGTAGACGAAGGCCGTGGCCAGCCGGTAGAACGACGGCAGGTCGGCGAAAGGCACGCCGTGCACGAAGCGTATGGCCCCCTCGGCGCCTTGCCCGCGCAGGTAGGTGCGCAGCTCGTCTTCGTATGAAGTGTGGCGGCCCACGGCGATGACCGGCACCGCCTCGTCCGCCTTGCGCCCCCTGCGGGCCATCAGGCAGGCGGCCTCGGCCACGAGGCCCAGGTTCTTGCGCCGCTCGATGCTGCCCACGTAGAGCACGAAGCGCGGCGGCAGCGAGTAGCGGCGGCGCACGTCGTCGAGCGTGGCCCGGGCTATCGGGGCGGCGAAGGCGGGGTCGCAGCCCTGGTAAACCACGTCGATCTTCGCCTCCGGCACGCCGTAGTAGCGCATCAGCTCGCGCTTGGTGAACTCGCTCACGGCCACCACGCGGTCGGCCACGCGGCAGGCGCGGCGGAACTTGTAGTTGTATATCAGCCTGTCAACGGGGTGGTAGTACTCGGGGCAATGCAGGAAGATGAGGTCGTGGATGGTCACCACCGAGCGGCAGCCCGCCCGCCGTATGCCGAGCGGCAGCTCGTTGCTCAGGCCGTGGTAGAGGGCCATGCCGTCGCGGCGTATGTCGCGCCACACGCCGGCCACGCGCCACAGCGACCCCAGCAGCCGCCACACGGGGCCGCAGGGGTAGTGGAGGCGGAGCGCGGCGAGCGTGGGAATCTCGCCCAGGAATGGCGTGCGCCGTGGGTTGGGTATGTAGAGGTGGAGCTCGTCGCCGCCCCCCCGCTGCGACAGTATGCGCAGCACGAAGCGGCTGTAGTTGCCCAGTCCGGTGCGGTTCTGGGCCGCGCGCTTGGCGTCGAAACCTATTCTCATCGTCGTAAGAAGTGTTTATTGAGAGGCAAAACTATGCAAAATTATCGAGATAAAGGCAGTGTTTCGGGAAAAATAGCTACTTTTGCACGAAATTACTGAGTCGAGATGAACAAGACGATCGAAGCCGCCCGGCGTTTCTTCGGCAAGCCGTTCTTCACCGACCCGCGCACGCTCGTGGGCCTGTGGCTGCTCCTGCCGGTGGTGGCCGCGCTGCTGAAGCTCAGCAAGTGCAACAACTTCCTCATCTTCAAGTACGTGTTCTGGCATACGTGGGAGCAGTTGCCGCTCTACGAGCCATACCCCGCCGAGTACTGGGACACCAACCATTACGGCCCACTGTTCAGCCTCGTGATAGCCCCATTCGCCGTGGTGCCGCAGTGGCTCGGCCTGTTGCTGTGGGAGGTGGCCCTGTCGCTGTCGCTCTACGTGGCCGTGCGGCGGCTGCCGGTCAGCTGGGGCAAGCAGGTGTTCGTGTACTGGTTCTGCGCCCACGAGCTGCTCACGGCCCTGTTCATGAGCCAGTTCAACATAGCCATAGCGGCCATCATCGTGGGCGCCTTCGTCTGCGTGGAGCGCGGCAAGGACGCCACGGCGGCCTTCCTCATCATGCTCGGCACGTTCGTGAAGCTCTACGGCATAGTGGGCCTGGCCTTCTTCTTCTTCTCCAGGCACAAGGCGCGCTTCGCGCTCGCCTTGCTGGGCTGGGCGGCGGTGTTCTTCGCGCTGCCCATGCTGATAAGCAGCCCCGACTACATCGTGGGCCAGTACAAGGCGTGGTGGCTGAGCCTCACGGAGAAGAACGCCGAGAACCTGCTCAGCGGCGGCCAGAACCAGTCGCTGCTCGGGCTGGTGCGCAAGACCACGCGCTGCACGTCGTACTCCGACCTGTGGCTCATCGTGCCGGGGCTAGTGGCTTTCTGCGCCCCTTACCTGCGCCTCGCGCAGTGGCGCCACGCCGCTTTCAGGCAGGCGTTCCTGGCCTCCACGCTGCTCTTCGTGGTGCTCTTCAGCACCGGCAGCGAGTCGTCGAGCTACATAATAGCCCTGGCCGGCGCCGCCGTGTGGTACGTCTCGTCGCCATGGAAGCGCTCGCGGCTCGACGTGGCACTGATGGTCTTCGCCTTCATCCTTACGTCCATGTCGCCGTCAGACCTCTTCCCGGCCTACCTGCGCAAGCACTACGTGCAGCCATACGCGCTCAAGGCGCTGCCCTGCGTGCTGATATGGCTCAAGCTGGTATACGAGATGTGGACACGTGACTACTCGCCGCGCACCGCGGCGCAACCCCTGCTGCGCCATGGCTAAGCCCGGCAGAGAGAAGATTATGCAGTTCGTCAGGTTCTGCATCGTGGGGACCGTGGCCGCGGGGATACACTACGCGGTGTACTATGTGATGCAGCTCTTCCTGCAAGGCGGTTTCTGGCTGACGGTGGATTACACCGTAGGCTACGCCGTGAGCCTTGTCTGCAACTTCTTCATGACCACGTATTTCACCTTCCGCTCCCACGTCTCGGCGGGCAAGGCGGCCGGCTTCGGCTTCAGCCACGTGGTGAACTACACGCTCCACATCGTGCTCTTCAACCTCTTCATGGCCCTCGGCGTACACCGGCTCGTGGCCCCCGTGCTCGTGCTAATGGTCGCCGTGCCTACCAACTTCCTCATCCTGAGGTTCGTATACAGGAAGAAGTGAGATGCCCCCATCCCGCCTCCGCCGGTGGGGCAGGCTGCCTGGCGGATTTCGGAGTGGATGACTTGAATAATGCAATGTATAACTTTTTATGGACAGAATGCCCTGTCACCGGGCTTTCCCCACGGGGGAGACGGGAGAGGGGCTTGCTACAGAAATGACAAAGATACGCAAATCGCTTTATTCCGGGCCGCTGTGCCTGGCGCTCAACCTCGTGCTGGTGTACTTGGTCTATGGGGTTTGCCGCCTGGCTTTCCTCTTCGAGAACTGGCAGACGTTCGCCCCGAGCCTCACGTGGGGCAAGTTTTTCGAGATGCTGCGCGGCGGATGGATGTTCGACACCTCCGCCATACTCTACACCAACGCCCTCTACGCCCTGCTGATGCTGCTGCCGCTGCACCTGAAGGAGACCGGCGCGTGGCAGCGGGTGGCGCGCTGGGTGTTCGTGGTATGCAACGCCGTGTGCGTCGTGGCCAACCTCGCCGACTCGGTATATTTCCAATACACGGGGCGGAGGACTACCGTCACGGTGTTCTCCGAGTTCGCTTCCGAGCACAATCTCGGCTCGATCGTGGGCGTGGAACTGCTGCGCCACTGGTACCTGGCCGTGCTGGCCGCGGTGCTGGTATGGGGCCTGTGGCGGTTCTGCTTCGTGCCTGCGGGCGAGCCGCCCGCCGAGGTGCGCCGCCCGCTGAGGCTGCGCCCGGCGCTCACTTACTACGGCGTGCAGCTGCTCTTCCTCGCGGCTTACGTGCCGCTGACGGTCATCGGCATGCGCGGCGGGGCCACCACGGCGGTGCGCCCCATCACCATCAGCAACGCCAACCAGTACGTTGACCGCCCGCTGGAGGCCGCCGTGGTGCTCAACACGCCGTTCTCGCTCATACGCACTTTCAACAAAACGATATTCACCGTGCCCGACTACATACCGCAGGATGAGCTGGAGGCCGTCTACACGCCGGTGCACATGCCGCAGGACAGCGCCGTGGCGCGCCGCAAGAACGTGGTGGTGCTCATCGTGGAGAGCTTCGGCCGCGAGTACATCGGGGCTTACAACAAGTGGCTCGACGGCGGCTCGTACAAGGGCTACACGCCCTTCGTGGACTCGCTCATGCAGCACAGCGCCACGTGGCTCTACTCATATTGCAACGGCCGCAAGAGCATTGACGGCATGCCGAGCATACTCTCGGGCATCCCGATGTTCGTGGAACCGTTTTTCCTCACGCCCTCGTCGATGAACGACGTGAGCGGGCTGGCCGGCGAGCTTGGCCGCTGGGGCTACAGCTCGGCCTTCTTCCACGGCGCGGAGAACGGCTCGATGGGCTTCCAGGCCTTTGCCCGCACAACGGGCTTCGACAGGTATTACGGCCGCACGGAGTATGACGAGGACAGCCGTTTCGGCGGCGACAAGGACTTCGACGGCACGTGGGCCATCTGGGACGAGCCGTTCCTGCAGTTCTTCGCGCTCAAGATGACGGAGCTGCGCCAGCCGTTCGTCTCGGCTGTGTTCACCGCCTCGTCGCACCACCCGTACACCATCCCCGACGAGTACAAGGACGTTTACCCCGAGGAGGGCCTCGTCATCCACAAGTGCATCCGCTATACCGACAACGCCCTGCGCCGCTTCTTCCAGACGGCCAGGCAGCAGCCGTGGTACAAGAACACGCTCTTCGTCATCACCTCCGACCACACCAACCTCTCCGACCACAAGTATTACCAGACCGACCTCGGAGGGTTCTGCTCGCCAATCATCTTCTTCGACCCGTCGGGCGAGCTGGAGCCGGGCATGCGCGACGCCATAGCGCAGCAGATAGACATCATGCCCACCGTGCTGGGTTACCTCGGCTACGACCGCCCCTACGTGGCCTTCGGCTGTGACTTGTTCAACACCGCGCCCGGGGACACCTGGGCGGTGAACTACCTCAACGGCATATACCAGTACGTGAAGGGCGACTACCTGCTCCAGTTCGACGGCGAGCGCACGCGGGCCGTCTACCGCTTCCGCACCGACCTGCTGCTTGAGCACAACCTCGTGGGCCGCGTGGCCGTGCAGGCGCAGATGGAGCGCGAGCTGAAAGCCATCATACAGCAGTACATGGCGCGCATGACGCAGAACCGCCTCGTGGTGCGCGGCGGCGGTGAGGGCGCTGCGAAATAACATTACAGAATACTTGCGGCAAACCAATGCGGGCCGCATGGCGACGCGAAACGGCCTGTATTCCGTCGCCATGCGGCCCGTTTTGGCTGCCCGGGGCGGCTGTCTTGCGCCGCCGTCCTGCCCATGCGCCTAACCCGCTGGTTGCCAGCTGGTTGGCAAAGCCGCTTGCCCCGCCATGTCGCGTTGAATTTACTTTACACCGGCCCTGGCGGGCGCAGGGTGCCATTGCCCCGCCCATGTATGCTCGCGCCGCTTGGCGGCAGCCCAGCGGGCCAGCCAGCGTAATCGTTTGCGTGGCGAAAACAGCCCTCCGTGGCGCGCCAAGCCGTTATATTTCGTATATTTGTGGGCAGAGACTTACCTTTGTGGCAGCCGCCGGGCAGCTGCCCTGTTACCAATAACCAAACAAACACAGCTGAAGATGAAGAAAACCATTGCACTCTTGGCGTGCGCCGCAGCAGGCGTGTGCGCCATGGCCGACACAGGCCAGCAGGTGACCGTGGGCGGCGAAGCCCTCGGCAAGTTCGTCACGAGCATAGCCTTCGACGGCGACGACGTGGTGCTCACGCTCGAAGACAACACCACCATAACCGCGCCCATGGACGGCGTGGCCGTGAGCCTCGACTACCGGGGAGTGACCGACGGCATAGACCGGCCCGCCGCCGGCCCGCGCGCCGCCGGCGTGTACACCATCAGCGGACAATACGCGGGCGACTCGGCAGAGGGGCTGCCCAAGGGAGTTTACATAGTAGGAGGAAAGAAACTGGTGATAAAATGATGAGGCCCATGAAACTGAGAGTCAACACCCTTATATCCGCCGCTGCCGCCGCCATCATGGCATGGGCGGCAGGAGGCGTGAGCGCCCAGACGTGGGACTTCACCGCCACGGGCGCCGCCGACATTGCCAACCTCGCCGCCGACCCCGCCGCCTGGGAGCACGAGCTGACAAGCAGCAACGACCGATACAAGAGCCTCGCGCTGTACGAACGCCAGCCGCTCCGGGCCAACGGGCAGGAGCTGCAGCTCACCGCAGGCCTGCTCTTCACCGCAGGCCAGGCCGACGCCATACGCATCGACATCAAGGGCAAGCGCATGGCCGCCAACAAGCCGCTCACCATCACCATACCCGGGCTGAAGGCCGGCATGACCCTGGCCATGAGCTGCAAGACATCGAGCAAGACCACGGCCCGCGGCTTCAACGTTACCAACCTCGAGCCCGTGGAGGGATGCTTCAACGCCACCTCGCTCGACGAGCAGCGCAACGTGGCCACCGTGGTGGCCGACGGCGACGTCACCCTGGCCAACACCGGGGGGATGTACGTATACAGCATCACCGTCACCGACCCGGCGGCAGGCGGGCCCGACGCCCCCGCCGCCGACCACTCTGTGCCCATGGACATGGCGGTGAGCCAGGCGCGCCTCACTACCACCGGCGGCGTGGTGAAATACTACAACACCGCCGAGCTCAGCTCCATCGGCATGGACCGCGAGGCAGGCACCGTGACCGTGACGCCGCGCACGGGCGACTGGCGCGACGTGTTCACACGCAGCATAGCCACCATAGGCTTCGCCAAGGCGCAGGCTGCGGGCGGCGGGGCTGATGTCACCACGGGCGGCGTGGAGATAACCGCGGCAGGGGGATGGCTCGAGTCGGCCTACGTGGAGTGGAAGCTCGCCGAGGGCGCCGAGTCGTACAACGTCTACGTGCGCGGAGGCCCCTACGCTGAGTTCACCCGCCTCGACCGCGAGCTGGTGCGCAACTACGGCACGTATGGCCGCGCCGACGCCGTGGGCCTGCCCGCCGCCGAGGGCTACGAGCTGCGCGTGGTGCCGGTGAGCGGCGGGGCAGAGCAGCAGGCCCGGGCCGCCACGGCCTCGGCCATAAGCGTCAGCCCCTACGACCGCGCGGGCTACGCCTGGATGGGGCGCGACGGAGTTGGGGCCTACAGCTCCGACGGCACGCTGAAGCCACAGGCGCGCGTGCTCTACGTCACCGGGGCCACGGCCAAGACAGTATCGCTGCCCGTGGTGACCGAGAGCAACGGCAAGGAGCAGGAATTCACCGGCCTGCAGGCCATAATCAACGCCTACCAGAAGGGCCGCGAGACGCGCCCGCTCTGCGTGAGGATAGTGGGCCTGGTGCGCGCCGCCGACATGGACGCGCTGCTAAGCTCTGAGGGCCTGCAGGTGAAGGGCAAGAACAACGCAACGCCGCTCGACATCACCATAGAGGGCATTGGCCGCGACGCCGCCATCTGGGGCTTCGGCCTGCTGCTGCGCAACGCGCTCAGCGTGGAGCTGCGCAACTTCGGCGTGATGCTCTGCCTCGACGACGCCGTGTCCGTCGACACCAACAACAAGCACTGCTGGATACACAACCTCGACCTATTCTACGGGCAGACCGGCGGCGACAGCGACCAGGCAAAGGGCGACGGCACCGTGGACATAAAGGGAAAGTCTACTAACATCACCGTGGCCTACTGCCACTTCTTCGACAGCGGCAAGTCGTCGCTCTGCGGCATGAAGAGCGAGAGCGCAGACTGCCTCATAGACTACCACCACAACTGGTTCGACCACAGCGACTCGCGCCACCCGAGGGTGCGCACCATGACCGTGCACGTATGGAACAACTACTACGACGGCTGCGCCAAGTACGGCGTGGGGGCCACCATGGGGGCGAGCGTGTTCGCGGAGGCCAACTTCTTCCGCGCCACAAAGAACCCCATGCTCATATCGCGGCAGGGAACCGACGCGCAGGGCGACGGCACCTTCTCGGGCGAGGACGGCGGTATGATAAAGAGCTACGGCAACGTATACGCCGAGACGGAGGCGGGCGGCACTTGCACGCCAGTGACACAGCACGTGAGCGCCACGGGCTTTGACTGCTACGAGGCCGCCACGCGCTCCGAGCAGGTGCCTCAATCGGTGGTGACGCTCGCGGGAGGTACGCCCTACAACAACTTCGACACCGACCCGGCGCGCATCTACAGCTACACGCCGCTGCCCGCAGCCGACGTGCCGGCTGCGGTCACGGGATGGCAGGGCGCAGGCCGCATGGGCAAGGGCGACTTCAGCTGGGCGTTCGACAACGCCAAGGCCGACCGCGACTATGGCGTGGACACTGCCCTGAAGGCCGCGCTCGAGGGGTACGAGCCGTCGCTCGTGGGCTTCTTCTGAGGCAAGCGGCGGCGTTTGCCGCCACCGCAAAGCCGGCAAACGAGGGGCGGCAGACTGATTGGCTGGCGTTTTTTTTGTGCGTTCAAGCCTTTTTGCTTAACTTTGCAGGCCATGAGGACTCTCACACGCTGCATCCCGGCCTTTGCCGCCATGGCCGTTGCCATGGCGGCAAAGGCCGGGATGTGTGTGCCCGGCGGCGAGGCTGCCGCCGCTGACTCCTGCGGGGCCGGCGCAAGGGTGGTGCACCGCATAGAGGCCGACTATGCCACGGGCGGCATACTGCACACCAACAGCTTTCTTGAGGGCGACAATGCCGAGGGCCGCGTGATGAACCACGCCTCCGCGCTAAGGCTCAAGTATGCATTCCAGGCACCGCAGGGCAGCCAGCAGGCACGCATCTACCCGGGGGCGTACCAGGGGGCGGGCCTGGCCCTGCACCGCTTCAACCCGCAGCTGGGCAACCCCGTGTCGGTGTTTGTGTTCCAAGGGGCGCGCATAGCGCGGCTGGGGCGGCAGCTGGCACTCAACTACGAGTGGAACCTGGGCCTCGCCATGGGCTGGCGGCCTTACGACAGGGAGACCAACCCCGACAACCAGATAATAGGATCGCGCGCCACGGCCTACCTCAATGCCGACCTCTACCTCTGCTACCGCGCCGCGCCATGGCTCGACGTCAACGCGGGGGTGGGCGTGGCCCACTTCTCGAACGGTAACACCGCCTACCCGAACCTCGGGCTCAACACGCTTGCCGCGCGCCTCTCGGCCGCGTTCTACCCGGGACGGCGGCGCGAGGGGGGAGAAGGGCCGCAGGCACCGCTGCCGGCCTTTGGCCGTCACGTTAGCTATGACCTCGTGGTGTTCGGCGCATGGCGCAGGCGCGGCGTGGCGGTGGAGGGCAGCGGGCAGCCTTACGCCCTGCCCGGCACTTACGGCGTGATAGGCTTGAACTTCAACCCCATGTATAACATGAACCACTGGTTCAACGCCGGGCTGTCGCTCGACGCCGTGTACGACCGCAGTGCCAACATAACCTTCGCCGGAGGTGAGCCGAGCGTAGACAACATAGTGCACCCGCCGGCCTCGGAGCAGGTGGCCGTGGGGCTGTCGGCAAGGGCGGAGTTCGTGATGCCTTACTTCACGATAAACCTCGGCGTGGGCCACAACGTCATAGGGGCGCGCGGCGATTTCAGCGGGCTGTACCAGGTGCTGGCGCTGAAAGTGAACGTGTGGCGCGGCTCGTTCCTGCACATCGGTTACTGCCTCGACGGGTTCAGCAGCCCCAACTACCTCATGCTCGGCGCCGGCTACCGCTTCGGCGGCAAGCGCAAGTGGTAGCCGCCGCGCCCAATGCATGCCGCCTGCCGATTAGTTATCAATCGTTAAGCCGTGGGATTTAGTGTATGGAGACTGCGCGGAGATTGGGAAAAATCAGCTAAATTTGCAAGAAACTTGATTTTGATGCAAAATATATGTGATTTCGACTCGCTCGTGCAGTGCCTGCGCTCCATGCCCCGCCGCAGGCGCGTGGCTGTGGCCTGCCCTGGCGACACGCACACTGAATATGTAATAAGGCGCGCTCTCGAGGAGCAAACGGCCGACTTCCTGCTGGTATGCGGGGGGCCTGCCGCCTGGGATGTGGAGGGCCTGTGCGCCGCACACCCCGGAAGGGCGGAGATTGTGGCGGCGCAAACGCCCGACGAAGCGGCGCGCATGGCGGTGGAGTCGGTGCGCGAGGGGCGCGCCGACGTGCTGATGAAAGGCTCGATCAACACCGACAACCTGCTGCGCGCCGTGCTCGACAAGGAGCACGGCCTGCTCCTGCCGGGCAGCGTGATGAGCCACCTTACGGCCATCGAGGCTCCCGATTACCCGAAACTGCTCTTTGCCACCGACGTGGCCGTGATACCGCGCCCCACTCTCGAGCAGTTTGACGCCATGGTGCGCCACGCCGTGGCCGTGTGCCGCTGCCTCGGCATCGCCGCGCCGCGCGTGGCGTTGTTGCACTGCACGGAGAAGGTGAGCGAGAAGTTCCCCCACACGCTCAGCTACATGGAGCTGGAGAGGAGGGCCGCCGCCGGGGCATACGGCGACGCCGTGCTTGGCGGCCCGATGGACGTGAAGACGGCCTGCGATGCCGAGAGCGGCCTGGTGAAGGGAATCAGCTCGCCCGTGGCGGGGCAGGCCGACGTGCTGGTGTTCCCGGGCATAGAGGCCGGCAACACGTTCTACAAGACCATGTCGCTCTTCGGCCACGCCCGCATGGCGGGCATGCTCTGCGGCACCACGGCCCCGGTGGTGCTCTCGTCGCGGGCCGACACGGGCGAATCGAAGTATGCCAGCCTGGCGCTGGCCTGCGTCACGGCGGCCATGGCTAACAAAAACGGCACAGGGCAATGAAGATACTGGTGATAAACCCCGGTTCGACATCGACGAAGATGGCCATCTTCGACGACGACAGGCAGGTGTGGACGGCCGGCGCCCACCACCCCGTGGCCGAGCTGGCACGCTTCGAGCGCATCAGCGACCAGTACGCCTACCGCCGCGACTTCATCCTCAGCCGCCTCCAAGAGGCCGGCATACCGCTGTGCTTCGACGCCGTGATAGGGCGCGGAGGGCTGCTCAAGCCGCTCTCGGGCGGCGTGTACGCGGTGAACGAGCGCATGAGGCACGACCTCGTGAACGCCACCATGGAGCACGCCTGCAACCTCGGCGCGCTCATAGCCGCCGAGATAGCGTCGCGCTGCGGATGCCCTGCCTTCACGGCAGACCCGGTGGTGGTCGACGAGATGCGCCCCGAGGCGCGCATCAGCGGGCTGCCGCAGATGGAGCGGCGCTCGGTGTTCCACGCCCTCAACCAGAAGGCCGTGGCCCGGCGCCACGCCGCGTCGGTGGGCCGCCGCTATGAAGACATGAACCTCATCGTGGCCCACCTCGGCGGCGGCATATCGGTGGGGGCGCACTGCCGTGGCCGCGTGGTCGACGTGAACAACGCCCTCGGCGGCGAAGGCCCTTTCACCCCCGAGCGCGCCGGCACGCTGCCCGCCATGCAGCTCGTGGAGCTGTGCTTCAGCGGGCGCTACACGCTGAGGCAGGTGAAGCAGATGGTGTGCGGCAGAGGCGGGCTTGCCGCCTGGCTGGGCAGCAACGACATGATAACCATCTCGGCCAGGGCCGAGGCAGGCGAGGAGCCTTACAAGACCGTGGTCAGCGCGATGATGTATGCCGTGGCCAAGCAGGTAGGCTCGATGTATGTGGCGCTGGGGGGCAAGGCAGACTACATAATCGTCACCGGCGGCATAGCCCACAGCGAGCATTGCGTGGGGCTGTTGCGCCCGCAGGTAGACTACATGGCGCCGGTGGTGGTGATGCCGGGCGAGAACGAGATGCTCTCGCTGGCCTTCAACGCCCTCGGCGCGCTCAGGGGCGAGCTGGAGGTGATGGAATACACGGGCGCAGACTGCCGCCAGGGCATGGTGATGCCGGTTGAGGGATGAGCGGCGAGGCTTTGCGCCGCACTGCCGGCCGGCGGCCAGCGCGCCCCGCTGGCGGCGGGTTCCGTGGTGAAGCGGCAAAGGCGATGCCCCCACTGTGCTAACAGCTTGGTATTCAGCGTCTTGCAAAACGGCCTGTCCGGGACTCCCGGACAGGCCGTTTTGCTGCTCGAAACAGGCCGTATTGCAGCGTATCCCGTGCGCGCAGCCGATGGCGCGGGGGAGGGCAGCTGCTTGGCTGCACATGGGCAGGCAAGCGGCGCTTGCCGATGTGCGGTTTGCAACCAGCCGCGTGGGAATCACGTCAAGGCTTGATGTATATCAATAAATTGCCTTGTTATTACAAATAATTATCAATATGCTTGGCAGTGACGGGCAGAATGCGTACTTTTGCATACGCATTCGTGATGAATGTTCTGTTATTCATTAGGTTAGTAGTTAATAGATTTAAGGTAAAGATTTATGTTTTAGATTTTTCATGAGGACGGTAGTGCCTTTGTGGTGATTAGTAGACTAAGAAGTGCAATGGCATCCGTCTGAGGGAATAGCGCGGGGTGAGTGATTCATACCGCGCTGTTTCATTTATGGCCCTGCCCGGGCAGGGCCGCAGGCAGCTGCGGCACGCCTCGGCAATAGCAGCCCGCCTCGGCAGCGGCACGCCCACCCGTCGGCACAAAACGGCGATTTTGAACTAACAGAACTTAAAATGCGCCGTTCTAGTATGTTTTTTATTTAATAAAGTGCGAAAGGATGCCGCGATTTAAGGAAATGTGATTAAATTTGCAGCTAAAAACAAAAACGAACGTCGAATGAATCATAAGATATGGCATCTGTGCCTGCTCCTGGCCGCGGCGGTGTCCTTTGCGTCGTGCCTGGACACAGACTACACGGATGATATTACGCTTTACGATGATATAGCCATAACCCAGTTCCAGATAACAAGTGCCAGGATAACCAAGCACACCACGTCTTCGACCGGCGAGGATTCCGTCTATGTGGAAGATGACCAGACGGTGGCCAACTACCCGTTCTACATAGACCAGCTGCGCGGCGAGATTTACAACGTGGACTCTCTGCCGCTGGGCGTCGACGCCACGAAGCTGCTCTGCGGCATATACACCAAGAACAACGCCATGGTGTTCATCGAGAACGCCGCGCGCGACTCGTTGCGGTCGCTCTCAAGCACCGACTCGACCGACTTCAGCTTCCCGCGGTACCTCCGCGCCTACGCCTCGGACGCACAGTCGTACCGACTCTACAAGGTGACGGTGAACATACACAAGGAGGAGGCGAACAGCTTCACCTGGACACGCATGGCCGACAACCCCGGCATAGCAGCCCTCGGCGGGCTGCGGCTCGCCGCCCTTGGCGGGCGTATGCTGCTCTTCGGCAATGAAGGCGGCTCGACCGTGGTATACTCGACGGCAGCCGGCGACGGCAACGCATGGGCCAAGGGCGCCGCCGCCTTTGGCCCTGAGGCATATGGCAACATAGCGGTGAAGGGCGACACGCTCTTCGTGCTCGACGGGGCCACGCTGTACAAGACCGCCGACGGGGCCGTGTTCGAGCCCGTGGGCGCATCGGGCCTGCCGGCACGGCTGGTGGGCGCAAGCTCCACCGAGCTTTACGGCCTCGGCGCCGACGGCTCCTTGCAGGTGTCGGCCGACGGCGGCCGCACGTGGGAAGCCGACTCCCTGGGCAGCGACGCCGAGCTGCTGCCGTCGCAAGACCTCTCGTCGTGCTCCGTGCCTTACGCCTACGCCGACAGCACCGACTACGTGATGCTCGTGGGCAACCGCCCTGAGAGCGGCTTCGCGGCCGACACCACGGCCATGGTATGGCGCAAGGTGGCAGAGTATGCCCAAGGCAGCGAGCCCTCGAAGTGGGTGTGCGTAGAGGCCGACAGCCGCAACAACCACAAGCTGCCCAGGCTCGCCGGGCTTACCGTGGTGGCCTACGGCGACAGCAAGATAGCCATGGGCGGGGCCGGCATAGGCAACTGCCACGAGGCACCGTTCGCCAAGATGTACGAGAGCCGCGACGGCGGCATCACGTGGAAGGGCAACCCCACGTATTCATACCCCGCAGGCTTCGACACCGCCGCCACGGCCTTTGCGGCCACGGTCGACAACGACAACTATATATGGATAGTGTGCGCAGGCAGCGGCCAGGTGTGGCGCGGGCGGCTCAACAGCCTGGGCTGGGCGCAATGACACAGGGGCCCGCCGATGAAGAAGCTGCTCGCCATAACGCTCTTGGCAGCCTCAGCCGCAGCGGCCGAGGCGCAGACCGACCCGGAATACAGGGCCGAGCTGGGCGGCGGCGTGGGCATGGTGTCTTACCAGGGCGACTTCAACGGCAGCATACTGAAAGACTTGCAGCCGGCCGGGGGGCTGGTGGCCAAGTACAGGTTCAACCCGCGCATGGCCCTGGGCCTGAACGTGACGTACGGCAAGCTGAAAGGCTCGTCGGCCGATGTCAGCACGTGGTACCCCGAGTTCCGCGACTCGGTGGCCTCGTTCAGCAGCACGCTCATAGACGCGGGCCTGCGCTTCGAGTATAATTTCTGGCCCTACGGGACCGGCCGCGAGTACTACGGCGCGAGGCGCTTCACACCGTTCGTGGCCTTGGGCCTGGGCCTGACATACGCCAAGCCGCAGGCAGGCAGCGTGCTCACAGGCAACCTGCCGATAGGCGTGGGCGTGAAATACAAAGTAGGCACGAGGCTCAACCTGGCCCTCGAGTGGACCATGCACTTCTCGCTGAGCGACAAGCTCGACGGCACGGACGACCCCTACGGCATAGACAGCAGCGGGATGTTCAAGAACACCGACAGCTACAGCGTGCTCCGACTGTCGCTCACATACGACATATGGGCCAAGTGCCGCACGTGCCATAACGATAGATTTTGACTCTATGACAGAACAATTGGACATGAAACGCATACCCCGCCACATCGCCATAATCATGGATGGCAACGGCAGGTGGGCCGCCGAGAGGGGCCACGAGCGCAGCTACGGCCACCAGGCCGGCGTCGAGGCCGTGCGCCGGATAACGTCAGAGTGCGTGCGGCTCGGCGTCGAATACCTCACACTGTACACATTCTCCACCGAAAACTGGAACCGGCCGGCCGACGAGGTGGCCGCACTCATGGGCCTGGTGCTCTCGTCGCTGGAGGATGAGATATTCATGCGCAACAACGTCCGCTTCCGCGTAATCGGCGACACACGCCGGCTGCCCGCCGAGGTGCAGGCCAAGCTGCGCCTCACCGAGGAGCACACGGCAGCCAACACGGCCATGACCATGGTCGTGGCACTGAGCTACTCGGCCAGGTGGGAGCTGGCCGAGGCCGCCAGGAGCCTCGCCGCCGACGCCAAGGAAGGCAGGCTGGACCCCGCCGCCATCACCGGCGACGACATCGCCGCGCGCCTGGAGACAAGCTTCATGCCCGATCCTGACCTGCTCATACGGACCGGCGGAGAGCTGCGCATATCCAACTTCCTGCTCTGGCAGATAGCTTACTCCGAGCTGTACTTCTGCGACACGTACTGGCCCGACTTCGACGGGCAGGCCCTGCGCGAGGCCATAGCCAGCTACCAGCGGCGCCAACGGCGCTTCGGCAAGACCGAGGCACAGGTCGAGGCGGGCGAACAATGAACCTAACACAAACATTAGCATAGTAGGATGGATCACATGAAAAGGATGCTTGGGCTGCTCGCCGCGGCGCTATTGGCTGGCTTCCATGCCGCGGCACAGGACAAGATTGTCAATCCGGACATATCATACGCCGGCACGCCGCGCACTTGCGAGATTGGCGGCATGACGGTAAAGGGCGTGGAAGGCTATGAGGACTACGTGCTGACCGGCATCTCCGGCCTCGCCGTGGGGCAGACGATAAGCGTGCCGGGCAGCGAGATCACCGAGGCCGTGAAGCGTTACTGGAGGCACGGGCTGTTCTCGAAGGTGTCTGTCACGGCCGACTCGATAGTGGGCTCCAAGATATACCTCTGCTTCAACCTCGCCCTCAGGCCCCGCGTGAGCACGATAAACTACAACGGGCTGAAGAAAAGCGAGCGCGAAGACCTCGAGGCGCGGCTCGGGATCGTGGCCGGGAGCCAGATAACGCCGAACATCATCGACCGCGCCAAGACGCTGGCAAGAAAGTACTTCGACGAGAAAGGGTACAAGAACGCGGTGATAGACATCGAGCAGCGCGATGACGTGGCGGCCAAGAACCAGGTGATACTCGACATCAACGTAGACAAGAAGGACAAGATGAAGGTGCGCCAGATAATCCTGGTCGGCAACAAGGCGCTCTCCGACAAGAAGATAAAGGGAACGCTCTTCACCAAGGGCGCGTTCGCCAAGACGCACGAGGCCGGCAAGCTGTCCTCGTTCCTCAAGTCGAAGAAGTTCACCGAGGAGCGCTTCGAGGCCGACAAGCAGAACCTCATCGACAAGTACAACGAGCTTGGCTACCGCGACATGGTCATCGTGAGGGACAGCGTCTGGAACCACGACCACAACCACGTGAACATACTCGTGGAGATTGACGAGGGGCAGAAGTACTACATAAGGAACATCACGTGGGTGGGCAACACCGTGGCCTCGACCGACTACCTGAACAGGCTCCTCGGCATGAAGAAGGGCGACGTGTACAACCAGAAGCACATGAAGAAGCGCCTTGAGGAAGACGAGGACGCCGTGGGCAACTACTACTGGAACAACGGCTACCTTTTCTACCAGCTCGTGCCAACGGAGGTGAACGTCGTCGGCGACTCCATCGACCTGGAGATGCGCATCGAGGAAGGCCCGCAGGCCCACATACGCAGCGTGCGCATATTCGGCAACGACCGACTCTACGAGGAGGTGGTGCGCCGCGAGCTGCGTACCAAGCCCGGCGACCTCTTCTCCAAGGACGCGCTCATGCGCTCCGCCCGCGAGATAGCCTCGATGGGGTTCTTCGACCCCGAGAAGGTCAACCCCGACATCAAGCCCAACGGCGAGGACGGCACGGTGGACATAAACTGGGAGCTTGAGCAGAAGTCGAACGACCAGGTGGAGTTCTCGCTCGGATGGGGCCAGACGGGAGTCATCGGCCGCATATCGCTCAAGCTCAACAACTTCTCCATGCGCAACCTCTTCGGCAAGAACAAGATGCACCGCGGCATCATGCCCATAGGCGACGGCGAGCAGCTCGCGCTCAGCGCGCAGACCAACGGTACTTACTACCAGTCGTACAGCATCAGCTACTCGGCGCCGTGGTTCGGTGGCAAGCGGCCCAACGCTTTCAACGTGGGCGCCTTCTACTCGAAGCAGACCGACGTCAACAGCAACTACTACAACAACAACTGGTACAACTACTACAACTACTACGGCAGTTACAACAACTATTATTACAACAACTACGAGAGCTACCTCGACGACGACAAGTACGTGCAGCTGATAGGCTTCTCGCTCGGGTGGGGCAAGCGCCTGCGCTGGCCCGACGACTACTTCCAGCTCTCCGTATCGCTGGCTTACCAGCGCTACATGCTCAAGGACTGGCAGTACTTCATCATCACCAACGGCAACTGCAACAACATCAACCTCGGCCTGACGCTCTCGCGCGTCAGCACCGACAACCAGCTCTTCCCCCGCCGCGGCTCCGAGCTGCTGGCCTCGGTCACGCTCACACCGCCATGGTCGCTATGGGACGGCAAGGACTACGAGCACCTGGCCACCGACGGTACGTCGGCCACATTCCAGGATGAGCAGCAGGACAAGTACCGCTGGATTGAATACCACAAGTGGAAGTTCAAGTTCCGCAACTTCACCGCCCTCACCGGCGGGGTGAAGTGCTTCGTGCTCATGACGCGCGTGGAGTTCGGCTTGCTCGGCTCGTACAACAGGTTCAAGAAGTCGCCCTTCGAGACGTTCTACGTCGGCGGCGACGGCATGAGCGGCTACTCCTCGGGCTACGCCCAGGAGACCATCGGCCTGCGCGGCTACGAGAACGGCTCGCTCACGCCTTACTCCGCCCCGGGCTACGCCTACGACCGCTTCACCGTGGAGCTGCGCTACCCGTTCATGCTGGGCAACACCACCATCTACGGCCTGGCCTTCCTCGAAGGCGGCAACGCGTGGTACGACACGAAGAAGTTCAACCCCTTCGACATGAAGCGCTCGGCAGGCGCGGGCGTGCGCATCTTCCTGCCGATGGTGGGCCTGATGGGCATCGACTGGGCCTACGGCTTCGACACGGCCCTCTCCACGGGCACCAAGGGCGGCAGCCAGTTCCACTTCGTCCTCGGCCAGGAGTTCTGACGCCCGGGGCCTGGGCCGCCTGCAAGCGACAACCATACATTAACATAAAAGGAGGCAACTATGACAGCAAGAAAGGCAATGATGACGCTGGCCATGCTCTTCGTGGCAATGGCTGCGGGCGCACAGAAGTTCGCCCTCGTCGACATGGAGTACATACTGAAGAACATCCCAGCCTACGAGCGCGCCAACGAGCAGCTCAACCAGGTGTCGAAGAAGTGGCAGGCCGAGGTCGAGGCCCTCTCGACCGAGGCGCAGACCATGTACAAGAACTACCAGAACGAGGTGGTGTTCCTCTCGCAGGAGCAGAAGAAGGAGCGGCAGGACGCCATCATGGAGAAGGAGACGCAGGCCGCCGAGCTCAAGCGCAAGTACTTCGGCCCCGACGGCGAGCTGTTCAAGAAGCGCGCCAGCCTCATGACGCCGATACAGGACGAGATATACAACGCCGTGAAGGACATCGCCGACCTGCGCGGCTACCAGCTCGTCATCGACCGCGCCAGCGACACGGGCATCATCTTCGGCAGCCCCAAGGCCGACATAAGCAACGAGGTGCTGCAGAAGCTGGGCTACTCTTACTGACCCCGTCGGGCGGCAGCCCGCGACGGCCGTGCAAGCAAACAATAACAACAACAATAAAAACGACAGAAGAAAATGAAAAAGTTATTCTTGGCGCTCATGATGTTTGCGCCATTGGCTGCCTTCGCGCAGAAGTTCGGACACGTCAACTCGCAGGAGATAATCCAGGTAATGCCCGAGTACAACAAGGCAAAGACCGAGATCGACGCGCTCACAAAGCAGTATGAGGACGACCTCAAGAGCATGCAGGACGAGCTGAACCGCAAGTCGCAGGCTTACGACTCCACCCGCGCCACCCTGCCCGAGAACATCCGCCAGCGCCGCGAGATGGAGCTGCAGGAGATGTACCAGAAGATACAGCAGAGCTACCAGGACAACCAGCAGGCCCTGGCCAAGGCTTCGCAGGAGAAGATGCAGGTCATCACCACCAAGGTGGTCGACGCCATCAAGCAGGTGGGCCAGGCTGGCGGCTATGTATACATAATGGACATCGCCGGCGGCATACCCTACATCAGCACCACGCTCAGCACCGACGTGACGGCCGAGGTGAAGGCCAAGCTCGGCCTCAAGTGAGGCACTGAGGCCGGCGGCTGCGCAGCGAAATATCGTTACAAAGCCGCCGCCCGCAGCCACGGCGCGGCCCGCAGGCGCGGCCTGCCGGGGCGTTTCTGGGTGCCGTCCGGCCCGTTCCGGCCTGCCGGAGGGGCCGTTTCGCAACGCGTTCCGGCCCGTTTCGCAACCCCTTGTGCCACAGACTGTTGCATAGGGCTGCCTGCGCGGCGAAAAGATTTTACGGCAATGGTATGCGCGCAGCGGCCCATGGGGCGTTGCGCGCCTTTGTTTCATGAAGTAATGACCGATGCAGATGAGACCGATTACAGCATTGCGGGCGCTCCTTGCCGCCCTGCTCTGCGGCCCGGCCCAAGCCGCCGGGGCGCAGATAGAGATAGACACGGTGGCCGTTGACTCGATGGTGGTGGTGACAGAGGCGCCTAAGCCCGCGCCGCCGCTGCGCTTCGCCTACATAAGCTACGCCACGGCCCTCAAGGCCATGCCCGGCTACGCCGCCGCGGGAAAGCGGCTGGAGGAGCTGAAGGCCAAGTACGACGCCGAGGCCGGGCGCGTGGCCGAGGAGTTCAACGCCAAGTACGAGGAGTTCCTCGAGGGCCAGGCAAGCTTCCCCGAGTCAATACTGCGCAAGAGGCAGAGCGAGCTGCAGGAGCTGCTTGAGCGCAACGTGGCCTTCAAGGAGGAGAGCCGACGTCTGCTCCAGGCCGCCGAGCGCGACATATATGCGCCGCTCCACCGCCGCCTGCGCGAGGCCATACGCACCGTCGGGCGGCAGAACGGCTACGCCTTCGTCATAAACATCGACGGGGATGCCTGCCCCTACATCGACACTTCCGTCGGAGACAACGTCACCCTCATGGTGATAGACATGTTAAAGTAAGCCCCGGCCGCGCAACCGCGCCAGCAGGCCAATGAAAAGAGTTCCCATGAAGAAACTGACTGCCGCCCCCGGCCCCATCGGCATATTCGACTCGGGCTACGGAGGGCTTACCATACTGCACGGCATACGCCAGCTGCTGCCGCGCTACGATTACCTTTACCTGGGCGACAACGCCCGCGCGCCATACGGCCCGCGCTCGTTCGACGTCGTCTACGAGTTCACGCGGCAGGCCGTCGTGAGGCTCTTCGAGCTGGGCTGCCACCTCGTCATACTGGGCTGCAACACAGCCTCGGCAAAGGCACTGCGCACAATACAGCAGCACGACCTGCCACGCCTCGACCCCTCGCGCCGCGTGCTGGGCATCATACGCCCCACGGCCGAGGTCATAGGCTCGCTCACGGCCACGCGGCGCGTGGGTATCCTGGCCACCGAGGGCACCATCAAGAGCCGCAGCTACGAGCTGGAGATACACAAGCTCTTCCCCGACATTAGGGTGACGGGCGTGGCCTGCCCCTTCTGGGTGCCGCTCGTGGAGTACAACGAGGCCGACAGCCCGGGGGCCGACTACTTCGTGAAGAAGCGCATCGACCAGCTCATGGCGCTCGACCCCGGCATCGATGCCATCATACTCGGCTGCACCCACTACCCCCTCTTGATGCCAAAGATTGTGAAATACGTGAGCCCCGGCGTGCGCATCGTGCCGCAGGGGGAGTACGTAGCCTCCAGCCTTAAGGACTACTTCGCGCGCCATCCCGAGGTGGAGTGCAAGTGCACGAAGGGCGGTGGCGTGCATTACCTCACCACCGAGAGCCCGGCCAAATTCCGCGAGTCGGCCAGCGTGTTCCTCCACGAGCACGTAGACGTGGAGAGCATCGCCCTGCCTTAGGGTGGCTTGGGCGTTCCCCGCATTTCATCATTCACCCATCATACATCATGTTGGCATACACTTACATAGAGAAAGGCCGCTTCGAGCTTCGCGAAAAGCCGCGGCCTGTGATTCGGGACGGGCGCGATGCCATCGTCCGCGTCACGCTCGCGAGCATCTGCACGAGCGACCTCCACATAAAGCACGGCAGCGTGCCGCGCGCCGTGCCGGGCATAACCGTCGGCCACGAGATGGTGGGCGTGGTCGAAGAGGCCGGCCCCGGCGTCACGAATGTGCGCCCGGGCGACCGCGTGGTGGTCAACGTCGAGACCTACTGCGGCCACTGCTACTTCTGCGAGCATGGCTATGTGAACAACTGCACCGACCCCGACGGTGGCTGGGCCTTGGGCTGCCGCATCGACGGGGGGCAGGCGGAGTATGTCCGTGTGCCTTACGCCGACTGCGGGCTCACGCCCATCCCTCCCTCGGTGAGCGACGAGCAGGCCCTCTTCGTGGGCGATGTGCTCGCCACGGGCTACTGGGCCGCAGGCATATCCGGCATCAATCCCGGCGACACCGTGCTCATCATAGGGGCCGGCCCGACGGGCATCTGCACGCTGCTCTGCGCCATGCTGAAGCAGCCCGGGCGCATCGTGGTCTGCGAGGAGGACCCCGTGCGCCGCAGTTTCGTGGCCCGCCATTATTCCGGTGTCATCGTCACCGACGCCCGCTCGTGCAAGGAGTGCGTGCTCTCCGAGAGTGCCCACGGCGGCGCCGACGTCGTCTTCGAGGTGGCCGGCGGCCGCGACACGTTCCGCATGGCCTGGGACTGCGCCCGGCCAAACGCCGTGGTGACGGTCGTCGCGCTCTACGACGAGCCGCAGGTGCTGCCACTTCCCGATATGTACGGCAAGAACCTTACGTTCAAGACGGGCGGTGTCGACGGCTGCCACTGCGCCGAGATACTGCGCCTCATTGCCGAGGGGCGCATCGACACCACGCCCCTTATCACCCACCGCTTCCCCCTCGGCGACATAGAGCGGGCCTACAGCCTCTTTGAGAGCCACGCCGACGGCGTGATGAAGGTGGCCATTGCGCCCCGCGCCTGAGGCCCGCCGCGCATCCGGGGCTGCCCCATGCCCGCCGGCGCGAGGCGTGCTGGCCCGCAGGGGCGCAAAAGGGGCCAGGCACAACGGCGTGCCTGGCCCCTTTTGCTGCTAGCCTTTCCCCACCGGCCCGGCGGCTGCAGCCTCCGTGGCGGCCTGCGTAGGGCCGTGTCAGTATATGGTTCCCACTATCTTCTTGTGCTTTATCAAGTCAGAGGTGCCGTTGCCCGGGTAGTGCATCCCGGCGGTGAGCAGCCCGTTGGCGCGCGCGTAGTTGGTGAACTTCAGCCTCGTCTCAATCGCCCGGCGGCGGTCCATGTCATAGTCGGGGCAGATGCGCAGGTCTTCGAGCTGCAGGCTGAGCCCGTGGAACAGGTCGCCCACTATGAGCAGGCGGCCCTTCTGGTAGGCGGTGTGGCCCGGGGTGTGGCCCGGTGCGGCCATCGGCACGATGCCGAGCGGCAGCTGCTGCGAGTGCTCGAAGCGGTGCAGGCGGCCTTCATAGGCGCGCATCGCCGTGGCGGCAGGGCCGTCGGGGTCGCCGTTTGTGACCCAGTAGTCGTATTCCTGCCGCGGCACGTATACCTCGGCGCGGCCGAATGCAGCCTTGCCGCCGGTGGTCATGCCCCCGATGTGGTCGTTGTGGAAGTGGGTTATGAACAGGTAGTCGATGCTGTCGGGCGCGATGCCGGCCTCGGCCAGCCGCTCCATGAGCTTGCCCCCTTTCTCCGTGCCGTTGCCGGTGTCGAAGAGTGCGCGCTTGCCCTGTGTCTCTATGATGAAGCAGCTTACCGACGCCTCCACCTTGCCTGCTGGCGACAGGGCCTCGACGAGGGCCGAGTCTTCCTTGCCGTAGAACAGTTTGTTGGGCATGAACTTGGGCTCTGCGTTGTCCTTTATGGCGATAAGGGTCATCGTCGAGTCCACGTTAGTGCGGTAAACCGCCTCCATCCCGGTTGCGGCGGAGTCCTTCCCGCCGGCCTTGCCGGCCCCGCCCCCGGCCTTGCCTGTGCAGGCCAGCGCCATCGAGGCGGCTGCGGCCAGTGCCAGCAGCATTGTGGCTTTGTTTCGTTTCATATCTTTGTCGTTGTGATTAGGCTGTCGTTGCGGTTTGGGCTTGCGCCCTTGCGGCGGTTCAGAGCAGGCGGCGGGCGAAGTAGCGCACCGGGTACCACACGGCCGTGAAGCCTACGGCCAGCACCGTGGCGAAGATGAGGGCCACGTCTTCCGGGTGTACGCTCACGGGGTAGGCGTCGACGATGAACGAGCCGCTCGAGCGGCCCAGGCCCACCAGCCCGTACTGCTGTTGCAGCCAGCAGAGCAGCAGGCCCGCGGCGATGCCGGCCGTGGCCCCGATGGCCGATATCATGCGCCCCTCGAAGAGGAATATGCGCGTTATCTGCCTGTCGGTGGCGCCGAGGTTGCGCAGGGTGGCCACGTCGGCCTTCTTGTCTATGATGAGCATGGAGAGGCTGCCGATGATGTTGAAGCACGCCACGGCCAGTATGAACGTCAGGAAGATGTAGGCTATGAGCTTCTCTATCTTCATTATCCTGAACGTGTCTTCCTGCTGCTCGAAGCGGTCTTTCACCGTGAACCTGCCGCCGGCTATCTCCTTTATCTCCTCTTTCACGGCGTCGAAGTCGCTCCCCGGCCTCAGCCTCAGCTCAAGGGCGGAGACCATGCCCTGCTGCCCGAACAGGCGGCGGGCGAAGGCTATGGGTGCGAGCACGTAGTTCTTGTCGTACTTGGCCTGCTGTACGCTGAAGAGCACCCCCGGCGAATAGAGCTCGCCGGCCACGAAACCGTCGGTGGGGTTGGCCATGTTGAGCTGCCCTTCGCGCCTTGGCGCGTAGACGGCCAGCGGCCCCTGGAAGCGGTAGCCCGTGCCGAGCGCCTCGGCCACTCGTATGCCCAGTATGCCGTAGTCAAGGCCGCCGGCGTGCAGCCCGTACTCGCCTTCGCCCACGAGTATCTCGCGTATGTGGGTGAGGCTGTCGAAGTTGTCGGCCACTCCCTTCACCGTGACCATGGCCTGCCGTTCGCCGTAGGTCACGAGGGCCATGTCCTCTACGGTCTCCGTGGCCACTTCAACCTCGGGCAGCTGCCTTATGCGCGTGAGCGCGGGGTCGTCGGCGGGCGCCGTCTTGCCCACGGCTGGCGCCACCTTGAGCTGCGGGTCGAAGGCTGTGAAGAGCGACGCCACGAGGTCGTGGAAGCCGTTGAAGACGCTCAGCGTCACCACCAGGGCCATCGTGGCCACCGCCACGCCCACCATGCTTATGCCGCTGATCACGTTGATGGCGTGCGTGCTCTTCTTCGAGAAGAGGTATCTGCGCGCTATGTAGAACGGGAAGTTCATTGCTTCAGCAGCTCGTCGATGTGTTCGATGTAGTCAAGCGAGTCGTCGATGAAGAAGCGCAGCTCCGGCACTATGCGCAGCTGGAAGCGCACGCGCGTCCCGAGCTCGTAGCGTATGGTCTTCTCGTTGGCGCGGATGGCGGCCAGTATCTCCTCGCCGCGGCTGCTGGGGAATATGCTTATGTAGGCCGTGCAGACGCTGAGGTCGGGCGACACGCGCACGCGCGTCACCGATACCATCACGCCGTGGGTGGCCCTTGTCTGCCCCTGGAATATGAGGCTCAGCTCCTTTTGCAGCAGCCTGGCCACCTTGTTCTGTCTTGTCTCTTGCATCTTTGTCTGTGTCTTGGGTGTTGTTTTGACCACAAAGTTACACCAAATGGGGCGAAACTCAAAAATAAACTCCCTTTTTTTTTGCTTTTCGGCTGATTTGCTGTATCTTTGCAAGCTGAAAAACGTGTTGCCCTGATAGTTCAATGGATAGAACAACTCTCTCCTAAAGAGTAGATCCGAGTTCGATTCTCGGTCGGGGTACTTACCGTTACGCTTCCCCGCAGCTTTTTCCCTGTTCCCCGGTGGCGGCCTGTGCGGCCGCCTGCAAGGGCGTGCGCCCGCTTGGCGTGGGCTTGCCTGCGCCGCCGTTGGTGTAAAGACATTTCGCACCGTGCGGCCTGCCGTGCCGCCGTGCTTCCCGAGCGCGTTTGCGATATGGGCCGCCCGGCACGGCGGAACGGGCCGTTCCACCGTGCGGAATGGCCCGTTTCGCCGCGCAGTATGGCCCGTTCCGCGCGGCTCCCCGGTGCGTGTAAACATTTATTGCGCCACGCCCAGCTCCGCCGCCAGTTCCCTCATGCCCTCCGACGCGCCTTTCATTATGTGCCTGAAGCGCCGGCCCGAGGCTGCCATGACGGGCTTCGGGTCGATGAGGTATATGGGCGCCCCGGGCTTGGCGTAGTGCACCAGCCCTGCCGCAGGGTAGACGTTGAGCGACGTGCCGATGATTATCAGCATGTCGGCCTGGCTCACCGCCTCGGCCGCAGGCTCTATCATGGGCACCGCCTCGCCGAAGAACACTATGAAGGGGCGCAGCAGCGAGCCGTCGCCGGCCAGCGTGCCGGGCTCCACCTCGCAGTCGGCGGCCGTCAGCGTGCGTATGTAGCGCGCGTCGTAGGGGTCGCGACTGGAGCACACTTTCATCAGCTCGCCGTGCAGGTGTATCACCCTCGACGAGCCGGCCTGCTCGTGCAGGTTGTCAACGTTCTGCGTGACCACGGTCACGTCGTACCCCCTCTCAAGCGCGGCCACGAGCCTGTGGCCCTCGTTGGGGCTGGCGGCCGCCAGCTGCCTGCGCCGCTCGTTGTAGAATCTTGTCACGAGCGCCGGGTCGGCCAGCCAGCCCTCGTGCGACGCCACCTGCTGCACCGGGTACTCCTCCCACAGCCCGCCCGCGTCGCGGAATGTCTTGAGGCCGCTCTCTGCCGACATGCCGGCCCCTGTAAGCACTGCAATCTTCTTCATGTCTCTGTAGTTTTGTGGCAGGGGCGCGGGCGGCCAAGCAGGCGCGCCCGCGCTCTTAACAATGCACAAAAATAGTGATTTTTCGCGAAATATGGGTGATGAATCGGATAAAATAAGTATCTTTGCACGCTTTCAAAAACAACTTACATATATAACAAGGACAAAATGGACAAACTGAGCTACGCTTTGGGCCTGGGCATCGGGCGCCAGTTGGCGCAGATGGGCGCAGGCGGCATAGTCATAGACGACTTCTCCGCGGCGATAAGGGACGTGGTGACAGGCGGCAGCCTGAAGATGACCAACCGCGAGGCGCAGGCCATCGTGCAGGACTACTTCGCCCGCCAGGAAGAGAAACTCAGCGCCGAGCGCGCCGAGAAGGGCAAGGCCGCCCGTGAGGCAGGCGAGAAGTACCTGGCCGAGAACGCCGCCCGTGACGGCGTGGTGGTGCTGCCCAGCGGCCTGCAGTACAAGGTGATAAAGGAAGGCACGGGCCGCCGGCCCAAGGCCACCGACAGCGTGAAGTGCCACTACGAGGGATTCCTCACCGACGGCACACTCTTCGACAGCAGCCTGCAGCGCGGCGAGCCCGCCGTGTTCGGCCTGCAGCAGGTCATAGCCGGCTGGACCGAGGGCCTGCAGCTCATGCAGGAGGGGGCCAAGTACCGCTTCTTCATCCCCTATATGCTCGGCTACGGCGAGTCGGGCGCGGGCCAGTCGATACCGCCTTACTCAGCCCTCGTGTTCGACGTGGAGCTGATAAAGGTGATGTGAGGCAGAAGCAAACAAGAAAACGAAACAAAATAACAGCAATGAAAAAGTTAACAGTTGTAGCCTCAGTGGCTATCGCGGCCGCCATCTTCACTTCGTGCGGCAATTCAACACCAAAAGCCAACCTCAAGAGCGACATCGACTCCATGAGCTATGCCATCGGTATGGCGCAGACGCAGGGCCTGAAGGAATACCTCATCTACCGCATGGGCATCGACACAGCCTACGTGGATGAGTTCGTCAAGGGCGTGAACGTCGGCGCAAACGCAGGCGACGACAAGAAGAAAGCCGCCTACTACGCCGGCATACAGATAGGGCAGCAAATCTCTACCCAGATGATCAAGGGCATCAACCACGAGGTGTTCGGCGACGACTCCACGCAGACCGTGTCGCTGAAGAACTTCATGGCAGGCTTCGTCAGCGGCTACACAGGCAAGAAGGGCCTCATGACCATGGACCAGGCAGGCCAGGTGGCACAGCTCAAGATGCAGCAGATAAAGACCAAGAGCATGGAGAAGATATACGGCTCCAACCGCAAGAAGGGCGAGCAGTTCCTCGCCGAGAACGCGAAGAAGGAAGGCGTGAAGACGCTTCCCAGCGGAGTGCAGTACAAAGTCATCAAGGAAGGCACCGGGGCCATGCCCGCCGACACCTCGAAAGTGAAGGTGCACTACGAGGGCCGCACCATAGAGGGCAAGGTGTTCGACAGCTCCTACAAGCGCGGCGAGCCCGTGGAGATGCGCTGCAACCAGATGATAAAGGGCTGGACCGACGCGCTCACGCACATGCCCGCAGGCTCAGTGTGGGAGGTTTACATCCCACAGGAACTGGCATACGCCGAGCGTGAGGCTGGCGATATAAAGCCATTCTCGGCCCTGGTGTTCAAGATAGAGCTGATAGACGTAGTGAAATAACATAAGGAAACAATCGTGGCAGAGGCGGATGCTCAATCCGCCTCTGCCCATTTCATACAGAAAGACATGAAGAAGACGCTTTTGTTGGCGCTCGCCGTGCTGGCCAGCGCAACCTTCAACGTGGCCTCCGCCGCGAAGAAAAAGAAGAAAGAGAAGAAAGAAGCCGCCCAGCCCGTGCAGCTGGCCACCTCGTCAGACACGCTGAGCTACGCCATCGGCACCGTTATGACCAACGGGCTGATACCCTACCTCCAGCAGGCAGAGGGCATTGACACGGCCTACATGGCCGACTTCATACGCGGTTTCGATGAGATGATAAAGGCTGCCGACGACCCGAGGCTCAAGGCTTACTCGGCCGGCATGGGCATAGCCACGCGCCTCAAGGGCCAGATGCTCGCAGGCATGGAGAAGGAGTTCACCGACACACCCGACAGCATCGTGCCGCACATCGTGTTCCGTGCGTTCACCGACGCGCTCAAGGGCGACACCAGCGTGATGCGCCACGACGTGGCCGAGCTTACGTTCAAGGACAAGCGCGAGAGCAACAAGGCCGTAAAGGACGAGCGCCTCTACGGAGCCAACCGCCGCGCCGGCGAGCAGTTCCTGGCTGATAACGCCAAGAAGGACAGTGTTGTCACGCTGCCCAGCGGCCTGCAATACAAGGTGATAGTCAAGGGAACGGGCGACGTGCCGAAGCTCACCGACCGCGTGCAGGTGAACTATGAGGGCCGGCTCGTGGACGGGACGGTGTTCGACAGCTCCTCGCGCCACGGCTCGAAGCCTGCCACCTTCCGTGCCGACCAGGTGATAAAGGGCTGGACCGAGGCCCTTACGATGATGCCTGTTGGCAGCAAGTGGCAGCTCTTCATACCCCAGGAGCTTGCTTACGGCAGCCGCGACGCAGGGCAGATAAAGCCTTTCAGCGCGCTCATCTTCGACGTTGAGCTGGTAGGCATAGAGAAGGCCGCCCAGGGAGCGCGTAAGTCTGTTGACGAGAAGAAGAAGTAAGCGCCCCGCGCTTTGGGGCTTATTTCCGGCCAGGCGCCGGCCGGCAGGACGGGGCATGCGTGTGCTGCCGCCGTGGGCCTGCCGGCCGGCGCTTTCCCATTGCTGCGCCCGCGTCGCGTCGGCGTGGCATCGTGGCCTTGCCCGCCCCGGCAAGGCCACTTTTTTCAGCAAGTTTAACGCTCCGCCCGGTTCAGGACGCCCAAAACAGAGTACCTTTGCACCTGTTTAGGGCATTGTATTCAGCATGGCAAACATAAGCGACATGACCGTGGGCTCGCCCACGCGCGGCATTCTCAAGTTCGCCGTACCATTGGTATGCGGCTACATCCTGCAGCAGATGTACCTCGTCATCGACGCCGCCATCGTAGGCCGCTTCGTCAGCGTGGGCGCGCTTGCCGCCGTCGGTGCGTCCACGTCGGTGATGTTTCTCATCATGGGCTTCTGCAACGGGGCGTGCAGCGGCTTCTCCATACCCGTGGCCCAGGCCTTCGGGGCGAAGGACTTTGCGGCCATGCGCCGCTATGTGGCAAACGCCGCGAGGCTCTCGCTGGCCATCGCCGTGGCCATGACCGCGCTCACGTGCGCCCTCTGCGCGCCGATATTGCGCATGGTCAACACGCCCCGCGAGATATTCGCCGACGCCTACACCTTCCTCATCTTCCAGTTTGCGGCCATCCCCTTCACCATAGCCTACAACCTCCTGGCGGGCTTCATCCGCGCGCTCGGCAACTCGAGGCAGCCTTTCTACTTCCTCATCTTCTCCTCGGTTGTCAACATACTGCTCGACTTCCTGTTCATCATAGGCATGAAGCTGGGCGTAGAGGGCGTGGGCCTTGCCACGATGCTCTCGCAGGCGGCGTCGGCCTATATGTGCCTTTCATACATACGTAAAAAGATGAGTGTGCTCGTGCCTCGGGCGGGCGAGCGCGGCTACTGCCGCCCCATGGCCGCGGCGCTCATGGCCAACGGGCTGCCCATGGGGCTGCAGTTCTCCATCACTGCCATAGGCAGCATAATGCTGCAGGGCGCAAACAACGCCCTCGGCACGGTCTACGTGGCGGCCTTCACGGCCTCGATGCGCGTGAAGTACCTCTTCACCTGCGTGTTCGAGAACATAGGCGTGGCCATGGCCACCTACTGCGGGCAGAACATAGGGGCGCGCCGCCTGGGGCGCGTGGGCATGGGGCTGCGCTCGGCGATGAAGATAACCATGGTCTACTTCCTTTTCACCGTGGCCCTCGTCATGCCTTTCGCCGAGCACATGATGATGCTCTTCGTGGATGCGGGCGAGACGGAGATAATAGCCAACGCGGCCATGTTCATGCGCATAGCCTGCTGCTTCTACCCCGTGCTCGGCCTGCTCACCGTGCTGCGCTACAGCATACAGGGCCTTGGCTACAGCAACCTGTCGATGCTCTCGGGCGTGATGGAGATGGTGGCGCGCTGTGGGGTGAGCTTCTGGATGGTGCCGGCGATGGGGTTCCTCGGCGTGTGCTACGGCGACCCTGTGGCCTGGGTGGCCGCCGACCTCTTCCTCATCCCGTGCATGGTGCTGCTTTACAGGCACCTGAGGAAGAAAACGCGCAGGAATTAAGAGTTAAGAATTAAGAATTAAGAAAGGCTGCGCGCAGCATGGGGCAGAGGCATTTGCCTTTGCTCCCGCAGCGGCTTCACTCCCTGGCTCCCGGCCCTTCGCTCCCCAACCCTTGGTGGAGTT
This sequence comes from uncultured Prevotella sp., assembly GCA_944320235.1. Taxonomy (GTDB): domain Bacteria; phylum Bacteroidota; class Bacteroidia; order Bacteroidales; family Bacteroidaceae; genus Prevotella. The sequence goes on from CALUGQ010000007.1 coordinate 45,516, forward strand.
TTGCCTGCTTCCCGCCTCAATGCACTGCCGATTCCCTCGTAAAATTTCTTAATTCCGGCGTGCCGGATGCTAAAAACCGTGCAGGCCGTGCGTCGAACCGATTTTTATGGCTACTTTTGCGCTGTTATGAGGCAGGCATTATTCGCTTTTGTTTTTGCCGGGATGACGCTCCCGGCCGCGGCGCAGGCGCAGGGTGGGGGCAAGGCCCTTACCACCGACGACCTGCTCAAGGCCATGGACAGCCCTACGTTCGTGCCTACAGTAAGGGTGGGCAAGGTGATGGACCGTGGCGACAGCATACTTTACATGGAGATGAACAATGTTTACGTCTACCCCACGCTCACTTTCAAGAACCAGCGGCAGATGGCTGCATACATGCGCTTGGTGAGGAACGTGAAGACGGTGCTGCCCATAGCCAAGGAGGCCAACAAGATTATACTTGAGACATACGAGTACCTTGAGACCCTGCCCGACGACAAGGCGCGCCAGGAGCACATGAAGCGCGTCGAGCGGGGCATAGTGCAGGAGTACAAGCCGCGCATGAAGAAGCTCACCTACTCGCAGGGTAAACTGCTCATAAAGCTCATCTACCGCGAGTGCAACTCGTCGTCGTACGACATCGTGAAGGCCTTCCTCGGCCCCATACGCGCCGGCTTCTGGCAGGCTTTCTCGGCCATCTTCGGGGCCAGCCTGCGCAAGGAGTACGACCCCGACGGCACCGACCGCCTCACCGAGCGCGTGGTGCTGATGGTGGAGGCCGGGCAGATATGAGGATTAAGGATTAAGAATGAAGAATTAAGAGAATGTGCTCGGGGGATTAAAAGTTAAAAGGTAAAAGTTAAAAGAATATGCTTCGGTGGATGCCCCGGCGGCAATCTTTGTTTACAAAGGTCAGGGCAGCCGGGTTGACGGAGCCGGAGGTGAACGCCAAGCGGCCTGTTTCGTGGTGCGAAACAGGCCGCTTGGCGTTATGATGCAGGCCGTTTTGCCATGCAAAACGGCCTGCATTGTATCTTGTTGAGGCTGAGGCGGTTGGGCAGAGAGGTGTGTGCTGCGAAATTGTTTTACACCGGCCGCCGTGCCGCCTTGCGGCTGCTGCCCTGTGGCCCCGCCCCGGCTGGGGCAGGTGGCGCGCCTGCCCGGCTGCGGCTCACTGCTCGCTGAAGAGCACCTGCACCACCGTCTGGCCTACGGCCTGCAGCGTCGCGGGGTCAATGTTGTCCATCGTGTCGTGCACGGTGTGCCACGTAGGGCCGAAACTGCTCTCCGGGCAGTCGGGGTAATAGGGTATTATGTCTATCGTAGGTATGCCCGCCTTCTCGTTCACCGGCACGTGGTCGTCATTCACCATGCCCCCCGCCGCTGCGGGGAAGAAGCCGCCGTGGCCCAGGCTGGCCGCCGCCGCCCACACCTTGCTCACCACCTGCGGCGCGTACTGCATTGATATGCCCTCCTGGTAGAAGCGCGCGCCGCGCCCGCCCACCATGTCGAGCAGTATGCCGAAGCGCGCCTTGTAGCCCCGGCTGGCTGCATCCGCGGCCCAGTGGCTTGCCCCCAGGGCCCACGAACTGCCGTCGTCGGGCGCGTCGCTCCACTGCGGCACGCCCCAGTCCTCGGCGTCGAAGCATACGAAGTCTACGCCGATGGCGAGGCTGTCCTGCCCGCCAATGATGCGTGCCAGCTCAAGCAGCACGGCCACGCCGCTCGCCCCGTCGTTTGCCGCCATCACGGGCTTGCGCCAGTTTGCCGTGTCGGGGTCGTTGTCGGCCCATGGGCGGCTGTCCCAGTGGGCGCAGAGCAGTATGCGCTCCGTGGCCTCGGGGCGGTAAGAGGCCATGATGTTGGTGGCGCGCAGCGGCGTGCCGTCGTAGCCGCGGAGCGTGGCCCGCTGCAGGCTCACGTCGAGCCCGTGGCGGCGGAAGGTGGCCGCTATCCAGCTGCCGCAGCTGTCGTGGGCCGCGCTGTTCATCGTGCGCGGGCCGAAGGCGCACTGCGCCGCGCAGTAGGCGTATGCGCTGTCGCCGCTGAACTGCGGGCCTATGGCCTGCGCTTGCGCCTGTGCCTCACCGGTCTGCGCGCCCTTCTTGTTCTTGCTGCCGCAGGCTGCCAGCACAGCCAGCAGCATGAGGCATACGATAGAGTATTTTCGCATAATTCTTGGTTTTGGGGTGATGGGAGTTTGGGGAGCTATTGGAGCAATGGGAGTTCTGGGAGCAATGGGAACTTTGGGAGTCCTGGTGGCAATGTGAGTGCCGTGAGCAGTATGAGGACCGGGATGACTGAAGGCCTGCCGCCATTTTTCTTAATTCTTAATCCTCAATTCTTAATCCTCAAAGCGGCTCTGCCGCTTTCTGCACCTCGGCCATCACGCGCATGAAGTTGCCGCCCCATATCTTTCTTATGTCATCCTCGCTGTAGCGGCGTGCCAGCAGGCGGCGCGTGAAGCTCAGGGCCTCCGAGGCCGAGGCGAAGCCGCGTATGCCGCCGTCGCCGTCGAAGTCGGTGCCAATGCCCACGTGGTCGATGCCCATCACGGCCACGGCGTGGTCGAGGTGCGCCAGCGCGTCGAGCACCGTGGCTTCGCCCTTGGCGCGCAGGAAACCGTGGTAGAGCGTGGTTTGCGCCACGCCTCCCTTGGCCGCGAGGGCGCGCATCTGGTCGTCGGTGAGGTTGCGCGGGTGGTCGCAGAGTGCGCGCGCGCTGCTGTGGCTGCACACTATGGGCAGGCGGCTGATGCTCAGCGCGTCGTAGAAGCTGCTTTCCGAGGCGTGGCTGAGGTCCACCATGATGCCCCGGCGGTTCATTTCCGCTATGGCCTCTGCGCCCAGTTGGCTAATGCCGCCGTGCGTGCAGCTGCCCCGCGCGCTGTCGCAGAGGTCGTTGTCGCCGTTGTGGCAGAGCGTTATGTAGACCACTCCGCGGCGTGCGAAGTGGGCTATGTTGCGCGTGTCGCCCTCAAGCGCCAGCCCGTTCTCTATGCCGAGCATCACCGACTTGCGTCCCGCCATCTTGTTGGCGGCCAGCTCGCGCGGCGTGCGGGCCATGGCCGCGCAGCCGCTGTTGGCAGCCACGGTGGCCTCGATGCGGTCGAATATCATGTCGGCGTAGGCCTTGGGGCCTTCGGCCTTGAGGCCCACGAGGTCCTGGAAGCATTCGCCGGGCTTCGGTTGCGGCAGGTATGCCACCATGACCACGGCATCCTGGCGCCCCTCGCCCATCTTGTGCAGGTCTACGAGCAGCCTCGGGTCGCGGCGGCCGAAGTCGGCCCCGGCGGCGAAGAACATCGGGGTGTCGCAGTGGGAGTCGAGGGTCAGTACCCTCTGGTGCAGCCCGCGGGCCTTGCGGTAGCTCTCCGCCTCGGTCACGAGCCAGCCGAAGAGCCTGTCGCCGTCGGCCAGGCACTCGGGGTGCCACTGCACTCCTACGATGCTCTTAAGCTCGCTGCTCTCGATAGCCTCCACTGTTCCGTCGGCGGCGCGGGCGGCTATGGCGAACCTCGGGCCTGGGTCGGCCACGGCCTGGTGGTGGAACGAGTTGACGGCGATGTGCTCCGCGCCGTATAGCGTGTGCAGCACCGAGCCTTCACAGAGGCTTACCGTGTGCGTGGGCTCGCTGCGGTCGGCGTCCTGCGAGTGCTTCACTGTGGCCGTGGCGGAAATGTCCTGCGCCACCTTGCCGCCCAAGGCGGCTGCCAGCACCTGCACGCCGCGGCAGATGCCGAGCATGGGCAGCTGGCGGTTGTAGGCCAGGCGCACGGTCAGCAGCTCCGGCAGGTCGCGCTGGGCGTTGATGGAATGCAGTTCGGGCAGCGGCTCGTCGCCCCAGAAGAGCGGGTTTATGTCGCCCCCGCCGCTTAGCAGCAGCCCGTCGATGCGGTCGAGCGTGTTGATTATCGCGTCCTTGTCGGCCAGCGGGGGGATGACGAGCGGCGTGCCGCCGGCGGCCACGACAGACTTGTAGTATGCCTCGGCCAGGCGGCATTCGGGCGCGGAGTAGTTGCCCGTGATGCCTATCACGGGGCGCGGCCTTGCCTCGGGCAGCGAGCTGTATACCCCGCCGAGGTGGGCGTCGAGGTTGAAACGGTCGGTCATGGCGGTGCTATTGGGCCTCCCCTTCCACCATGACCGGCACCTCGCGCTTGATGCTCTGCTCAAGCGATATGAGCGTTTCCGTGGCCACTACGCCCGGTATGCACTGCAGCTGCCCGTTGAGCAGGTCCATGAGTTGCTCGTTGTCGCGGGCGTAAAGCTTCACGAGCATGGTGTAAGGCCCGGTGGTGAAGTGGCACTCCACTATCTCCGGGATTTGCCTTATGCGCTCTACCACGTCCTTGTACATGCTGCCCCGCTCGAGCGTTATGCCCACGTAGGTGCACGTGAAGTAGCCCAGGCTCTTCGGGTTCACGTCGAACCCGCTGCCGGTTATCACGTTGTCGTCTATCATGTGCTGCACCCTCTGGTGGATGGCCGCGCGCGACACGCCGCACTCGGCGGCCACGTCCTTGAACGGGATGCGCGCGTTCTGCGATAGGATGCCAAGTATCTTCTTGTCGAGGTTGTCTATCTTTTCCATTTACTTATATGGTTTTATAGTTCAGTGTGTGATGGCTTGCAGTGGCGATATATAGCCAAACTCGTGCCAAAAGTACTGAATTTTATCGATATTTGCATCATTCTGAAAGCAAAAAAATACAAAAAGGCTGCCTTGGGGTGCCTGTGGCCGGTGTGGGTGTGGCCAGCTTGGCGGCGGGGAGGCGGCGCGGCTGTGCGTGGTGGCGGCCGGCGCGGGCCGGCGTGGTGGGCGTGGAGGCGCGTGAAGGCCCGCCCGGTGGTGCCGGGCGGGCCTTCCTTCATTTGCTGGCGGCTTGCCGCAGTCGCTGCTGGCGGCCGTTCAGCCATGCCTCCCTGCCGTTCACTTTGTGTCGCCGAGGGCGGGCATCATGGTCACTTCGGCGCGGTTGCCCTGGCTGATGAGCTGTTTGACGAAGGCGGAGACGCTTTGCGTGCTCTGCTCCGCTACGGTTTGCCTGTACGCCGAGTGCAGGTCTGTGCCGTATGTGCGGTAAGTGTCGATTACCCCGAGCCAGTAGCTGTTGGTCTTCGTGGCGTCGTCGTAGCTCTTGAGCATGAATTCCTTCACTTTCTCGAGCATTTCGCCGTCGCACGACGTGGCCATGGCCTCCACTTCGGCCCGCAGGATGGTGAGCACGGTGTCGGCCATCTCGTATTTCATGGGGCAGTATGCGAAGATGCCGCAGTCTATCTTGTCGTCAAGCCTGGTCATCGTTCCCTGTGCTCCCACGGAGTATGCCGCGCCGGCGTCCTCGCGTATCTTCTTCAGGTATACCATGCTGAGCACCTGTCCGGCCATGTCGGCGCGGATGGTGTTCTCGAGGGTGTAGGGCATGGCGTCGTTCGTCCATACCATGGCGGTGATGGCCTTGGGTGTCTCCATCTTGCGCTCGAAGCTGTTCACCACCTGGCCCTTTGCGTCGGTGTCTACGCGCGGGCCCCGCCTTACTTCGGCCTTGGCGGGCAGCGATGCTATGTATTGCTCGATGAGCGGTCGGAGCTTGGCCTCGTCGAAGTTGCCCACGAAGGTGAACGTGTAGGCCGCGGCGTTGGCCGTGAGCTCGCGCGCCATTTCGAGTATGCGGTCGTAGCTTACGTGCTTCAGGTCGTCGACGGTGGGCGAGGCGAAGCGCGGGTTGTGGCTGTTGAGCGTGGCGTTGAGCGAGTCGGCGAAGGCGTTGTCGGGCGACAGGGCCTTGTTCTTGAGGGCTATCTCGGCGGTGCGCATGAGGTTGTTGTAAGAGGCCTGGTCCTTGTTGATGGCCGTGAAGTGCAGGTAGACGAGCTGCAGGAGCGTCTCCACGTCCTGCGGGGTGGACGAGCCGTTGATGTACTGCCTCTGTGACGACAGCGACATGGACGCCGTGGCTATCTTCCCGGCCAGTGCCTTCTCCAGCTCGGTGTGCGAGAAGGCTCCGAGCCCGCTTGCGGCGATGGCGTCGTCGAAGAGCTTGATGTTAGGGTAGTCGGCCTGTCCGTAGAGCGACGAGCCGCCCAGGCCCTCGGCCTGCAGCAGCACCTGGTCTTTCTTGTAGTCGGTGTGCTTCAGTATCACCTTTGCGCCGTTCGACAGCGTCAGTTCCTTGTAGCCCAGCAGCGTGTCGGCCTTCTCGCCGGCTATGCTCCCCTTGGCGGGCAGCTGCTTGATGAGCGGCTCGTCCTTCACGTTGTCCACGTAGGGCGTGAGCTTCTCGGCCTGCACGGCGGCCATGGCCTCCTTGATGCCCTGCTCGGTGGGGTAAGCCGCGCCGTCCTTCTCGCTGTTGAAGCTGATCACGACCATGTTGCCGCCTGAGGCTGGCACCAGCTCCTTCATGACGGCGTTGACGGCCTCGAGCGGTATGTTGGGTATGAGCTGCATCATCGTGGCGTAGTAGTAGTCTATCGACGGGATGGGCTCTCCGCTGAGGAAGTGTTGCTTGTACTCCTCGCAGAACTGCGCGCTGTAGCGTTTGTCCTTGTTGCTGTACATCTTGTCGAGCGCGCTCATGGCGTCGGCCTTGGCGCGTGCGTACTCCGTGGGCGTGAAGCCGTGCTCGGCGGCGCGCCTGGCCTCGCGCAGCATGGCCGCGAGCGTGGCCTCGGCCTGGCCGTCCTTGGGCAGGGCTGATATGTCGAGCGCGTCTTTCGTCTTGGCGAAGATGTAGCTGGCGTAGAGTGCCGAGGCGCTGACGAAGGGGCTCTCGGGCTTCTGCGCGTACTCGTCGAGGCGGGCGTTGAGCATGGCCAGGGCGAGGTCGGTCATGTAGCGTGCCACGACGTAGCCCATGTTGTTCTTCGCCGAGTCGGGTGTGGCCTCGTGCTTGAATATCACCTCCATCGTGTTGACGCGCTGCTCCTTGTCCTTGTCGATGACGATTATCGGCTCGGCGTTGTCGGGCACCGGCTCTGCCACGACTGGCGCCGGGTCGGCCGGCATCTCTATGGGGCTGAAGAGCCGCTTTATCTCGGCCTCCACGTGGTCCACGTCAACGTCGCCCACGACGATGATGCCCTGGTTGTCGGGGCGGTACCACTTCTCGTAGTAGTCGCGCAGCGTCTGCGGCTTGAAGCTGTCCACGACGCTCATCAGGCCGATGGGCATCCGGTGGCCGTACTTGCTGCCCGGGTAGAGCTTGGGCAGGCTCCGCTCGAACATGCGCATGGCGGCGCTGGTGCGCAGGCGGTACTCCTCGTGTATCACGCCCCGCTCCTTGTCGATCTCGTCGGGGTCGAGCAGCAGCCCGTTGGCCCAGTCGTAGAGTATGAGCAGGCAGGAGTCGAGGGCCGACTGCCTGGCGGTGGGCACGTTGGATATGTTGTACACCGTCTGGTCGATGGCCGTGTAGGCGTTGAGGTCGCGGCCGAACTGCACGCCTATCGACTCGCAGTAGCGCATCACCTCGTTGCCTGGGAAGTGCTCGGTGCCGTTGAAGCACATGTGCTCGAGGAAGTGGGCCAGTCCGCGCTGGCTCTCCTCCTCCTGCAGTGAGCCTACGCGCTGGGCTATGTAGAACTCCGCCCGGTTCTCGGGCCAGTTGTTGTAGCGGATGTAGTAAGTCAGCCCGTTGGGCAGCCTGCCCGTGCGCACGGCCGTGTCGGCCGGGATGGGCGGCAGCTGCATCATCTGTGCCTGCGCGGCGAGGCCGGCCAGCAGCACAAGCAATGACAGGATTCTTTTTGCTTTCATATCGGTTTGTGTTTAAAGACAAGCGCAAAGGTAGTGAATTTAGGCCAAATACGGGAAGATGTATATGTAAAAAATCATTCCGATTTCTGTCGGCCGGCGTAATGTGCTGGCTGCCAGCGCGTTGCGCCGCGGCCCGTTTCACCGGCCAGGACGGCCCGCCTTGGCGTGCAGGACGGCCCGTTTCGCAACGCCGGGCGGGCCGTCTCGCGGGGCGGGGCGGCGGGCGACGTTGCGGCTGGAGGGACTTTGTCGGGTGTTTTTACCGCCAGGCAGTTGCAGCCCGCGGGTGGCCTTTTTTCAACTTTTTAAGCCGCCGGGGCAACATTCGTGCGCATTTGTGGCCGCAATGCGCGGAAAAAGCTGTATTTTTGCAACTGCAAAACCATAGACTAACGATAATCCCAAAACCTGAAACTTAAGATGAAAGCAAGGACTATCATCGCCGCCGTGCTGCTGATGGCAGCCGTGGCGGCCAACGCGAAGGAGAAACAGCAGCTGTGGCCCGACGGCACGCCCATGGACCCGTGGTTCGCCGACACGGCCAAGGTAGACGTGGCCGCGCTGGGCCGGCAGTACGTGATAACCGACTACGGGGTGAGGGGAGGCGACTCCACCGCCCTGCAGACCGAGGCGATACAAAAGGTCATCGACACCGCGGCCAGCCAGGGCGGCGGGGTGGTGGTGGTGCCGCGCGGCACGTTCCTCACCGGCTCGCTCTTCTTCCGCCCCGGCACCCACCTGCACCTGCAGGAGGGAGCGCGCCTGAAGGGCAGCGACGCCATAACGCACTACAAGATAGTGAAGACGCGCCTCGAGGGCCAGACGCTCAACTACTTCGCCGCGCTCATCAACGCCGACGGCGTGGACGGCTTCACCATTACCGGCAGCGGCACCATCGACGGCAACGGCCGCCGCTTCTACGACGAGTTCTGGCTGCGCCGCAAGGTGTTCCCCAAGTGCACCAACCTCGAGGCGCTGCGCCCGAGGATGATCTACATCTCCGACTCGAAGAACGTCACCGTGCAGGACGTGCGCCTCGTATACAGCGGCTTCTGGACCAACCACCTCTACCGCTGCTCGCGCGTGCGCTACATCAGCTGCTACATATACGCGCCCACCTCGGGCTACCCCAAGGGCCCGAGCACCGACGCGCTCGACCTCGACGCCTGCCAGGACGTGCACGTGCGCGGATGCTACATCAACGTGAACGACGACGCCGTGTGCCTGAAGGGAGGCAAGGGGACGTTCGTCGACAAGGACTCCACCAACGGGCCGTGCCGCAACGTGCTCATAGAGAACGTCACGTATGGCGTGGCCGGGGCCGGGGTGACCTTCGGGAGCGAGGCATGGGACTGCTCGAACGTCATACTGCGCAACTGCACCTTCAACGGCACAGGCAACCTCGTGCTCTTCAAGATGCGCCCCGACACGCCGCAGAAGTACCGCAACGTGCTCGTGGAGAACGTAAGCGGCACGCCAAAGAACGGCATACGCGTGGCCCGCTGGATGCAGTTCCACAACCTGCTCGACCGCCCCGACATGCCGCGCTCGGGCGTGTGGAACGTGACGCTGCGCAACGCCGACGTGCGCTGCTCGAAGAAATTCTACGACGTACAGCAGTCTGACAAGTACGACCTCAGCGGCTTCACCTTCGAGAACATAAAGGCCGAAGACCCCAAGGGAGGCTTCGACACATCTTACATAAAGGATTGCAAGGTGAAGGACGTGACGGTCAACGGGGTGAAATACTGACGTGAAAGGTATGAAAAGGCTGTTTTTGGCACTGGCGTTGGCCGCCGTGGGGACGCTCTCCGCGCTCGCCCAGGCCAAGCCCGTGCTCTCGATACTGGGCGACTCGTACTCAACCTTCGAGGGATGGCTCACCCCCGACACCAACGCCGTGTGGTATACAGTGCCTGCCGACACCCGCCGCACCGACGTGAAGAGCGTCGGCCAGACGTGGTGGCACCAGGTGCTGAAGCGACAGGGGTGGAAGCTCGGCGTGAACAACTCCTACTCCGGCTCGACCATCTGCAACACCGGCTACCGCGACGAGGACTATACGCACGAGTCGTTCGTCACGCGACTGGCCCACCTCGGCACGCCCGACGTCATCATAGTGTTCGGCGGCACCAACGACTCGTGGGCAGGCTCGCCCCTCGGCAAGTTCAAGTACGAGGGCATACGCCGCGCCGACCTCTACTCGTTCCGCCCTGCCATGGCCTACATGCTGGCCCGCCTGCAGGAGCTTTACCCCACGGCCGCACTGTGGTTCGTGCTCAACGACGGCCTCAAGGAGAGCGTCACGCAGTCGGCCGAGGCCATCTGCGCCCGCTACGGCGTGCCGGTCATCAGGCTCAAGGGCATCAGCAAGAAGAACGGCCACCCCGACGCAGAGGGCATGAGGCAGATAGCCGACCAGGTGTGCGCGGCCTTGCAGAAAGACAGCTAAGGTGCCATGGAAATGAGGAAAACACTGTTCTGCGCCGTGGCCGTGCTGGCGGCCGTTCCCGCGCTGGCCGGCTTGCGTGGCGGGCCTGTGCCGGCCATCGACACGGCAGGCATACACGTGGCCACATACTACGGAGGCCGCCGCGCCTCCGTCACCTTCACCTTCGACGACGGGCTGCTTGAGCACTACACACTCGTGTTCCCCGAACTGAAGAGGCGCCGCCTGAAAGCCACATTCGGCATCGTGGGCAGCAAGGTGGGGCGCGACATGAAGGGAACGCCCTGCCTGACCTGGCCCATGCTGCGCGAGATGGCCGCCGACGGGCAGGAGATAGCCAGCCACGGCTGGGAGCACCGCAACGTCACCACGCTTGCCCCGGAGGCCCTGCGCCACGAGATTGAGCGCAACGATAGCGCCTTCGCCGACAGCCTCGGGCTGAGGCCGATGACTTACTTCTACCCCGGCAACCGCAAGAGCGAGGCCGCCGTGGCCCGGTGCGAGGCCGGGAGGGTGGGCAGCAGGCTCGCCCAGGTGAGCCTCGGCAGCAAGCGCGACTCGGCCTGGATGCGCCGGTGGGTTGACGGCCTGCTCGCCGACGGGGGCTGGGGCGTGGCCATGACCCACGGCATAACCACGGGCTACGACGCGCTGGGCGACCCGAGCCGCCTCTGGGGCTTGCTCGACTATGTCGGCTCACTGCGCGACAGCCTCTGGGTGGCCACGCTCGCCGACGCCACAGCCTACCGCCGTGAGCGCGGAGCCGTGGCCATAGAGGTCATGCAGGCCGCAGGCACGGTGGTGGTCAAGCCCTCGCTGCCTCTCGACAGCTCCGTCTACCGCCACCCGCTGACGCTCGTCGTGCCTGCGGCAGGCCCCGTTGAGGCAAGGCAGGGCAGCGCGCTGCTCCCCGTGGCGCTGCGCGGCGGCGACGCCCTCATCGACTTCGACCCTCACGGCCCGCCCGTCGTCTTGACCGCGGCGCCAGGGCGGCAGCGGCATTAAGCCGTATTGCCACTGCAACTTTAGACATCAACCAGCTAAAACGACAAGATACATGAAGCGAAACCATATTTTACTTGCGCTTGCGCTGTGGGCAGGCACCGCTGCCACGGCCGCCACAAACACCGTTACGTCGCCCGACGGGCGGCTCACCGTGACTCTCGGCGACGAGGCGGGCCGCATATTCTATTCCGTGGCTTACGACGGCAAGCCCATGCTTGGCCGCTCAGCGCTCGGCCTGAAGGCCAACATAGGCGACTTCTCGACAGGCCTGAGCGAGCGCGCCGTGAGCAAGAAGCGTATAGACACCACCTACACGATGCGCGGCGCCAAGGCCTCTAAGGTGCGCTATGTGGCCAACCTGATGGGCATCATATACGAAAACGCAAAGAAGGACCTGATGACCGTCACGTTCTGCGTCTCCAACAACGACGTGGCTTTCCGCTACACGTTCCCTCAGCAGGGCGAGACGGCCTGCATGGTCGTCGAGGGCGAGGCCACGGCCTTCAACCTGCCGGCGCAGGCCACGGCATTCATAAGCCCGCAGTCTGACCCGATGATAGGCTGGAAGCGCACCAAGCCGAGCTACGAGGAGGTATATTCGGCCGACGCGCCGCTCACCGCCCGCTCGCAGTATGGCCGGGGTTACGTGTTCCCGGCGCTCTTCCGCGTGGGCCAGGACGGTTGGGTGCTGCTGAGCGAGACCGGCACCGACGGCTCTTACCCGGCCTGCCACCTCAGCGACTACGACCCCGCCACGGGCTACGGCATAGCCTTCCCCATGCCCGAAGAGGCCAACGGCTTCGGCTCCGCCACTGCTTCTATGGCCCTGCCCGGCAGCACCCCGTGGCGCACAGTCACCGTGGGGGCCACGCTGAAGCCCATCGTCGAGACCACGGTGCAGTATGACGTGGTGGGCCAGAAGTACGCCCCCTCTGAGCAATACCGCCCGGGCCGCTACACGTGGAGCTGGCTCATATGGCAGGACAACGCCACGAAGTACGCCGAGCAGGTGCAGTTCATAGACCTCGCAGCGGCCATGGGCTACGAGTATACGCTCGTTGACGGGCTGTGGGACAGGCAGATAGGCCGCGCCGGGATTGAGGAGCTGAGCCGCTACGCGCAGTCAAAGGGCGTGCACCTGCTGCTGTGGTACAACAGCAACGGCAACCAGAACGACGCGCCGCAGGGGCCGAAGAACTGCATGAACACGGCCATTGCCCGCAAGAAGGAGATGGCCTGGATGAAGAGCATCGGCGTGAAGGGCATCAAGGTTGACTTCTTCGGCAGCGACAAGCAGCACACCATGCAGCTCTACGAAGACATACTCAGCGATGCCAACGACTACGGCTTGCAGGTCATCTTCCACGGCTGCACGCTGCCGCGCGGCTGGGAGAGGATGTACCCCAACTTCGTTTCGAGCGAGGCCGTGCTCGCCTCCGAGAACGTGTATTTCTCCGAGGAGCACGCCAGGCGGGAGGCTTTCGACCTCACGCTCCACCCCTTCTGCCGCAACGCCGTGGCTTCCATGGACTGGGGAGGCACCATCATGAACCGCCGCATGTCGCGCGACAACAAGCGGCGCCACCAGCGATATACCACCGATGTGTTCGAGATGGCCGCCGCCATAGTCAACCAGAGCGCCATACAGTGCATAGCCCTGCAGCCCAACAACCTCACGGAACTGCCCCGCATGGAGCTTGACTGGCTGCGCAGTGTGCCCACCGCGTGGGACGAGACGCGCTTCGTCGACGGCTACCCGGGCCGCTACGTCGTGCTTGCGCGCCGCTGCGGCGACCGTTGGTGCGTGGCCGGGCTCAACGCCGAGGCCGAGGCCAAGACGCTGAAGCTCTGCCTGCCGATGCTCGCGGGCCGCGAAGTGACCGTATACAGCGACAAGGAAGCCAAGGGCGGGGCGATGCCCGAGGCGCAGCTGAAGCGCGCCAGGGTGGGCAAGGACGGCTCACTCAAGGTGACCATCCAGCCCTCGGGCGGGCTTATCGTAGAGTGAGCGCAGCGGGCCGCGGCCTGCCTGCCCCGTGGCGGTTGGCCGCGGCTGCCCCGTGGCGGCTGCGGCCTGGTGCGTTCCGGTGAGTTTCCGCCGTTTGTTGTTGTTCAGTCGGGTCTGTCGCTGTTTTTCATGGTTGCTCTTGCTGCCGGGGCCGTTTACCCCGCCGTGTTCCGTGGGGTTTGCCCAAGTGCCTGGCAGTCAGGTGTTTCGCGCTTCTTGCCGCCCGCCGCAACCTTTATTAGACGAAACGGAGCTGCATTTGGTTTAATGTGAATGGTTGTTTAACAAAACTTAACGGGGGGGTAAAATGTAATATGGATTAAAAAGCGTACCTTTGCAAGGTGGTACGGTGCGCTCGTGAAAATGGAAGCAAACCTACATTCCTCTAGTTGTCACCGTCGCCATGGCATATATGTATTGATTATACGCTGTACTCTTGTGGTAAACTAAAAGCCGATGTCTATGATACACTTAGGAAACCGTATACGTGAAGTGCTCCGCGAGCAGGGGCGCAATGCCTGTTGGCTTGCCGCCAGGATACCTTGCGAGCGTTCAAACGTGTACAATATCTTCCGCAGGGGCAGCATGGGTGTTGACCTACTGTACCGCATCAGCGAAGTGCTTGGCCATGATTTCTTCAAGGAGATATCCGATACCTTGCCATGTAAGGCCGGCGCCGACAATCCAGGGTGAGCCCCTCTTGGGCTTTGTGTGCCCTGCCTGTTCGTTTGTTTTTGCCGTGCCGGGTGCGTAGGTTCCCGTAGCTGTCGCTGTGTCAGCGGGGGCGTGGGCCTGGACGAACACGTTCGCGTTGCCCACGCCTCTACTGAGCCGGTAAAGATGATTACATTAAAGATACAATTGAGGTCTGAAAAAGTTATGCTCTGATTTACTCTGTTCACTGATTTTCATTCGTCTCTGTCCGCTTGCCGCCCTTCGGCGTGAAGCCTGCGTGGCGCCTGCTTCGCCTGTCTCGCCGCCGTGTCGTGGCGGCTTCGGCGGCCCTTGTTTGTTTCCTGCTGCAAAGTTACGCTTTTCTTGGGCTTCGGCCAGTATAAATATTGCAGTAAAAAATACCAATTTTACGGAAAGGCGGGGTGCGGAATTGAAAATGAGCCTTTGGCTTCCCCGCTGGGAAGTTACAGGCTCCCATCAATATGAAAAATATTCTGTTGGATGAAAAATATTCTGTTGGTTGTCCAAGGCGGATTCGAACCACCACAAACAGAACCAAAACCTGTTGTGCTACCATTACACCATTGGACAATGCGGCTGCAAAGTTAATGCTTTTTGGCCTAACCGCCAAATTTTCGGGCCTGTTTTTTTTGCTCCCGCCCATGCCGCCGCCCCGTTTCGGGCTGTGGCCCGTCCGTGCGGCGTGGCGTTGCAGCCCGCCCGCCTTGCGTTTCAGAGCTTGCGTATGATGGTCAGCCCGTCGCGCATGGGCAGTATCACCCGCTCCACGCGCGGGTCGCGCGCCACGAGGTCGTTGAATTGCTCTATGCCATGCGTCTGCCTGTCGCGGTCGTAGGCATGGTCAACCACGTGCCCGTCCCAGAGCGTGTTGTCGGCAAGTATGAAGCCGCCCTGCCTCACCACCGTCAGCGCCATCTCGTAAGCCTGTATGTACGTGCGCTTGTCGCCGTCGATGAACGCCATGTCGAACACTATGCCCAGCCGTGGTGCCTCGGTGATGGCGTCGCCGATGGTGAACACTATCTTGTCGGCCACGGGCGAGCCTTCTATCCACGGGCGGGTGAAGTCTTCCTGCTCGTCGTTTATCTCGAATGTGTACACCTTGCCGCCCTCGTCGAGCCCCTCGGCCATGCAGATGGCGCTGTAGCCGCTGAACGTTCCCACCTCGAGTATGTTCCTCGGCCTTGCCATCCTTACCAGCATCTTCAGCAGCCGCCCCTGCAGGTGGCCGCTGGCCATGCGTCCGTGCAGCGTGTGCAGGTTGGTGGCCCGGTACAGGCGGTAGAGGTAATCGCCCTCGGGGTCGATGTGCGAGAGCACGTATTGTTCCAGTTCAGGTGACATTCTTTTTCGTGATCAGAGGTTGGCAAGGCGCGCAATCGCCGTCTTGGCGGGGTCGCAGCTGTAAAATGAATCGCCGCTTTGCGGTAACCGCAGTCGTAAATGACTTGCCGCCACCCGCTGTGCGCAGCCCTTTTTACCTTTTTACTTTTTTACCTTTTTACTTTTTTACCTTTTTACCTTTTAACAAGGTAGTCTACGGCCAGCCGGTAGGAATCGAGGCCGAAGCCGCATATCACTCCCACGCATACGCACGATATGAAGGAGTGGTGGCGGAACTCCTCGCGCTTGTGCACGTTGGATATGTGTACCTCCACCACCGGGCTCTTGAGCGAGCGGATGCAGTCTTGCAGCGCCACGCTCGTGTGCGTGTAAGCCCCGGCGTTGAGCACTATGCCGTCGGCCGTGAAGCCTACCTCCTGCATCTTGTCTATCAGTTCGCCCTCTATGTTGCTCTGGTAGTAGCCTATCTCCACGCCGGGGAACAGGGCGCGCAGCTTTGGCAGGTAAGCCTCGAAGGAGCTGTCGCCGTAGATGCCCGGCTCGCGCACGCCGAGCAGGTTGAGGTTGGGTCCGTTGATTATTTGTATTTTCATATGTCGAATATATTGTGTACCTTTGCATAACCCAAGCTGCGCCCGGCAATCAGCGGGCAATCCCGCGTTGCCTGCGTCGGCCTGCTTGCAGGCGGCAAAGTTACTAAAATTATTCCGGCTTGCGGCTGCCGTCGGCCAAAAAAGCCCGCCGCTTATATATTATTAAATGTATGTAATAGTAAATGAATGTCCGGCATTTTGCATTGACGAACGGAACAAGGAAGCGAATGGGAACATACGTCCTCTGACTCCTTAGCGTAACGCAGTGGAGCGATGACTTCATGTAACTCCTTTAACTCCTTTGATTCAATATGACAAAACAGACAGATGATGACCGAAGCCAATCCCATCGACGCCAACATCGTGCGCAGCTACGTGCGCTACCTCAGGCTTGAGCGCAACTACTCGGGCAACACGCTCGAGGCTTACCGCCGCGACGTGCAGAAGCTGCTCGACTACCTGCGCCCCGAGGGGCGGAGCCTGCTCGACGTGGCACCGGCCGACATGCACAACTTCATAGCCGCGCTCTGCGACATTGGCATCTCGCCAACGTCGCAGTGCCGCGTGCTCAGCGGCCTGCGCTCACTCTTCCGCTACATGGTGCTCGACGGTTTCCGCCCCGACGACCCCACCGAGCTTATACCGTCGCCGCAGACGGGCGACCACCTGCCCGAGGTGCTCTCGGCCGCCGAGGTGGACGCCATGGAGGACGCCGAGCCCGACGACACGCCCCTCTGGCAGCGCAACCGGGCCATCATCGAGACGCTCTTCTCCTGCGGCCTGCGCGTCAGCGAGCTTACGGCCCTGGGCCTCTCCGACGTGTTTTTCGGCGAGGGCTACGTCCGCGTGCGCGGCAAGGGCGCCAAGGAGCGGCTCGTGCCGCTCTCGGGGCGTGCCGTGCGCGAGCTTGACGCATGGCTCTGCCGGCGCGGCGAGATTCCCGTGAAGCCCGGCGAGGACGACTACGTGTTCCTTAACCGCCGGGGCAGCCACCTCACCCGCACCATGGTGCTCATCATGGTGAAGCGCAAGGCCGCCGCCGCAGGCATCATCAAGACCATCAGCCCGCACACGCTGCGCCACTCGTTTGCCACGGCGCTGCTCGAGGGCGGGGCCGACCTCCGCGTGATACAGCAGCTGCTCGGCCACGAGAGCATAGCCACCACCGAGATTTACACCCACCTCGACACCACGGCCCTGCGGCGCGAGATACTGGAGCACCACCCGCGCAACCTTCCCGCCGACCCGTCATTGTAGGGAGGGGCGCGCCGCTTCTGCGCAGGCGTGCCGTTTCGCCTTCCCGAACGGCCTGTTCCGGGCGATGAAACGGCCTGTTCCGGGCGGCGGAACGGCCCGTCTTGAAAACCGCCTCCGCCGGGGCTGTCCAGGGCTTCGGCTGAGGCGGGTGCGCCCAGGGCCGCAGGGCACTCCCGGTTATTGTCCTTGCAATGGTTAAAAAGAATGAAAGAATATGAATTGTGATTTATTTTCCGCTTCTGCCTGTTGCTCGTTTCAAATAAAAGTGTATCTTTGCCCATTGAAACGACATCTATTGGCGTGACACCTATTAACTTAATTATTAAATACAACAAACAATGAAAAAGCGATTATTCTTAATGTTGTCGCTCTTTGCTGGCGTGACCGGTGCGTTTGCCTACGAGGCAGGCGACTACGTCTACACCATCAACGGGCGATTCCAGGTTGCAGGTGAAAACCTGGTGACCAACGGAGACTTCTCCGACGGCACAAACGGCTGGACCAACACTGCCGGAGGCGCCCTCAGCACTGACACATTCACGGTTGACCCGGGCCTCGGCCCCGACGGCGAAAACTCGCTCTACGTGGCTGCCTCGGGCGCGGTCGACGCCGGAGTGCTCGGAAATGGCTCGGCAAACATGATGAGGTCCATCCCCGTCACCCCGGGCCTCTATGTCATTTCTTACAAGGTAAAGGGCGGCAGCGAGACGGCCACCACGTCGAACAGTGGCGGAAACAGCGTGCGCTGCGCCAACTTCCAGTCAGTTTATTACTCTTCGACACCCGTTCAGAGCGTGATAGGAACCAAGAGCGAGAACCAAATCTCGAAATACGTGACCTACCGCGCCGAGGACGGCTGGTATGAGATAGCATACAACTTCACCGTGGGCGAGGCTGGATACATCAACTTCCTCCTCTTCAACCTCAACGTGGGCGACAGCTTCACCGACTTCTCCGTGATGAAGGCTACGCAGGTGCTCGACGACCGCGAGGTGACCGACCTCTACAACGAGTGGAAGGCTTACGTTGACGCCGCTGGCGAGAACGCCAATGACAACAGCGGCTTCCTCAGCGAGATGTGGCCCCTCGTAAAGGCTGCCGGCACCGGCGTTGACGACCCGTCAATCATCGGCCCGGGCGACGACGCAATGTTCAACATCAACGACCCCGACGCCGTTTCGGACTTCCGGAAGGATGAGTATGTCGCTCAGGCTCTCAACCAGTTCCTGCTCGACAACTCTGTTGACGTGTCTACCTTCCTGCGCAACTTCACCTTCGACGGCGGCTCGTACAGCGGATGGACCGTCACCGGCAGCGACTGGCGCGTGGTCGACCCTGACGGCAACTTCACCACATCGTGGCTCCGCCACGACCGCCCGAGCAACATCACGCTCGGCGAGGGCCAGGTTGAGCAGAGCTACAACCTGCCCGCCGGCAGGTATCTCTACATGGTGCAGGCCCAGGCCCACAAGTATTTCATGAACGGCAGCGGTACCTCTGGCGACAACTCGCAGACCATCCCCGACTACTACGGACAGATTGAAGGCCTGCGCATGTTCATGGCCGACAAGTCACTTGAGCTTACCGACGTCCCGGCATGGAAGGGCAAGAAGTACAGCATCCTTGCCGACCTGCCCGCCGGCGAGAAGACGTTCGGCTTCTACGACTGCGGTGGCGGTGGCGAGGGCATCGGCGGACACCGCCGCTTCGATAACGTCTGCCTGCGTATGTTCGGCGCCGACTCAGTTGAGGTAATCACTTACGTTTACAAAAACGTGGCACGCTACGCACTCCAGGTGATGCGCGACTCCGCACAGAAGGTTCACGACATGGCTACCTATCCTTTCGGCAAGGCAGTGCTCAATGACTCAATAGCAAAGTCTGACGCCGTGCTCAACCTCGGCATCGAGAAGGCCACACGCGCCGACATCGCCCGCGCACAGCAGCAGATGGACTGGATGCGCGCAGCCGTACAGGCTTACTACACCATCAACGCTGAGTACACAGCCCTGGGCGACCAGATAGCAACTGCCAACGAGGCGTATGCCGACGAGGAGCGCACAGAGGGCAAGACTGAACTGCAGGCTGCCATCACCACGGCACAGAACTACTACAACGAGATTCAGCAGACACAGGTGCGCGACAGCGCAACCATCGTAAGCCACACCGACGCCCTCAACAAGGCCGTGGCCGACTACTACGCTGCCAACGCAGGCTACAGGTTCCCGGGCGACATCGCCATCGTGAACCCGACGTTTGCCGACAAGGGCAATGGCTGGGAGGTTACAAGCAGCTCTGAGTCAAAGGAGGCATGGAAGTATGGCTCTGACGAGAACTTCACCGGCGGCAGCAAGATTTACGCTAACCGCGGTACCACTACCACACCTGATAACTCTGTGTTCCAGACCGTCAACCTGCCGTACAACGGTATGTATGAGCTTACCTTCCAGGCTTACGCCAACGGACAGGGCCGCAACAGCGACGGCAACCTCAACGACACCATCAACGTATGGTTCGTCACCGAGATGAACGGTGTGAAAGACTCTCTCAACATCCACACCGGAAGCGGCGACGCAGGCTGGTTCACTCCGCAGAACTACACCGTGCGCCTCTTCATCGAGAACGCACCGGTTGACCTCACCTTCGGTATCGACGCACTCAACAACACGCCCGACTATCCGCTCAGCAGCGGCGACAAGGTGGCCACCAACTATGCTTACGGAAGCAACAAGCTGACATTCTACGGCGACTACGACAAGTACCTCAAGGATTCTATCGCAGCCGTGATGCAGCCTACACGCGACTCTCTGCAGAAGGCCATCGACGCTGCAAGCGCACTGCTCGGCGAGGCCCGCAACCCGAACAACGTGAGCACAACTCCGTTCTCTACCGCAATCAACACCGCACAGGGCGTATGCAACGACCCCGACGCTACGATCGACGACCTGAACGCACAGTTCCCCGCCTTGGCTGAGGCTACCAACGCATTCATGATAAGCGGCGTATGGCCGGCAGCCGGCAAGTACTACGACCTGACCGGTCTGATCAAGAATGCCGACTTCGTTGACGAGAACGCTAACTTCGTAGAGTGGACAACCACGGGCGCCGTGGCCAACTTCGTTCCCACGAGCACAGGCTACGTTTGCTACTATCAGAATGCAGAGGACGTGATGACCAGCTCCTCGTTCACACAGACCGTCACCGGCCTGCCAAAGGGCAAGTACGAGTTCCTCATGTACGGCACATACCGTTACAAGAACCCGAAGGATGAGGTTTGGAATCCTGAGGACTACGGAGAGAACACCTTCATGTACATCAGCGCCAACGACGGTGTAGACTACGTTGACGGCATGCTGCAGGAAGGAATGCTCGACGAGGCTACCAACAACTGGGTGCTCGGTACGAACAGGATCATAACCCTCTACGACTACCGCCACACTCCGTATGCTGAGGACTACTTCAACTCAGGCTTCTACAGGGCATCAGTTCCGTTCGACGTCACCGACGGCAACGCTACCGTTGGCATGACCATCGAGGGTCTGCCTATCACTTCGATGATCTTCTTCAAGGGCCCGCAGCTCCTCTTCTGGGGTGACACCGTTGTTGACGGCATCAATGGCGTGCAGGACGGCAACAGCGCCGACCAGCCTGGCGACATCTACACCATCAGCGGTGTGAAGGTTCGCGCCAACGCCACCTCTTTCGAGGGCCTCGGCAAGGGCATCTACATCAAGAACGGCAAGAAGTATGTAGTGAAGTAACCGGAAGGGACTGGTTCCCGCTGGTTCAGATAACAGGGCAGGCTGCCATCCGGCAGCCTGCCTTTTTTTGTAACGGGGCCATGCGAAAGGTTAAAAAAGGACAAATAGCTGCCCCGCCGCTGCCGTATGTAGCGAAAAATAAGTAATTTTACCGCCAAACTAAAACAACAGGGCGGGGCCATGCGCCCCGCAAAAGCAAACATAGAAGCATCATGAAGAGAATCATCGTGGGTTGCCTGGCGCTGATGTGCGCCGCAACCATGGCCGCCCGGGCTGCCGCAGGCGAGGGCGGGCAGCAGTCTGGGCCTAAAGTGAAGAAGTGGACATCGATGGCCCCGAAGCTGAAGGACGCCTTCTTCAGCACCGACGAGGCGCTGCGCATAGGCGACAACGTGCTGCTCTACCAGTACGAGACGGGCGGATGGCCCAAGAACGTGAACATGCAGCTGCCACTCGACGAGGCCGCCAAGGACAAGCTGAGGCAAAACAGGGCCGGCATCAACGAGAGCACCATCGACAACAAGGCCACCACGACCGAGATAACATACCTCTGCCGCCTCTACAACGCCACGGCACAGGAGCGGTTTGCACAAGGCGCGCTGCGCGGCATGGACTACCTGTTCCGCGCGCAGTACGACAACGGGGGCTGGCCGCAGTTCTACCCCAGGCCCAAGGGCTACTACACGCACATCACTTTCAACGACGACGCCATGACAAACGTGCTGAAGCTGATGCGCGACGTGGCAAAGGGCAAGGCGCCTTACGCCTTCATGCCCGACAGCATACGCGCCAAGGCGCAGGCCGCGCTCGACAAGGGAGTGGACTGCATACTGAAAACGCAAGTTGTGCAGGACGGCAAGCCCACAGTGTGGTGCGCACAGTACGACGAGCACACGCTCAAGCCTGCCGCCGCCCGCGCTTATGAGCTGGTGTCGCTCAGCGGGGCAGAGTCGGAAGACATCGTGCTCTTCCTCATGTCGCTCTCGAAGCCCTCGCCCGAGGTGGTGAAGTGCGTCGAGGCTGCCGTGGAGTGGTTCCGCAAGAGCGAGATAAGGGGGCTTACGTTCGAGTACTTCAAGGATGCCGACGGCAAGCGCGACTACCGCATGGTGGCTTGCCCCGATGCCGACGACTGCCCGCCGCTGTGGGCGCGCTTCTACACCATCGACGGCAACCGCCCGTTCTTCAGCGACCGCGACGGCGTTGCGCGGTACGACATATCCGAGATTGGCCGTGAACGGCGCACGGGCTACAGCTGGTATGACTCCAACGGGCTCGACGTTTACAAGCGATATGAGACGTGGGCCAAGAAGTATGGCTCGGCCAAGGGAAAACAGTAGGATGGGAATAAAGCCATAGAGAGGCAGCACGGGAGTTCCGGTGCTGCCTCTCTATGGCTTTGTGGGCTTATGGTGCTGCCTGGTTAATGTGTCATGTCGGTGGCGCAAGGCTCTTTGGCCTTGCCCCTCATGCTTTCGCGGTGTCCTTGAGGCGCGCTATCACGGTGAGGTCGCCGGTGGTGGACTGCCCCATCTTTACGCAGACCTCAGAGCCGATGGGCAGGAACACGTCTACCCTCGAGCCGAGCTTGATGAAGCCCAGATGCTCGTCGATGAAGCATTCCTCGCCTTCCTTGGCGTAGGTCACTATGCGGCGGGCCATCGCCCCGGCTATCTGGCGGCAGAGGATGTCGGTGCCTTCGGGCGTGGTTATCATCACGTCGGCCCGCTCGTTCTCCTCGCTGGCCTTTGGCAGCCATGCCTTGTGGTAGTTGCCGTCCTGGTGGCGCACGAACTTCACCTTGCCGTCTACGGGGAACCAGTTGGCGTGTACGTTGAAGAGGCTCATGAATATCGAAATCATGAGCCTGCGGTCGTGGAAATATTCGTTCTCCTCCACTTCCTCTATCACCACCACCTTGCCGTCGGCCGGGGCCACTACGGTGCGCTCGGTGTCGTCGTTGAAGTAGCGCTTGGGGCAGCGGTAGAAGTTGAGCACAACCGCCCAGGCCGCTCCCATTATGATTACGAACGACCAGAAAGGCACTTTCGTGTCGAAGTAGTGCCACAGCAAGGCTGCCACAGCGACGATGGCTGCCATGCTGTATATGAGCGTGTCGTTGCCTTCGCGGTGAATCCTGGTGTTCTTAAGTTTCCTAATCCTTCTTCCCATGGAGTCTGTGAGGGTGCTTGTTTTGGCTGCTGGTGTCGCCGCAGGCAGGGAGGCCGGTAAAGCCACGGCTTCCCACGGCGGCATTGTCGCTGCAAAGGTAAGGCTTTTTCGCCTATTCAGCAAATTTTTGCCCCATTCTTTTGGCCGTCTCGGGGATTAGGCGTAACTTTGAGCCACAAAAAACAGCATTCAAACGTTCAAGATGCAGGATTTCGTCCACCTCCACGTACATACGTACTACTCCATCCTCGACGGACAGTCGAGCATACAGAAACTCGTCGACAAGGCCGTGGCCGACGGTATGCGCGGCATGGCCATCACCGACCACGGCGATATGTTCGGCATAAAGGAGTTCTGGGACTGCTGCGCGTCGGTCAACTCGAAGCGCAAGAAGGAGGGGCTTGAGCCGTTCAAGCCCATACTGGGCTGCGAGATGTACGTGGCCCACCACCGGAAGGAGGACCGCGCCGGCAAGGAAGACCGCAGCGGCTACCACCTCATAGTGCTGGCGAAGAACTACCAGGGCTACAAGAACCTGATAAAGCTCGTGTCGAACTCCTGGACCGACGGCTTCTACATGCGCCCCCGCACCGACCGCGCCGACCTCGAGCGCCACCGCGAGGGCCTCATCGTGTGCTCTGCCTGCATTGCCGGCGAGGTGCCGTCGAAAATCCTCAAGGGCGACATCGCCGGGGCGCGCGAGGCAGTGGAGTGGCACAAGCGCGTGTTCGGCGACGACTACTACCTCGAGCTGCAGCGCCACGAGGTCAAGGACCCGTCGATACGCGCCAACCGCGAGACGTTCCCGCTGCAGCAGCAGGCCAACAAGGTGCTCATCGAGCTGGCGCGCGAGTACGGCGTGAAGCTCGTGTGCACCAACGACGCACACTTCGTGGACCAGGAGAATGCCGAGGCGCACGACCACCTGCTCTGCCTCTCAACCGGCAAGGACCTCGACGACCCCACACGAATGCTCTACTCCAAGCAGGAGTGGTTCAAGACGCGCGCCGAGATGAACGAGGTGTTCGCCGACGTGCCCGAGGCCCTGGCCAACACCGCCGAGGTGCTCGACAAGGTGGAGCTGTACAGCATTGAGCACGCGCCCATCATGCCCTTCTTCCCCATCCCCGAGGACTTCGGCACCGAGGAGCAGTGGCGGGCCAAGTTCACCCAGGAGCAGCTCTTCGCCGAGTTCACCAGCGACGAGAACGGCCAGAACCCGCTGCCGCGCGAGGAGGGCGAGAAGAAGATTGAGAAGCTCGGCGGCTACGACAAGCTCTACCGCATAAAGTTCGAGGCCGACTACTTGGCCAAGCTCGCCTACGAGGGGGCGCGCAAGCTCTACGGCGACCCGCTGCCGCAGGAGGTTGACGAGCGCGTGCGCTTCGAGCTGCACATAATGAAGACGATGGGCTTCCCCGGCTACTTCCTCATCGTGCAGGACTTCATCAACTCCGCGCGCGACCAGCTCGGCGTGATGGTAGGCCCGGGGCGCGGCTCTGCCGCCGGCTCGGTGGTGGCCTACTGCCTCGGCATAACGAAGATTGACCCCATCAAGTACGATCTGCTGTTCGAGCGCTTCCTCAACCCCGACCGAATATCGCTCCCCGATATCGACACCGACTTCGACGACGACGGCCGCGGCAAGGTGCTCGAGTGGGTGGAGGACAAGTACGGCCACGACAACTGTGCCCACATCATAACCTACGGCACCATGGCCACGAAGAACTCCATCAAGGACGTGGCCCGCGTGGAGAAGCTGCCGCTGGAGCAGGCCAACTACCTGTGCAAGCAGATACCCGACAAGCTGCCCGACGGCCTGAAGATGAACCTCACCAACGCCATCAAGTGCGTGCCGGAACTGCGCGACGCCGAGGCGAGCACCGACCCGCGCCTCCGCAACACCATCGAGTACGCCAAGATGCTCGAAGGCACCGTGCGCGGCACGGGCATCCACGCCTGCGGCTTCATCATCTGCCGCGACCCCATCAGCGACTGGGTGCCCGTCTCCGTGGCCGAGGACAAGGCCGACCCGGGCCACAAGCTGCGCTGCACGCAGTACGACGGCCACGTCATCGAGTCGACCGGGCTCATCAAGATGGACTTCCTCGGCCTCAAGACGCTCTCCATACTCAAGGAGGCCGTGGAGAACGTGAGGCTGACCACGGGCAAGGTGATTGACCTCGACACCATCCCCATCGACGACCCGCTCACATACCAGCTCTACTGCGAGGGCCGCACCATCGGAACATTCCAGTTCGAGTCGCCGGGGATGCAGAAGTACCTGCGCGAGCTTCACCCCAGCGTCTTCGAGGACCTCATAGCCATGAACGCCCTCTACCGCCCCGGCCCCATGGACTACATCCCCTCGTTCATAGCCCGCAAGAACGGCAAGGAAGAGATAAGGTACGACATACCCTGCATGGAGAAGTACCTCAAGGACACCTACGGCATCACCGTATACCAGGAGCAGGTCATGCTCCTATCGCGCCAGCTGGCCAACTTCACCCGCGGCGAGAGCGACGCGCTGCGCAAGGCCATGGGAAAGAAGAAGAAGGCCATCGTAGACCAGATGAAGCCTAAGTTCATCGAGGGCGGCAAGGCCAACGGCCACGACCCCAAGGTGCTCGAGAAGATATGGGCCGACTGGGAGAAGTTCGCCTCCTACGCCTTCAACAAGAGCCACGCCACGTGCTACTCGTGGGTGTCGTACCAGACGGCCTACCTCAAGGCCCACCACCCGGCCGAGTACATGGCCGCCGTGATGAGCCGCAACCTCGACAACATCAACGAGATAACCAAGCTCATGGACGAGTGCCGGGCCATGGGCGTGCCTACGCTCGGCCCCGACGTGAACGAGAGCCGGCAGAAGTTCAGCGCCAACAAGAAAGGGGAGATACGCTTCGGCATCAGCGCCATCAAGGGCGTGGGCGGCACCGCGGCCGACGCCATCATCGAGGAGCGCGAGAAGAACGGCCCCTACAAGGACGTGTTCGACTTCATACAGCGCGTCAACCTCGGCGCCGTCAACCGCAAGTGCGTCGAGTCGCTCGTGCTCAGCGGGGCGTTCGACGCCTTCGGGGCGATGAGGCGCGAGGACTTCTTCGCCAAGAACCCCAAGGGCGAGGCCTTCATCGACACGCTGGTGCGCTACGGCCAGACCTACCAGATGGAGCAGTCGCAGATGCGCAACTCGCTCTTCGGCGGCGACAACGAGGTGGAGATAGCCACCCCGCCCGTCATCAAGGGCGAGCGTTGGAGCGACATAGAGCGGCTCAACCGCGAGCGCGACCTCGTGGGCATATACCTCTCGGCCCACCCGCTCGACGAGTACAAGATAGTGCTCGACAACCTCTGCAACACCCACTGTGCCGAATTGGCAGACGTGCAGTCGCTCGCCAGCCGCGAGGCTGTGGTCATGGGCGGCATCGTCACGGGCATAAAGTCGAAGTTCACCAAGACGGGCAAGCCCTGCGGCTTCGTCACCATCGAAGACTTCGACGGCAGCGGCGAGCTGGCCATGTTCGGCGAGGAGTGGGGCCGCTGGAGCGGCATGTTCAAGGAGGGCTGCGCCGTTTACATCACGGCCAAGTGCCAGCAGCGCTTCCGCGACAGCAAGTTCTACGACCTCAGGATACAGAACATAGAGTACCTGCAGACCATAAAGGACAAGGCCATAGACCGCATAACCATCTCCATGCTGGCCGACGAGATTGACGACCGGGTGGTGGAGGAGCTCAACGAGATATTGCGCGACAACCCCGGCAGCACCAAGCTGTTCATAAGCCTGCACGACGCCAAGGGCAAGAACCACGTGCTGCTGCGCAGCAACAACCGCACTGTGGACGTGAAGCAGGGCCTCATAGCCTTCATAGAGCAGACGCCGGCGCTCGACTACAAGATCAATTGACGCCGCCGGCATTTTGTGGCACGCATTTTGCCGGAGACGCAGAGGGAGGCAAGCCGATTGACCATTAACACATTAAAATAAAGTACAAGACAATGGAAGTAAAGATTACAAACGAGAATTTCGAGACATTGAAGAACGGCGAACTGCCCCTTGTCGTTGACTTCTGGGCTACGTGGTGCGGCCCCTGCCGCATGATAGCCCCCATCGTGGAGGAGCTGGCCAAGGAGTACGACGGCCGCCTGAACGTGGGCAAGTGCGACGTGGAGGAGTGCGAGGACATCGCCGCCGAGTACGGCATACGCAACATACCGACGCTGCTCTTCTTCAAGGGCGGCGAGGTAGTGGACAAGCTTGTGGGCGCAGTCTCCAAGCAGAAGCTCGACGAGAAGTTCCAGTCACTGCTCTGACGCCATGGCAGACTTTGAAGAGGAGCTGAGGCTCGACGACGAGGAGAACGCGCGCGAGGTGGAGTACATACGCGAGGTGCTGCCAGCCGACCTGAAGGAGAAGTTCTGCGAGGCCGACCTCCGTTACATGATGGACACCATCGTGGACTATTACTTCACCAGCGGGGTGCTCGAAGCCGAGGCCGACGCCGACGGGTTCGTGGACATCGACCTGCAGAAGGTGGCCGACTACGTTTGCGCCAAGGCCGCCGAGCAGGGGCAGGGCGACTTCGACCCGGCCGAGGTGTTCTTCGTCGTGCAGGCCGACATGGACTTCCAGGAGCAAAACCTTGACTGAGCGGCCCGGCCCTGCTTGCTTGCGGGGTCTGGGCTGGTCTTGGGCGGCCGCGCCGCCATGCCGGATGGGGCATGGCGGCGCGGCTTTTTCCTTTCTTGCCGGCAGGCATCCCGCGCCGGCAAGCGCCCTGCCAATGTGGCACCCCGACACCAGTGCTCCCCGCCGGGCGCAAGGCCGGGCTGCCGGGCAGGCTGTTCCGGGCGATGAAACGGCCCGTTTGGGGCTGCAGGACGGCCTGTCCTGCAACCCCAAACGGGCCGTCCTGCAATGCGTTGGCAGCCAGGCAGTTGGCCGTGGCGGGCGCCGCCGCCTCCCGTGCGGCGGCGGCAAGTATGCCGCCTGCGGCAAATAAGTTCGGCGTGTTCTTTGCCGTTTACGATAATTTTATTATTTTTGCATATCCCAAGCGGCAAGGTTCACTGCCCTTGAGGCCCAGCAAGGCTAACAAAACGATACGATTATGCAGACAAACAGTCACTTGTCGGTGCTTGTGCACGACCAGGCCAAGAAGTACGGCGACCGCGAAGCCCTGATATACAGGCACTTCGGCAGCAAGAAGTGGGTGTCGAGCTCGTGGCGCGAGTGCTCGCTCACGGTCAGCAAGGTGTCGGCCGCGCTGCTCCAGCTCGGCGTGGGCGTGCAGGAGAACATAGGCGTGTTCGCCCAGAACTGCGTGCAGTACATCTACACCGACTTCGGCGCCTGGGGCATAAGGGCCGTTACCATACCCTTCTATGCCACGAGCAGCGAGCAGCAGATACAGTTCATGATCAACGACGCCCGCGTGCGCCTGCTCTTCGTGGGCGAGCAAGAGCAGTACGACAAGGCCCACCGCGTGTTCGCCCTCTGCCCCACGCTGGAGCGCATCGTCATCTTCGACCGCTCGGTGCGCATAAGCACCCACGACCCCTACGCGCTCTATTTCGACGACTTCGTGCGGCTGGGCGAGGACAACCCCCACGCCGAGGAGCTGCAGGGCCTCTACGCCGCAGCGTCGTATGACGACATGGCCAACATACTCTACACCAGCGGCACCACCGGCGACAGCAAGGGCGTGATGCTCACCCACGGGCAGTACCACGCCGCCCTCGAGGCCAACGGCCGCTGCGTCAACGTGGGCGAGGACGACCGCGTGATGAACTTCCTGCCCTATGCCCACATCTTCGAGAAAGGGTGGACGCTGCTCAGCCTCTCCGTGGGAGCCAGGCTCATAGTGAACACCTACCCGCTCGAGGTGCAGGACTCCATGCGCGAGACCCACCCCACGTGCATGAGCGCCGTGCCGCGCTTCTGGGAGAAAGTGTACGCCGGCGTGCAGGAGCAGATAGACCGGGCCAACCCCGTGAAGCGCAAGCTGTTCCGCAATGCGCTGGCCATAGGCCGCCGCTACAACATCGACTACCTGAGCCGCGGGCTGAGGCCGCCGCTGCAGCTCAAGCTCGAGTACGAGATGATGAACCGCACGGTGTTCAGCCTCGTGCGCCACGAGCTGGGCCTGGAGCACGCCAACATCTTCCCCACGGCCGGGGCCACCGTCTCGGCCCATGTCGAGGAGTTCGTGCATTCCATCGGGCTCAACATGATAGTGGGCTACGGCCTCACGGAGAGCCTGGCCACCGTGTCGTGCGACCGCCTGGGCGAGCCCTACACCGTTGGCAGCGTGGGCAGGCCCATCGACGGGCTTGAAGTCAGGATAAGCGACGAGGGCGAGATACTGCTCAAGGGCCCCACCATCACGCGCGGGTACTACAACCGCCCCGAGCTCACGCGCGACGCCTTCACGGCCGACGGCTTCTTCCGCACCGGCGACGCCGGCTACATGAAGGGCGGCGAGCTGTTCCTCACCGAGCGCATAAAAGACCTCTTCAAGACCTCCAACGGCAAGTACATAGCCCCGCAGGCCATAGAGTCGCGCCTGCTCGTCGACAAGTTCATCGACCAGATAGCCATCATTGCCGACCAGCGCAAGTTCGTCTCCGCCCTCATCATACCCGAGTACCGCCTCGTCGAGGAGTTCGCCCGCGCCAACGGCATACCCTTCGAGAGCCGCGAGGACCTCTGCGCCAACGCCAAGGTGCAGCAGATGATGATGGACCGCATCACCACGCTGCAGCAGCAGCTGGCCCACTACGAGCAGGTGAAGCGCATAACGCTCCTGCCCCACCACTTCAGCATGGAGCGCGGCGAGCTCACCAACACGCTGAAGCTCAAGCGGCGCGTCATCAACGAGAACTACAAGGCCGAGATCGACCGTATGTACGAAGAAAGTTAGGAGTTGAGAATTACGAATTACGAGTTACGAATTGCGAATTGTCGCCTGCGGCGATTGATAGTTGGACAATTCAAAATTGGACAATTCCAAATCGCTTTAGCGACAACTCAAAACTCAAAATTCCAAACTCAAAATTCAAAAGTCGCTTTGTCGCCTGCGGCGGTTGAGAGTTCTTCAATTCAAAATTGGACAATTCCAAATCGCTTTAGCGACAACTCAACACTCCAAACTCAAAATTCAAAATTAAAGATATGATTACCGCAGAACAACTGAAAGACATCATGGAGCGCGCCGATGCGCTCAACCGATACCTCGACATCGACAAGAAGCAGATGGAGTACGAGGAAGAAGACCTGCGCACGCAGGCCCCCGACTTCTGGGACGACCCGAAGCGGGCCGAGGAGCAGATGAAGAAGGTAAAGGCCCTGAAGAGCTGGATCGACGGCTACAGGGAAGTGCGCACCTGCGCCGACGAGCTTCAGCTGGCGTTCGACTTCCACAAGGAAGACATGGTGACCGAAGAGGAGGTCGATGCCGACTACGCCCGCGCCATCAAGGCCATCGAGGCCCTGGAGCTGAAGAACATGCTCCGCCAGAAAGAGGATCCCATGGACTGCGTGCTGAAGATAAACAGCGGCGCTGGTGGCACCGAGAGCCAGGATTGGGCCCAGATGCTCATGCGTATGTACATGCGCTGGGCCGAGGCCCACGGCTACAAGGTCACCATAAGCAACCTGCAGGAAGGCGACGAGGCAGGCATCAAGAGCGTCACCATGGAGATAGAGGGCGGCGAGTATGCCTACGGCTACCTCAAGAGCGAGAACGGCGTGCACCGGCTCGTGCGCGTCTCGCCGTTCAACGCCCAGGGCAAGCGCATGACGAGCTTCGCCAGCGTGTTCGTCTCGCCGCTCGTCGACGACACCATCGAGGTCTACGTCGACCCGGCCCGCGTAAGCTGGGATCTCTTCCGCAGCGGTGGCGCCGGCGGGCAGAACGTCAACAAGGTGGAGACCGGCGTGCGCCTGCGCTACCAGTACGTCGACCCCGACACGGGCGAGGAGGAAGAGATTCTCATAGAGAACACCGAGAGCCGCAAGCAGCTCGAAAACCGCAACAACGCCATGCGCCTGCTGAAGTCGCAGCTCTACGACCGCGCCATGAAGAAGCGCCTCGAGGCCCAGGCCAAGATAGAGGCTGGCAAGAAGAAGATAGAGTGGGGCAGCCAGATACGCAGCTACGTGTTCGACGACCGCCGCGTGAAAGACCACCGCACCAACTACCAGACATCCGACGTGGACGGCGTTATGGACGGCAAGATCGACGGATTCATCAAGGCTTACCTCATGGAGTTCCCCGTCAACGACGAGGCGTGAGGCGGCCACGCGGCAGACATTAATCCAATCAACTTAAAACATAAGACTATGAGCGACAAAGGAAAGGCCCGCCGTGCGGCCTATGAGGCACAGCAGGAGAAGAAAGCGAGGAGAGTGGTCAACGGTATATTCATCGTGCTGGTGCTGCTGGCCGTGGTCTACCTCGTGTATACATATCTGTTGATGGGGGGCACGTGGTGAGCGGCAGCCTTGAGATAGAGCGCAAGTTCCTCGTCGTGGGCGACAGCTACAAGCGCATGGCCTCGTCGTCGAGCCGCATAATGCAGGGCTACATCTGCAGCGAGCGGGGGCGCACCGTGCGTGTGCGCCTCCGCGGCGGCCGCGGTTTCCTCACGATAAAAGGCCCTTCGGCCGACGGCGGGCTCAGCCGCTACGAGTTCGAGAAGGAGATAACGCCCGCCGAGGCGGGGCAGCTGTTCGCCCTGTGCGAGCCCGGCGCCATCGACAAGACCCGCTGGCTGGTGCCGTGCGGCGCCCATACGTTCGAGGTCGACGAGTTCCACGGCTGCAACGAGGGCCTGGTGGTGGCCGAGGTTGAGCTGTCCTCGGCCTCGGAGCAGTTCGAGAAGCCCGCCTTTGTGGGCCGCGAGGTCACCGGCGACCGCCGCTTCTACAATTCCAGCCTCACCAAGCGGCCTTTCACTGCCTGGGGCGCCGCCGAGCGAGCAGAAGCGCAGTGCCCAGGGCGAGGCTGATGCCCGTGGCGTTGGCGCACAGGTCGAGCCAGTCGCCGCTGCGCCTCCCACCCGTGCAGTAAGCCTGCAGCAGCTCTATGGCCCCGCTCATGAGCAGCGGGGCGAGCCATCCCGCAGCCACGGCCGCCCGCGTGACGGCCTTGCGCCTGCCCTTCAGCAGGTGCTCCGCCCAGAAAACGGCGCACGTTCCGCCGTACATCACCACGTGGGCCCACTTGTCGATGAACCTCACGTTGTCGAGTTCAGTGTGGGGCGGCGTGAAGAACGACAGGTACCATATGGCAGCCACGCACACCGCCGTGAGCGGGTAATTCCTTAACAACCGGCAGATTTTCAGCATATTTACTTCCTTTTGAGGCGCAAAATTACTGATTTTTTTATAATTTTGCGTCGTAATAACCCAAAAAGAACACATCATGGCACAATTGGAAAGAGCTAAGTTTGGCAGCAAGCTGGGCGTGATACTCGCCACCGCAGGCTCCGCCGTGGGCCTGGGCAACGTGTGGCGGTTCCCCTACCTGGCCGGCGAGAAC
The DNA here is from genome assembly GCA_944320235.1 of uncultured Prevotella sp. Lineage (GTDB taxonomy): Bacteria > Bacteroidota > Bacteroidia > Bacteroidales > Bacteroidaceae > Prevotella. The sequence continues at coordinate 78,089 of CALUGQ010000007.1, forward strand.
GGCGGGGCAGCCTTCATGCTGGCCTACATAGGGTGCGTGCTGCTCCTGGGGATGCCCTGCATGGTGGCCGAGTTCATTGTAGGCAGGCGTGCCCAGGCCAACGCCGCGCGTGCCTTCCGCACCCTTGGCGGGCGCACGCCCATGGCCCTGGTGGGCTACATGGGCGTCATCACGGCCATGCTCATCATCGGTTACTACGCCGTGGTGTCGGGTTGGTGCCTTGAGTATGTGTTCGCCTCTGCCGCGGGCCGCTTCTCTGATGTGACCCCCGGGCAGGCCGGGCGCTACTTTGCCGACTTCGAGACCCACCCGTTCAAGCCCGTGGTGTGGATGGCGCTGATATTCCTGGCCACCCACTGGGTCGTCGCCCACGGTGTGCGCGACGGCATAGAGCGCGCCTCCAAGCTGATGATGCCGGCCCTTTTCGTGCTCCTGCTGGTGGTGGTAGGGGCCTCTTGCCTGCTGCCCGGCGCGTGGGCGGGTGTTGAGTTCCTCTTCAAGCCCGACTTCGGCAAGCTCACCGGCGACGTGCTCCTGGCCGCCTTGGGCCAGGCTTTCTTCTCGCTCAGCATCGGCATGGGCTGCATGTGCACCTACGCCTCCTACTTCAGCCGGCAGACGCGGCTCGGCTCCTCGGCCATGCAGATAGGCGTCATAGTGATACTCGTGGCCGTGCTGGCCGGCCTGATGATATTCCCCGCGGCCTTTTCGGTGGGCATAAAGCCCGACAGCGGCCCCTCGCTCATATTCATAACCCTGCCCAACGTGTTCAGCCGGGCCTTCAGCTTCGCCCCCGCGTTGGGTTACCTCGTGGCCATAATGTTCTACGTGCTGCTCACGCTGGCCGCGCTGACCTCGCTCATATCGCTCCATGAGGTGTGCACGGCCTTTCTCCACGAGGAGCTGCGCATAACACGCCGCCGCGCCGCCGCCGCCGTGACCGCGCTTGGCATCGTGGTGGGCGCGCTCTGCTCCCTGTCGCTGGGCGACCGCCGCTGGCTCAGCGTGTTTGGCCGCCCGCTGTTCGAGCAGTGCGACTTCGTCACCGGCCAGGTGCTCATGCCCTTCGGCGGCTTCCTCATCTGCCTGCTTGTGGGCTGGTACCTGCCCCACAAGCTCGTGCGCGACGAGTTCACCAACTGGGGCACGCTGCCGGGCCGCTTCCTGCGCCTGTTCGTGCTGTGCGTGAAGTACGTATGCCCCGTGTGCATAATCCTGATATTCCTCAACCAGCTCGGGCTGCTCTGACGCTCCCCGGGCTGCCATGACCCCGCCCCAATGAAACAAGGCCGCGACTCTTTCTACCAGCGCAGCGACCGCCGTGCGGCCATGGCCCTGCTCGCCGTGGCTGCCGGCGCGGCTGCGCTCATGGCGTGGCTCGGCGGGCAGGGGCGCGACGCCGGTGGCGGGCCGGTGGCCACCGTGGCCGACACCGCGCGCCGCGCCCCTGCGCCTGCCCCGCGCCGCAGCGGGGCAGCGCGCCAGTGGGTAGGCCCCGTGGAGGAGCGCCGCCGCGAGCTGTTTGCCTTCGACCCCAACACCGCCGACAGCACCGCCCTGCTGCGCCTGGGTCTCTCGGTGTGGCAGGTACGCAATATATATAAGTATCGCGCGCGTGGCGGCGTTTACCGCAGTCCCGACGACTTTGCCCGCCTCTACGGGCTTACGGCGGGCGACTTCCGCCGCCTGAGGCCCTACATACGCATATCGCCCGACTTCCTCCCCGCCGCCGCGCTGCCCGCCGCAGGGCAGCCACGCCCCGACTCGCTGCGCCGCCCGGCCAAGCTGCGCCCCGGCGAGAGCCTGGAGCTCAACGCCGCCGACTCCGCCGCGCTCACCCGCGTGCCGGGCATCGGCCCTTACTTCGCCCGCGCCATAATACGCTACGGGGCGAGGCTGGGCGGCTATGTAAGCCCCGCGCAGCTCGCCGAGATAGAGGGTTTCCCAGCCGAAGCCGTGGCCTACTTCACCGTTACCGACCCCCGCCCGCGGCGGCTCAACCTCAACACCATGACGCTGAGCCGCCTCAGGCGCCACCCCTACATCAGTTTCCACCAGGCCAAGGCCATAGTCGACTACCGCCGCCAGCACGGGCGGCTGGCCAGCCTGGCCGACCTCAGGCTGAGCCGCGACTTCACGCCCGAGGCCATAAGCCGCCTCACGCCCTACGTAGAGTTCTGACCATGAGCGCCATTTCGCCTTTCCTCCGCCCGTTCTACGCCATGCTGAAGCCCGCCGGCGCGGCCTGCAACCTCAGCTGCCGCTACTGCTACTACACCGAGAAGGCCGCCCTCTACCCCGGCGCGCCACGCGTGATGGGCTACGGGCTGCTCGACGACTTCACCCGCCAGTACATAGAGGCGCAGCCCGGGCGGCAGGTGCTCTTCACCTGGCACGGGGGCGAGCCGCTGCTGCGCCCCATGTCGTTCTACCGCCGCGCGTTGGAGCTGCAACGCCGCTACGCACGGGGGCGCCACGTGGACAACTGCCTGCAGACCAACGGCACGCTGCTCACCGACGAGTGGTGCAGCTTCTTCCGCGACGAGGGCTTCCTCATAGGCATAAGCATCGACGGCCCGCGCCGCCTGCACGACCCGCTGCGCCAGGGGTCGTTCGACCGCGTGATGCGCGGCATCGCCCTGCTCGAGAAGCACGGCGTGGAGTGGAACGCCATGGCCACCGTCAACAGCCTCAACGCGCCCCACCCGGCGGAGTTCTACCGCTTCTTCAAGTCGATAGGCTGCCGTTACCTGCAGTTCACGCCCGTCGTGGAGCGCAGGGCCACAGGCGGCGGCCTGTCGCCCGCGGGCGCCGAGCCGGGCGGGCAGCTCACGCCCGAGTCGGTGACGCCGGCCGCGTGGGGGGCGTTTGCCTGCGGCGTGTTCGATGAGTGGGTCAGGGCCGACGTGGGCAGCGTGTACGTGCAGCTCTTCGACGACACGCTCGCCGGCTGGGCCGGCGTGCCGCCCGGCGTGTGCTCGCTGGCCCCCGTGTGCGGCCAGGCGCCCGCCCTCGAGGCCAACGGCGACCTGTACAGCTGCGACCACTTCGTGTTCCCGCCTTACAGGCTGGGCAACATACGGGGCGAGAGCCTGGCGGCCATGATGAACGGCGCGCGCCAGCAAGCCTTCGGGCTGGCCAAGCAGGCAGGGCTTACCCGCCAGTGCCGCGAGTGCCGCTGGCTCTTTGCCTGCAACGGCGAGTGCCCGCGCAACCGCTTCGCCACCGACTGCCATGGCTCGCCAGGCCACAACTACCTCTGCGAGGGCTACCGCCGATACTTCGCCCACGTGGCCCCCTGCATGGACTTCATGCGCGCTGAGCTGGCCGCAGGGCGCGCCCCGGCGGGCGTGATGGACTGGCTGAGGGGGCAGGGCGGCTGACGCCAGGTGGCGGCAGTGGCCGTTTTGCGTGGCAAAACGGCCTGTTCCGCCCGCCAAAACGGCCTGTTCCGCCCGCCAAAACGGCCTGTTCCGCCCGCCAAAACAGGCCGCAACCGCAAGCGGCTGGGGGCCAGGCTGTTGCGCAAGCGGGGCCGGCGCTACGCAGGCGGCCCCAGCCCGCCCACGGCGCGGGGCGGGCTGATTTGTCATAAAGCGTATACAATACACTTTAAAATGGATGTTTTGTAAATAAAACCATTGTTTTCATGCCAAAATGTGATTTTTTTCGCCTTTCTTCTTTGATAAATCGGATTTTATAACTACTTTTGCGGCGGGTTGAAAACATTTATTACGCCGTAACCGCCATTGGCGGCAGTGAGAGGAATCAAATCAATGAATATATATTAATTAGGTTACAGGACAATAATGAAAAGAGTATTACGCTTCTTAATCGGATTTTTGGCGTTACCAGTGTGCGCGCAGGCGCAGACAACCTTCGGCTACACCAACGGCGACTTCGACCGCGATGACGGTGTGCGCCTCTGCGCAGGCACCACGCAGCGCGCCGCCATACGTATGTCGGCCGAAAAGCTGTCGCTGCTGGCCGGGGCCAAGGTGACGGCCATCCGCAGTGTGTTCGGCACGCGCAACCTCAACTCCGTGACATTCTTCATCACTTCCGACCTCGACGGCGAGCCGCTCTACGAGCAGCAGCTCAGCGGAAGCTTCTCCACGCGCTGGGCCAAGTACGAGCTCACCACGCCGTTCGAGATTCCCACCGGGAGCGACCTCTACTTCGGCCTGTCCATCGACTGCGGCGAGTCATACTACCCGCTCGCCTTCGACCGCCAGTATGGCGAGCCGGGCTGCGTGTACGGCCTGACCGACGACGGCTGGGCCGACATATCGTCGCAGACATACGGCAACCTCAACCTGCAACTCATGGTTGAGGGCGCGCAGCAGTTCACCGACGCCAGCGCGCGCCTCTTCCGCGCCGACGGCTACTACAAGGCCGGCAGCGAGTACGCCTTTGAGGGCCAGCTCTACAACTTCGGCACGCAGCCCATCACGAGCTTCGACGTGACTTACTCCGTGGGCGGCGGCGAGGAGCAGACTTACAGCGTCAGCGGCGTGAACATAGCCCAGGGCGCGGTATACAACTTCCCCATCGAGGGCCTTGAGGCCGACGGCCAGGGATACAAGGACATGGAGCTGTCGGTGACCAACGTGAGCGGCGATGTAGACGCCGCCCCGGCCGACAACAGCCGCTCGCAGGAGATGTTCTTCTATCCGGCCGACATGACGCGCAGCTTCCTCGTGGAGAACTTCACCGGCCAGGAGTGCAGCAACTGCCCCGCCGGCCATGCTGCAATGGAAGAGGCCATAGAGCGCAGCGGCATGGACGTGGTAAGCGTGTCGTACCACTCGGGATATTCGCCCGACGCATTCACCATGCTTGAGGATTACTACTACCAGACGTTCTACGGCGTTGCGGCCGCGCCCTCGTTCATGGTGAACCGCTTCGCCAACCCAGCCATAGACCCCTCGTCGCCCGTGTTCCAATACGGCAGCTTGACGGTGGCCATGATTACCGACTGCCTGGAGAAGCAGGCAGCCGAGCAGCCTTACGTGGGAGTGAATATTAACACCAATTACGATGACGCAACGCGCCGCCTCACCGGAAAGGTGGACGTGGAGGTCTACCGCAAGCCGCAGGCAGCCAACCCCAGCCTGCAATTGCTGCTCGTGCAAGACAGCATCGTGGGCAACCAAGCTAACGGCGGCTCCAACTATGTGCACCGCCACGTTAACCGCGGCAGCCTCAACGGCTACTTCGGCGAGAAGCTCGGCGAGATGGCCGACGGGGCCACAGTGACCAAGGAGATAGACTACACCCTGCCTGAGTCCATCATGTCGACGTATGACGGCAGCATGAGCAAGTCGGAAGACATTCCCACCGACCCCAAGCATATGTACCTCGTGGCCATAGTGGGCAACTACAACGCCGACGACCCGGCCGACTGCCTTGTGCTCAACTGCGCCGCAGTCAAGTTTGGGGCCTCCACGGCATCGGGCATCGCCGAGCTGCCGGCCGCTCAGGCCGGGGCAAGCGCGCGCCTCGAGGGCAGCGCAGGCTCGCTCAGGGCCGAGGGCAACTTCGACGCACTGTATATATATAATGTGGGAGGCAAGCTCGCCGCCCGCTGCACCGCGCCCGGCCAGACGCTCAGCCTCGAGCCCGGCGTATACGTCACCCGCGCCGTGAAAGGCGGGGCCGTGAGCACGGCCAAGTGCGTGGTGGCGCGCTGACAATCATACTCCCCGGCGGGCCGCCACGGCTGCCGGGGAGTCAAGCCTAATACCAATCAACTAAATATTTTGCCTATGAACAAGCATTACGCAGCCGCCTTGCTGGCGGCATTGGCAATGGCGACGGGCGCGCAGGCGCAGTCGCCCGAAATGAAGGCGAGGGCCGTCGAGACCTATGGCGAAGTCATGGAGGGCAGCACAGGCCTCTCGCGAAAGGTCGTGACGTACTACAACGCAGAGAGCCGCATAATCGGCGAGGCCACCTACGGCAGCGACGCCGACATGCAGACCTATAAGACGTATGAGTACGACACCGACGGCAAGCTGCTCCGCACGTGGTCGCAGGACTACCAGTACGGCGACGGCGGGCGCACGGAGTGGCAGGCATCGAAGGACACCGTGACCTACACCTACGACGCCGCTGGCAACATCGCCGGCACTTACGACCAGCTGCTGGGCTACTCCATGGCCTACGAGTACGATGCCGAGGGCAACATGACGCGCAAGGCACAGGTGAACACCGACTACGCCGGCGAGTTCGGCCCCAAGGGCGACACCTACGAGCTGTGGACAGAGACGTACAGCGACTTCGCCGCGCCCAACTGCCCCAGGAAAATCATCGGCGACGGCGTGTACAACCAGTACCGCTTCAGCGAAGATGTTACCTACGATGACAAGAACCGCGTCACCGAGAAGAAACGCTACAACGTGCTCGACGAGCTTACGCAGGTGGAGCGCTGGACGTATGAGGGCGACGTTCCCACGCTCTACGAGAAGTCGTCGGTGAAGACCGAGAACGGCGAGCAGGTGGAGACGCCCAAGAGCAAGATTGTCTACACCGTGCTGTCAGAGTCGCCCCTGCGCATAGAGGCAGTTACCTCTACCTACTCCACGTACATGGACGAGCCGGGCGAATGGACGGTGAACCCTGTGTCTACCGTGACCGAGTACTTCACGCCCGAGGCCGCCTCGGCTCCCGAGCTTACCGTGGCCATGGACAACGAAAAGCTCAACACCGCCGTGCTCACCTTCAGCGCGGCAACGATAACGGGCGTGGACAACGTTGCCTACGACGTGTTCCGCCACGGCATGAAGATAGCACGCGTTGACGGAAGCCAGGCCGTTGACGGCCAGCTCACCTACACCGACGAGCAGGTGGCCAACGGCACCTACGACTACTTCGTGCAGTCGGTAGACGCCAGCGCCGCAGAAGTGGGCGGGGGCATGAACTGCTCCGACGTGGTTTCGGTAGAGTTCGACACCGAGCTGCCCGCACCAACGAGGGTCAGGGCACACTCCGTGGCCTACGCGGGCGGCCAGTGCACCGTCACCGTCGTATGGGATGAGCCTGAGCAGGCCGACGGCCTTGAGGTGCAGGGCTACAACATCTACCTTGAGGGCGCAAGGCTGCCGCTCAACTCCACGCCAGGCACATCCACCACGCTGCCTACCGTGACGCCGATTACCGGCAACAGCTACGAGCTGTCGCTGGGCGAGGGCGACGCCGAGACCAACCTCTCTGAGCAGGTGTACGTAGAGGCCATCTACTCCATAGGCTTCGCATCGAGCGACGTGGCTACCATAACCAACAAGGAGTACGACATGGACAAGCTCGCGCTGCGCACCACCGAGACGTGGGGCGACTTGCTCGGCGAGACGCCGACCGACCGCATCTCGGCCAAGATCGTAAACTACTACAACGCCGACAACCAGGTGAGTGCCACGGTCAACTATGGCGCCAACGTGCAGACACGCGTGTTTGAGCCGCAGAGCTACGAGGGCGTGATCTTCGACGACGAGAAGCGCCCCGTGAAGGTGTTCAAACAGCAGCGCGGACTCTATGACGGGCTCAACGCGGCATGGGGCGAGGCCAACGATACCATCTGGTACAAGTATGACGCCGCCGGCAACCTGATAGCCGAGCAAAGCCTCCACTCCACCGACTCCACAGTCTACACTTACGACGACCAGGGCCGACGCACGGGCTACTACCGCTATGTGCCTGACGCCTACAACGAGTACGAGGGCGACTGGTACGTGATGGAGAGCCTGCTGTACTCCGACTTCAACGAGGCCGGCCTGCCCCAGACCATCACGGGCGACGGAGCCTACTCTTCGTACATGATATCTTACAAGGTGACGTACGACGAGCAGGGCAACGTGGTGCGCCGCGAGAAGTACAACTACCAGGGCGTGCTCTCCGAGATTGAGACCTACACCTACGACATGGGCGTGCCATCATCCTACGAGCTTGACAAGGTGAAGAACGTGCAGGGCGAGGGCGAAGACATGACCTACGACCTAACGCCGTCGAAGAAGATAATCTACACCATAGTGGGCCAGGAGCCGCTGCGCATCAGGACCGACAAGTACGATTACAGCTACGGTGAGTGGGGCGGCAATGCTTACTTCAACGTCGATGAGTACGTCGAGCTGCAGTCAGCCTCCGCGCCCAAGCTCGCAGTGGAGAGCGTAGAGGGCGAGCTTAACACCATAAGCCTCTCGTTCGACGCCACGGCAATCGACGGTGCCGAGGCCACGGTCTACGACATATTCCGCCACGGCATCAAGGTGGCGCGCGTTGACGGCGGCCAGGCCGAGGGCGGACTCGTTACATACGTGGACCGCAACGTGGAGAACGGCAACTACGACTACTTCGTGCAGGCGGTTGACCCAGCCGCAGCAACCGACGGGCAGGACGCCATGAACTCCTACGGCTACGGCATGAACGTGTCCAACAGCGTTAGGGTTACGCTCAACACAGAGCTGCCCGCGCCCACCAACGTCCGCGTGACCAGCTATGAGTACGAGGGCGGCGTATGCTACGCCAACATCACCTGGGACGAACCGGCCGACAAGGACACCTACATGCTGCAGTCGTACAACGTGTTCGAGGAGGGGGCAAAGGCTCCGCTCAACACCAAGACCGAAGGCATGAATACCGTTGAGGACCCGATTCTCACCAACAGCTACCGTCTCAGCCTCGGCGAAGGCAACGAGGTCTCCAACCTCTCAGTCACGTTCTACGTGCAGGCCGTGTACACCATCGGTAAGGCAAACGGCGAGATGGTGACCATCACCAACCACGAAGACATTACCGACGGCATTGACGCAGCATCGGCAGGCAACTGCATTAGCATCTCTGGTGCAACGCTCACCGCAACCGAAGGCGCCACATTCGACGTGTACACCATCGGCGGCACCGCAGTAGCCAAGGGCTGCAAGGGCTCGCTCACGCTTGACGGCAAGGCCGGTGTCTATGTTGTGAAGGTTGACAACGGAGGCCAGGTGACCACCCACAAGGTGGTAGTGCGCCCCGGCGAGTGACGTATGGGCTTGCGCCCTTGGGCGCGGGCTTCGTGAAAATGTATAGGGTAAGTATGTGCCTGCAATACGGCACATACTTATTTTGAGTTAAATCAAGCAGGCGGCCGGCCTTGAGCCAAGGCAAAGGCCGCGCATAAAAACATTCTTTGATGATGAAAAAAGCATTTACAGTGATTATGGCCGCAGCCATGGCCGCCCCGGCGGCTGCGCAAGACGGCACGCTGTTCCACGAGGACTTCGACGCAGGAATGCCGGCGTCGTTCACAACGCTCGACCGCGACGAGACCCCAATCACCGTCTCCAGCTACAAGGGAGTGCAGGTAAGCCCCTCGTGGACGGCCAGCGAGATAAGCAGTGCAGGCAACCAGGCTGCGTTCAGCTTCTCGCGTTCCACGATTGACTTTGCGCAGGAAAACTGGCTCATCACGCCGGCCATAGAGTTGCCGGCGGGCAGCGAGCCGGTGCTGCGCTGGGCCGCCAAGTCGGTGGCTGAGAGCTTCCCCGAGGACTACAAGGTCATGGTGTCTGCTGCAGGCGCCGACCCCTCGGCTTTCACCGAGCTGCTCACCGTCAGCGGCGAGCGTTACTTCTGGACCGACCACGCCCTCTCGCTGGCCGATTACGCCGGGCAGACGGTGAACATAGCCTTTGTGTGCACGAGCCAGAACAAGTTCATCCTCGCCATCGACGACATCTACGTGGGCGAACCCGAAGGCTACAACTTCGCGGCCGTTTCCTCGTCGAGCCATTTCGCCGGCATGGAGGCCACGGCTCCCGTTAGCGGCACCCTGCGCAACACGGGGCGCACGGCAGAGATTACCCAGGTAGACTGCGAGGCGGCCTCGGGCGTGCTCTCGCAGACGCAGGCCGTTACGCTGGCCCCTGGCGAAACGCTCGACTACAATTTCGACATGCCCATCGAGAACCACAGCGTTAACCGCTATTCCATCAAGCTCCACTTCGCTGACGGCACCGAGAGCACCGTGCTCACCGACAGCGTGATAAGCTCTTACTACCCCCGCACGCTTGTGCTCGACGAGGGTACGGGCAACTGGTGCAACGCCTGCCCCGGCATGATGCCATACATTGCCAAGGCGAAGGAGCGCATGGGCAGCGACGTGATAGTGATATCGTCGCACCACAACGACCCCCTTGCCTGCAACGACTACTCCAGCCAGCGTGGCATAGGCTTCATCTTCCAAGGCTCCTTGCCCGTGTTCACCTACAACAGGCACGATAGCTACGACTACAAGAACTACGATGTATACCACACCGACGGCTTCCTTGAGCGCGCCATGCTCGACTCCACCTACGCCAGCATAACGGCCACAGCCGAGCAGCAGGGCAACGAGGTGGCCATCAAGGCCAACGTGCAGTTTGCCAATGACTACGACAACGCCAATGGCTGGTACACCGTGGGCTTCGCCCTTGTTGACAACGCCTACGAGCAGGGCGACATACCTCAGAACAACAACTGCACCTCCCTGTCTGCCGCCGAGTACATGTACATGCCCGTGGCCATACCCGGCGACATGATGGTATACCGCGACGTGCCAATCGAGGGCTCCACGGCCTTTCTCGGCATCGACGGCGCGCTGCCCGCAGAGATAAAGGCGGGCCAGGACTACGAGGTGGAATACCGCATGACCTTGCCCGAGGACCGCTTGTTTGGCAACGACGAGCTTACCGTTGTGGGCTTCGTCTTCCAGAAGCGCTCCTACGAGCTGCTCAACGCCACGGCGGTGCCGCTCACGTATGACCCGCAGGCCGTGGGCATAGGCTCCGTGGCTGCCGGCAGCGGCGCCACCATATCGCGCAGTGCCGACGGCAGCGTGGCCGTGGCCGTGGCCGACGGCTCAGCCAGCGGCGTGGCCCGCGTTTACAGCCTCGACGGGCGCCTGCTGAGGCAGGCCGCCGTGAAGGGCGGAGCCGCCACGGTAGACTGCAGCGGCCTCAAGGGCTGCTACGTGGTCAAGGTGGCTGCCGCCGGCAGCGAGGCCGTGGCCAAGGTAGTGCTCTGATGCCGCGCCCCCAGCGGGCCATGGCGGCTGGGCCAATGACAAGAGAAACATAAACCAAACATTCACAGAGATAAACAAAATGAAGAAATCATTGTTTTTGTTAGGCCTTTCGTTGCTAAGCTTGAAAGGCAACGCAGAATCGGGGACCGTCATCCTCTACGGCAAGCCCAACCAGATTGTGACTTGCGTGTCGCCCAACGGCAAGTGGGCTTGCGGCACGCAGAGCTATGGTTCAAGCTATTCCGTGGCCTTTGTATGGAACCTCGAGTCGAACGAGATTACCCCATTGGGCATGGACACTCAGGGCTACGCCGTGTCAGACAACGGCGTAGTGGTCGGTTTGTTCTCCGACCCCAACGTCTCCTCCAACGGCGCGCCGCAATCTGCCGCAGGTTACTGGAAGGACGGTGCGTGGCACAGCCTCGGAGTTGAAAGCGAGCAGTACCAGGGCTATACCGCAGTTGGCGGCGTCGGCTCCAGCATCAGCGCCGACGGACGCTACATGGGCGGAATGATATATAGTACATCCACCGGCTCCGCTGTGCCTGTAGTCTGGAAGGACGGCGAGCTCCACGCCGTGCTCAACGACGGCATCGCCGGACAGGTGCAGGCCATCACCAACGACGGCACGCTCTACGGAGGCTGGGGCTACACCAGCGAGCGTTACGACACGCGCCAGCCCCTGCTCTGGTCTGCCGACGGCGTGACCACGGTGCTGCCCGGCAGCGAGACCAACCCCGAGCAGACGGTGTCCGACTTCACCAGCGACGGCAAGTACGCCCTCTGGGTGGGCGAGGTTTCCGACGGCAAAAACACGTCTACCCTCGGCATACGCGACATCGCCAAAGGCACCGACGTGGTCATCCCCTATGCCAGCGACCAATACTGGACCGTGGTGCTCTTCGACATCACCGACAGCCTCTCGGCCGTGGGCTACGAGATGGACAACACCACGACTTACCCCATCATCTACAAGGACGGCGTTACCCAGCCGCTCGAGACCTACCTTGTCTCCAAGGGCGTTGACTTCGGCGCCGACGGCATCATCGCCCCGCGTTCCGACGGGGCCGTGGGCCTGTCCTACAACCTCATGCAGTGCTTCGGCGCGTCGAAGGACGACAGCACTTTCGCCATACAGGCTGCCAGCGTTGACCAGTATGAGATACCCGTCATCGTGAAGCTCAACTACAACATCACCAACCCGGCTCCCGCCGGCGTCAAGGCTTCTGTGATGAACGGCCTCTGCATGGCCAAGGTTACGTGGACGGCGCCTCTGGCCAACGCCGACGCCGTTGAGGGCTACAACGTTTACCGCGACGGCGAGAAGGTCAACACCGACCCCGTGAGCGGCACGGCCTTCTACGACAGCAATGTGGCCTTTGGCTCCACTTACTCCTACACCGTAGAGGCTGTATATGCCGGCGGCGTGGTTTCGGCCCGCACCGAGGCCGCCTCGCTGGCCATGCCGGCCACCTTGGCCAACGCCCCGCACTCGCTTGCAGCCCGCATGAAGGGCGTCAACGACGTGAAGCTCACGTGGGCTGAGCCGCAGCGCGACCTGCCCACGCTCCGGTACTACGACGATGCCGACGAGGTGAGCGGCATGGGCAGGACGTATCTCTCGTTCGAGGGTGCCGTGCGCTTCGACGCCACCGACATGGACGCCTACGATGGCTACAAAATCACAGCCGTGAATTTCGTGCCGCGCAAGGCCATCGAGTCGTGGGTGCTCAACATCTACTCCGGCACTGAGCTTGTATACACCCAGCCCATCAGCCAGGAGCTGCAGTATAGCCGCATGAACACCGTCAAGCTCGACGAGCCGCTGGCCCTGCCTGCCAAGGGCGACCTCTACGTGGCCATCCAGGCCAACGTCGCCATGACCGAGACATCGTCAGACATCTTGGGCATGGTATACGACAAGGCCACCTTCGGCTATTCCGACCTTGTGCGCGTGGTAGGCGAGGACGAATGGTTCTACTCGCTCGAGGAGGCCTCTGAGGCTGAGCAGGGTACGAGCTACCCCATCACCTTCATCATCGGCGCTGAGCTTACCGCTGCCGACGGGCAGGAGGCAGCCATCACCGGCTACAACATCTACCGCGACGGCGAGAGCGTAGGCACGGCCCAGGCCACCGAGTTCGTTGACGAGGCAGTGGCCGACGGCGACCACACATACGCCGTAGAGGCTGTATACGACGGCGGCGAGAAGTCGCCACAGGCATTGCTCAGCTTCACCTCAGCCCTCAACACCGCCGCCTTCAAGGCCATCAGCAACGTTGACGTGGCTCCAGGCGCCACCGAGACGCAGGCCGTGTTCAGCTGGACGGCACCGCTCGACAACGATGAGAGCAACATACAGTACTGCGGCAACACAGGCGTGGGCGGCGTTACCGGGCTGAAGGACAACGGCTACTCGTACATGGCCCGCGTTACCTACCTGCCCTCAATGCTCACCAGCTACGGCGGCTACACCGTGAGCGCGCTGCGCTTCTACCCGATGGCAGACGCCGAGTTCACCTTCACGGTCGAGAAAGACGGCGAGACCATCGTCGAAGGTCAGTTCGTTGAGGACTTCACCATCAACAGGTGGAACACCGTGACGCTCGACGAGCCCTTCGTCATCGACCCGAACGCCACTTACACCGTGACGCTCGACTGCTTCGACGTCACCGCCGGCCAGCCGGCCCTCGCCTACGACGGCCAGGCTGCCTTCAGCGGCCTCGCTGACATCATTTCGATGGACGACGGCGAGACCTTCATGACCATCCCCGACGTATACCAGGACAATGCCACCAGGGGCAACTGGCTCATCGGCATGGTAGCCAACGACGGCTCTGGCGACCCCCTGCCCGTCGAGAGCTACAGCGTGCGCATCGACGGCTCCACGGTTTCGCAGTCGCAGACTGCCACCACTTACACCCACGACTTCGGCACGGGCGCTGCCTCAACGGTTTCACACCGCGTGAACGTTGACGCCGTTTACAGCCTCAGGGGCAGGGTAGACGGCTCGGCAGTCTACTTCACGCTCGGCGAGCTTACCGGCATAGCCGACAACGTGGTTAACGGCATCAAGATAAGCCGCGAAGGCCAGAGCATCATCCGCGTTGAGGGCGACGGCATCGAGTCCGTAGAGCTTTACAACGCCGCCGGCGCCCTCGTGGCCGCTGCCAAGGGCAACAGCGTTAACGTTTCTGCCATTCAGGGCGGCATGTACATCCTCAAGGTCAAGGCCGCCGCAGGCGACAAGACCTACAAGGTAAGCCTCAGCAGGTAACACCCCTCGGGGAGCTACCCGCACGGCACAATGTGAAGGCACGCCGGCTTTGCCGGCGCGCCTTCACTTTTTTTTGTGCCGGCCCGCGCCGCCGTGCCGCCACCGGGGGCTGCGCTTGCCCCGGCGTGCGCAGGCCGGGCTTCGGCGGTACGCGAGTTCAGGATGAGGATGTGGACTCCCCCTGCCGGGCGGAACGGCCCGTATTGCCTTGCTAAACGGCCTCTTTCGCAAGGCAAGACGGCCCGTTTCGGCGGCCCGTCCGGCCCGTCTTGCCAAGCCGCTGTGCGCCAGGGCGTTACGGCCGGTGCCGCCGCCATGCCCCTGGCCACCCCCTGCAGCGGGCGCGCGCAGGCCGCGACGCATTGCCGCTGCCCCGCAGCGGCCCGCCCCTGCGGCAAAAAACGCGCCGCCGCAACGCATTTTTCAGCCAAACGTTGGGCTTTTCGGCTATGATTTCTTACCTTTGTGGCTGCAAGGACAACATTTAGAGAAAGAAAGGATTATCGCGATGAGAAAACTATCACTGCTGGCCGTGGCTCTGCTCTGCCTCTGCTCATGCACGTTCGGCGCCGAAGAGACGTTCGACACCGGACAGTACGACAGCCAGCTGCTGCAACCCGGGGCCGAGGCGCCCGACTTTACCATCACCAACGCCCAGTACCCCGGCGGGCTTAAGCTCAGCCAGCTGCGGGGCAGCTACGTCGTGCTCGAGTTCTGGGCGTCGTGGTGCCCCGACTGCCGCAAGGCCACGCCGGCCATGGTCGGGATGCACAGCGAGTACTCGCCGCGCGGTGTGGAGTTCGTGGGCGTGTCGTTCGACACCGACAGCGCCGCGTGGCAACGCTACATCGAGTCGAGCGGCATGGACTGGATTCACTACAGCGAGCTGAAGAAGTGGAAGAACGGCACGACGCTCGACGGGCCATACCGCGTGAACTGGATTCCCACCGTCTACCTCATCGACCCCGAGGGCAAGATTGCCGCCGGCTCCATCAGCACCGACAAGATAAAAGCCGCGCTGGCCTCGCTGCAGCTGCCTGAGGCCGCTGACAGCACAGCCACGGCGGCGCAGGAAGAAAGCGAGGCGGGGCTATGAGCTTGATGAACGGCCGCCTTATAAACGTCGGCGGACGGCTGGTGAGCCTCCGTTGGCCGAAAGTGATGGGCATACTCAACCTGACCCCCGACTCGTTCTACGCCGCAAGCCGCATGCAGACGGAGCATGAGATAGCCCGGCGGGCCAACCAGATAGTGGCCGAGGGCGGCTCGATGATAGACGTCGGGGCCTTCTCCACCCGCCCGGGGGCAGCCCCCGTCAGCGAGGAAGAGGAGACGGAGCGGCTGCGCCGTGGCCTGGCCATAGTGCGCCGCGAGCAGCCCGGCGCAGTGCTGAGCGTCGACACGTTCCGCCCCGACGTGGCCCGCATGGCCGTGGAGGAGTATGGCGTGGCGATGATTAACGACGTGTCGGGCGGCAACCCCGAGGGAGCGTTCGGCGGCACGGAGCTGCGTGAGGGCGCATACCGCACGCCGGGCGAGGGCGACGTGCCGCCCATCTTCGCCATGGCGGCGCGTCTCGGCGTGCCGTACATACTGATGTCGTCGCGCCCCAGCCTGATGAGCATCCTGCAGGAGTGCTCCGCCAAGGTGCAGCTGCTCCACTCGCTCGGCGTGAAGGACATCATCCTCGACCCCGGCTTCGGCTTCGGCAAGACGCTCGAAGAGAACTATGCCATAATGCACGGGCTTGAACAGCTCGGCGCCCTCGGCCTGCCGGTGCTCGTGGGCGTGTCGCGCAAGTCGATGGTGACGCGCCTGCTCGGCTGCACCGCCGGCGAGGCCCTGGCCGGGACGACCGCGCTCCACGCCATAGCCCTGATGAAGGGAGCCGCCATACTGCGCGTGCACGACGTGAAGGAGGCCGCCGACTGCGTGAAGCTGGCGGAAGCGCTCACAGCAAACAGCAAAAACCTCAAACCAAAACCGACAGCCTAATGTTTTTCAGTTTCGGAATAAAGGATGTGATAGACATCTTCCTCGTGGCCCTGATGCTGTACTACCTGTACCGGCTGATGAAGGACTCACGCTCGCTCAACGTGTTCATAGGCATCATGGTGTTCGTGCTGCTGTGGATCTTCGTCTCGCAGATACTGGAGATGCGCCTGCTCGGCTCCATCATGGACAAGCTGGTGAGCGTCGGCGTGATAGGGCTCATCATCCTGTTCCAGGAGGACATACGCAAGTTCCTCTACAACCTCGGCGCCCACCAGCGCATGAGGCTGCTGCTGCGCTTCTTCTCGGCCGACCGCGCGGCCTCCAAGGAGAAGGACAAGGAGACCATAGTGCCGATAGTGCTGGCCTGCATGGGCATGAGCAAGCGCAAGGTGGGCGCGCTCATAGTGATAGAGCGCACCGCGCCGCTCGACGACGTGGCCGCCACCGGCGACATCATCGACGCCAACATCAACCAGCGGCTCATCGAGAACATATTCTTCAAGAACTCACCACTGCACGACGGGGCCATGGTCATATCGAAGAAGCGCATCAAGGCAGCCGGATGCATACTGCCCGTGTCGCACAACCTCGACATACCCAAGGAACTGGGCCTGCGACACCGAGCCGCCCTGGGCATATCGCAGCAGTGCGACTGCATAGCCATCGTCGTGTCCGAGGAGACGGGCGGCATATCCATAGCCAAGGACGGGGCGTTCCAGCTGCGCCTCTCGGCCGAGAAACTGGAGAGCATACTCACCACTGAGCTTGACCCACAGCGCACCGGCCGCTGACAATGGCCGCACCACTTGCCGGAATCACTTACACAACATCACAGAAACAACAACGAAACAGACATGGGAGGATGGATATCACTTCTGCTTTGGCTCGCCGTGGCCGCACTGCTGCTCGGCGGCTGGTTCTATAACATGGGGCAATACCGCGAGGCCACCAAGGAGGTGCTGGTCGTGGTCGGCTCGTGCGCCGCCTCGATGTGGCTGCTGGCGCGCTTCAACCCCGGCCTGTGGCCGCCGCTCGCCGCCGGCGCAGTGGCCGTGGGAGCCGCGCTGGCGCTGCTCTTCACGCCGCTGGGGCGCGCCGTGCCGCGCTATGCGGCCATGGGAGCCTCGGTGGTAGGCACGCTCGGGCTGCTCTACGTGCTCGACAAGTTCACGCCGCTGCCTGACGCCGCCGCCTACGCTGTGGGCGCGGCGCTCTTCCTTGCCCTCTACGCGGCCACCATATACATATACGCTCGCAGGGCTGCCCGGCGCGACTGACGCAGCGGGCGCCGCCAGGCGCTGCCGGAGCCCGGTGCACAGCGCCATTGGCGACTGGATTGCGCCGGTAACGCACGGGCTTGCGCACCCGGTCACGCATGGAAACGGAGCGGCCCGGCGGAGATTCCCTCCGCCGGGCCGCCTTGTTGTGGCGCAATGATGCCGCTTAGAGCAGGTTCATCGTGTCGGTGGCTATCATCAGCTCCTCGTCGGTGGGTATTACCACTACCTTGACCTTCGAGTCGGGAGCGGAGATTACGGCCTCTTCGCCGTGTACCTTGAGGTTCAGCTCCTTGTCGAGCTTCACTCCCATCCACTCCAGGCCCTCGCAGGCACCGGCGCGCATGCCGCTCTGGTTCTCGCCAACGCCTGCGGTGAACACTATTATGTCCACCCCGCCCATGGCGGCGGCGTAGGCCCCGATGTACTTCTTGATGCGGTAGTTGTACATGTTCTGCGCCAGTATGGCCCTGGGGTTGCCTGCTTTCTCGGCGGCCTCTATCTCGCGCATGTCAGACGATATGCCGGTGATGCCGAGCACGCCGCTCTTCTTGTTGAGCAGGTTGGATATGCCGTCGGCGTCGAGGCCCAGTTTCTTCTCTATGAACGACACTGCGCCGCCGTCAATGTCGCCGCTGCGCGTGCCCATCATGACGCCCTCGAGCGGCGTGAGGCCCATGGATGTGTCCATGCACTTGCCGTGCTTCACTGCGGCCACGCTGCCGCCGTTGCCTATGTGGCAGGTGATGACGCGCTGCTCCTCGGCCTTCACGCCGAGGAAGTCGCACACGCGCTGCGACACGTAGCGGTGGCTCGTGCCGTGGAAGCCGTAGCGGCGTATGCCGTACTTCTCGTAAAGCTCGTATGGTATGGCGTACATGTAGGCGTAGTCGGGCATGGTCTGGTGGAAGGCGGTGTCGAACACGCCGACCTGCGGCAGGCCTGGCATCAGCTCCTGCACGGCGCGCACGCCCTTGAGGTTGGCCGGGTTGTGGAGCGGCGCGAGGTCGCTGCACTCCTCGAACGCCTTGAGCACCTCGTCGGTGAGCAGCACGCTCTTGTTGAACTTCTCGCCTCCGTGCACCATGCGGTGGCCTACTGCGTCGATTTCGCTGAGTTCTTTGATTACGCCTATCTCGGGGTCGGTGAGCAGGCTGAAGATGAATTTCACTCCCTCGGTGTGCTCGGGGATGTCGTGCATGATTTGCTTCTTGGTGCCGTCGGGCATCTTCACTTTCACGAATGCGCCGTCGAGGCCGACGCGCTCTGCGCCGCCTGAGGTCATCACCGTCTTGTCGTCCATGTTGTAGAGGGCGTACTTGATTGACGATGAGCCGCAGTTTAAAACTAATATCTTCATAATTTTGAGTTTTGAGTTTTGAATTTTGAATTGTCGGGCTTTGCCCGATGCATAATTATTTATTTAAGAATTGCGTTGCAGGGAGGTTGCGATTTGGTTGTTGCGCGCAGACTTGGTTATCGTGACAAGCAGTTTTTTTAGCTCCACGCAGTCTTTGCGGATTGAGTCATACTGCTCTCTGGTAAGACACTGGGTATTGAAAAGCAAATCAATCCAATATATCGACTCATTGCTTTCCTTCAATGCGATATATAGCTTGGCAACAAAGTCGTTGCGACTTATTGCGCACTGGGCCTCAGCCACATTGGCCCCTATGCTCGTTCCGCTGCGGAACAACTGGTCGGCTATTCTGTATTCCTTTTCTCTTCAGTAAGGAAACGGCACAAATTGACAATCCTGACGGAAAAGTTCATGCATTTACCTTCCAAGATGTCGCCAAAATCACTCATTGTCTCCACTCCCACCGGATAATTGCCGCCGCGCAATTCGTAATTGCTCAATTCCCAATCGCGCAGCGACAATTCCTAATTCAACATTCCAAACTCCAAATTCTTCTTAGCGTCCATGGCCTGGCAGGCGGTGATGGCCACCAGCTTGTATATGTCGTCCACGGAGCAGCCGCGGCTGAGGTCGTTCACCGGGCGGGCGATGCCCTGCAGGATGGGGCCCAGGGCCACGGCGTCGCCGAGGCGCTGCACGAGCTTGTAGGCTATGTTGCCTACCTCGAGGCAGGGGAACACGAGCACGTTGGCGTGGCCGGCTATGGGGCTGCCCGGGGCCTTGTGCTCGCCTACTGACGGCACGAGGGCGGCGTCGGCCTGCAGCTCGCCGTCAACCTTGAGGCCGGGGCATAGCTCCTTGGCCTTCTTCGTGGCCTCTACAACCTTGTCTACAACCTCGTGGGAGGCGCTGCCCTTGGTCGAGAAGCTCAGCATGGCCACGCGCGGGTCGTCGAAGCCAGCCACGCTCTTGGCCGTCTCGGCGGTGCACACGGCTATCTGGGCCAGCTGGTCGGCGTCGGGCATTGGCGTTACGGCCACGTCGCCCACCACGAGCACTCCCTCCTCGCCGTACTGCGGTTGCTTAGTCACGAGCAGCATGGCGCCGCTCACGCAGGTGATGCCGGGCTTGCACTTGATGATTTGCAGGGCGGGGCGCAGCGTGTCGGCGGTGGTGCTCAGCGCGCCGCTTATCTGCCCGTCGGCCCCTTCGGTCTTTATTATCATGCAGCCGAGGTAGAGCGGGTTCTTCACCAGCTCGCGGGCCTGCTCGATGGTCATGCCCTTCTTCTTGCGCAGCTCGGCCAGCAGGGCTGCGTACTCCTCGCTCTTGGGGTTGTTCTCGGGGTCAACGATGGTTGCCTTGCCTATGTTGGCCAGGCCCCACTTCTCGGCCAGCGAGTTGATTTCGGCGGGGTTGCCTATGAGGATGAGGTCTGCCACGCCGTCGGCCAGCACCCGGTCGGCTGCCTTCAAGGTGCGCTCCTCGGTAGCCTCGGGGAGCACGATGCGCTGCTTGTTGCTCTTAGCGCGCTCGATGATTTGTTTTACTAAATCCATAACGGTTAATTTAAGATATGTTTGAGTTGTAATTTCTGCTTTGCAAAAGTAAGAAAAATAATCGTAAACGGCCCATGTTTTGGCGGCATATTTTCCGCAAACGGTTGCGGCGGCGCACATATCGGCGTGTATGTGCGCAGTGTGCCTGTGCTTGCAGCTGCGCAGCCGGGGGCTGAGGCCGCCTTCACGGGCCGCCGCATGCGCATGGCGGGCAGCGTGGCGGCCCGTTTCGCGTTGCGGTGTGGCCTGTTTCGGCCTCTGGAACGGCCCGTTTCGGCGGGCAAGACGGCCCGTTTTGCAACTCGCTGGAAACCAGGCTGTTGGCAGGCCGGCCATTGTGGGCGGGCGTGGACGCATGGGCAGGTAGCCGGTGTACATATATTAAGAAGCTGTTTTGATTTTGTCAAAGTTGAACTTGTCCCGGTCGTTTTTAATGCCTTTGCGGTCATGTCCGTCCGCTTGCTTCGCCACATGGCCCGCCATGCTCCTCCCTTCAAACGGGCATGCATGCCTCGATAATCCAGTTCAAACCGGCTGTTGGTTAAATCAAGACAGCTTCTGAAAAAGGCCGGCGGCGGGGTGAAATAACATTTAAACACGTTTGAACCGGCTTTTAACGCCTATGAAACGCATATGCAACACCGAAAGGCTACTTTTGCAGCGTGAAAATTAAGGAAACGACAGACAATTTAAAACTTAAGAGCTATGCGTAAGACAGTTGTTGTATTAGTCATGTTTATCGGGCTCTGCTCAGGCATGAGCCTCAGTGCTGCGGAGAAGACGGCCGAGGCCGCAAACTCTACATGGACATTCTATTCGGTCACCGACAAGCCGACGGCCGAGGAGCTGGCTGCTGTGTCAGACGGTGAGTTCGGCAAGGAGGCCACCTGCCTCTACAACCAGTTGGAGAAGCTGTGCGTGAAGCGTGTGCCGGTGGTGCCGGGCGACCCCACCACGCGCATCGTGTTCAAGAAGGGCGACATATACAACGCCGTGCGCCGCATCGGCAAGGGCCTTGAGGGCGACGTGGAGGACAACGCCATGACCGCCGACGAGGCTTCGAAGAAGATGATGCACGTGCTCAACGTGGCCATCTCGGCTTACTACTCGGAAGACAGCAAGTCGTTCGAGAAAGCCCTGCGCTCCAGCAAGAAAGACCACAACAAGCTTCTCGCCGTCTTCGACCGGGTGTCGCTCGAAGACTGAGCCCCGCCACAGCCTGCGCCGAAGCCCGGGCGGCGAGCCCGGGAGAGGGCAGCCGCCCGGGCTTCGGCATGACTGGCACCAATGGCAGGCCCGGCCTGCCTGCCCAGGATAACTAACTGTTTTCATACATTATACCAAGATTACTTATGAAGAAGATTTGTACTTTCGCCGGCTTGCTGTGCGTGAGCATCTCGATGTACGCCCAGTCCATCAAGATAAGCGGCACGGTGACCGACGAGATGGGGCCCGTCATGGGCGCATCGGTCATGGTGAAGGGCACCAAGACGGGAACGGTGACCGACATCAACGGCCGCTACACCATCAACGCCGACAAGAACGCCGTGCTCGTGTTCTCATACGTGGGCGCCAACCCCGTGGAGAAGACCGTGACGGGCAGCGTGCTCGACGCCTACCTTTCGTCAAACGTGCAGAGCATCAACGAAGTGGTGGTCACCGCCATCGGCATCAAGCAGGAGAAGAAGAAGCTCGGCTACTCCACCCAGCAGGTGGAGGGAGCGGAGATTGCCGCCGCCGGCAACCTCAACGCCGGCGCGTCGCTGCAGGGCGAGGTGGCCGGCCTCACAGTGTCGGTGCCGTCGGGCATGTTCCAGTCGCCCACGTTCTCGCTGCGCGGCAAGACACCGCTCATAGTGCTCGACGGAGTGCCCATCGAGACTGACCTGTTCGACCTCTCCAGCGAGAACATCGCCAGCATCAACGTGCTCAAGGGCACCGCCGCCTCGGCCCTCTACGGCGCGCGCGGCCGCAACGGCGCCATCATGATAACCACCAAGCGCGCCGAGGCGGAGGGAATAGAGATAAACTTCTCCACGAAAGACATGGTGCAGGCCGGATACACCGCCTTCCCCGAGACGCAGCACGAGTTCGGCAGCGGCTCCAAGGGCCAGTACGCCTTCTGGGACGGCGAGGGCGGAGGCATCTCCGACGACGACATGCAGTGGGGCCCGCGCCTCGACGTGGGCAACACGGCCCCGCAGTGGAACAGCCCCATACGCGACAAGGTGACCGGCGAGACCATACCATGGTGGGGAAGCGTGAAAGGAACGCAGTATGACGACCAGGGCCGCTACGAGCGAGTGCCCATGCCGCTCGTCTCGCACGACAACATCGGCGACTTCCTCGAGACGGGCCTCATCACCAACAACACCCTCTCGCTCTCGTACAAGGGCGACAAGGCCCGCGTCTACGTGCTCGGACAGTACGCCTACCAGAAAGGCCAGGCCCCCACGACGTCGCTGCAGAACGGCGGGCTGAACATCAACACCTCGTTCGACATCACCGACCGCCTCACGCTCGACGCCATGCTCAACTACAACATGGTCTACTCGCCCAACTTCCCCGACTACGGCTACCACCCCGCCAACTATATGTACAACATCATCGAGTGGATGGGCGACGACGTCGACGGCAAGGACCTCGAGGCACACCAGTGGGTACCCGGCATGGAGGGCTACCGACAGGCCAGCTACAACTACGCCTGGTACAACAACCCCTACTTCGCCATAGAGCAGAGCCGCCGCAAGGAGCGCCGCAACGTGCTCACCGGACAACTGCGCCTGAACTACCAGATACTGCCGGAGCTCAGCGTGATGGGCCGCGTGTCGATGCGCTCCAACAAGAACCTCACCGAGCACGAGACGCCGAAGTCGTACATGCGCTACGGCAACTCGCGCGAGGGCAACTACCAGGTGTGGAACGAGGTGCAGGAGAACGTTGACGCCGACGTGCTGCTCACCTACACCAAGAGCTTCATGAGCGACGTCAACCTCACCGTCAACGCCGGCTCATCGGTGTTCTACCGCCGCTACCGCAACGACTACGCCTCGACCGACGGGCTCAACGTGCCGGGAGTCTATTCGCTCAACAACTCCACCGGCTCCATCATAACCTTCGACGCCGAAAACCCGCTGTGGGGCTCGCGCAGCGAAAAGGAGATACGAAGCGTCTACGGCTCGGTCAACATCGACCTCTCCAAGTACGCTTACCTCTCGGCCACGGCGCGTAATGACTGGTCGTCGACCATCGCCACGGGCAACAACTCTTACTTCTACCCCTCCGTTGCCATAAGCTCGGTAATCTCAGACTACGTCAAGATGCCCGGGTTCATCGACTACCTCAAGGTGATGGCCTCGTGGGCAACGGTCAGCAGCGACCTCGACCCCTACCAGATACTGCAGGTATACAACAAGGAGAACTACTGGGGGAGCAACCCCGTGATGAGCTATCCCGACGCATTGGTCAACTACGACATCAAGCCCGAGAAGACCACGTCGTGGGAGGTGGGCCTCTCCACGTCGTTCCTCGGACGCGTGTCGCTCGACTTCAGTTACTACCGCAACATCGACACCAACCAGATACTCGACATGCTCATCTCGCAGGCATCCGGGTTCAGCAGCCGCAAGATCAACGGCAACAAGTACACCACCAACGGCATCGAGGCCATGGTCAGCGTTAAGGCCATCGACCAGAAGGACTTCAAGTGGAACTTCGACCTCAACGCCAGCCACAGCGTGCGCAAGCTCACCGAGATTTACGGCGGCGAGGAGTACTTCGGCAACCTGCGTGAGGGCGACCGCGCCGACGCCTTCTACGCCACGGTATGGCAGCGCGACCCCAACGGCACTGTCATTGTCGATGAGAACGGGCAGCCGCTGCAAGACCCGTACCAGCGCAACGTGGGCCACTACGAGCCTGACGTGCGCCTCGGGATGCAGAACAAGTTCAAGTACAAGGACTTCACCCTCACCATCAACCTCAACGCTGCCATAGGCGGAAAGATTTTCTCTAACCTCAGCCCGAAGCTCTGGTGGGGAGGCAAGCACCCCAACTCCACCATGTACCGCGACCAGGAGTACGCCAACCGCGACGAGAAAGGCAACCCCATACCCGTCTACGTGCCTGATGCCGTAACCGTTGTGAGCGGCGAGGTGACATACGACACCCACGGCAACGTAATCAGCGACACCCGCGTGTTCAAGAAGTTCGACAAGGCAGTCGACTGGCAGTCGTGGTGCCAGAACTATCCTTACCAGGCAACCGTGACCGACGACATGGACGAGTTCTTCGCCAACACCTTCAGCCGCACTTACCTCAAGATAAGCCAGATAGCGCTGAGCTACGACTTCAAGCGCCTGCTGCCCGAGACCTCGCCCATAAAGGGGCTCACCGGCACCATCTTCTGCAACAACGCCGCCCTGTGGGCCAAGGCTCCGTGGATTGACCCCGACATCAGCGGCGACACCGGCGAGAACGACGGCTCCAACGACCCGACGGCGCGCTACATCGGAATCGGCGTGAACATGACATTCTAAAAATAGGAACAACAACTCAACAGACCACGATCATGAAACCAAAGATATTGCTATCGTTACTCGTTGCCGGCGCGGCCTTGTGCTCTTGCGAGCCGTTCAGCGAGATGAACACCAACCCCAACAGCCCTATCGAGGTGCCGGCCAACCTGCTGCTGCCAAAGGTGTGCCAGGATGCCTTCACCCGCGGCACCGACGGAATGTATGCCGACAAGATGGTGATACAGACCGACGGCCACAGCGAGGACCAGTTCTTCGAGTGGAACCGCGGCAGCTTCGACACTTACAACAACGAGCTGCTGCAACTCGAGAAGCTGCGCGAGGAGGCGCTCCGCACCGGCGACACCGTCTACATCCCGCTCTACAAGTTCATGCGCTCGTTCCATTACTACGAGCTTACGCTCCGCTTCGGCGACATACCTTACTCCGATGCGCTCAAGGGCCAGTCGGAAGGCAACTACAACCCGAAGTACGACACGCAGGAGGAGGTGTTCGCCGGGATACTCAACGAGCTGGCCGAGGCCGACGAGGAGCTGGCGGCCTCGCCCGATGCCGACGTGATAGAGGGCGACATCATCTACGGCGGCGACAAGATGAAGTGGCGCCGGCTCATCAACTCGTTCCGCCTCAAGGTGCTCCTCACGCTCTCGCACAAGTCAACCGTGGGCGGCATCGACGTGCGGCAGGAGTTTGCCCGCGTGGCACAGCTGCCCCTCATGGAGAGCAACGCCGACAACGGGCAGCTCGCCTACCTTGACCAGGAGGGCAACCGCTACCCGCAGTTCAACGCGCAGTGGTCGGGCTACTACATGGACAAGACCTATGTAGACCGCATGGCCGAGCGCCGCGACCCGCGCCTCTTCCTCTTCTGCATGCCCACCACTACGGCTGCCGAGGCTGGCATGGCCGTGAACGACTTCGCGGCATACGCCGGCGGCGACCCCACCGTGCCTTACGGAGACAACATCACCCTCGTGGGCGACGGCCTTATATCGCAGATAAACTCGCGCTTCCGCACCGACCCCACCGAGGAGCCTACCATGCTCATGGGCTACGCCGAGCTGCAGCAGGTGCTGGCCGAGGCCGCCGTGCGCGGCTGGATACAGGGCGACGCCCGCCAGTATTATGAGAACGGCGTGAGGGCTTCGTTCGAGTTCTACGAGACCTACGCCACCGAGTACTCGCAGTATGTCACCCAGGCCGAGGCCGCCACTTACCTCGCGGGCCCGCTCGTCAAGTTCGACGATACGCTCACCCCTGAGCAGAAGATTGAGCGAATCATCTTCCAGAAGTACTGCGTCAGCTTCTACCAGGGCGGCTGGGACCCCTTCTTCGAGAACCTGCGCACCGGCTACCCGGGCTTTGCCCACCTGGCCAGCAACCCCATTCCCTACCGCTGGATGTACCCCGACACCGAGTACCGCTACAACACGGCCAACGTGGAGGAGGCCATCACCCGCCAGTTCGGCGCCAACAACGACCGCATCACAGCCCAGCCGTGGTGGCTCAAGGACTGAGAAACAACACTGCACATACGCTCGAACCGGCCGGATGCCGCCTTGGCCCGGCCGGTTCTTACATTAAGAGCCACGAGCATTGTTACCCATTTTGTTACAGCGTGCATGATGTCCAAATTCGTATCAAAAATCAAAGCCTGCCGTTTCGGCTCGCAAAATGCGCCGTTTTGGCTTCCAAAGCGACCCGTTTCACCGTGCGAAACGGCCTGTTTTGTACTGCGAGACGGCACGTTTCTTAACCCCACTGATTATCAATGGGTTGCAGACGGCATCCGGCCTGCCCGCCGAGTATCAAAAAACAAAGTTCCGCTTTCTGCCGCAGGCAGGACGGAACAATACCGACAATAAGAATAAAATAAAAATAAACAACCAACAAACATGACAAAAAGACTTTTCTGCGCCGCCGCGCTCTGCATGGCAGGGATGCTGGCCGTGAGCGCACAGAGCGTGAGATTCAACAACGAAGGCAAACTGAAGATCGTGCAGTTCACCGACATCCACTGGCGCGCGGGCGACCCCGCCACGGCCGATGCCGCAGCGAACATGAACCGGGTGCTCGACGAGGAGAAGCCCGACCTGGTGATATACACCGGCGACATAACCACCGCCAAGCCCGCCACCGAGGGCCTCGACCGCGCCTTTGAGCCGGCGATAAGCCGCGGAATACCCTATGCCGCCACCCTTGGCAACCACGACGACGAGCAAGACCTCACCCGGCAGCAACTCTTCGACTACATAAGGAAGAAGCAGGGCAGCCTCAACAGCCAGGCCGAGGGCAACGACTTCGCCATCAGCGTGACCTCCGCCGACGGCAAGCAGACCAAGGCCATGCTCTACGTAATGGACAGCAACGCCTACTCTACGATTGACAGCCTGAAGGGATACGGCTGGTTCCGCCGCGACCAGATAGACTGGTATGCCCGCAAGAGCGCCGCGCTGACCGCCGCCAACGGCGGCAAGCCGCTGCCTGCGCTGGCCTTCTTCCACATCCCCTTCCCCGAGTACAACGAGGCTTCCACGGCTCTGGGCAACCCGCTCGTGGGCCAGCGCGGCGAGAAGGCCTGCTCGCCGGCCATCAACTCGGGCATGTTCGCCGCCATGCTTGAGGCCGGCGACGTGATGGGAACGTTCGTGGGCCACGACCACGTGAACAACTACGTCACCCCGTGGCACGGCATTCTGCTCGGCTACGGGCAGTTCACCGGCGGCAAGACCACCTATACCGACGGGCGCCGCGGCGCGCGCGTCATCGAGCTTACCGAGGGCAAGCGCGGCTTCAGGACGTGGATTCGCATGAGCGACGGCTCGGTGAAGCACGAGGTCTGCTGGCCGGAAGACTTCAATAATTAAAAGTTAAGAATTAAGAATTAAAACTCGGGCTGCGCGGAGAATTGGGAATTGAGAATGGAGAATTGATAATGGGCTGCCATACGGCTCCCATCGCTCTCAGCTCCCCCGCAACTCCCAGTGCTCCCAGCCCTCCCAAAACCAAAACAACGATGAAAAGGATAGCAAAACTGCTGCTGGCCGCCCTGCTGTTGGCACCGGCCGTGGCTCAGGCAAAGAGCAAAGTGATTGTGGTGATGGTTGACGGCTACCGCTGGCAGGAGCTGTATCGCGGCGCCGACTCGCTGCTGGTGAATGACAAGGAGTTCGGCAACCCTGCCATGATGAAGGCCGACTTCTGGCGGCCAACGGCCGAAGGGCGTCGCCGCGCGCTCATGCCCTTCACCTGGGAGCACATCGCCAAGAACGGCATCATGATCGGCAACCGCGACAAGGGCTGCCGCATGAGCGTGACGAACAACATGTGGTTCTCTTACCCGGGGTACAACGAGACCCTCTGCGGCTACCCCGACGACGTGAACATCAACTCTAACGCCCCGCTGCCCAACCCCAACATGACGGTCTTCGAGGTGGCCAACAACACGCCGGAGTACCGCGGCAAGGTGCTCGTCTTCGGCAGCTGGGGCCGCTTCATACAGATATTCAACGAGAAGCGCAGCGGACTTGAGGTGAACGCCAACTACCGCCACTCGCTGTCCAAGCAGCCCACGGAGCGCGAGCTGTACGTGAACAAGCTGCAGGACGGCACGCCCCGCTACTGGGAGGAGGAGCGCTTCGACGTGTTCACCCACGAGTATGCCCTCGAGGCCATGAAGTCGCGCCACCCGGAACTGATGTTCGTGGGCTACGGCGACACCGACGAGTGGGCCCACGCGGGCAACTACCGCCTCTACCTCGAGGCCGCGCAGGATGTTGACCGCTTCATAAAGGAACTGTGGGAGACGGCGCAGGCCGACCCGTTCTATCGCGACCAGACCACGTTCATCATCACCTGCGACCACGGCCGCGGCGTGAGCGAGGGCAAGGGCTGGTTCCACCACAGCCGCGAGGTGGACCGCTCCAACGAGACATGGCTCATGGCCTTCGGCGCGGGCGTGCCGGCCAAGGGCGAACTGGCCTCGGGCGACTACCACAACAACCAGGTGGCAGCCACTATCGCCGCCCTGCTCGGCATCAAGTTCGAGCCGGAGCACGAGGGCGCGGGCAAGGCGATAAAATTCTGAACAGTACTTCCGCGATGGCGCGCCCGCCGCGGCGCGGGCTGAAAAAGGCCGTTCCGCAACAGCGGAACGGCCTTTCCCATATTGCTCACGGCTGCGACTCGCCCTCCACGTACTCCTCGAGGAACATGTGTTCGCCGTCGAACACGGCGTAGGTGAACTGCGTTATCCAGTCGCCGAGTATCATCATGCGCGCCTTCTTCGTGAGCTGCAGGTCGAGCTCTATGTGGCGGTGCCCGTATATGAAGTAGTCCACGTTGCTGTGGGTCTGTATGTACTGCTTGGTGTAGAGCACGAGGTGCTCCCTGCGCTCGCCCATGTAGGGCGGCTCGCCGCCGTTCATCCGCTTCAAGCGGCTGTGCTTTGCCCAGAGCATGCCGAAGGCCACGCCCCAGCGCGGGTGGAGCGCCGAGAAGAGCGCCTGGCACACGCGGTTGTGGAACACGGCGCGCAGCAGCTTGAACTTGCGGTCGGGGTCGCCCAGGCCGTCGCCGTGGGCCAGCATGAACACCTTGCCGTATATCTCGGTGGTGAGCGGCTGCTTGTGCAGTATCACGCCACACTCCATCTCCAGGTAGTTGTAGGCCCAGATATCGTGGTTGCCGGTGAAGTAGTGAATCTCCACGCCCATGTCCGTAAGCTCCGAGAGCTTGCCAAGGAAGCGGGTGTAGCCGCGCGGCACCACGCAGCGGTACTCGTACCAGAAGTCGAACATGTCGCCGAGCAGGTATATGGCTGCCGCCTTGTGCTTTATGCTGTCGAGGAAGCGCACCAGCCGCCGCTCGTGCATCCGCCCGTGGTCGATGGCGAGCGAGCCGAGGTGCGCGTCTGAGAGGAAATAGACATTTCTCATAAGAAGTAGGTTTTAGGGTTGCTGATGTGTGGGAGGTGTGCCTGCGGCAGGCCGCGTCAGTCGAAGCCCAGCTCCACGCGGGCCTCCTCGGTCATCATGCTCTGGTCCCACACGGGCTCGAACACGAGGTTCACCGTGGCGTTGCGCACGCCGTCCACGGTGTCTACCTTCTGCCTTACGTCCTCTATTATGAAGTCGGCCGCCGGGCACGACGGGGCCGTGAGCGTCATGTCTACGTCTACGTCGCCCGTCTCCTTCACGTCGACCTTGTATATGAGCCCGAGGTCGTATATGTTCACCGGTATCTCGGGGTCGTAAACGGTGCGGAGCACGTCGACTATCCGCTCCTCTATAGCTGTCTTTTCTTCCTGTGTCATAGTCGCTGGGTGTTAGGCCGCGCCGCCGTGCCGCCCCTGTGGCGGCGCGGCGTTGCTTCCACAAAGGTAACACAAATCGCGAAAAAGACAAAACAAAGGGCCGTGTTTTTGCCGTTTTGCGCCAAATAGAGGGGCGGCCGGGGGCTTGTGGGCGGCTTTTGGGGCCTCTGGCGCACTCTTTGGCGGCAAAAACGTCTCCAGTCTCGGAAAAAATAAGTAAGTTTGCAGGCGCAAGCCCTGCCCCGCCTCCGCGCCGCAGGTGTAAAACCATTTCGCCCCGCCGGCCCCTCCGCGCAACAGGCTGGGCCTCAGCGCATTGCGAAACGGGCCGAAACGCCGCGCCGAACGGCCCGCCTTGAACTGCGAAACAGCCCATACGCCACCGCCAGGCGGGCCACGTTGCAGCCCGGAGGCACGGCGGCACCCCGGCAGGGAGGGCATTTGTAAACGATTTTCAGGCAGGAAGGCAAGGCGCAAGGCTTTGCGCCTGCATACACACAATATCACTTTGCACACAAAACAACACACAAAATGGACATAAAGGAGCTTTACAGGCTATACACCGAGCACCCCGCGATAACCACCGACAGCCGCGACTGCCCCGAGGGCTCGATATTCTTCGCCCTCAAGGGCGGCAACTTCGACGGCAACCGC
Organism: uncultured Prevotella sp.; assembly: GCA_944320235.1. Taxonomy (GTDB): domain Bacteria; phylum Bacteroidota; class Bacteroidia; order Bacteroidales; family Bacteroidaceae; genus Prevotella. The sequence continues at coordinate 109,101 of CALUGQ010000007.1, forward strand.
TTCGCGGCAGCCGCGCTCGCCAATGGCTGCTCGTATGCCGTGGTCGACGACCCGGCGGCAGCCACCGACAGCCGCTGCCTGCTCGTAGGCGACGCGCTGCACACCTTCCAGATGCTGGCGCGCGAGCACCGCCGCCGCTTCAGCATACCCGTGATAGGCATAACAGGCACCAACGGCAAGACCACCACCAAGGAACTGACAGCCGCCGTGCTCGCCGAGAAGTACAGCGTGCACTGCACGCAGGGCAACTTCAACAACGACGTGGGCGTGCCGAAGACGCTCTTCGGCCTCGCCCCCGGGCACGACATAGCCGTGGTGGAGATGGGGGCGAGCCACCCGGGCGACATAAGGCGGCTGGCCGAGACCGCCGAGCCTACCTGCGGCATCATCACCAACGTGGGCAAGGCCCACCTGCAGGGCTTCGGCTCGTTCGAGGGGGTGGTCAGGACAAAGGGCGAGCTCTACGACTTCCTGAGGCAGAGGGAGGGCAGCCGGGTGTTCATCAACGCCGCCGACGAGCACCTCAAGGCCATCGCCGCCGGGCTGGCCACCGTGGGCTACGGCCTCGAAGGCACCCCGGGGCTGGCCGTGGAGGGGCGGGTGGCTTCGTGCTCGCCGCTGCTCTGCCTCGACTGGCGGGCCGCCGGGGGCCGCTGGCACAGGGTGCAGACGCAGCTCATCGGCAGCTACAACGCCCTCAACATGCTGGCGGCGGCCTGCATAGGTCTGCACTTCGGCGTGAGCGAAAGCCAGGTGTGCCACGCGCTGCAGGCCTACAAGCCGAGCAACAACCGCTCGCAGCTCGAGCGGACCGGCAGCAACACGCTCGTGGTAGACGCCTACAACGCCAACCCCACGAGCATGGCCGCAGCGATAGACAACTTCAGCCGCATGGAGGGAGGGCCGAAGATGGCCATCATCGGCGACATGCGCGAGCTGGGCGACGCCTCGGCCGGCGAGCACCAGCGCGTGGCCGACGCGCTGGCCGCAGCCGGGCTTGACCGCGTGTGGCTCGTAGGCGAGGAGTTCGCCCGCACCAGCTGCCCCTTCCGCAAGTTCGCCGACGTGGGCGAGGTGAAGGCCGAGATAGCCCGCCACCGCCCCGAAGGCTACACAATACTGATAAAGGGCAGCAACGGCATGAGGCTGTACGAACTGCCACAGCTGCTCTGACCGCCATGCCAATGACCGCAGAGCAAATGCAACGCTACGCCCGCCACACGGTGCTGCCGGGCGTGGGGGCCGAGGGCCAGGAGCGCATCATGGCATCGAGCGCGCTCATCGTGGGGGCCGGGGGGCTGGGCTCGCCCGCAGCCCTTTACCTCGCCGCCGCCGGCGTGGGCCGCATAGGGCTGGCCGACGCCGACTGCGTGAGCCTGAGCAACCTGCAACGGCAGGTCATACACACCACGGCCGACGTGGGCCGGGCCAAGGTGGACAGCGCAAGGGAGAAGATGCTGGCCGTAAACCCCGGCGTGCGCGTAGACACATACCGCGCGATGCTCACCCCCGGCAACGCCGGGCAAATCATCGGCGGCTACGACTTCATCATCGACGCCACCGACAACTTCGGCGCGAAATTCCTCATAAACGATGTCTGCACGGCACAGGGCAAGCCTTTCTCTTACGCCGGCGTGCTGCGCTTTGCAGGCCAGGCCATGACCCACCTGCCCGGCACGGCCTGCCTGCGCTGCCTCTACGGCGGCGAGCCGCCGGCCGGCGAGGTGCCCTCGGGCGAGGAAGTCGGGGTGCTGGGCAGCGTGGTCGGCATCCTCGGCACGGTGCAGGCAACCGAGGCACTCAAGTTCTTCAGCGGCGCGGGCAGCCTGCTCGCCGGCCGGCTGCTGGCGGTGGACGCGCTGACAATGCAGTTCCGCACGCTCAGTGTGGCGCAGGCTGCGGCCTGCCCAGCCTGCGGCAGCCGCCAGGGCGCCACAAAAGGAACGAAACTTTAACAGAAAAAACAAATGGAAAATAAGAAAAGAAACTTGGGCCGGCTGGCTTTCCCCGCCTACCTGCTCGCCGCGACGGTCTTCCTCGCCCTGCAAACGCTGCAGGGGCTGTCGTACCTCGACCCCGGGATGTACCTCGCAGGCTACCTGAACTTCAACTACGACCCCTGGGCCTGCCAATACCTTGGCCAGTGGTACCTGACATACAAGCTCACCGGCGCGCTGTGCAGCCTCCTGGGCGCGCAGTCGTTCATCGCCATAAGGCTCATGGCCGTGGCGCTCAACGTCGCCATGCAGGCCGTGATATACCTTTACCTGAAGCGATACATGCCACGCCGCTACGTCATAGCCGGCCTGGCCATGGCCACGCTGGCCTGCTTCGGCAGCTACACCGACATCAATTACAACGACTATTCGGTGGCATTGCTCACCTTGGCCATCATCACCTACCACGCGGGGGCGTTCGAACGCAACTCGCTGTGGCTCATATTCGCCTCCGGCGCCATCGTGGGCGTGGCCTTCTTCTTCCGCGTTCCCAACCTCACTTTCATCGCCCTGCCCCTCCTGGCCGCCGCGGTGAGCAAGCGTTACTACGCGTTCTTTGAAGTATCGGAGCAGTTCTTGTTCTTCTTCTGTGGCTGCATAACAGGCTGCGCAGCCGTGTTGCTCGGCGCGTGGGCCGACGGAAGCATCGGCATGCTGGAGCAGACGATGCTCGACTTGGTGGGGATAGGCACCAACGTGGAAGACCCGCACAGCCCCAAGAACTTGCTCATAGGACTCTACACTACGTGGAAGGAGTATGTGGCCGGCTTCGCCCCCATAGCCGTGATAGCCGCGCTGATGGTCCTGGCGAGGCTGCGGCTGGGCGGCATGCTGCGCAAGGCGGCCATCTGCGCCCTTGCCTTGGCGGTGATACCCTGCGTGTATTTCTGGGAGCCTTCGGGCAACATTACGGCCGGACTGGCGCTTGCCGCCCTCGCCTTCGTCATCATCAATTCGGTGCTGTGGGATGAGCTGGAGTGCCTCTTCGTGCTCTCGCTGCTCGTGCCGCTGGTATATCCCATTGGCAGCAACGGCGGGACGGCGTTCTTCGGACAGTACATCGGCTTCCTGTCAACGCCGCTCGCCATGGCAATAATAAACCGCTCGCTGCCGACGCTGGGCCTGGGCGCCTGCAGGGCTTGCCGCAAGGTGGCGCCAGTGGCCTTCGCCGCCGTCTGCGTGGCACTGCTGCTGACCAACGCATGGCGCCCCATGATGGAGGAAGGCACACGCTCTGAATGCCGGTACACCATCGACAGCCCCGTCACGGGGCCGATAATGACCACCCGCGAGAACGCCGACATGTACAACATGATGATCCGCGAGGTGAAACCGCTGCTCCCCAAGGGCAGCTACCTGATATGCAACTTCTCGCTGCCGCTGATATCGGTGCTCGAGTGCAAGCCATACGCCGTGCTCTCCGACGTGTTCACGTCAAGGAAAATGAACTCGTACTACATCGCGTCTGCCTTCGTATACACAGGCGGAGGCGACAAGTTGCCGTACCTGCTGATAGACCGCAAGTCCATGACCGAGAAGTTCAGCTTCGTGGAACTGAAGCTGCGCCTTATAAGGCATTACAGCACGGTGTGGTCAAAGGGCAGCTACGAACTGCTCAAACCCGACCCCGACGAGTACAGGAAATGGCTCCGCGAAAGGCAGTATTTGGATTTTTTTGACGGGCCACCGAGGCTTTAGTGATTTTTTTTGTACCTTTGCAGCTGGCAAGCTGAACCAGGGGGAGTCTGGGAACAGGCTCCCCCTGATGTTTTCCCATTGCCTGCTGACAGGCAACTATCGTGCCGCGACGGCACAGCGGCACACTACTGGCAATATGGAACAACCCCGACAATGGCGGGATATACTGACATTTATTTTATTACCAAACTAACAACCAAAGAAGAATGAAGAAACATCTATTAATGCTACCGGCACTGATGCTATGCGCACAGGCCGGGGCGCAGCAGCTTGCGTTCCCCGGGGCTGAGGGCTTCGGCGCATACGCCACCGGCGGGCGCGGCGGCGAAGTGGTGCACGTGACAAACCTCAACGCCTCCGGGCCTGGTTCGCTGGCCGATGCCGTAAGCAAGTCGAACCGCATCGTAGTGTTCGATGTCAGCGGAGTGATTGACGTGACTAACGTGAACCTCACCGTGGCCGGCGACAACATCACCATAGCCGGGCAGACCGCACCGGGCGAGGGCATAACCGTATACGGGGGCCGCTTCATCATGTCGAAGAGGCAGAACATCATCATGCGCTACATACGCATGCGCGGCAGCCTGAGCATGCCGAGCGACAAGTGTACGCTCACCATGGACGACTGCCAGAACGTCATACTCGACCACTGCTCCATATCATGGGGCCGCTGGGACAACGTGCACATAACCAACGCCAACAACATCACCTACCAGAACTGCATCATCAGTGAGGGCATCGACCCGCAGAACTTCGGCGCGATAACCGACGGCACGCGCAACTGGACCATCTCGCACTGCCTCTGGGCCAACAACAAGAGCCGCAACCCGAAGATGAAGTGCTACCTGCAGTACTACAACAACGTGGTGTACAACTACTCCATGGGCATAATCGGAGGCCACTCCGCCGCCGACAACTACCAGGACGTGATGAACAACTACTTCATAACAGGCCCGAGCACCGGCACCAACAAGTACTTTGACGACTGGACCGAGACCGACCACCTGTACAGCACGGGCAACTACACCGACGACAACCGCGACGGCAAGCTCAACGGCCGCCTGATAACCGACTACAACGGGGCAACGCCGATGCAGAACCCCAACCTTACCTGCAACGCGCCGATGAACCTCGAGACCGCCGAGGAGGCTTACCACTCCGTGCTGGAGCACGCCGGGGCGTCGCGCGTGAGGGACTCGCACGACCGCCGCATCATCGGCCAGCTCGCGTCGCTCGGCGCTGAGGGCGCCATCATCGACAGCGAGCAGGAAGTGGGCGGCATAGGCACGCTCGCGGGCGGCACCGCCCCGGTTGACACCGACGGCGACGGCATGCCCGACGAGTGGGAGCTGGCCAACGGCACCGACCCCAATGTGGCCGACTCTGACGGCGACGCCGACGGCAACGGCTACACCAACATAGAGGACTACATAAACAGCCTGGCCCACGCGAGCGACTACCTGATGTACCCGCAGGCGGTGACGGCCACGATGCAGGATGCCACGACAGCCGTGCTTACCTGGACGAACATGGAGGAGGAGGCCGACTGCATAGTGATAGAGCAGTCGGAAGACGGCGTGAGCTTCACCGAGGTGAAGCGGGTGGGCGGCACGGAGACACAGGCCACCATCACCGGCCTTGCAGAGGGCCAGGTATACTACTTCCGCCTGAAGACCGTCAAGGGCGGGGAGGAGTCGCTCTATTCCGCCACCGTATCGGTAAACGACGAGCACATGCGCCCCGCCGGCGGCATAGCTGCCGGGACCACCACGTTCGCGCCCGAGGAAGGCAAGCTCTACCGCATAATAAACTACGGCACCGTGGCCTACAACAGCTCGACAACCTTTGCCGGCAACCCCAAGTACCTCAAGTTCGCGGCCGACGGGAAGCTCGTCTCCACGGGCGAGTTCACGTGGAACAACCCCGAGCTGCTGTGGGAGATAACCGCCTGCCCCGATGACGCATCGCAGGTATACATACGCAACTATGCCACGAAGCAGTACCTCAACCCCTCCGAAGTGACCATAGGCGAGAACGCATACGTGACGGCCGTCGACGAGGCCGCGCCCTTCGTGATAGAGTTTTCGGGCAACGAGACCGTGGCCCAGTCGGGCATGCAGACGCAGGTGGCCATGTTCAGGATAGAGAGCCCGCAGAAGAGCGGCAACCAGCTGCGCCCCGTGAACTTCGAGGAGCAGTGGATATGGGGCGCAAAGGACTTGCACCGCGCCGACATGGTGTACACCTTCTCGTCGGTCGACGCCGACATGATAGGGCTTTACACCAACCCGCTCGACGTGGCGATAGCCGAGGCTGAGCAGCTGGCCGCCGACGCCGAGGTGGGCAACCGCACGCTCTGCTACCCCGAGGAGGCCCACGAGGCCCTCACCGACGCCATAGCCGAGGCCAGGGAAGAGCTTGCCAAGGCAAACCGCGGCGAGTCGACGCAAGAGCAGGTGAACGCCGCCGCCAGTGCGCTGGCAGAGGCCAAGGCCGCCTTCGAGGGCACAAGGATCATGACGCTGGCCGGCTTCGACGACTCGAAGCTGTTCAACATATACAGCTACGGCACGACGTGGAACGCCAACACCGTGGACGCCACGATGGACGACGGGCGGCGCTACCTCGCCACCACAAGGCACGCCGACGGCAAGAGCGACTCGCTCGTGTACATAGTGGGGCTGAGCGAGAACCAGCTTGCAGGCGGAGAGGCCGACCCGGCAGCCGCTCTGGCCGAGGCGCGCTGGAACATAAAGGCCGGCGAGGGCGGCAACGTGTACATACGCAACGAGAAGACCGGCACGTACCTGCAAGTGGCCGGCACGCTCTCGGCCGAGCCTGCCACCGTTTACCCATACTACGCCAAGGAGGACAACGGCCGCCACGCCTTCTACATACAGGTATCGGCCGACAACGTGCGCTGCTTCAACGTGGGGCAGCCCGATGCCGATGGCAAGGGCGGGCCGCTCTCGTTTGCCAACCCTGCCGACCGCACGCGCCTGCGCTGGGTGATAGAGCAGCTCGACGTCACGACGGGCATAAGCGAGCTGACCGGCGGGCGCGAGAACAGCCGGGTGGTGGCCACCGAGTACTACAGCCTGCAGGGTACGCGCCTCGCCGCACGCCCGGCGGCCGGCCTCTACATCGAGAAAGCCCGGCGCGCCGACGGCACGGTGAACACGGTGAAGAGAACCGCGGCAAGGTAGCAAAATAATTTACAGCCTCCGCCACGAACTGCGGCAAGGGCCGTTGCGCGCTGCGATGGCGGCCTTTTTGCATGGCAAAACGGCCTGTTCCGCCCGTCAAGGAGGCCCTCATTGAAGCCCAGCCCGAGCCGCGGGGCCAACCGCCTGGCTGCCAGGCTGTTGGCGCAGGCGCCCCGGGACGGCCCGCAGTAGCGAAAACTTCTTACAGCCACTGCCAACCGGGCGGCCACGGCGCCACAGCCTGCGGCCCGGCCCGGGCGGCGGACGCAGGCAAAAAGGCTTTTTTAACGCTCGGGGGCTTGGCAGCTCGGGAAATAATGCCTATCTTTGCAAACGGAGCAAAAAGAGAAGACGAGGATATTACGAGGATTCCGGCATCGGTGTGTGCCGGGATTCTTTCTTTTTATGACTCGTTTCCGCATGGCTCCGCACCCGGAAAGACAATGATTAACGCTTAAAAACAAAACAGATTATGGCTTATATGTCGCAAGAAGGCTACGACAAGATGGTAGCCGAGTTGAAACGCTTGGAAAGCGTGGAGCGCCCTAAGGCGTCAGCCGCTATCGCTGAGGCTCGCGACAAGGGCGACTTGAGTGAGAATTCGGAGTACGAGGCGGCCAAGGAGGCGCAGGCCCACCTTGAGGATAAGATAAACCAGGTGAAGCTGGCGTTGCAGGAGGCCAAGATAGTGGACACGTCGCGCCTCAGCTCCGACACGGTGCAGATACTCACCAAGGTGGAGATGACCAACATGGCCAACAAGGCCAAGATGAGCTACACCATAGTGAGCGAGAGCGAGGCCAACCTGCGCGAGGGCAAGATATCAATCATGACCCCCATAGCCCAGGGCCTGCTCGGCAAGAAGGTGGGCGACGAGGTGGAGATAAAGATTCCGCGCGGCACGATAAGGCTGCGCATCGACAACATTTCGATAGCATAAGGGGAGGAACGAGACATGGCAGGGATATTCGCAAGGATAGCAGCCGGTGAGATACCGAGCTACAAGTGCGCCGAGAGCGACAAGTTTTACGCCTTCCTCGACATCAACCCGCTCGTGAAAGGCCACACGCTCGTGATACCGCGCCGCGAGGAAGACTACATTTTCGACCTGGAGGACGGCGAGCTCGCCGAGATGGCGGTGTTTGCAAAGCGCGTGGCCAGGGCCATCAAGGCGGCCTTCCCGTGCCGCAAGGTGGGCATGGCCGTGCTGGGCCTCGAGGTGCCTCACGCCCACATACACCTTGTCCCGATGCAGACGGAGAAGGACATGAACTTCGCCAACCCAAAGCTCAGCCTTACCGACGCAGAGATGGCCGACGCAGCCGCCCGCATACTGCGGGAGTTCGAGGCAGGTGAGTGACTTCCGGCCCCGGCTGCCACGGCCACGAGCGTGGCCGTGGCAGCCGGGGAAAAGCGAAGGGTGGAGAGCCCGCCGGCGCCAATGACAGTGCGCCTGGCAGACTCTCCACCCTTCGCTTTTTAATTTTTCGCTTTTAATTTTTCCCTTCCTACACGTACTCGTCGCCGTGCTCCATCTTCACCTTGTTGACATACTTGCGCACGAGGGCCGACGAGTCGCCTTTCTTGCAGATGAAGAGCACGCCGCCCTCCTCGGCCACGATGTACCCGTCGAGCCCGTTGATTACGGCCAGCTTGCCCTTGGGCAGCTTTATCACGTTGTCGCGGCAGTCCTCGAGCATCACGTCAGAGTCGATGGTTACATTGTCGTCGGCGTTCTTGTGCATGCACTCGTAGATGGAGTGCCACGTGCCGAGGTCGGCCCAGCCGAAGTCGCACTTCATCACGCACACACCCTGGCTGCGCTCGAGTATGGCGCAGTCGATGGAGAGGTTGGGGTAGGAGGCGTAGTGCTCGCGGATGAATGCCAGCGTGTCGTCCACCGTGCGGTTGCCGAGCCCCTCCTCGTTGCGGTGGGCGTCGCGGAACAGGCGGCAGAAGTTGTTGTAGAAGTTGCGCGCGCTCGAAAGGAACAGCCCCGTGTTCCATAGGAACTCGCCGCTCTCCATGAACACGCGGGCGAAGTCGCGCTCGGGCTTCTCTGTGAACGAACGCACGCTGAACACCCCCTCGGCGTCGCACTGCCGCTCGCCCGCCTGTATGTAGCCGTATCCCGGCTCAGGCCGAGTAGGCTTCACGCCCATGGAGAGCATTATGTCGTGCGAGGCCACGAAAGCCAGCCCGCGCTCCACATCGCCGGCAAAGGCCGCCTCGTCGAGCACGAACTGGTCTGACGGCGTGACGATGATGCCCGCCGCAGGGTTGCGCTTGTACACCTCGGCTGCGGCCCAGCCCACGCACGGGGCGGTGTTGCGGTTTATCTGCTCCACGAGCACATTGCCATCATGCACGGCAGGAAGCTGCTCGCGCACGAACCCGGCGTAGTCGCGGTTGGTGCATATCAGTATGTTCTCGGTGGGGATGAGCTTGGCAAAGCGGTCATACGTGGCTTGGAGCTGAGTGCGCCCCGTGCCGAAGAAGTCGATGAACTGCTTGGGCTTCTTCTCCCGGCTGCACGGCCACAGCCTGCGGCCTTTGCCGCCAGCAAGGATAACACAGTAATTATTTAGTTTTTTTTCCATAGGATATGATAAGCTTTGGTTTCGTCGTCTGTAGCCGCTCGGTGTCTGCGGCCTGCGCCGGGTGGCCATCGCCTTCCGTTGCGTCACGCTTGCGGCCCACGGCCTGCCTGTGCGGCCCCCGTGGGCCGCAAGCTTTTGCCGCCGTGGCAACTGCTGGCGGCAACTCCGCCTCACTGGAATCACCGGCCGCCGTGACATCTGTTTCTGCCTGCGGGCGGGAATGGCCTGTGCCTCCCTTGGCAGCTTTCCTGTCGGCATCGTGTGGCCGGCGTTCCCTGTCGTTTCGGGTAGCCTGTGCCTCCCTTGGCAGCTTTCCTGTCGGCATCGTGTGGCAGGCGTTCCTGCCGTTTCGGGTAGCCTGTGCCTTCCTTGGCAGCTCCCCGTCGGCATCGTGTGGCCGGCGTTCCCTGTCGTTTCGGGTAGCCTGTGCCTTCCTTGGCAGCTCCCCGTCGGCGTCGTGTGGCCGGCATTCCCTGTTTATGCCCACTAAGTTACTGATTAAAAGTGAAACGGACAAGGATTTTAAGTTTTTTGAATGAAAAATTTGCTAATTCGGATTTTATGTGTATCTTTGCACCCACAAAACTGGCCCAGATGGCGGAATCGGTAGACGCGCTGGTCTCAAACACCAGTGGAGCAATCCATCCCGGTTCGATCCCGGGTCTGGGTACTTCAAACCCTTGGTAATCAACTGATTATCAAGGGTTTCTCTTTTTATCGGGCGTACTAAAAG
>CALUGQ010000008.1 GCA_944320235.1 uncultured Prevotella sp.
TACGGGATAACCGCAGGTTCAAGGCCATGCAACTGATCGCTCAGACTGCATAAAACCTAAATCCGAAACTTGAGTAATTTATTTAAATTGGAAACAATATTTAAAGCACTTTTACCCCCCCCGTTAAGATTTATTAATAAATAAAGCAAAAAGATTTCCCTCCTATCTCACCCATGATGGGCGACACATACAGAGGGAAAGGCTGTAAGGACTGAAAAGCATAGGCCGCTTAGGCACCATATGGAACCCAAGCGGCCTAAGAAGCCGCACGGAGCATCGCACAGCCCAACTCTCAATTCTCAATTCTTAACTCTCAATCCTTGATTACCACCGCCGCACCGGCAATGAACCAGAACCCGGGCTGCGGCACATTGCCATAGTCCACGTAGGAGATGCCGAAGATATTGTTGGCCTCAAGGTAGAGCCGGTAGCGCCCGGCGTTCCATGCCAGCCGGGCATCGGCCACGGCGTAGGGCGAGTAGGCACGTGTGGCACCGCCGGTGTCGGTATAGGCCCCCTTGCGGTCCTGGTAGCGGCAACTGGCATCGAGCGAAAGGCGCGGCAACAGGTCGAGCCCGAGCCTGGCCACGAGCTTATGGCGCAGGTACTCAAGTGAATAGCGGCTCTCAAGCCCCTCCGTGCCGTCCATGTCCTGCGTTATGTAGTTGTAGTCAACAGCCAATGAGCGCAGCAGCCTCTGGCCGGGCAGCAGCCGGCATAAGTCGAGCCGCAGCGAAGACTCCACGCCGAGCGCATTGATGCGCGCGAAGTTGACCGACCGCCACGGAGCATCGGGGCCGTCGGCCACGGTGCGCACCCAGTCTATAAGGTTCTGGTAGCGATTGTGATATAACGACGCGGAGGCACTGAGACCGCCATAGCTGTAGCGCACGCCGCCCTCATAGGCCGTCAGCTCCTCGGGCTGCAGGTGGCTGTCGGCCTTGTGCCCACCCACTGAATAGTAAAGCTCAGTGGCAGAGGGCAGGCGCAGCGACGTGTTGCAAGAGGCATAGACCGTCCACACGCCACCGAGGGCAAGGCTGGCATCGATGCCGGGATAGACGCGCAAGGGCGCGTCGCTCCACGAGTTCTTGGCCGCCACGAGGCCTGCCGAGAGTGACAGCGGCCCGAGGGTGACGTTGTGTTCGAGCATGAGGTTGATGTTGGTTCGGTTCAGTCCGTAGCCGTAGCTGCGGTCTGTGCCGTGAATATGGTGCGGGCGAGAGAGCGGTTCGCCGAGCGTTGTGCTCACCAAGTCCTCGTTGCGAAGCTCGCCGCCGATGGCCGTGCGCCCCAAAGCCCAGTCGAAAAAGCCTGTGACATTGATGCCGAACACGTCGTAACGGTGGTAGTTGAACGGCACCTGCGCCTCCGAGCCGCGGTACAGCTCAAAGCGGTCGGCCCCGTGGTTCCAATAGAGAGCCGAGCGCAGGCGCAACGCCCCGGCGCGCGTCTCGGCGCGCAGGGCTGTGGTGGTCTTGAAGGTGCGCTCGTACTGGTCGTCCCACGACGCGCCGTAGAACGTGTTTGAGCCATAGCCCTTGAGGCTCATGCCCGCGTGCCAGTCGGCCTTGAGCTGCCCTGAGGCATAGCCGCCACGCCAGAAAGCCTTGCCGCCGCTGTAGTCGGCGTTGAGCCCGCCTGCCCGGTTGCGGCTGTAGCCGTCGCTGCGCGAATAGCTGCCCGAGAGGCTGTTGCCCCACCGGCCTGAGGCCAAGGCCCCGCGGGCTGCGGCAGAGGCATAGCCATGGCTGCCGCCCTCAATGCGCGCGCCCAGTGCCGTTTCGTCGGGGCGGCGTGTAACGATGTTGATAGCTCCTGACAGTGATGAAGTGCCGTAAACACGCCCGGCAGGTCCTTCGAGCACTTCTATGCGTTCGATTTCCGAAATGTCGACGGGGAAATCGAAGGCGTTATGACCTGACTGCGGGTCTCCGATGTTGATGCCATCCAAGAGAATGGCCACCTGCTCGTAATTGCCGCCCCGGATGCTGACATCGGTCTGAACTCCCATGGGGCCCCGCTGGCGCACGTCCACGCCGGCGGCGTACTTGAGCAAGTCGTTGACACTCTGCGCCGGCGCGGCGGCCATGTCGGCCCGCGTCAGCACACTAACCATTCTCACGGTGCGGCCCGAGGCCGGCGGCGCCATCGAACCCGTGACGCTGACCTCGCCGAGCGTTACCTCCCTGCCCGTTGCCATGGCCACGGTGTCGGCCGGCAGCGGCTTGATGCTGATGCCCTTGGCCGAAGCGTGGGCGAGGGTGAAGGCGCTGAGCACGCCGATGACCACCTCGCGCCCCAAGCAGGCAAAGAGCGAGTATCCCTTACGCTGGAAGCGCCGGAACACCAGGGGCTCACGCTTGATGAAAGAATTGTTTTTGCACATTTGGTTTTAAGTTTAATGAAGCCCCTCCCCTGCCCTCCCCGGCGGGGAGGGAGAAGCGAGAAGACTGTGAATGATGGGAGAACTGAGAGAATTGGGAGGAACTGATAGCCCCAGGAAGCCGCACAGAGCCCGCCACAGCGCAGCCCTGTCCTTAATTCCCGGCTCCTAATTCTTGATTTTAAAAGAGCTTTCTATGCTGCCCATTTCCTCGGCGAAAGCCTTGTCCACCTTGAGGCGCTGCTCTATGGTGGAGCAGCTGTGGATGACGGTGGAGTGGTCGCGGTTGCCTATGAGCTGGCCTATGCGCGAAGCGGGCATCTTTGTATATTTCTGCGCGAAGTACATGGAGACCTGCCGCGTGATGACATAGTCGCGCTTGCGGCTTCGGCTGAACACGTTCTGCGTCGTTACGTTGAAGTGGGCGCACACCTTCTCAAGTATGTCGTCGACGGTGAGCGGGCGGTTGTCTATCTTCACGGCGCGCTTGATGACGCGCTCGGCCAGCCTCATGTCGATGTTGCAGTTGTAGACCACCGAATAGGCCAGGAGCGAGTTGATGACTCCCTCAAGGTCGCGCACGCTGCCGTTGGCCGTGGTGGCGATGAAACGGATGACGTCGGCCGGTATCTTCAGCCCGTCGCGGCGGCACTTGGAGTTGAGTATGTCTACGCAGAGCTGCACGTTGGGCTTCTCCAGCTCGGCTATGAGCCCGCAGCTGAAGCGCGTGAGCAGGCGGTCCTTCATGCCCTGCAGGTCTACGGGCGGGCGGTCGCTGGCAAGGATTATCTGCTTGCCGTTGCGGAATAGGTGGTTGAATATGTGGAAGAACGTGTCGAGTGTCTTCGTGGCCGTGGCCCACTCCTGAATGTCATCGACAATGAGCATGTCGATTGTCTGGTAGAAGTTTATGAAGTCGTTGACACGGTTCTGGCGCACGGCGTCGGTGAACTGCACCTGGAAGAGCCTCGCGCTGACGTAGAGCACGCGCCGCTGCGGGTAAAGTTCCTTGCAGCGCACGCCGATGGCGTTGACGAGGTGGGTCTTGCCGCAGCCCGACGGCCCGTAGATGAAGAACGGGTTGAAAGTGGTCTTGCCAGGGTGCTCGGCTATGGAGAGACCCACGGTGCGCGGCAGCTTGTTGCTGTCGCCCTCAATGAAGTTGGCAAACGTGTGGCGTGGGTTGAGCTGCGGGTTCAGGCCCTGCGGCACGGCGGCGTCGAGCGTGGTGGGCGACTGGTTGGCCCTCATGGCGCGCGGCGGCTCGATGTCGGCGGGCGGCTCCGCGTCGATGTCCTGCGTAAGGTGGTGCTCCTTGTCGGTCACTATGCGGTAGCGCAGCACCACGCCCTCGCCGAAGCAACGCGCCAGCACCTTGTTGAGCAGGCCCACGTAGTATTGTTCAAGGTACTCATAGGCGTAATGGCTCGGCACTTGGAGCAACAGTGTGCGCGTCGAGGCCGCAAAGGACTCGAACACTATCGGGGCGAACCACGTGTTGAACTGTTGCTCGGTGACGTTCTCCTTGATAAGTCCAAGGCACTTGTCCCAAAGCGCTTTGCTATTGTTTACCATTATGAGTGATGCCGTTTCAAAATTGTGAATGGTACTGTTTTTGGTCTGCAAATATCGCACTTTTTTTTCAAACTTGCAAATGTGCGCCGTTAATTGCATACGGCACAAGCTAACGTAAAGTGCTTATTTACGGGCATTTAAACGATGGAGGCGCACGGGATGACCATGATGGTTGTTGCAGGATTGTAACATCTTGACTCACAACGCGTTGCCAGCAAAGACAGGATGGCGGGCACCTGACGCTGTTTTGCTCGGCACCATGACCGAAATGGGCTTGTATCAAGCATTTGCGGCACGATGCGCGTATATTACGGGGCAAGGCTTGTTATTTAGACAAAATCAAAATTACCGCAGCGGCGGCGTTTTGCCATGCCATCCCTTAGGCCGCAAACGTGCGTGATGAGGGCCGACAGGCGGCGCGCTCGCCGCCTGACAGCCGGAACGGGCTGTTTCAAGCACCGGAACAGGCCGTTTCGCGCTGCAGAACGGGCCGTTTTGAAGCACAGAAAAGCCCTTCTCCGCAACACACTGAAAGCCAGCGAGTTGTGAAAAGGGCAAAAGGTGGTGCCAACGGGCGTCACGGAATATTGCATCCCGCTTCCCGCGTGAGGCTTACCTCATACAGAGATATGGGAAAAAGTCTGCCAGCGCCGTGCTACGCGGCAGCCGCTCAATCGCCCTTGCGCCCGAAGATGGAGAAGTGGACGTAGCGCTTGGGGTGCAACCTGAGGTCAATGAGCAGCGAGTCGGCGCTCATGGCCGTTGAGTTGAGGTTGTTGTAAAGCGACGAATCATTGATGAGCAGCCCCAAAGTACCCTCGGCGCGGTTCAGGCGGTCGGTCATCTGCCTTACGTTGTCGAGCGTCTGGTCAACGCGCGCCATGGTTGCCGCCGCGTCTATCTGGCTGAGGTTGCTTGTTATCTTGCCCGTGTTGTCGAGTATGCTGTCGGCCTTCGCCATCATGCCCGGCACATTGCGGTTGAGCCCGGCCACGAGTGTGTTGAGCTGTGCCGAGGTGGTGGCAAGGTTGGCGGTTATCCTGTCTACGTTGTGCAGGGTGTGGTCTACAGCCGGGTCGGCCAGCAGCACGTTGAGCCGCGCCATGATTGAGTCGAGCTTGGGCAGCATCCTCTCAAGCGTGGGGAGCATTCCCGCGGCCTTGTCGAGCATGCCCGACGACTTGCCGCCGCTGATGGTGTCGCCCACGGCCACGCGCTCCAGGGGGTTGGAAGCCAGGAGCAGGTTCACCTTCACGTTGCCGAGCATGTCGGTCTCTATCTCGGCGGTGGAGCCTTTCGGCAAGCGCAGGTTCTTGTCAAGGCCTAAGGAAGCGACTATTTTCCCCTGGCTGCCATAGTCGTATGCTATGTCCTTGACCACGCCGACACGGTAGCCGTCGGCATAGACAGCGCTGGAGGCAGACAGCCCGCTGATGTCGTCGAAGGCAACGTAATATACATCCTCGTCGGAAAAGAGGCTAATGCCCTTGAGAAATTGCAGTCCGAAGAACAGCACGACCACCCCGACGATGGCCACAAGGGCTATCTGCACCTCACGGTTGAAGAATTTCATAAGCTAATTCTTATTTCTTGTTGTTTCTGTTTTGCTTGAACTCACGTATCGCGGCCACCACATCCGTGCGCCGCCCGTCCTTGAAGGCAACGATGAATGCCTCTGGAAACTTGTCGGCGACCGACTTGCGCAGGCGGTATATCTCGTTATAGTCGGCCGACGAACCGTAAGTGAACTTGAAAAGGCCGCCGTCCTCGTAGCACTCAACGCCCTGCAGCCCCTTGAACTGCGGGCTGTCGGCAGGCAGGCGGCGGCTGCTTGCAAGCAGCTGCACCTTGAAAACAGGGGAAGAAGTGGCAACCGGGCTTTCCGTTTCCCCAGCCCCGTCGGCGCCATCGGCACCTACGGGCCTCTCAGCACTGCCGCCATTAGCCTTGCTCTCCGCCTTCACAGCACCGGCAGCGGCCTCTGTGCCTCCGCCCATCCTTGCACTGGCAAGCTCGGCGGCAATGCCCTCGGCTGTCTGCACGGCCTCGGGCGCAGCCTTGGCCGTGGCTTCGCGGGCAGCCTCCTGCTCGGCTTCGCGGGCTTTCTCGGTGGCTTCGCGGGCCTCGCGCTCGGCCTTTTCACGCTGCCTGCGCTCGCGGCGGGTCTCACGCTTGGGCTTGTCGGCATCAGGCACCACGCCAGGCAGGCGCACCCCGGAATCCTTGTCGGCGGCAAAAGGCACGGTGATGTCGCGCCCATAACGTTTCTTGTAGTCAACGAATGCCTTGTAAATGCCGCGCGCCATGGCATCCACCCCCGACGAGGTGTTGAGGTATCGCTCCTCGTCGGCAGTGGTTATGAAGCCCAGTTCGATGAGGCAGCTGGGCATCGACGTCTCGCGCAGCACCAGGAAGCCGGCCTGCTTTACCCCTTTGTCGGCACGGCCCGTCTCGGCGCACGTGCGCCGCTGCACCAGGCGGGCAAGCTCCACGCTCTGCGCCATGTTGCGGTCTTGCAGGAACTCGAACATTATGTAGCTCTCGGATGAGTTGGGGTCGAAGCCTTCGTAGTGCTGCTTGTAGTCGCTCTCGAACAATATCACGGAGTTCTCGCGCTTTGCCACGTCGAGATTGTCGGCAGCACGGTGCATCCCAAGCGTATAAGTCTCCATGCCGCGGGCAACCTTTCCCCTGGGCAGGGCGTTGGTATGGATGGACACGAAGAGGTCGGCCTTGGCCCGGTTGGCTATGTTTGCCCGCTCGTGGAGCGGCACAAAGACATCCGTCTTGCGCGTGTAGACGACCTTTACGTCAGGGCAATTGCGCTCCACATAGCGCCCGAAGGCCAGCGCGACGCTCAGGTTGATGTTCTTCTCCTTGGATATCTTGCCCCTCGCACCGGCATCGTTGCCGCCGTGACCGGCATCTATCACGAGCGTAAAACGCCCGTCTGCCGCAACGACAGCTGCGGCAGACAGCAGCAAAAGCCACAGGAATGCAAAGAACCTCTTGCCCATAACGCTCTTAATCTGTGCAAAAGTAGCCATTAATCTACAAAAACTCGAACAATTCAATGAGTTTTATCATTTATTAAATGTATCTCCACGCCAGCCCCGGCGCAGTCGGCGCCCATGGGCGGATTGGCCTTGGCAATGCTCAAGTCGATTGTCGTCACTGCGGGAAACGCCGCCTGAAGGGCTTCGGCCACGCGCCCGGCAACGTGCTCCACGAGCCTCGACGGCTGCGACATCTCGCGCTTCACCACCTCATAGGCGTCGGCGTAGCTTATGGTGTCGGCCACGTCGTCGGTCTGCATCGCGCGGCCCACGCAGTAGCCAAGGCGCAGGTTGACGATGAAGCACGCCCCGACGGCTGTCTCTTGCGGCGAAACGCCATGGCGGGCGTAGAAGCGCACATCGCGAAGGAATATGTAACTGGATTCAAGACGCATGGTTGTTGTCGGGAAAAACTTTGGAAACTGATACGAACCGGGATGGCTGTGGCACGCCCGGGCTGGGCTTTGAAACGCGGGATGGACGTACCGGCCCTTGATTATAAACTCCAGCCCCAGGTTTTTCGGCTCCCGGAAGCCTTGCGGCCGCCGGGAGCCGAATGTCTATCCGCAGCGGCTGGCCCCGCAGTTCTTGCAGATGAGGCAGCCTTCCTGGTAAACGAGCGACTCCAGCCCGCAGACCGGGCACTTCTGCCCCTTTGCCTCGGTGCCGTCGACAACGTATTTTTTCAACGCGCGCTCAACGCCGTTCTTCCACGTGTTGATGCTCTCGTCCTTGAGTTGCAGCGAACCCACGAGCTTGATGACGTGGGCTATGGGCATACGGTAGCGCAACACGCCGCTGATGAGCTTGGCGTAGTTCCAGTATTCGGGGTTGAACTTCTCGCTGAGGCCCTCGACCGTGGTCTTGTATCCGCGCTTGTTCTCAAACTGGAAGTCGTACCTGTGCTTGCCGTTCTCGTCGGTCTGCTTGATGATTTTGCCCTTGGTGACGGTCTTGGGCAGCACTATGCCCTCCTCGTCGTCCTGCAGTCCGGTGAAGATTTCGTAGGGATAGCCGTTGAGCAGGCCTACGAAGGCCACCCACTTCTCCTTGTTGTTCTGGAAGCGCACCACGTCGCACTCCAGCTCCTTGGGCCTTACCTCGGTCACTTCGGGCTGCTTGCAGGGTGCTGGCTCCGGCTGCAGCGTTGCGCCGTCGCCTTTCTTGTCTTTCTTCGACACTGAGAGCATAACGCCCGAGCGGCTGCCTTCGCGGTAGATGGTGCAGCCCTTGCAGCCCGAGTGCCACGCCTCGACGTAGAGACGGTCCACGAGTGCCTCGTCGACATCGGCCGGGAGGTTGACCGTTACGCTTATGGAATGGTCGACCCACTTCTGGATTGCGCCTTGCATCCGCACTTTCATGAGCCAGTCCACGTCGTTGGCCGTGGCCTTGTAGTAGGGCGACTTGGCCACGAGGGCGTCAATCTCGTCCTGCGTGTACTTCTTGTCGAGGTCGTAACCGTTGACCTTCATCCACTTGAGGAACTTGCGGTGGTATACGATATATTCCTCGAAGGAGTCGCCCACCTCGTCAACATAGTCTACATGCACGTCGGGATCGCCGGGGTTCACCTTTCGCCGGCGCTTGTAGACGGGCATGAACACCGGCTCGATGCCGCTCGTTGTCTGGGTCATGAGGCTCGTGGTGCCGGTGGGGGCGATGGTGAGGCAGGCTATGTTGCGGCGCCCGTGGCGGGCCATTTCCTCGTATAGCTGCGGGTCGGCCTCGCGCAGCCGCGCCACGAATGGGTTGTCTTTCTCGCGCTCGGTGTCGTATACTTCGAATGCGCCACGCTCGCTTGCCATCTCCACCGACGAGCGGTAGGCTGCCAGCGCGAGCTCCTTGTGCACCTCGACGGAGAAGGCCGTGGCCTCTTCCGTGCCGTAGCGCAGGCCCATGGCGGCCAGCATGTCGCCCTCGGCGGTGATGCCCACGCCCGTGCGGCGGCCCATGCCGCTCTTGCGCTTTATCTTCTCCCAGAGGTGGTACTCGGCCCCCTTTACCTCGTCAGACTGCGGGTCGGCCTTCACCTTGGCCATGATCATGTCTATCTTCTCGAGCTCCAGGTCCACGATGTCGTCCATTATGCGCTGGGCGGCGCGCACGTGGCGGCGGAAGAGGTCGTAGTCGAAGCGCGCCTGCGGGGTGAACGGGTCGACCACGTAGGAGTAAAGGTTTATTGAAAGCAGGCGGCACGAGTCGTAGGGGCAGAGCGGTATCTCGCCGCAGGGGTTTGTTGAGACGGTGCGGAAGCCCAGGTCGGCGTAGCAGTCGGGCAGGCTCTCGCGTATGATGGTGTCCCAGAAGAGCACTCCCGGCTCCGCGCTCTTCCACGCATTGTGCACAATCTTGCCCCAAAGCTCCTTGGCATTGATTTCCTTTTTGTACAAAGGCTCGTCGCCGTCGATGGGGAACTGCTGCACGTATGGGCGCCCGTCGATGGCTGCCTGCATGAATTCGTCGTCGATTTTCACCGAGACATTGGCCCCGGTCACCTTGCCCTCGGTCATCTTGGCGTCGATGAACGCCTCGCTGTCGGGGTGCTTTATGCTCACGGAGAGCATGAGCGCGCCGCGGCGCCCGTCCTGCGCCACCTCGCGTGTCGAGTTGCTGTAACGCTCCATGAAAGGCACGAGGCCCGTCGAAGTGAGCGCGGAGTTGTTCACGGGCGAGCCTTTAGGGCGTATGTGCGACATATCGTGGCCCACGCCTCCGCGCCGCTTCATGAGCTGCACCTGCTCCTCGTCGATGCGCATGATGGCCCCGTAGGAGTCGGCGTCGCCGTCGATGCCGATGACGAAGCAGTTGCTCAGCGAGGCAATCTGGTGGTTGTTGCCTATGCCGGTCATGGGGCTGCCGGCGGGGATGATGTAGCGGAAGTGGTCGAGCAGGCCGAACACCTCGTCGGCCGGCATCGGGTTGGCATACTTCTGCTCTATGCGGGCTATCTCGCGGGCAAGCCGCCAGTGCATATCCTCGGGCGAACGCTCGTAGATGTTGCCGAAGCTATCCTTCATGGCGTACTTGTTCACCCACACGCGGGCTGCCAGTTCGTCGCCGCGGAAATAGTCTAACGAAGCGGCAAAGGCCTCTTCGTAAGTGAAAGTCTTGTCGGGATTCATCGTAATTTCATGTTAGCAGTGGCAAAGATAGGTCTTTTTCACGAGACAGAGAAATATTTCTTTGGAAAACTTCACGCCTTTTTCCGCGCCCGAAGTTTACCGAAACGGATAACAATTTAAGCCTCACGGAGATACGGGTGAAGCATAAAGGGAAACAGAGGAGCGGCATGGCGACGGCGCGCCATGGCGCACACGGCAACGGCCGAGCCACTGTCAGAGCCATGGCCTCGACACTTCGAGCCGCCCTGAGGGCGCCCCCGCAACAGGCCAGGCCGGAAAAAACATATGACAAACGGCGGCCCGCTGCCTGCCGGAGGGCGGGCCGGGCCGCCAAACGGCCCACATTGAAAGCCGAAACAGCCCGTTTTGCCGGGCAAGACGGGCTGTTTCGCACCGCAATCCGGCGGCTTCTGCAACTGACTGAGGCCCAGGCCGTTATGCCCGACGGCCATGGAGCAAACAAACATTTACAATTTCATCATGCTACAACAGGCGGCCACGGCCGCCGGGAACCTGCCAACGAGCGAAAAAAAACATACCCCAAAACTGCCGTTTTCTCGTTTTTATTCATTACATTTGCAAAAGATAAGCGGCGACAGGGAAACTGCGGCAGAGCCGACGCACACGCCGACAATGCATTTCCGCACGCCGGCAGCATCTTTGCCGGGAACAAGCTGTACCGCAGACATGAAGAAAAGAGACGCCAGACAAGGCGGCTGAACTAACCATAAAACAAACCTAAACGTCAATTTATGCAACTACCATTCGCAGAATCGTGGAAAATCAAGATGGTGGAGCCTATCCGCAAGAGCACTCGCGAGCAGCGCGAGCAGTGGATAAAGGAGGCCCACTACAACGTGTTCCAACTTAAGGCAAACCAAGTGTACATCGACCTCATCACCGACTCGGGCACAGGGGCCATGAGCGACCGCCAGTGGGCAGCACTGATGATGGGCGACGAGAGCTACGCCGGGGCGGAGTCGTTCTTCAGGCTGAAGGAGACCATATCGCG
Source organism: uncultured Prevotella sp. (assembly GCA_944320235.1). Lineage (GTDB taxonomy): Bacteria > Bacteroidota > Bacteroidia > Bacteroidales > Bacteroidaceae > Prevotella. The sequence goes on from CALUGQ010000008.1 coordinate 11,155, forward strand.
GCTGACGGGCTTCAAGTACGTAATACCCACGCACCAGGGCCGCGCGGCGGAAAACGTGCTCTTCTCTTACCTCGTGCACGAGGGCGACATCGTGCCGGGCAACTCGCACTTCGACACAACGAAGGGCCACATAGAGGGCCGCAAGGCCACCGCGCTCGACTGCACCATCGACGAGGCCAGGCAGACGCAGCTCGAAATACCGTTCAAGGGCAACGTCGACCCGGACAAGCTGGAGCGCGCACTGCAGGAGAACGCCGACCGCATACCGTTCATCATCGTGACCATAACCAACAACACCGCAGGCGGGCAACCCGTGTCGATGGAGAACCTGAGGGCCGTCAGGGCCGTGGCAGACAAGTACTCGAAGCCCGTAATCTTCGACTCCGCACGCTTCGCCGAGAACGCTTACTTCATAAAGACGCGCGAAGAGGGATACAGCGACAAGTCGATAAAGGAGATAACACGCGAGATGTTCGCACTGGCCGACGGCATGACGATGAGCGCAAAGAAAGACGGCATAGTCAACATGGGCGGCTTCATCGCCACCAACCGGCAGGACTGGTACGACGGGGCAAAGGGCTTCTGCGTGCAATATGAGGGCTACCTCACCTACGGCGGCATGAACGGGCGCGACATGGAGGCCCTCGCTGTGGGCCTGGACGAGAACACCGAGTTCGACAACCTGGAGACTCGCATCCACCAGGTGCACCGCCTCGCCGCCAAGCTCGACGAATACGGCATACCCTACCAGCGCCCGGCAGGCGGCCACGCCATCTTCGTGGACGCGCCAAAGGTGCTCACCCACGTGCCCAAGGAGGAGTTCCCCGCGCAGACACTCACCATCGAACTGTACCTGGAAGCAGGCATACGGGGCTGCGAGATAGGCTACCTGCTGGCCGACCGCGACCCCGTGACGCGGCAGAACCGCTTCGACGGGCTCGACCTTCTGCGCCTGGCCATACCGCGCCGCGTATACACAGACAACCACATCGACGTGGTGGCAGCCGCGCTGAAGAACGTATATGACCGCCGCGAGCAGGTGACGCGCGGCGTGCGCATAGCCTGGGAGGCCCCGCTCATGCGCCACTTCACCGTACAGCTCGAACGGCTCTGAGGCCGTCTCTCACCTGACACGATACAGCCGCCGCAGTGACTTGCTCACTGCGGCGGCTGCCTTTTCACGCCGGCCGTGACCCGCTTATTCCATTATGGCCACCTTCTGCACAGCCACACGGCCGCCCACTTCAACCTGAAGCAGGTAGACGCCGGGCCGCACACCGCCCAACGGTACGCTTCCCCCTGCGGCGCGGGCCACCACGATGCCGCTCATGGCAGTAAGCTGCGCACTGTCATAGCGCCCGGTTATGGCTATGCGGCTGTCGCCGGGAGCGTACTTCACGCTCACGCCGTCGGCTATAAAGCCGTCGATGCCGTCGGCCGAAGACACGCAGAAAGCGTCGGACGGGGCCGACTCCGTGCCGTCAAGGTAGTAAGCCACTACCTCGTAGCAGTCGGCCTGGGTGCCCTCGGGGTCGGTGAAGCGGGTCTGCAGCTTGTCGAGCATGAGCGAATTGACCTGCACGCCGTTGCGAAGCACATTGTAAGCGTATGGCTCTTCTGCCTCGGCAGAGGCCATGCCGGGGGCGTCGGTGACGCATCCTGTGATGTTCCAGCAACACTACCCCTGCTCAGGCATCCCCTGGCCGGCATAGAAGTCGGACAGCCTGAGCCACGTGGCGCCGCCGTCCTCTGAGTAAAGGTCGCTCTTGCCCGGCAGGAAGTCGGCTGACATTATGTATGTCACAGGCATCTGCGTTTCATCGTAATCGTGGACCCTGATGCCTATCTTCAGCTCCTTCGAAGCGTCGATGGGCAGCGGTTCGTCAAGCGCCACGGTGAAGTCGGCGTTGAACACCGGCTCGGCTATCTCCTGCTAGCGCACCAGCTTGCCGTCCTCGAACACCACTATGTCTGCGTGGATGCCCTTCACGTCGGTGCCATAGTCATACTTGTTGAGCATAGTCCTGACCCCGCTGAGGTACTTCCCGGCGTAAAGCGCAAGCTCGCCCGGGCCGAACGAGTTGGCGGCTATCACCTCCTTGCCCTCATTGCCTATGGTGAAGATGTTCAAGGCGAGGTTCTTGATGTGGTTGAGCTGGTATGCACCCGACGCGTTGCGCCACGCAAGGCTCACCGACTTGCCGCCCTCGGCCATGCTGCCGGTGAGCCCCGAGGGCGCTGTGCGCTCCGAGCCGGCGCCGACGGAGAGGTTGTCAATCTGGTGATAGTACATGGCTGCGCCTTGCCCGTGCTTGCGCAGGCGCAGCTTGAAGAGCTTGCCGGAAGCCGCCTCGCTAAGGTCGACAGTGCGCAGGCTCCAGTTCTTGGTGGCGTCGAGGTCGGCCATGCTCCATCCCTTGACCTCTTTCCACGTGGCTCCCCCGTCAACCGACACGTCGACACTGAGCGAATCGCGGTCCAGAGGCTGGTCGGCCACGTTCAGGTAGCCCACGATTATGGCGAACGAAAGCTTGACCGAAGCCATCTGCGTGGCGTCGAGCGGACGCGAGACGAGGCTCACCGAGTAAGGCAAGCGGCTGCTGGTGTTGGTCAGCAAGGCATTGCCAGGTATGCCGGCATACTGCAAGGGGTTCCAGTTGAGGTCGGCATCGTCGCCCGACTCAGGCACAACCTCCCAGTAATTGGTAAGGAGCGAGCCCGACTCGAAGCCTTCGAAGAGCGGCAGGCTGTAGCTGTCGGGGACAGCGATCGCCAGCGCATTCGACCTCGGGGAGAGCAGCTGGCCGCCCCCATCGCGCTCGTAGACTGCCTCGACCACGTATGAAGGATGGCCGCAGGGAACGCCAGTCTGCCTTATCTTCATCTCTTCGGCGGTGGCAGGAAGCGTGGCCGTAAGCTCGCCGTCGCGGTAAATGTTGTACGACTTGAGGCTGAACCCGTCGTACCGGGCCTCATCTTTCAGCCAGGTAAGCTCAACCTCGTGCAGCGCGTCGGAGCGTCCGGCGAGCCCGGTTGGGGTTGCCGGTATGCCCTTTGCGTCGATGCTGATGCCCAACATCCAGCATTGTGGCGTCTCGCCCAGCATCACGTTGGCGTTCACATTGCCCACGATGAGCCGCCCGTCGGCCGAGATGGCAGCCGTCTGTGCCTGTGTCTTGTCGTCGAAGGCCATCGAGAACGGCGGCTCCACGCCCGGGGCGAAGAGCCCCATGCAGTAGCAGAGGTCGAGTATGCGCCCCTCCTGGTATGAGTACCAGAACGGGCGGTAGTATATATCGCCGCCGAAGAACACCGAGCCGAACGGCACCGTGCCGACGACATTGCCGCTGTCGTCGATGGCGAGGCCGCCGAGGGTGGCGTTGTCGCCAAAGGTAGCCATACCGCGGCTTGTCCCTTCGGCCCTGTCGTATATTACATAAGATGTGTATCCGGCATTGAGCAGCAGGTAGCGGGCGCTGTGGCTGACAGCCGCAAGCGACACCTGCGACGCGCTGCCGCCCTGCAAGCCCAGCTCGGCAGCCGTGAGCTGGCGGCACACACCGTCTTCCCAAACAAGCACTACCGAAGCCCAGTTGGCGTCGGTTGCCGTGCCTACGACGGTGGAGCCGTCGGTAGAGACGTAGCGTGCCTGCGATGTCGTTATGCCTTCAGGCACGGGCAGGAGCTCCATGTTCCACTGCCCGCCGTCTGCCTCGACCCATTGGCAAGCCCAGGTGCTGGCCATGTTGCCTGTGCTTACGTAGCCCACGACCTTCTTGCCGTCGGCCGTGATGCCACAGGCGAACGTCTGGAAGGCATCCTGCGGCTGCGCCTGCGCGGCGAGTGCCGCCAACGCCACTGCCACTGGCAGTAATATTCTCTTCATAAGCTGCTGTTTGTTGGTTATACTTGCATCGGGGCCGACTTTCAGCCCAATGCAAAAGTATGCAGAAAAAGGCTTGCAGCCAAACATCTGCAAGCCATATTCGTGAATCCGTACCACAATGAGAGCCGCACGCAAGGCCTCTGCTCCATGCTGCCACGCGGCACGCGCGTCAGCCCTCAGGTGCATCTTGACCGGCGGGAGTGGCTGAACGGCGTTCGCGCTCCAGCTTGAGCCAGGCCGAAGGCGTCAGCCCGGTGACGCGGCGGAAGGCTGCCGTGAAGGTGGTCTTCAACCTGTAGCCCACGCTCCGCCCCACTCCCTCGATGGTGTAAGCGCCGTATGCCTCGTCGTCGGCCAGGCGGCGGCAGGCCAGGCGTATGCGGTAATCGGTGACAAAGCTGCTGAAGTTCTTGCCGTAATGCTCGTTGACGGCTTGCGAGACGTACTTGCTGTTAGAGCCTACAAGCTCGGCGAGGCGTTCGAGCGAGAAGTCGGCATCGGCATATTCGAGCGTTTCGTCCATGACGGCGGCTATCCTTGCCACCAGCTCGCCCAGCTTCCCGGCGTCGAGGTTGCTCGTACTGTACTTGTGGCCGGCATCCCGGGGCGCGCCCCCTCCCCCGCCGGGCTGCAGCCCGAGCACGCGGCGGTTGAGGGCGAACAGGCTGCGGTAGCTCTCGCGCAGCCTGGCTTCTGCCGCCAGACGATGGCGAGCAGCAAACCCACGGCAATGGCCACGACGGCAATGACCACGATGAGGGCCTGCTGCAGGCGTATGAGGGCGCGGTCGCGCTCCTTGTCGGCAGTGAGGCGGGCCAACTCGCTGTCGATCTTGTTCATTTCGTAAAGGAACTGCATATCCTTTGCGCGGCTGAACTCACGCAAGTTGAACGTGGAATCCACTATGCGGCGATAGCGCTCGCGGTAGGCAGCGGCCATGCGCTCGTCGCCGCAGTCGGAGTAGTAACGTGCCAGCACGTCGAGCGACTCGGAGAACATATGCAGCAGGCTAGCACGCTCGGCCTTGTCGAGGCACCTGCCGAGCCAGTAGAGCGCCGAGTCGCGCCGCCGTCAAGGTAGTAAGCGCGGTAAAGGCCCTCGTAGGCCGTACACTCAAACTCGGGCGGCAGCCCGTGGCTCACGGAATAGCTGACCAAGGGGCGCAACGCCGCCGCGGCACCGGCATAATCGCGCTCGGCCTCAAGGATTATGGCGAGGTAGCTGCGCTCTATGAATGAAAATTCGGGGCGGCTCTCGTGGGGCGTGGCCTTGGCCTCCTCAAGGTAACGCCTGGCCTTGCGCGCCTGGCCCATCTTGGCAGACGCATATGCACTGTTGACCAGCAGGCGGTAGGCCATGGTGCCGCCGGCACCCACACTGTCGGCGTCGAGGCCCTTGGCATAGCAGCGCAGGGCCATCGGGTAGTCGGTGAACATACAGTAGACATTGCCCATGCACTTGTACAGCTCCATCTGCAAGTCACGGCGCCCGGCACGCCCGGCTGCCTCCATGGCGCCAACGAACAACCGCATGGCGCGCGTATAGTCACCGTGCGAATAGATCATCTCGCCCAGCCGGAGGCCTGCCGTAGCGGCCATCGACTGCGAGCGGGCGTCTTTCTTGCCCTCTGTGCGGCTGGCTACCATCATGTAGAGCGTCATGGCTCGCTCCTCGCGGGCGGCCGACTGCTCGCGGGCGGCAAGGCGCATGATGCTGTCTGCGGGCAGAGAGGCTACGCGGCGCATCAGCCCGGCTTGCGATTGCGGCCCTGGAAGCGCGGCTGCGGCCGGCGCGGCCTGTTGCGCGGCAAGTCACAGGATGAGCACCAGTGCTGCGCGGCTCGCGCGCTTCGGGCTTATGGCTTGTATGTGTGTCATGTATGTGTCAGTATGCTTCGCCGCGCCGACAAACAAGTAGAGCGTGGCTTGGGCAGTGCAAAGGTAAGTCTTTTTGCCGCCATAAGCGGCCTCAGGCGGATGTTTTTTGCCGATGGCTTTTGTCAAAACATTTCGCCGCACGGCCATCATGGCGCAACTGCCTGGTATCCAACGGGTTGCAAAACGGTTGGTTTTGCTGCGCGAAACAGGCCGCTTTGGAGTGCGAAACAGCCTGTACGGCAAGGCAACCACGGCCATTTTGGGAGGCAGGGTGACCGGCATGGCGGTGCGCAAGAGGCATTTGTAACAGATAATTACCACGGCGGCAAATGGCGAAAAACAGGGCGGCTGAAGCCCGAGTAAGGAAAATTATGCGTAATTTTGCATCTGAAACAAAAGCAAGACAACATGGAGACAATAAACACACGGCGGACTATCCGCAAGTATTCAGACAAGGAAGTGAGCGACGAACTGCTGGGCAGGCTGCTCAGCGAGGCTTCGCGCACGCAGACCATGGGCAACCTGCAGCTGTACAGCGTGGTGGTCACGCGCTCAAAGGAGGGCAAGGAGCGGCTCGCCCCGGCACACTTCAACCAGCCGATGGTGACCGAAGCGCCGGTGGTGCTCACCATCTGCGCCGACTACAACCGCACTTCCGCATGGTGCCGCTGCCGCAAGGCCGAACCGGGCTACGACAATTTCCTGTCGTTCATCAACGCCGCCACCGACGCGCTGCTCTACACGCAGACGTTCTGCAACCTGGCCGAAGAGGCCGGGCTCGGCCTGTGCTACCTCGGCACAACGGTATACATGCCGCAGATGATCATCGACGCGCTCTCGCTGCCCGAGCTTGTGATGCCCGTGGCCACGCTCACCGTGGGCTGGCCGGCCGAATGCCCGCCACTCTCCGACCGCCTTACTACCGAAGCCTTTGTACACAGGGAGGCCTACCACAACTATTCGCCTGCCGACATCGACCGCCTCTATGCCTACAAGGAAGCCCTTGAGGAAAACAAGCACTTCTGCGAAATCAACCACAAGGAGACGCTCGCGCAGATATTCACCGACATCCGGTACACCAAGAAAGACTGCGAAGCAATGTCGGCAGGAATGATGGATGCCTTGAAGAAGCAGAAATTCATTTAAAGGTAAAAGGGTAAAAAGGTAAAAAAGTAAAAAGCTGAGCGGCTAATGCCAATGGATGAAAAGGCAAAAAGTAAAAACTGAGCGGCTAATGGCTATTGACACAACAAGGCTGCAAGGCCAAGGAATGCCATAAACCACCATGGACATGGACAAAATGGAGCAAAGAAGCCACCGCTCACCGCATCCGCCAAGGAGACAGATGGCCGGCACGTCGCTGCAAGGCCAGCCAAACGGCAACATGAAACCTTCGCGGACATCCACAATATAAAACAAAAGGGCCTCCGGCATTGCGCCAGAGGCCCTTTGTTTGCATTATGTCATAGCCGCGTTGCGGCGTAATGATCAGTCAACGATGATGGGTTTGTACTTCGGAACGAGGGTCTTCATGATGATCCAAGCCAGCAAGTATGCAACAGCACAGATGCAGAAGATAATCATGTAGCCACCCTCCTTGCCCTCAAAGCCGAGGAACGAGAATGCTGCACCCATGTCGCCGGAGTACTTGAACAGCTCACCGGCGCCCAGGTTGATAAGCAACGAGCCGATACCTCCGGCCATTGCACCTATTCCGGTGATGGTTGCTATGGTTGACTTCGGGAACATATCACCGATGGTTGAGAACAAGTTGGCCGACCAAGCCTGGTGACCAGCACCTGCAAGACCGATGATAATGGCGGGGAACCAAGCTGAGTATGCACCGAGAGGCTGTGCGAACAAGGCGAACAGCGGGAAGAAAGCAAATATCAGCATGGCAAGCATACGGCCTGCATATGGGCCCATTCCCTTCTTCTCAACGAAGAGCTTTGGCAGGTAACCACCGTAAATCGACAGCACGGTAACGATGAGATAGAGCACGAAGATGAGTGCCATGCCCATCGGTGTGGACGAAGCATAACCGAATTGGTCAGAGAAATAGGCCGGGGCCCAGAACAAATAGAACCACCAAACGCCGTCGGTGAAGAACTTGCCCACCACGAACGACCATGTCTGCTTGTACTTGAAGCACTGCAAGAACGGTATGGTCTTCTCTACCTTTGCCTCTTCTGCAGGCTTAACCTCGTCTTCCTCGTCTTGGTTTACATATATAAGCTCAGCCTTGTTCACGTACTTCGACTTCTCAGGCTTCTCGTAAAGGTGAGCCCAGAAGAACATCCATACAAAGCCGATGGCACCGATTATGATGAAAGCCATCTCCCAACCGAAGTGCTTGGCGAGCACAGGGATGGTAAGAGGGGCTGCCAATGCGCCAACGGAAGCGCCCGCATTGAATATCGAAGTGGCGAAAGCACGGTCTTTCTTCGGGAAATACTCGGCCGTAACCTTGATGGCGGCGGGGAAGTTACCTGCCTCACCAAGCGCCAGGATTGCGCGGCAAACGAGGAACAACCATACGCTGAGGGTGGCTATTGCGACAGCCATCGCACTGCCGGCCTCAACGGCACGCAGGGCGGCAACGGAGTCGAGGCCCTCCACTTCCATCGTCACCCAGCCGCAACCAGCGTGCAAGCAGGCACCCAAAGACCAGATGAAAATGGCCCAAAGATATCCTTTCTTGATGCCCATCCAGTCGACAAACTTGCCAGCAAAGAGGCAGGCGACTGCGTAAAAGACTGAGAAGAAACCGGTAATCATGCCATAATGGGCATCATTCCAGTGGAACTCGGGTGCTATGAAGTCTTTCCACGTAAGCGAAAGCACTTGCCTGTCGAGGTAGTTTACGGTCGTTGCGCAGAATAGCAAAGCACAAATGACCCAACGGAAATTGGTCATCTTGGTAGTTTGGATAGAATTCATTAGTTATTAATTAGTTTTTATTTATTGTCCAATAGGTACTGGATAGTAAGTTAAGCGCAAAGTTACTGTTTTTTATTTAAAATGCCCATGCTGCCTCGTTAAATTAGTTTAACGGAGCGGCATGGGCAATATTTTTACTTAAAAGGCTTTTGCTCAGTCTTGGAAATACACCTTCTTGACACGGCTGCTGACACTCGTAAGAACCTCGTATGGTATGGTTGCGAGCGCATCAGAGAGCACTGTGACGGGCAGGTGGTCGCCGAATATCTCGACGGGGTCGCCCTCATGGCAGTCGATGCCGGTCACATCGATCATCGCGACGTCCATGCAGATGTTGCCTACATAGGGCGCCGGCTGCCCGTTAACGAGGCAATGGCAGTGCCCGCAGCCCAGGTGGCGGTTCAGTCCGTCGGCGTATCCGATGGGGATGGCGGCTATCACGCTGTCGCGCGTGAGCCGTCCCTTGCGGCTGTAGCCCACGGTTTCCTCCTTCGGGACGCGCCGCAGCTGCAGTATTGTGGTCTTCAGCGTGCTCACGTTGTTGAGGATTCGGTTGTCGCGGCTGTCTATCCCGTACAGTCCGAGGCCCAGGCGGCACATGTCGAGCTGCCTCTCTGGGAAGTGCTCAATGCCCGCTGAGTTGTCCATGTGGCGCAGGATTTTGTGGTCAAACGCGTCCTGTAGCTTGCGGCTTCCCTCGTCGAAGAGGGCGAACTGCATGGCCGAGAAGCTGTCGAAGTCGTCGCTGTCGGAGCCGACGAAGTGCGAAAAGACCGACCGCGGGATGATGGCGTTCTGTCGTTTCAGGCGGCTTATAACCTCATCGATGTCCTTCCTGGGGTCGAAGCCGAGGCGGTGCATCCCCGTGTCGAGCTTTATGTGCACGGGGTAGTTGGTTATTCCCTCCTTTTCGGCGGCATGTATGAGCGCGTCCATGAGGCGGAAGCTGTAGACCTCAGGCTCCAGGTCGTAATCGAACATTGCCTTGAACGCCGTCATCTCGGGGTTCATTATCATTATGCTCGTGGTTATTCCGTTCTTGCGCAGCGTCACCCCCTCGTCGGCCACGGCCACGGCAAGGTAGTCCACGCGGTGGTCTTGCAGCGTCTTTGCCACCTCCACGGCCCCTGCACCGTAAGCGTCGGCCTTGACCATGCACACGATTTTCGTCTCCGGCTTGAGGAAAGAGCGGTAGTAGTTGAGGTTTGCCACGATGGCGTTGAGGTTCACTTCGAGTATCGTCTCGTGCACCTTCTGCTCCAGAAGCTCGGTTATGCGGTCGAAGCCGAAGACCCGTGCCCCCTTGATGAGCACCACCTCGTCGCGCAGCGAGCTGAAAACGGGGCTGGCCACGAAGCTGTCCACGCCGGCAAAGAAATGCTTGTCGGCCACGGCTATGGCACCGGCCTGCGCAGAGATGTCAGGCCCTATGCCTATGAAACGCTCCACGCCGCGCTTGGCTGCCAGTTCGCCAACCTTGGCATACAGCGCTTCGGGCCGCTCGCCGCTCTGCTGTATGTCGCTCAATATGAGCGTGCGCTTGCGCCCTTTGTGGTCGGGGCGGCGGTTCATGAAGTCGAGAGCGATGTCGAGCGAGTTGAAGTCGGAGTTGTAGGAGTCGTTGATCAGCGTGCAGCCGTGCCGCCCTTCCTTCACCTCCAGGCGCATGGCCACAGGCTCAAGGGCGGCCATGCGGGCCGAAAGCTCGTCGGCCGGCAGGCCGAGACGCAGCGCGACGCAGGCGCAGGCGAACGAACAGCCCAGCGAGGCGTCGTCGATGAACGGCAGGCGGTAGCTGCCCTCCGCGCCTTTATATATATAATGTACGGTAGAAGTGGTGCCCTCGGTGTCGATGCGGCTCACGTAGAGGGGGGCGTTGGGGCTCTGGCGGCTCCAGCCTATCTTCTCGCCGGCATAGCCCGACTTGCGCAGGCAGCGGCTCACGGTCTCATCGTCGGAGTCATATACCACCACGCGGGCATCGTGAAACAGCACGAGCTTCTCTTCGCACTTCTCCTCCATGGAGCGGAAATTCTCCTGATGGGCGGCCCCGAGCGACGTGAGCACGCCGATGGTGGGCTGTATTATGTCGCGCAGGGCACGCATCTCTCCGGGCTTGCTGATGCCCGCCTCGAAGAGCGCCACCTGCGTCTGCTCGCTCAACAGCCATACAGACAGCGGCACGCCTACCTGCGAATTGTAGCTCTTGGGCGACCGCGTGACTACCATCGAGGGCGACAGCAGCTGGTAGAGCCACTCCTTCACCATCGTCTTTCCGTTTGAACCGGTGATGCCTACCACCGGTATGCCGAACTCATCGCGGTGGCGCTCGGCCAGGCGCTGCAGCGCTTCGAGCGTGTCGACCACCTTGAGGAAGTTCGCCCCGGCATAGTTTTCAAGGTCGGCAGGCACGTTGCCCACCACGAAATTGCGCACCCCGCGGCGGTAAAGCTCCGCTATGTACTTGTGGCCGTCGTTGCGTTCGGAGCGCAGGGCGAAGAAAAGCGTCTCTTCGGGGAAGCACAGCGAGCGGCTGTCCGTAAGAATCCACGCTATGCTCGCCTCGGCATCGCCTATGCGGCGCGCTCCTATCAGCGTGGTCACTTTCTCGATTGAATATCTCATCGTCATCTTGTTTGTGCGCCGTGGCGCATCGTTCACAATGCAAAATTAGTGCAAATCAGCCGAAAGGCAAAGGAATAAGCCCGTTTTTTGCGCCTTAATTTATAACTGCATGAGGCGAAGCTGCAAACGCGCGGCACGCCGCGACCGCCATCACCGGCGGTATGGAAATCAGGTGGGCAAACTACCACAGCACATCGCATACCGTAAACAAAAGTTAAAAACCTTAAACATCGGCATACAAAAGCCCTCCGAGAATCGCGTTCTCGCGGAGAAGAACCCCCGGGGAGGCAAATAACGCCGTATGGAGTGTGCAAGGCTAACTGCCTGAGAGTTAAGGGAGTAATGGGAATTTTTGGGAAACTGTGCAATGGTGTACACCGAAATATCTGCCGGAAAAACAACTAAAACCGTGCTTTTTGACCGAAAACGACACGCGAAGCGGGGTGTTCCAGCCTGCGATATGGGCCGTTTGGCGTTGCGATATGGGTCGTTTCGCCATGCGAAACGGCACATATCGGAAAATAAGGCGGCGTTTGTCGCAAAACAATCCGCATTTTACGGCGTTTCGTTTTCTATTTTGATGGAAACCGAAATGTTAAATTTTAGAGTGATGATGGACGCAAAGCGGCAAAAGAAACGAGGAACATAGCAACACGGCGGGCATCGGCGAACGGATGCAACCGCCTCAAACAACGACACTCAGATGCACCCTATGCCCATCGCCCTGAGCCGTGAGGCAAACTCTGCGCGCCGGTCTTCAGACAAGCAATAGAGCACATCTATGCTTGTTCCGTCCGTCAGCTTGATAAATAGCGAATACTTTCTGAACCTTATCCCGGCCACCTTGCTCAGCTCCACGAGGTGAATTAGGTTGCCGCGCAGCCCTCCCGCTATCTCCATGATGCCGTTCTCCACCGTGAAAGTGGTGATGCGGCGTTCCGCCATCCAATATAGCAAGATGGCAGAGAGCGCACCGGCAACGCCTTTGTGCGTGATTTTCCAAATGAAAGACAGTACAACAATAAACAAGAACGCCACCACAGCAAACACCACCGCGTAGAACCAACCGCAACGCAGCAGCGGAGTGGCAAAGGTGAAGCTGTCGCCATTGTCGGCAAAATGGCTCACAAGCCCCGCCGTGCAGTCGTACTCCTCGCGCCCGTGCGCCGCCCACCACCGACTGGCAAAGCCGGAAAAATCCCAGTAAGCGTCAGGAATCACCTCCTCCCTTCCGTCTTTCAGCACGAAGAGATACGAGCAAGTGCGGCGGTCGTTCCCATCTGTCAGGAACGGATAGACTATGTTCGTTATGTCGTCTATGCGGATAGACTCGCGCCTGAAGAGGTATTTCGTCGTTAGCAAGCCGTCCGCTTCGATAAGGCAAATGGGCATTTTGGTCAGCACTATGAACAAAGCCACATTCAGCATCACAAAAATAGCAATGCCAAGCCCTGCATATTCATCGGTCTTGTCGCCTGTGATAATAAACAAAACCGTAATTCCAAACATTAACAATGTGCAGAAAGCCACGCCGCCGAAGCCCTTGCTCTTGTATTTCTTTGCCATTGCCGAAATCTTTTAATGCCTCCCTTGCCTGTCAAATCAAGCGACAATCACACTTCCAAATCGGGATAACGCTCCTTCAACGCCGCTATCCGCTCATGCGTCTTGCGCATGAAGGCTTTGTATTCCTCGCTGTCGGGATTGAACGGACGGTGGCCGAGAGCCTCTTTCACGGGCCGCCACTCTTCGAGGAAACGCTTCGCCTCGGGACTGAAATATGCCTCCGAGAGGCGTTCCCAGATGTAATCGACGGCCTGCTGCGAGGGGTGCAGCATATCGGGCGAGTAGAAACGGTAGTCGCGAAGCTCGTCGAGCACTATCTCGTATGCCGGGAAATAAGTGCAACGCCGGTACATCCGCGCCATCCAGTCGGCCGCCATGAGCAGCGCGGCCTTTGACAACTGGCTGCCGTGGTAGCCGTACTTGGCGTAGCGTATGGGGCTTACGGTGAGCACGACATCCACCTCCGGGTTGCGCCGGGCCAGCACGTCGACGGCCTGCCGCAGGTATCCTATGCACTCGTCTACCGACAGCTCGCGCTCGGTGAAGAGCTTCTGGGGCCGCTTGCGGCAGTTGTCGACAATCTCACCCGTCTCGTTGAGTATGTAAACATGATTCGTGCCGAGGGTGAAGAAGGCCACCCGCGGCGCGCAGTCGGTGCGCTCCACGGTGTGCAGGATGCTCGCGGGGTTGTACATAACGCCGTAGGGGTTGACCGTGGCGCGAAACTTTTCTTCCAAAAACCGCCGCCCTATGCTGTCGGCAAAACACGAGCCTACGCACAATATGCGCTCCTGCGGCCCTATCTCGAAGCCGGGGCGCGGCACGTCTACTATCGTCCTGAAGTCCATTTTTATTTGTCACCCGTTTATTCTCGTCCTTGATGGCTGCTGCCACCGGCTGCGCGAGCCTTGCTGCCAGCCTCCGGCGTGTAAAAGAAATTCGCGCTGCGCGCCACTGCGGCATTGCCTGTGCAAGCCGCTGAGCCTCAACCGCTTGTGCAGCAGGCCATTTTTGCGAAGCCAGACGGCCTGTTCCGCGCGGCAAAACGCATGGTTCTGTGGTGCGAAACAGGCCATATGGCACTCTTGAAAGGCTGTTGCAGGCTCACGCCACAGCCTCTGTAAACATTTCTCGCAGCGTCAGCTGCGGCTCACCTGCAGCCCCGCCTTGCTCAGGGTCATGTCCACGAAGCGGGCGTTGGCGTTCATTCGGTTCGCGCCGAGCACCTGCCTTATGCGCGCGGCAGCCTCGTGGTCCTTGGCCATCATGTACAGATAGCCGCCGCCCCCGGCCCCCGGCAGCTTGTAGCCGAGGCAGAGGTCGTCGACGAGGTCGGTGAGCCGCTTCACCTCGGCGGGGTTGGTGCCGCTGTCGAGGGCTTGGTTCTGCCGCCATGTCTCGCGCATGAGCAATCCCGTATGGCGGAAGTCGCGCCGCTGCAAGGCCTCGTACATGGCCATGGTGTGGGCCTTCATCTCGCGCAGCAGTGCCAGTTGCTTGTTGCTGTTGAGGAACATCCGGCGCACGATTTCGGCCAGTATGCTCTTGGCCGTGCGCGTTATGCCGGTGTAGTAGAGCAGGTGGCAGCCGGCGCAGTCGGCCTGCGTGTACACGTCGTCGGGCAGCCAGCGCACCAGCGGGCTTTGGTCGAAGCCCCGCCCCGTCTGCAACAGCTTTACGCCGCCGTGCACGCCGCCATACTGGTCTTGCCACCCGCCGCCGGTGGTGAGCAGCTGTTCGAGCACGAGCGTGCGGCGGCCAATCTCGTTTTTGTCCCATGCCAGCGAGCAGAAGTCGCTCACCGCGCCGAGCACCGTGGCCGCAAGGATGCTGCTCGTGCCCAGTCCGCTGCCTGCGGGGATGGCCGACAGCAGAGTCAGCTCCATGCCGCAGCCGAACGCCGTGAGCTGGTCGCGGAGCGAAGCGTGGCGCTCGGCGCTGAAGCCCGGCTGGAAGCCGCCCAGCACCAATGCCGCCTTGGGTATGGAGAAGGGGCTGCCCACGTGCATGAAGTCGGCCAGCTGCTCATACGTCTCCACCACCTCAACGGCTCCAAGGTCTATGCTCCGTAGCACAATGTGGGGCTCTCTGCACGGGCGGATGTATGTCTGCAGCGGCGGCTGGCCGTTGAGTTCGATGGCGAGGTTGATGACATTGCCGCCCTCCATGAGGCAGAACGGCGGCGTGTCCGTCCATCCTCCGGCTATGTCGATGCGCACAGGGCTGCGCGCCCAGACTATCTGGTCGGCGTAAACTGACAGGCGCGGCTCCTGCTTCTCGGCCAGCACGGTCTCCGTAAGGCCTTCGCGCAGGAGGCCGAATGCGCGCTTTTCTTCCTCCGAACCGTCGCGCCCGGTGAGCCGTAGCACCTCTGAGCGGAACATGGCATCGTGGATTCGCGTCATGAGCGGCGCCCCGCCAGGCAGCGGCGCGGGCAGGCTTATGCCTCCGCGGGCATACTCCCGGGCCGCGTCATCAAGGTCGGTCTGGTAGAAAACGCTGTGCTCGTGGTTGGCGGCGAGGGCGGGCCAGTTGGCGCGGCGGTAGCTGCGCCGCTGCCCCACGAGCCTCCTGAGGTTGGCTTCGTTGCTTATCTCCTCGGCGCTCATGAGCCTGTGGCCCTCCGGGGCAGGCCCTCCGGCAAGCATGGAAGCCAGCGCCCGGCCCATCTCGGCCACGCCGCTGACCACCGGGAACTGCCTGCGCTGCTGCTCTTCGCCTGCAAACTTGTCGTCGATATGGTAAGGACGGACCACGTAATCCGCCTCTCCCACCGGCACGACATCCACGCACTGACCTGCGCCGAGGGTCAGTTGCCAGTCGTTGCGAGGCACTCCTGTCACGATGTTGTCGTGGCTCAGCGTCCAGCCCGCGCCCACATGGCTGTTCTCTATCCACACGTTGGTGTTGTCGCCCGTCATCTTTATGTCGGTGATGGCGTTCTGTATGAATATCGACGGGTGCGGCTTGCGGCCGTGGTGCATTATCTCGCGCTGGTCGTTGACTATGTTCTGTATGGCCAGCATCGAAGAAATCATCTCGCCGCTCGTGCCGAAATGGTAGAACTCGCCGCCTGGCAGTGGCAGCACGGCCACGCTGAGCGAGCGCAGTTCTGGGTCGTCGATGACGGGGTCGGTGCCGAGCGAGCAGCCGAACTCGCCGTAGAGGTCGTAGCAAACGGTGTCGGCACCGCGCTTTGAGCGGCGGCGCAACAGCTCCACGGCGCGGTCGCTGAGCAGCCATACGCCTATGTCGGTAAGGTAGAAGCTGGTCTGCAGCAGGTCGGCAAGCGTGCCGACTGACGGCTTCTGCAGCATCTGCTTGAGCACGGAAGGCGTGCGCCGGTCGCATACGAACACGCCGTGGTCCTTGGCTATCGACGCGTCGAGCCACAGCCCGTAGCAAACCACGTCGGCATCAGGTACGGGCGGCAGCTGTGCAGCGGCCCTTATGTATACGTCGCCGCTCACCACCATGGTGTGGATGTTGGCGGGCGCTAGCTTCATCAGCCTCTCGTAGAGCGGCAGCTGCAGGTCGAGCAGCGTCTGCGACAGGCGCTGCCCGCGCTCCCAACGGAACACGGGGATGGGCGTAAGTATCTTTCCCGAAGGGGCATAGGCCGGCAGGCGGCGGCTCTGCCCGCCCGCATGGAGGAGTATGCGGCGGTCGGAAGCGAGCCAGGAGGCAAAGTCGCGGCCGTCGCCCCACGCCTCGTGGCAGCGTTCGAGCAGCCACGTGGTGCCTCCCCCGCTGCCGAGCTTGCTGCCCACGGGGTCGTTGGTACAGAAATATTCTTGCGGGTCGGCACCCGTTATCTCATGGAAACAGCCCACCAGGTTGGGGGGCAATGAAAGCAGTTTCTTCATAAACATTTATATATATGGCCAGGACAGACCTGCCTGGCGGACATTTCACAAAAACGACGTGCAGCCTGCGCCATTCTCACAGGGCCGCCACCTCGGCGGCCGACAGCCCCGTGGCAGCCCCGATGGTGGCTGCATCGACACCCAACTGCTTTAGGTTACGGGCCGTCTGGAGCACCCCTTCGCGCCGGCCTTCAGCAATACCTTCGCGCCGGCCTTTCCGCTCGGCACTGCCGACGAGGGTCTTCTCCACGCTCACCACATCCCAGAACTTCTCGTACCCGAGCAACTGGGCCTCGCTGAAAGCCGACTCCTCGAGCTGCCCCACGGCCTTGCTGATGGCGGGGTCGGCCAGTAGTTCGTCGGGTATGGTGCTGGTCTTGTCGCCAATCTCGGTGAGATAGCGCAGCCACAGGGTCATCATGCGCTTGTCGGAATAGTTGTGGGGCTTGAACTTTGGCAGCTCCACGAAGATGAGGTGAAGCCCGTCGATCACGCGGTCGGTGTGCTCCACGTGCACCAGGCGGTAGTAATGGTAGCACTCGTCGCCCAAGTCCGGTTCAAAGACGTCGTTGACAAGGTTGAGCGAGTACACGGGCTGGAGCAGGTCGTAGTCCTCGCCGCCCCCGAGCTGGCGCACATATGCCTTCGAGGCGTTGAAGAGCACACGCTGCTTGAACTCGGGCGACCACACCATCTGCATCTCCACGATGAACTGGCGGCCGCGGTTGTCGCGGCAGCGCACGTCGACTATGCTGTTCTTGCGCAGCGGTGTCTGCGGCACAAGCTCCGCCGGAAGGTACTCAACGGCAGTTATTTCGTCGCCTGGATGGTCGAACGGCAACAGCGCGTTGAGGAAACTCATCACCAGGTCGGGATGCTCGCCGAACACTTTCTTGAAGGTCAGGTCGGCCTTGGGGTCGAGGTATCTCATCGGTCGCTAAGTCTTTAGTGGTTTGTTCTGACTGCAAACTTACACAAAATTATCGAGAAAGCGCGCTCGCGCACAATGTTTTTGCCATTTGTGGAAAACTATAGACACAGCCACTGGCCTCACCCTGCACGCTAAGGCACGGCTTACCGGAACAAAGATTGTAAAACATTATGACCAAGAAAAGCACCCGCAGGAATGCGCAAAGCAGTGTTCCGACCGGCCGCTCAGCCACCCGTGCAACCCAATACGGCACGAACGGCAATGCAAGAAAGGCCGCCCGACGCCCCCAAACAGGCCGTTATGGAATGACGGAACGGCCATTTTGCACGGCCAGAAAGGCGTGGACAAGGCAGAGAAGCGGCTGTTTGGGGCAACTTTCGCCTGCGTCTAAGCCCGTTTTGCGGCTCGAATCATTGCACAGTCACGCCGCTCACAGCATCAATGCACACTGGCACAGCAACTTACGATTGCACACTCGAGAATGCCGCATTTGCGGCCTTGGCCGCAGAATTTTGTGCGGAGGCCCTTCTCACGAGGGCCTTTGTAATTAAAATTCCAAACGCCTGCCAATGGCATCGGCCTGCCGCAACAAGCAGAATGGCACGCATCATGCACCTTTGTACAAAATAATCCCACTGAAAAGAGCCGGATTTAAACCAAAAATCAGTATTTTTGCAGACACATCTGCGCTGCCGCCGTGGGGCGGGGCGATTTTTGTTGCGTGCAGACGCAGCCTTTTTCACCGACATACCTAAAAACCTGACTGATGAAACCAGCAAGATTCATTGCCTTGTCGCTGTCCGTTGTTATCTCTATGACTGCAAGGGCGGCCGACAATGTGTTCAAAGTAAACAACCCGGACTACAAGCGCAGCCCTTTCACGGGCATGACGCGGCAGCACTGGATAGAGGCCGACAAGTACCTGCTCGAAGGGGCTTTCCGCCATGTCCGCTCGCTCGACGACCCTATGTACTTCGAGCGGCTGGGCCGCGTGTGCTACCCTAAGGACAGCAGCCGCGTGCGCGGGGCCACGCTCGAGGGCATGTGCCGCACGCTCTTCCTCGCCGCGCCGCTGCTGCGCGAGGACTCCACGCTCACCATCAACGGCATACGCCTGGCCGACTACTACCGTCGCCAGCTCTCGCTGCTGGTAGACCCGCAGAGCAAACAGTACGTAGCTCACCGCGGCAAGCGCGGCCCATGCCAGGACTTGGTGGAGTTCGGCGCGCTCGGCATATCGTTCTTCGTCTGCGGCGACGTGCTCTGGGACCCGCTGCCAAAGGCCACCCGCGACTCGCTCTACTCCATGATAGAGAGCTATGCCGACGGCCCGACCATACAGCAGAACTGGCGCTTCTTCAACGTCTACCCCATGTCGTTCTTCAAGTCGAAGGGTTACGAGGTCAACGACAGCCTGCTCGTGAAGTACGTGCGCCAGCTCATAGGCGACTACCGCGGCGACGGCTGGTACCTGGACAAGCCCAACTACGACTTCTACTCCATGTGGGCATACCAGCTCTACGGCCGCCTGTGGTCGCTGTTCTTCGGCCGCGAGCACTACCCGGAGCTGGCCGCGCAGTTCGACAGTAACTTCAAGGAGATGTACCGCAGCTACCCTCGTATGTTCGGGCGCAACGGCCACATGCCCATGTGGGGCCGCAGCAACATGTACCGCTTCGCCTCCATAGCCCCGCTGGCATGGGGCGAGGGCGTGGACATGGGCTGGATGCGCCGCATAGCGTCGGGCTGCCTGCTGCAGTTCCTACAGAACCCCGACTTCATATACACCGACGGAGTGCCAACGCCGGGCTTCTACGGACTGTTCGACCCCGTGCTCCAGGGCTACAGCTGCCGAGGCAGCGTATACTGGTGCGCCAAGGCGTTCCTCCCGTTGATGCTCCCCGAGAGCCATCCTTACTGGAGCCAGACCGAGAGCGAGGGCTTCTGGGCCGGCACGAAGGCCGGTGATGTTGACAACCTGTGGCTGCCCGGCCCAAAGATGCTGGTCACGAACTACGGTGGCAGCGGCGCTTCGGAGACGCGGGCCTTCTGCAATTACGACACCGGGCGGCGCGGGGCGGAGAAGTTCCGCGGCTCGGAGCAGTACAACCGCCTGGCCTACAACACACTGTTCCCATGGATGGCCGACGGCAAGCAGGGCGAGGTGGCCATGGCATACGTGGTAAAGAACCAGCAAGGGCAGTGGGAGCCGCTGCGCCGATACACCACCACGGGCTTCGCCGACGGCACGCTCCGCCGCACGGTGTGGCTGCAAAGCGACCGCCGCTTCACCATGACACTGCTCGACACGCCACTGCCCGACGGCATGCTCCGCACCGACTCGGTGACCGCCATCGGCACACCCACGACGCTGAGGCTGGGCCACTACGCCCTGCCCGAGCGCGGGAGCCGCATAGAGGAGAAGGTGATGGCCGTCGGGGGAGGGCTGGAAGCCTACACGATATACAACGGGCGGCACTCGCTTGCGCTCGTCCCGATGAAAGGATGGGGCAAGGTTGAGTTCGTGCGCACGGAGGGGCTGCACCCCGAGACGCGCTTCGCCGAGACGATAAACGCCACGGCCGACGTGACCGCACCCACCGAACTGCAGACGCTGATGCTCTTCAAGGAAGGGCGGTTCAGCGCGGACGACATAAACAAGGCAATTAAAGGACTGTGACACGGATGTGCCGCCGGGCGGCGGCACGCTGCATACACTCGACAAACAAGAGAAATGAAAACCGAAAACAACCAAACAAACACAAGCAAGAGGGCGGAGGGCGGACAGAAAGACGGCCTCTTCACCCGCAACGGGGCCAGCTTCATGCTACCCTTCTTCTGCATCACGGCCTGCTTCGCGCTGTGGGGCTTCGCCAACGACGTTACAAGCCCCATGGTGAAGGCCTTTTCAAAAATCTTCCGCATGAGCGTCACCGAGGGTGCGCTGGTGCAAGTGGCTTTCTACCTGGGCTACTTCGTCATGGCGTTCCCCGCCGCCATGTTCATAAGGCGCTACTCGTTCAAGGCCGGGGTGCTCGTAGGGCTGTCGCTCTACGCCGCCGGGGCGCTGATGTTCTTCCCGGCGCAGGCCATAGGGCTGTACGCGCCGTTCCTGCTGGCTTACTTCGTGATGACCTGCGGACTGTCTTTCCTTGAGACGAGCTGCAATCCTTACATCTACTGCATGGGCAGCGAGGAGACGGCCACGCGCCGCCTCAACCTGGCGCAGGCGTTCAACCCCATAGGCGCGCTGCTGGGGATGTATGTCGCCATGGCCTTCGTGCAGGCGCGCATGAACCCCATGCCAACCGACGAGCGGATGCAGCTGCCAGAGGCAGAGTTCGAGCTGCTGAAGCAGCAAGACCTCAGCGTGCTCATACAGCCCTACCTCTTCATAGGCATAGTGGTGCTGTTGCTGCTCGTGGCCATACGCCTCATGAAGATGCCCGGGGATGCCGACACGCCGTCGGACAAGAGCCTGCGCACCTCCCTGTGCGAGCTGGCGCGCGTGCGCAACTACCGCGAGGGCGTGATAGCGCAGTTCTTCTACATCGGGGCGCAGGTTATGTGCTGGACGTTCATCATACAATACGGCACGCACGTGCTCATGTCAGAGGGCATGGAGGAGCACGCCGCCGAGATTCTGTCGCAGAAATTCAACATCGCCGCACTGGTGCTGTTCACCGTGAGCCGCTTCATCTGCACGTGGTTCCTGCGATACATAAGCCCCGGGAGGCTGCTGTCGGTGCTCGCCGTGGCGGCGATAGTGGCTGTATGCGGCACGATACTGTTCACCGACCGGCGCGGGCTTTACTGCCTCGTGGCCGTGAGCGGCTGCATGTCGCTCATGTTCCCGACCATCTACGGCATAGCGTTGCGCGGCCTTGGCGACAACGTCAAGATTGGGGGCGCGGGGCTCATCATGTCAATCCTTGGCGGCTCGGTGTTCCCGCCACTCCAGGCTGCGCTCATAGATGGCGGCTTCTCTGTGGCCGGCCTGCCTGCCACGAACACGTCGTTCATCGTTCCGTTCGTCTGCTTCGTAGTCGTGGCTGTCTACGGGCAGCGCGCCTACCTGCGCGAACAGAAGCGGCGCAAGCGCATGGAAGCTTCTGCCGAGTAAAGATATTTCGCATCCGGGAGGGCAGCGCTGCCATCACCCGCAACCGTCTCAGCAACAACAGTTTACCGGCAGCTGCCACGCGCAAACGCAAAGCGGGCCGTTCCAGCGCATGGAACGGCCCGCTTTGCGTGGCAAAAGAGGCTGCCTTGCCAGGCAATGCTGGCGGAACTGGCTCCCGGCTTGGCTTTTGTCAAGTTTACGGAAGCAATGCCACAAAAGCCAAAGAGCCGGGACGCATCCAAAAAAATGGCCTCACCTCACGCACCACCGCCGGCCACCCGATGCCCAGCAGGCCGCAGGCTGCGAAAAAGGGAGCCAAGGGGCAACGGCATTCGCGGCCCTGCTGCCGCGCATACGCCTTAGCCCCTTGGCTCCCTTTAACTCCTCAACCCCTTAAGCTCACTCCTTGGCCTCGCCTCTCTTGCGCCTGCGCCATTCGAGCAGCACGAGGACGATGACCACCACGGCCAGCAGTGCGTAGGCTGTGTATGCAATTGCCTCAGTCGTGTCTACCGACTTGGGGAAGAACGACAGCTCGACCTTGTGGCTGCCAGGCTTGACGCTGATGGCGCGGAGCACGTAGTTGACGCGCCCCACCTCAACGGGCTGCCCGTCGACAGTGGCCGTCCAGCCGGGATAGTATATGTCTGAGAATACAATTACGCCTCCCTTGGCCGAATTGACGTCGTAAGTGAGCTTCGTGGCATCATAGGATGTCAGCGTGACCACGCTCGTGCTGTCCTGCCTCTGGCTCTGCCCGAGCACTTCGGCAAACTTCCTGTCGGCCACGGCCTCGTGGCGCAGGCTGAGCTTTCCTATGCCGTCGAGCTCCTCGTTGGCGTTGTCAACGTAGTTCACCTTGTCTACAAACCATGCGTTGCCATAGACGTAAGGGTTCAGCACCGGCACCGTCTGCCCCGACTGCAGCGGGAAGATGAAGTACTTGGCGTTGAGCATGTTGAGCACGGGGAAGATGCTGTCGCCGTCAACGCGCGACATGTCGCCCCCGTTCTCGGCCACGGCTGTGAACAGCTTCTGCATCTCGGGCGATATGTAAGCCTCTATCAGCTCCTGGTAGCGGCGCAGCTTGGCGGCGTGGTAGCCACCCACGCTCTTCAAGTAGTACGAGGTCTCGTTCTCGTTGAACGTGTTCGTGGCCAGGTTGAGCACTCGGTAGTAGAGCTGCTCGTCCTGGAGTATTATCTTCTCCGTCTCGGTCATCTGCACGGGGGCGGTGCGCACGCTCTTCTCCACGAACATATCGTCGTGCAGGTAGCGCTTGTTCACCTGCCACATGTCAACGAGGCAGAGCACGGTGATGGCCCCCACCATGTATGAGGCCCGCAGCTTGCGCGCCTTGAAGAGCAGCAACAGCAGCGTGCCGGCAACGACGATGAAGAACGAGCGCCAGCAGTCGGCAGTGAATATGGCCTTGCGCATCTCCGTGAGGTTGGCCAGCAGCGGCTGCAGCTGGTCGGCGGGAATCTGCGAGAGGGCCTGCATCTCTGACGACGAGACGTATTCGGGGAAGAAAAGGCCAGGCATCAGGGCGAAGAGCAGGGCCATGCCGCCCGTCAGCCCGAAGCTCAGGTAAACGAGCTTTATCCTCTTTGTGAGCAGCTCCGGCTCGTCGACAAGCCGCTTGAGGGCCAGCATGGCCAGCAGCGGTATGGTGAACTCGGCTATGACGAGGATGGAAGCGACGGTGCGGAACTTGGAGTACATAGGCACATAGTCTATGAACAGGTTGGTGAACCACATGAAGTTGTGGCCCCACGAGAGCAGCACGGAAAGCACGGTCGATGCGAGCAAGGCCCACTTCATGGGCCCCTTGACGATGAACAGGCCCAGGATGAAGAGCATGAGGACGAATGCGCCCACGTAGACGGGGCCGCTCGTGCCGGGCTGCTCGCCCCAGTACTGCCCCAGCTGCTGGTAAACGGGCAGGTAAGTGTTGTCGGCGTGCTCCATGGCCGTCTCGTTGAGGCTCAGCGGGACGCTGGCCCCGCCCTTGGCGTTTGGCACGAGCAGCGTCCACGTCTCGCCTATGCCGTAGCTCCACTGCGTTATGTAATCGCGCTCAAGGCCGCTGTCTGTCTGGTTGGCGGTGTGCTCCTTGACCAGCTCGCTCTTGCCTCTCATAGACTCGTGCGAGTATTCCCACGTGTGGTAAATGTTCGATATGTTCATGCAGACGCCCAGCAACGCTGCCGCAAGGCACACGCCCGTGGCCTTGAGGAAGGCCGCCATGCGCTTCTTCCTTATGGCTTCTACGAGGAAAGACACGACCATGAAGAACACTATGAAGAGGTAATAGTACGTCATCTGCACGTGGTTGGCGTGCACCTCCAGGCCGGAGAATAGCGCCGTCAGCAGGAATCCCCACAGCAGCCTGCCCCGGTAAGCGAGCACGATGCCCGCAATCATGGGCGGCAGGTAGGCCAAGGCCATCACCTTCCAGAGGTGCCCAGCGGCGATGATTATGAAGAAATAGCTGCTGAAAGCCCATATGATGGAGCCGAGAACGGCCAGCGACTGGCGGAAATTGAAGGCCCGCAGGAGGATGTAGAAGCCAAGGAGATAGGCAAACACGAGCCAAACGTACTCAGGAAGCCACAGGTGATAGGCGTTCTCCACGTGCGTAAGCACCTTCGCACTGCCGTAGGAAGGGGCCATCTGGTACGTGGGCATGCCGCAGAAAAGGCTGTTCGTCCAGCGCGGAATCTCGCCCGTGCGCTCGTGGTATGCGTTGATTTCCTGCCCCGCACCGCGCCCGGCGGATGCGTCATGCTGGTAAAGGATGCGCCCTTCGATGTCTGCCGGGAAGAAGTAGGCGAACGAAAGGACGGCGAACAAGAGCACTGCCAACACGTCGGGCAGGCATCGTCTGAATGTGTTCATCTATATATTCGTTTTTATAATTGGTTCAAACACAGGTGCAAAGATACGTTTTTTAATTCAAAAATGCGCTCCGCAGCATCGGCTAACATCCGTTTTCGGGGCATAATTCATATTTATTTGCTATCTTTGCGCCGTCAAAACAACACACAGGATGAGAATAGGCATAGTCATAGCGATGGACAAAGAGTTCGCGCAAGTGAGGTCGCTGCTCGGCGACGTGAACGAAACCGTGCGCCGGGGCAAGGCGTACACCACCGGCACGATAGGCAACAACGAGGTCATCATGGTGCAAAGCGGCATAGGAAAGGTTAACGCTGCCATCTGGGCCACGGACATGATAGAAGCCTTCAGGCCCGATGCCGTAATCTCAACAGGCGTGGCCGGCGGGGCCTCAACGTCGCTCGAAGTGCAGGAGGTGGTCGTGGCCACCGAGTCATGCTACCACGATGCCTACTGCGGGAGCGAGGTGGCATACGGCCAGATAATGGGCATGCCTGCGCGCTTTGCCTCCGACGGCAGCCTGCTGGCCAAGGCTTCGGCAATCGACTGCGGCACGAAGGTGACGCCGGGGCTCATCGTCACGGGCGACTGGTTTGTGGATTCGCGCGACAAGATGCGCTCCATCATCGCCCGATTCCCCGAAGCCATGGCCGTAGACATGGAGTCGGCAGCCATTGCGCAGGCCTGCCACACATTCGGCGTGGGCTTCATCAGCTTCCGGATAATAAGCGACATACCGCTCAAAGACAACAAGGCGAGCCAGTATTTCGACTTCTGGGAGCGCATGGCCGACCGCTCTTTCCACGTCACCAAAGCCTTACTCGAGAGCATTTAGACGGGCTGGGGCGACCGGGAACAGCCGCAACAAGCCGCTGCCCACGCCCCACCGCTGCATATTTTCTTAATCCTTAACTCTTAATCCTTAATTTACAAAGTTGGAAAAGATACCAAGTTTCACAATCGACCACAACAGGTTGCAGCGCGGAATCTACGTCTCGCGCAAGGATGCCGTGGGCGGCGAGACCGTGACCACGTTCGACATACGCATGAAGGAGCCCAACCGCGAGCCTGCCCTACACCCCGGCGCGCTCCACACCATCGAGCACCTGGCCGCGACATACCTAAGGAACGACCCCGAATGGCGCGACCGCATCATCTACTGGGGGCCGATGGGCTGCCTCACGGGCAACTACCTGCTCATGAAGGGAGACCTCGAGAGCCGCGACATCGTTGAGCTCATGCGCCGCACGTTCGCGTTCATCGCATCGTTCGAGGGCGACGTGCCGGGCGCCGCGCCCAAGGACTGCGGCAACTGGCTGCTGCACGACCTGCCCATGGCGCGCTGGGAGGCACGCAAGTTCCTCACCGAGGTGCTCGAAAACATGGGCGTGGAGAACATGGAATACCCCGGATAGGCATCCGGCAACACAGGCACACCACAGCAGTCGGCCCCGTTGCATGGCACAAGAGCCATGGCAACGGGGCCGACTGCGTTTTATGTTATAATGTGGTGAAGAGTTCCTGGCTGCCGCCGGCAATCCTTCCGTCATACAGTTCGTAGGCCGCGGGGAACACAGAGCGGCTCATCCTGCCGCGCTGCTTGCCTTCTTGTAATGCCCGAGAGGGATGCGGTAGCCTACCGTGAACGACAGCACCATGTTGCGGCCACGGTCTGCCGAGCCTCCCTCGGTGGGCACCATGCCCGTGCCTATGGCATAACGCACTTCCATAACCAAGCCTTTATGCTCATACGACGCACCCACGGGGATGCCCAGCTCCACTTTCTTTGCCATCTCGCTTTCGCCAAGCCGCACTCCTGCCTGCAGCCCCGCTTTCAGCGCAAAGCCCTTGAACAAGTAGGCACTGGCCATCACCGGGAAGTTGACATAGCCAACGCGCTCCTCATACTTGACACTTGAACTAGTGTAATAACTTATATCGCTACATGGAACAAACGACGTTCCCTGGCGCGAATAGGCCGCACCGAGCGACACAGCCACCACCCGGGATGCCTGAAGCTCCACATCCAAGCCTGCCGTGGCTCCCCACAGGCAACCCTTGTCGAAATCTTCAATGGCCGGAAGCCCGGCCAGCCGGGAGCACGTGTAACCCAGGCGGGGGATAAGTGACACCGAGCCTACGGGTGCCTGCGCCTGCACTTGCATCGCGGCAAAGAGCAGACAGAACAATGGCAGCAACTTTTTCATAATCAAAAAATCAGCCCTTCTGGCTCTTCTTGCGCTCGTTGTGGTCGAGTATGGTCTTGCGCATACGCATGCTCTTCGGCGTAACTTCCACCAGCTCGTCTTCCTTGATGTACTCCAGGGCCTCCTCGAGCGAGAGCACGGTGCGGGGTATTATGCGCGCCTTGTCGTCCGACCCGCTGGCGCGGGTGTTGGTGAGCTGCTTGGCTTTCGTGACGTTTATCACGAGGTCGTTGTCGTGGACGTGCTCGCCCACCACCTCACCGGCATACACCTCGTCGCCCGGGTCGATGAAGAACTTGCCGCGGTCCTGCAGCTTGTCTATCGAGTAGGCGTAGGCGGTGCCTGTCTCCATGGCTATCATGGAGCCGTTGACGCGGCGCGTTATGTCGCCCTTGTAGGGCTGGTACTCCTTGAAGCGGTGGGCCATGATGGCCTCGCCCTGGCTGGCTGTGAGCACGTTGGTGCGCAGTCCGATGATTCCGCGCGATGGTATGTCGAACTCTATGTTGACGCGCTCGGCCTGGCTCTCCATCGAAGTCATCTCGCCCTTGCGGCGGGTCACCATGTCTATCATCTTGCTTGCGAACTCCTCGGGTACGTTGATGGTCAGTTCCTCAATCGGCTCGCACCGCTGCCCGTCAATCTCCTTGTAGATAACCTGCGGCTGTCCTACCTGAAGCTCGTAGCCCTCGCGGCGCATCGTCTCGATGAGCACCGATAGGTGGAGCACTCCGCGGCCGCTCACCACCCACTTGTCGGTGCTGTCGCCGAAGGGTGCCACGCGCAGGGCGAGGTTCTTCTCGAGCTCTTTCTGCAGGCGGTCGTTTATGTGTCGGCTGGTGACGAACTTCCCCTCCTTTCCGAAGAAGGGCGAGTCGTTGATGGTGAAGAGCATGCTCATGGTAGGCTCGTCAATGGCGATGGGGGGCAGCGGCTCGGGGTTCTCGAAGTCGCAGATGGTGTCGCCTATCTCGAAGCGCTCCAGGCCGATGATGGCGCAGATGTCGCCGCTCTGCACTTCGGACGTCTTCACGTGGCCCATGCCCTCAAACGTGTGCAGTTCCTTGATGCGTGTCTTCTCCTGCGAGCCGTCGCGGTGGGCGATGGTGACGTTCATGCCCTCGCGGAGCACGCCGCGGTGCACGCGGCCCACGGCTATGCGGCCCGTGTAGCTCGAGTAGTCGAGCGAGGTGATGAGCATCTGCGGCGTGCCTTCGATTACCTTCGGCGCCGGGATTACCTCCACAATCTTGTCGAGCAGGTATGTGATGTCGGTGGTGGGGGCCTTGTAGTCCTCGCCCATCCAGCCGTTCTTGGCCGAGCCGTAGACCACGGGGAAGTCGAGCTGGTCCTCCGTGGCGTTGAGCGAGAACATCAGGTCGAACACCATCTCGTACACCTCCTCGGGGCGGCAGTTGGGCTTGTCCACCTTGTTCACCACGACTATGGGCTTCAAGCCTATCTGCAAGGCCTTCTGCAGCACGAAGCGCGTCTGCGGCATCGGCCCCTCGAAGGCGTCGACGAGCAGCAGGCAGCCGTCGGCCATGTTCAGCACGCGCTCCACCTCGCCCCCGAAGTCGGAGTGGCCCGGGGTGTCGATGATGTTTATCTTCGTTCCTTTCCAGTTTATGGATACGTTTTTCGATAGGATGGTTATGCCGCGCTCGCGCTCCAGGTCGTTGCTGTCGAGCACTTGCCCGCTGAGGTCCTGGCCTTCGCGGAACAGGTTGCCGGCGAGCATCATCTTGTCTACCAGCGTGGTCTTGCCGTGGTCCACGTGGGCGATGATTGCTATGTTTCTGATGTCTTGCATTGATGTGTTATCTTAAAAACGCTGCAAAGTTACACAATTTACTCCATATTAAATAATCATGCGCGACATTTTTAGGCGAGCCGGGCCAAATATGCCGCCCGCAGGCTGCCGCTGCCGCCACTTGGATGCTGCCGTGAGACAC
Organism: uncultured Prevotella sp.; assembly: GCA_944320235.1. Classification (GTDB taxonomy): domain Bacteria; phylum Bacteroidota; class Bacteroidia; order Bacteroidales; family Bacteroidaceae; genus Prevotella. The sequence continues at coordinate 40,032 of CALUGQ010000008.1, forward strand.
GCGCAGCAGCCTTGAAACATCTTGACAAAAGGCTCGCGCGGGCGCGGCAGGGGCCGTTCTGCTGAGCCAAACGGCCCGTTTTGCGGTGCGGAACGGGCTGTCTTGGCTGCCCGAACGGCCCGTTTCGCAGCGCGAGACGCAGCCGCCTGCAAGCCACTGTGGGCCAGAGCGTTGCGCAGTGCTGGCAGCGCCAGCAACAAAATTTACAAAAAACGGCCGGCCACGCCGAGCGGGCGGCAAGGCGGGCGGCAGCAGGCGGAAACACGGGAAAAGCGAGGTGAAAGAGCATTTTTTCGCGTTTTTTCATTGCAGTCTGCACGTAATTTAGTACATTTGCATATAGCCAGCAACGCCGGCCGCCACGGGCGGCGTCGCGGAAGCGCAGGACAGACTAACATCAACCGCATGGACTACTACATAATAAGAGACAACAGGAGGCAGGGGCCGTTCTCCATGGAACAGCTGAAGGAGGCCGGACTGACACGCGACACCAAGGTGTGGCACGAGGGCATGGCCGGATGGGCCGACGCAGCCGACGTGCCCGAGCTGGCCGAACTCGCCCTCCCGCCCTCACCGCCGCCCCTCAACGAGGCCGGGCGGGGCGCCAACGAGGCGGAGCGCCCGCCGATGCCAAAGACATGGCTGGCCGAGTCAATCATCGTCACGCTGCTCTGCTGCATCGTGTTCGGCATCATCGCGATTATATACTCGACGCAGGTGGAGAGCAACTACCTCATGGGCAAATACGAGCTGGCCGAATACAAGTCGCGCCAGGCGCGCAACATGGTGCTGTGGGGCATAGGCACGGGCATCGGGCTGTGTGTAATCTACATTGCCTTCCTGGTCTTCACGGCCATGCTCAGCGCGCTCTGAACCGCCCACGACAACCGACGGACACTGCAAACAACCCCCAAAAACAAGCTATCATGGACACAAACGTACAACCTAAGACGTGGCTCGTGGAGTCAATCCTCGTCACACTGTTCTGCTGCCTGCCCCTCGGCATCGTCGGCATAGTATACGCCGCAAAGGTCAACTCGCTCTACGCCGCCGGCCTGACGGAGGCCGCACAGCAGGCAAGCGCCAAGGCCGGCAAGTGGACCAAGCTGGGATTCTTCCTGGGCATCATCGTGATAATCCTCTACGCCGTGCTCTACGGAACGACACTGGCCACGTTGATGACCGAAATGTAAAGCCCACGCGCCTGCCTCATGCGCCCCGCAGCAGGCGGCATGGCGGGCAAGGCCAAGCAAAGCAATGACCAAGCTACGGAAAACGGCCATCTGCGCCATCGCGGCCATTGCCGCCGCAGCAGCCACAGCGGCTTACTTCGCGCTCGACCCGGCCACGTGCGCCGTGTTCCCGCGCTGCCCGTTCTACGTGCTGACGGGGCTGAAATGCCCGGGATGCGGTTCGCAGCGCGCACTGCACTGCCTGCTCCACATGGACATAGCCGGTGCCGCCGCCAACAACTTCCTGCTCGTGGCCGCACTGCCGCTGGTGGCACTGCTCGCCGCCAGCGAGCTGCTGCGCAAGCGCAAGCCCAGGCTCTACGCCGCTGTGAACAGCGCGCGGCTCTGCATGGCGGTGTTCGCCGTCATCACCGCATGGTGGGTAGCACGCAACATCATGGGCTGGTAACCCCAACCAGCACCAGGCCGTTAATGAACAGCATCGCCCCGTTTCCACGCCCGTCGACTGCTTGCGGCCCCGGGGCAGCCGAAAAAAAGGAGGAACAAGCTAAACAAATGTTAACAGAAAAGCATTTGTGAAACGCGAATCATGGATTACGGATAAATTTTCATACCTTTGCAGACGCAAATTCGGAAAGTCCGATGCATCCAAAGAGGCAGCCGTTGTGATTAAGGCGGCAGGCGTCAGAAGGATGTAATTAGCGAACCAATTAATCAACCAAAACAAAATGTATTTAGACAAGGCAAAAAAAGAAGAGATTTTCGAGAAGTACGGAACCGACAAGACCGACACCGGGTCGGCTGAAAGCCAGATTGCGCTGTTCTCTTACCGCATCGCGCACCTCACCGAGCACCTGAAGGAGCACCACAAGGACTTCGTCACCGAGAGGTCGCTGACCAAGCTCGTGGGCAAGCGCCGCGCACTGCTCAATTATCTCTACGACCGCGACGTTGAGCGCTACCGCGCCATCATCAAGGCCCTGGGCCTGCGCCGATAAGCAACCGGCGGCGGATAAACGGAAAACGGGCGGGAAGAAAGCCGAAAGGCATTCTTCCCGCCCGCGTTTTTTGTGCCGCCCGCAGCCGATGCCGCCCGGCACAAGAGGCCTCACCGCCGCAAACCGCCCTGCGGGCAAGGCATAATCTCGCCAAGGGGCTTCATCACGAACTCGCGCTCGCGCATAAGCGGATGCGGAACCTTGAGGTCTGGCTCGTCAATCACAAGGTCGTCGTAGAGCAGTATGTCGATGTCGATGGTACGGTCGGCATAATGCCCCCCAGCAGACTTGCGCGTGCGCCCCAGCTCCCGCTCCACCTGCTGCGTCAGTTCCAGCACGCGGCGTGGGCTGCAATGCGTGAGGCAGCACACGGCCGCGTTGAGGAACGGGTGGTCAGACGAGAAGCCCCACGGCTCTGTTTCATAAAGAGCTGACCGGCGCACCACCGCGCCGACCAGCTCGCCAATCCTTTCCGTGGCCTCGCGGAGCGTGCGCTCGCGGTCTCCGATGTTGGAGCCGAGGCCAAGGTATACTTCATGCAGCGCAGCATCCTCGCCGCCACTGGCGCCAAGCGGGCCGTCAGTCGTCGACAATGAGCAGCGCGTCGCCATAGCAACCAAACTTGTAGCCGTGCTTCACGGCTTCCTTGTAAGCTTCCATCACGAGGTCGTAGCCGCCAAAGGCTGCCGTCGTCATGAGCATCGTCGACTCTGGATGGTAGAAATTTGCCACCATGCAGTTTGCCATGCCAAACTCGTAGGGCGGGAAGATGAACTTGTTAGTCCACCCGTCATACTCCTTCAGCAGCCCGTCGGTGCCCACGGCGGTCTCCGTGGCGCGCGCCGTGCTCACCCCCACCACGCACACGCGGTGGCCGGCCTGCTTGGCCCCGTTGGCAATGCGGCAGGCTTCAGCGCCCACAATCATCTGCTCGGAGTTCATCTTGTGCTTCGTCAGGTCCTCCACTTCGATAGGCTCGAAACTGCCAAGGCTGCAATGCACGGTGATGAACGCCTTCTCTATGCCGCGTATCTCCATCATCTTCATCAGCTCGCGGCTGAAGTGAAGGCCCGTGGAAGGCGCGGTCACGGCTCCCTCATTGGCTGCGAAGATGGTCTGGAAGTTCTCCATGTCGTCGGCAGTGGCAGGGCGCTTGTCGATGACATAGCGCGGAAGCGGGGCCTCGCCGAGCGCAAAAAGCTCGCGCTTGAACTCGTCGTGGGGGCAGTCGTAGAGGAAACGGAGGGTGCGCCCGCGGCTCGTCGTGTTGTCAATGACCTCGGCCACCATAGGGCCGTCGTCGTTGAAGAAGAGCTTGTTGCCTATGCGGATCTTGCGGGCAGGCTCAACGAGCACGTCCCAGAGGCGCAGTTCCTCGTTGAGCTCGCGCAAGAGGAACACCTCTATCTTGGCGTCGGTCTTCTCCTTCGTGCCGTACAGGCGCGCGGGGAACACTTTCGTATCGTTGAAAATGAACGTGTCGCCCTCGTCGAAATAGTTGACTATGTCGCGGAAACCGAGGTAAACAGGATTGCCATCGGCATCCTTCATGTCATTGCCAGCGGCGTCGCGCTTGCACATTTCAATGGTCTGGCTCTTGCGGTGGGCCACCATCAGGCGGCATTCATCGCGGTGGTACACCTTGTCCACGGTGCCGTCGGGATTGGGGAAAGCGCGGAAAGGCGGCTCAAGCGCCACCTGCGCCTCCGGCAACTTAAACTTGAATTGTGTCAGTTTCATTCGTATTGTCTCCTTTCAGTATGTTGTCTTCAATGTCTTGTTGTGCGAGCCAGGCCGGGAATGCGTCGAGCGTGACGCAATCTTCGGCCCTCACTGAGCCTACACGCGTGCGGCGCAACGACGTGAGGAAGGCTCCGCTGCCCAGCTCGATGCCAATGTCGCGGGCCAGCGCGCGTATGTATGTGCCTTTGCCGCAGACCACGCGGATGGCCACCCGCTTGCGCCCGGCGTCGAAGTCAAGCAGCTCTATCTCGTCGATGCGCAGCGTCTTGGGCTTCAGTTCCACGTCGCAGCCATTGCGCTTCAGCTTGTATGCCCTCGCCCCTCCTACCTTGCAGGCCGAGTACTCGGGCGGCACCTGGCTCACTTCACCCACAAAGCGGCCCAGCACCTGCTCCACGAGGGAGCGCGTTATGTGCGCCGTGGGATAGGTGGAGTCTACGGTGTGCTCCATGTCGAAGCTCGGGGTGGTGGCCCCAAGCTGCATGGTGGCCACGTATTCCTTGGTCTGCAGCTGCAACGACTCTATCTCCTTGGTCTTCCGCCCGGTGCAGAGTATGAGCACACCCGTGGCCAACGGGTCGAGCGTGCCGGCGTGGCCGGTCTTCAGCCGCTTCACGCCGAGGCGCTGCGAGACAAGGTAGCGCACACGGGCCAGTGCGCCGAAGCTCGACATACCGTAGGGCTTGTCGAGGTATATGAACTCTCCCTGGGTGAAATTCATCACGCCATCTCCAGTGAGTGGCCCGTGAACAGCAGCGCGAGGATGGCCAGGCCGACGATGATGCGGTACCAGCCGAAAGCCTTGAAGCCGTATTTTGTCACGTAGCTGATGAAGAACTTGATGGCGAGCATGGCCACCACGAAGGCCACCACGTTGCCTACGATGAGCGCGCCGAGGTTGTCCATGATTATCTCGGTGCCTCCGTCGCTGAAGAGCTTGTACATCTTGTACACCGTGGCGGCGAACATCGTCGGCACGGCGAGGAAGAACGAGAACTCGGCGGCTGCCTTGCGCGTAAGCTTCTGTGCCATGCCTCCTACGATGGTGGCCATGGAACGCGACACGCCGGGAATCATCGAGATGCACTGGAAGAGGCCCACCATGAAGGCGCGGCGCTCGGTCATCTGCGTTTTCTCGCTTCCATTGCCGAACAACTTGTCGCAGAAGAGCATGAACACGCCGCCGACCACGAGCATGATGGCTACCACCATGACGCTCTCGAGCATGGCGTCGATCATGTCGCTGAAGAGCAGTCCCAGCACCGCGGCGGGGATGAAGGCCACGAAGAGCTTCCAGTAGAAGTCGAAGCGGTGGAGGAAACGCTTGAGCGCGGGCGTGCCTTCGGGCAGCGGTTCGCGGTTGAGGCGGAAGAAGCGCTTCCAGTAGAGCACCACCACTGAGAGTATTGCGCCGAACTGTATGATAAAGGTGAACGCCTTGACGAAGTCGGTGCTCTCAACGCCGAGCACGTTTTGGGCTATTATCATGTGGCCTGTCGATGACACGGGCAGGAACTCCGTGAGGCCCTCCACGATGGCTATGATGACCACCTGCAGCAAATTCATGTCTCCCATCTTACTCTGCCGCAGCCTCCTCCTTGGTTTCCAACGTCACGACTTCCTCTACGCTGCCGCCCTTGGGCTTGCGCATGATTGCATAGACCATGCCTGCGAAGCCTATGAGGCACACCACCGGCGCAACCTTGATGCGGCGGGCGCTGAAGATGTCGGGGTTATACACTTCTTCTGTTGACCCAGGCCCGGCCATGAGCACGAAGCCTATTATCACTATTGCCATGCACACTGCAAGCAATATGAAATTAATGCGGTCGAATGCTAAGTTTCTCTTGTCCACTTTATATAATTCTTGATTCAATGCAAAACACTATGTAAAGGCCATCGCCGGGCAGCCTGGCCGCATCGGGGCGCGCAGCCGCGGGCTATATCTTGTACAGCTCGCCTGCCGACATACGCAGGAACTTGTTCACCGAGACGCAAGAGCAGAAAGCCATGATGACCACGCCGAACACGAACACGGCCACGCCCGTGGCTGCAAGCTCGCGCCATGTGACCACGGCGACAATGCCCGGCTCATAGGCGTAGAGCAGGTAAGCCAGGCCGCCGAGCACGCAGCAGGCCAGCATTGCGGCCACGATGCCTATGCCCACCGCACTGCGCAGGAACGGCCGGCGGATGAATCCCCACGACGCGCCCACGAGTTTCATGGTGTGGATGCGGAAGCGGCGCGAGTAGACGCTCAGCCTCACGGTGCTGTTGACAAGCGAGAACGACACGCAGGCAAGCAGCAACGCCAGCGCCAGGAGCACCATGCTGAACTTGCTCAGGTTTTCGTTTACGGCATCCATGAGGTCTTCCTGGTAGGCCACATCGGCGACGCGCGGGTCTTTCTTCAGCCCCGCCGAAATCCACCGCAGGGAGTCGCGGTTGGCGTAGTCGGCCTTCAGGCGCAGCTCCAGCGTGGCCGAGAAGGGGTTGAAGCCAAGGAATTCAGACGGGTCGGCACCCATGGCTGCGGCCTGTTCGCGCTGGGCCTGCTCCTTGCTTATGTAGTCGGCCCCGCGCGTATAGCGCCGGGCGGCCAGCTCGCCGCGCATACGCACGGCCTGGGCGTCGGTAACGCTGTCGGAGAGCATCACCGTGACGGTGAGGTTCTCGCGCACATAAGCCGAGAGGTTGCGCGCCGAGAGCACGAAGAACACCAGCAGGCCCAGCAAAACGAGCACCATCGTGGTGCTTATGCACAATGTAACCACCTGCAGCCCATGGCGGCTGCCGGTTATTTTACGTCTTTTTCCCATTGCAATATCTGATGTGACACATCGTTGGAATGTGCAAAGTAACAAAAAAATCCTCTCACAAACAACTGATTAACTACTATTAACAACACGCATTGCGTTATTTTGTATACCTTTGCATAACGCAAGCTGCGCCCGGGAAACTGAAAGCAATGGCGCCGATGTGCACTTCGCCCCTGCATCCCGCCCGCTGGCATTGCCATAAACGCCATAACAATACGACAACATGAGCACAGTGATTTACCCTTCGCCAATTTTCGGGCCTGTACACAGCCGCAGGCTCGGCACATCGCTCGGCATCAACCTCATGCCGGCCGACGGGAAGATTTGCACCTTCGACTGCATCTACTGCGAATGCGGCTTCAACGCCGACCACCGCCCCACCCTGCGCCGGCCTACACGCGACGAGGTAGCCGGTGCACTGGAACAAAGGCTGAAACTGATGCTGGCCGAAGGGCCGGCACCAGACGTGCTGACATTCGCAGGAAACGGGGAGCCTACGCTCCACCCCGACTTCGCCGCGATAATAGACGACACCATACGCCTGCGCGACACGTACTTCCCCAAGGCGCGCATATCGGTGCTGAGCAACGCCACGGCGGCCCACAGGCCAGGCGTACACGCCGCGCTGGAGCGCGTAGACAACAACATACTGAAGCTCGACACCATAGACCCGCACTACATCGAGACCGTAAACAGGCCCGCAGGAAGCTATGATGTCAACGCCGTGGTAGAGGCCATAAGGTCGTTCAAAGGGCAAGCCATAGTGCAGACCATGTTCATGCGCGGCCGCATGGGCCAGGCCGACGTATGCAACACGGGCGAAGAATATGTAGGCCCGTGGCTCGACAAGCTGCTTTACATAGCCCCGCGCGAGGTGATGATATACACCATAGACCGCGAGACGCCCGACCACGACCTGAAGAAGGCCACGCGCGAGGAGCTTGACGGCATACGCGACAGGGTGATAGCCGCCGGCATACCCTGCACGGCATCGTACTGACGCTACGGCAAGCTGCGGCATGCGCAACGGCCTGCGGCAGAAAAAAGCTTACAGCAGCCATGCGCTACTGCCACACGGCCCGCCCTGGCCCGCAACACTACACACTTAGCAGGCCCGGACGGGCCGTTTCGCTAATCAAAACGCGCCGTTCTGCCAGGCAGAACGGCGCGTTTACATATGCTGCTGGCAGCCAGCCACTTAACAGCAAGGCCAGCTTCGGGGCCGTGGCGATGAAAAATCATTACGCAAGCACCGCCGCCCAAGGGCCCACGGCCACGCCGCCTCTTCATCGTCAAAGCCGCCAACAGGCCCGGCTGGCGGCAGCGCTAACACGACACGGGAACTGACAAAAGAAGCCGTGCGCTGCAGGCTGACACCCGCCGCGCACGGCTTTTATGCAAGTTCCACAGCCCACGGACTCCCGCCGGCAAAGGCGGGCCTCCGCGAGCCGCAGGAACGGATTACTTAACGACTACGGTCTTGCTCGTACCGTCAGAGTACTTAACGATGTTAAGGCCCTTCTGCGGAGCGTTGAGACGCACACCGTTTACATTGTAGCGGGCCACCTCTACGGCATTGCTGCCGCCGTCGGTAACGTTCTCAATGCCCACCGTCCCGTTGACGAGAGCCACCTGGGCTGCGTTGACGATGGTGTAGTTGTTGCGGTTGATGAGCAGGGCTGTGAGATACAGCTTGTTCTTGTCCTGGATGAGGGTGTTGTCAGAGATGTCAAGCGTGGTCTTATATTCTGCTGTTTCGCCGGCGAAGATTTCATCAACGCTGCCCTCTATTCCCTCAAGAGGATTCCAAGCGCCTACAACCACACTGTTGTAAACCATGTTGACATTTGCGCCAAGGTTGAACCAAGAGTCCATCTCCTCTGTATGGTAAGGATCTGCATCTGTGAAAGGCACGCCAAACTTTTGCTGGTAGTAAGCGGCATACTCAGGTGAATAATAGTTGAACTGATACCAGTCCTGGCTAGTGCCGCTCATGCCGTCCTCTGAGAGGATGAAGCCAAGGGCGTAAGGCGACGACAGGCGGTCGTAACCAAACTGGGTCTTGGCACTCACCTTTATCGACTGCTTGCTGTCATCAGTCCACTCTGCGGCAAGCTCTACCTTGCCTTCTGAAGGATAGGCATCTGAAACCGTCTGCACAGCCTTGTCGCCTCCATACTGATAGAGGTTATTCTCTACATCGATGCTCAGGCCAAGGTACGGATCGCCCAGGCTGCAACGGTCGTAGAAAGCAGACGGGAAGCTGCCGCCCAAGTTATAAGGCACTTCGTAATACTCGGCACACGCCATCGGGTCAATCGACGTCTCGCTTTCAGAGAAATGCCCGGCAAGGGTGATGACTTTGTCGCCAAGACGGCTCTTGGTCATCTCGAGCCCTACATGGCCGCGAGGACACCAGCCACACCATGTGCCGGTAAGCTCTTCTACGACAGACGTGCGGTCATAAGGATTCTCCACGCCGATGATATAGCCGCTGGCTGTATTGCTCGTAGAAGTGTTATCTTCTCCGTTAACCTTGGTTATCTGCACGCTGACGGTGTTGAGACCGTTTTTGGTTACAACGGTAGTTGGGTATACATACATCCTACCACCGGAAGCAATGGGCTCGTCAAGCGTAATGGTCTGCTCTGCAGAAGCCACTTGGTTGTTTGTCAAAATGTAACTCAATTCGGTCACATCAGCGAATCCGTTGTTCTGCACGACTACGCCAACAGGAACTTCAGTGTTCAAGCGGGCAGGAGCCTCAAGCACGGCAGCGGCAGCAACATCGCTTGACGGCATTCCGGTCACGTCAAAATGCAGGTTGACAGCAAGGTTGCCATAGCCTGCGCCATACATCGTGTACCACGTGCCGTTTTGATACATAAAGAAAGAGCCGTTGGTCTCCTCGCCGGAATATGTTATTATGGGGTAATTGGCATAAGAGTCAGGATTTTCGGCGTCAATCAGTGCCGTGAAAGAATAGCCTACGAAGCAACCGCCCTCGGGAATGACATATGGCTCGGGCAATTCCACCGGGGTGGCAGAGAGATAAGCGGTACCGCCCTCTATCACTGCGCCCTGTATGTCTGACGAAGGCACATCGACATACATATCTGCCTCTTCTGCGGTTGCAGGCAAAGTGGTTTCGGCTGCGTCGACCCAGACCTTAAGGTCGCTGATATACTCGGGAGAATAGAAAAACAGCTCGACTGAATCCAATTTTGCACCGGCATAACTTGCAGGAACAAAGATTGCAAGATTATATTCGGTCATGCCAAAACCCATAAGGCTCATGGCGCCATTTGAAGCCTGTGGGTAACTCCACCAAATGGTCGTCTTCTCCTCGCCGGCCCTTTGCATGGGTGACAGTTTTGGAGACTTTGCCGTAAGCTGGGCCTTTTTCTGCGCACCGACATTCTTGCCGTAACTCTGCACGTTAACTTTATTCAACAGAGAATTGTCCACGAGTGAGAAGTTCTTATGCATGAGCTTCCCTACTGGCTTAAACTCTACTTTCTGGGCACTGGCCACTCCGAAAAGCGCAACGGCCACAAGCCCTAATAGTAACCTTTTAACCATACTTCGTTAATTTAAAAAGTTAAACAAATGTTATATATAACTATTTCACTATCACTTTACTGGCAGCAGCCGCACGGCCGACGGGCCGCACCACATACACACCGCGGGCCAGCGACTGCACCTCTGCGGCAGGACAGGCACTGAGCACCTGCCTGCCCGCCATGTCATAGACATCGACGGCCGACGCATCTCCACTGACGCTGGATATGGCGGTCGTGCCGTTGTTGCGGAAGAGCAGGTTCACCGCATGGGTCTCGCCTGCGGAAGAAACAGTGAGCAGGGTGGTCATGGTGCCTTCTTTCTGCGGATAGGCGTCATACTGTATCGGTGTGGGCGTGTCGGGGCTGAGTGTAATATAGCCAGACCACCTGCCCACGACTGTGACACACTGATTCTGGTCGCCGGAACACATCTGTGTGGTTGCCTCCATCGAGTTGTCGAGCACGTCGAGCGAGATTGAATATGTGACGGGGGCATCAGTGAGATTCACCAAGGTGAACTGCTGTGGTGTGCAAGTGATTTTATTGAATATATCATAGATGGCATCAAACTCAAGTGTGGCTCCGTCTTGAACAGGCTCACCTTTCAAACGAAACTCGAACGACTGCGCCTGGCTGCCGGCAAAGGCTGCCAGCACAGCTACCAACGACATAACTAACCTTTTCATACTTCTCTCTTTTTACCTTTAGTGATACGCCCGGTCATTCTTCGCCCGGGGTGATGACAGCGGCGCGGGCTACGTTGGCCACGCCGCCGGAATTGTCAACAAAGGCCACGACGGCCATCTTCTCGGGACGCCATACGTCGTCGAGCGTTACAGTAGCCGTGTAGACCTGCTGCGGCTCGTTGGCGTAAGGAATGGTGACCGGGCTGCCCTCTATCGGCGTGGCCGACGTGCGGAAGATGTTGTTGAACACGTGCTCGAAGTTGTAGCTGCCGCCTTCAAGCCGCTGCACGCTGACTATGCTGTCTTCGGTGAGCCATAGGTGGACGTTGCCGGCAAAACCGCCCTCGCTCGACGACCGCCCCAGCACATTGACCGTGAGCTGGCGGGTGGAGGCATCGTAGCTCGTGGAGAGCTGGAGTGCCTCGGTGGCCTCGCGGCGCAGGCTGCTCACAATGGTGGTGAGCCACTGTGGCTGGCCGACAACGCCGCTGCGGCGGTCGATGACGGCATTAGGCTCACTCTGCAGGCCGTAGTTGCTGAACAGCTGCTCGCCGAAATCGGTGGCCAGGCCCTGCACACCCATGGCCTCACCACGCTCCTTGCCTATGGCCAGCATCATGCCCTCGCCGGCATGGAATGTGACAACGACAACCGTGTCGGCACCACCATTGGCTTCCTGCATCTTCTCCAATGCCTCAGCGGCTGCTGGGCAATTGACACAAAGCTGGCCTGAGAACTCTTCGACAAGCACTGCACGGCGTATGATGGATACATCTGTCGAATCTGTATCTGTCGAATCTGTACCTGTCGACGTGGGTGGTGTCACAGACACATAACGTTCGTTCTCACTCACTTCGTCACAGGACGCTACCGACATGGCAACAACAGCAAAGGCCATGAAAAAGAAACTCTTTATCTTCATGATGCTTGTCAGAAATTAAAGTTGTAAGACATCGTTACACCCTTGGTGGCCGGCACCCAGCGGCAAACGCCGCCCGAGCAGTTCATGCCGGCGCGTGTGCGGGCATAGCCCACCTGGAGGCGGTGCGCCCCCTTTGCAAAGGTGACGGAACCATTGTAATAATGTATCTCGTCGCCGATGCTGTACTCATCGGACACGGTGAACATGAGGTATGGCAGCACTGAGAGTTCGAGCAGTCCGAACACGCAGTCGCAGTCGCCCTCCTCGTTGTTCTGGCCGGAAGTCATGTCAAGGTACTGGGCCTCGGCACGCAGTGTGAACTTGTTGTTGAACTGGTACTTGGCCTCTGCCACGTAGATATTGTTGTGGAGCATCCCGCCATGGCCCTCAACAGCCGTCTTGTTGTAGAACTGGTTCATGTACATGAGGTTGAGCTTGAAAGCACTGGTGACTTTCTTCTCAATCTGCACGTTGAAGTCCTGGTAGTACTTTGAGCTGCCCCACTTGAAGAAGGGCGAGCCGTAGCCGTCGGTACCGAAATAGTAGCCGTTGAGCCCCTGCAGCACCCCGTCGGCAGTGCGGACATTCTGCGCAATGGAATGCACGTAGGAGAAGTTGGCCTTAACCTTGGTGCCATACTTGCCGCCAAGCGGCGTGTGGCGCTTGAAGTTGTAGGCCACCTCTGCCTGGTAAGCCCACTCGCCATCGGGATTGGTGGCATAGGGATAGCGCGAGGCCAGGGCGTAGGTGTGCTCCATGGTGAATGCGGGCAGGTGGTTGATGTACGAGGAGTTCTCAGACATCGACGGAAGCGTGCGGCGGCTTCGGAAAGCCATGTTGTCGCTGCGCTTGGCCTGCACGAGCACGCTCATGCCGCGCTTGGAATAGCTGGCGGAGAGCATGGCGACGTATCCCTTGCGGTAGATGTAGTCGTTGCCCTGCGCGGGGTCCTGCGTCTTCTGCGCGTACTCTGCGAGCACGTTCCAGTTGCCGGTCTGCAGGCGTGCCCGAACGTCAAACGCCTGCACGTTCTCGGGGAAGTTGAGCCGCTTGGTGCCGTCGTAGCTTGCGATAAGCTCCTCTTCGGGTTCATGCTTGTTTACAAACGATGCCCCGAGGGTGAGATACGTATTGCCTTCGCGCATGCTCTTGAACCACTGCTCCACATTCAACTCCACGTCGCCACCGGCTATCCACGAGTCATTGAGCCCCTCGAAAGGCCCACCGTCGTGCCAATAGCGGCGCTGCTTGCCGGCAAGCACCTTGACCGTTGCCCAGTTGAAAGGCTTGTAGACAAGGCGGCCGCCGAGCAACGAGTTGTCTATGCCAAGGCTGCGCTCCTCATATGTGCGGAGGATGAAGCCCGAACCGAACTGCTCGTAGAAATTTCCTGCGGTAAGCTCAAGGTTCTTGTACTTGCCCTTGACATAAATATACGGAATGCCCCAGCCCTTGTAATCGGGCTCAAAGCCTGGCAGCGGATGGTCAAGGTATTCAACTCTTGCACCGGCGTCAATGTACTTGCTCGACAGATTGACCTCGCCAAAGGTGTTGGTAAGGGCGAACTCACTGTAATCCTCGGCGCCAATCTTTGCATCAGCTTGGGGTATCAATATGTCGCTCTGGATGCTACCCGTTATCTGCACTTTGCCTGCACCACTGTCTTCCTGCGCAAATGCAGGCACAGCGGCGCTGGCAAGGCAAGCGCAAAGGGATATGAATCTAAAGAGTCTCAAGGCTGTTCGTTTTATTTATATGACTATTTTACGAGTTCACGCACTTTCTCGATAAGCTCGTTCTCGGCACCGTCGGTGTACCCATTGTGCTTGTAAACGATGTTACCCTTGCCGTCTACAATGAGCACGTATGGTATCATCTGTATGCCAAGGGCGCGCTTGAAGTCGCTGTTGGGGTCGAGCAGCACGTCGTATTCCCAGCCGTTGCTGTCGACGAGGGGCTTCACCTTGTTGATGTTCTGTGCCTGGTCGATGCTCACGGCGATGAGCTTGACGCCGGTCTCGTCCTGCCAGTCGGCATACACTTCACTTATGGCGGACAGCTCGCGGTTGCAGGGCTTGCACCAAGTGGCGAAGAAAGAGATGATGAACGGCTTGCCGCCGTTCGACAGCTGGTCGGTCTGCACGGTCTTGCCGTTGATGTCCTTCAGCGTAACAGCCGGAAGGGTCTGCGCTCCAGCCACACTTACGATGGCAAGGAAAGCCACAATTAACAAAGCTTTAAGATTCTTCATGATGTCTCGGATTTTAAATGGTTATAATGCCCGCACCATGCCTTGCAGGTAAGGTGCGGACATTGGAAAATCTATCGCAATACGTAAGTCGACGCAGGATTGGCTACGGCCTCACGAGTAAGATAGGGAGTGTACATTTCCATCATGTTGGTTCCCAAATCCCGGTGCTCGGACAAATCGGGGATACCCGTCTCACGTTCCGACTCGGACCACTTGCTTTGATCTGAAGCATCATTGCCGAAGCTGAAGTTGCGGAACATAAATCTCTCAACTTCGTAACCGCCGATAGTGCCAAAGAAGCGGGCAGACAGCGAACCATCTGCTGCAACCTCCATTGGAGCAGTGACTCTATAGCTGTCTAAATAGCTCGACCAATAGGTCATGCCTGACTCATCGGGTGACGTGCCAAACACTAGATATACATAATCCATCGTCTCAGAACGTCCGACATACTGTCCACACTGTATCGTGAAACTTGCGGTATATGGATCGAAAGTGATTGGTATGTCCAAAGTGGTAAAACTTAACAACCCATCGGACAGAGTGACATTAGCGCTGCGCTCCCTACCATTGGCCATGGTATAATGCAAGCGGTACGTTCCAGCAACATCCTTGTCGAAGTCAGCCTGAACGATTTTGATGGAATCAGAGAAATCGCCAGATACTACAGTCACATAGTCTATACGAGGAGAACCTGTTGTGTTTGCAGTGACACTGAGCACGATGGAGTCTCCTTCTATTGTTGCCGTAGCCCAGTCAGGGGTTTCTGCTACACTAAGGTCGACATTGCTCACAATGCTATACTTGTGGGTTGAAGCCTCGTCTGTCTGTACGGCTATACCTTTCGTTTCCAGCTGCACAACAACTCCACGCTGTATGATGGAAAGTGCTTCTGTTTCACCACCATAACTGAGGACCAGCTGTGCCGAACGGCCACTGATTGTGGGATTTTGGGTAACTGAAACCACTACGGAATCGCCATCGACAGAAGCTGTACACCAGTCTGCCGTGGTGCGTGCTGTCACTGTTCCTGGAGCAGAGAACTTCACGACACCTCTGTCTGCACGGGCATTGAAGCTCAAATTGCTGCTTACGATAGATATTGACGATGTGTGCTCGTAAGGATTGTCTACGTCATCATCGCACGAAACGAAGCCCAGGGTACAGCAACCAAGCAACAATGCAGAATAAAATATCTTGTTCATAATGATTAATCAACTTTAGTTAAAGACCTTACCATATCAATTGCACTAGTCATGAGGCCAAAATACCAACTCTCATGAGCCTGGAACCAATCAGAAGACTGTTCGCCGGTCATGGCAGAACCATCGCGGAAAGCCCAGAGGCAGAAACCTGCGGAAATGAAATCCTCGTAAGAATTGGTCTCAGGCAAATAGACGGGATTCTCTTCGTCCTCGTTCCAGCAAAGAAGCAGGCCAGCCTCAGGTGCCCAGGTAACGGTAGAAGACTTATTGTCAAGCATACAAAGATGTACCTCAACACCGCTCACTTCACCAAGAGTCTGCGTCCTGATTTCCAAAGCACCACGGCCACGGTTATAAAGGCACTCAATGTCATAATTGTCATTAAGGCCCGTCATGCGGTATGTTGAACCGTCATTGTTGCTCACGAGCTGCACACGGATTGTCTCAATGGCGTTGTCTGATTTTCCAAACGCAAGGTCATAGGTGCCATCAAATGCCTCATAAGGACGCCAGTTTGACGGGGTGTAGCCTTGCATCACGAAGTCTGCGTTATCTACGTCGGTGCAAGTAAGCTTGTTGGTGGCTGCATCAAACGCAAAGCCAGAAATAGGTTTCGGAGCGAAATCGACTGTCTTGTTGAAGCGGATACCAGTATCTGTGAACGTAAACGCGCAAGACTCATGCATCGATGTGTCGTTGGGATTTACAAACTCTGCCTGACGGCTGTCCAAGTCAAACGTAGCGTTGATGGTCATGTCGCCTATAGTTCCCACACCAGAAGACACGATAAGGCTGTCACGCATGGCATTGACATCCTCAAGGTAAGCCTTTGCATCGCGCTGGAGAGGATGCAGGTAAATGAGATTGCCTGTACGTTTTCCCTTCATCACGACAAGCTCAGGAGTAGCACTCATGATAAGGAACTCGAAATCAGCATGCTGGCCCTCATATTCGTCAGAACTGGGCGTGGCAAACTGGTGCAGCACCTGGTTGTACGTGTCGAAAGTGAGCACTGGTCCATTGTCGGTAGTCATTTTGTAATAAGACGTGTCGACAGTGTCTGTAGCCTCAGACATGGCCGTACAGGTAAGCGAATCGAACTTGACTATGAAAGCATAGCCACCGCTCGAGGATTCTTCGCCTATGTAATAGTCCATCACCCACCCGTTCTCTGCGCCGCGAAGCACGGCTTTTGCCTGCTTCATGGCAGCCTGGAGGCGTGCAGACGAAGAATCGCCAAACACTTCGTCATCGTCTTTCAAGCACGAGGTGAAAGCCACGGCAGAAACGACGAGCAACAATATCATCGAAAAAAAGTTCTTAGTCTTCATAATCAATCAGCTTCATTAATTGTTACATCAACATCCGACAAATCTATCTTGCCGTCAACGATGTCCTGTTCACGGCGCAACACAGACTCTCGCAGTTCATCGAGGTCGATGTGGAAAGTGGTCATCATATAATCCTTCACCATTTGGAGCTTGGCCTCAAGGTAGTCACGGCCGGGCTGCGGGTTTTCAGCAGTGCCTGCGGCCTCCTGCATCCAAGCCTCCCACTGCTCGGCAGTGTTGGTTACGTAGGTTGACATCATTTCTGCAAAGTCCTCAGAGTGAGAATGCTGTGCGTATGAAGTGATGAATCCACGCTCCAAGTAAGCCGAGTCGTTTGGAGAGTCGCTCCAGCTGTCAGCCACGTAACCCGTCGGGGTTATGAGCTGGTATGTTGCTGAGTAGTCGGTTGTCTGGTTGAGGATATGCGTAAACTCGTGGTGGATGGTCTTGAGATAGTAAGTGTTGAGGTCGTTGAGGTCGTGCTTGTACATATCGATGTAGTTCACGCCCATGAGGTTAATCTTCTTGCCTCCCTCAGCAGTACCAAGCTCAAACGTTCCGTTGTTCATGTAATGCCACTCCCCCTCAAGGTAGAACAGCTTCGGGAAGTAATGGCGTGTGAAGTTGATGCCGGCAACCTCGTCGTAAGCTTCGACACATGAGTACTTGACTATGTGTGCCATCTCGATTGCCTGGTCATACTGCGCCGGCACGGTATAATAATCCTCGTCGCTCTCATTATACTCATACCGGTACTTTATCTCGATATTGTAAGGCTGCAGGTAGTTTACCTCAAGCCACTTGTCCAGCGGTGTCTGCTCCACTGCGTCGGCAGTGATGATACTTGTGGACTCAATATCGTCATCAGAGCAGGCTGCGAAAGAGAAAGCCGCCCCTACCAGCAATAATGAATATATTATGTTCTTTTTCATTTTGTGTTCTGTTATGAATTACACTTGTACTCGCAGATGTCAGCGCGGGTTGGCCTGCATTCCTGCCTGAATGACGATTGACGGCAACTGTATGGCCCTGCGCAGGTCGCTGGTGGTCAAGGAGTCTGTTACCTCCATTGGCTCGCTGAGGGCATCCATTGTGCGCCGTGTGATATTTATGCCGTAACGCTTTATGTCGAACCAGCGGTAGCCTTCATACACCGTCTCAAGTCTCTTGAAGTCGAGCACGCACTGAAGCAAGCTTTCCTGCACGCTGCCCTCAGCATCGATTGCGAAGCTTGGGTGGAGATGCTTCTTGGGTGTCGGCGTGAATGAATCAGAGTAAGTGAGGCCATTGAAATAAGCCTGCACGTTCGCTGGAGTGAGGGTCATGTTTGACGTCGTCCAGTTCTGCATCCACATCGTGAGGTCGGCACAGGCCTTGTCATACTCTTTCAACATTATGTAAGCCTCAGCGCGCTCGAGGAGGGTGAGGTCAGCTTTGAAAGCCGGATAGACGGTGCGGTAATAACCGGTTTTGTTCACTGGGTCCAGTTCCTCGAAGAGGTAAGGCAGCTTGGCCACGAGCACCCTGTCGAGCGCACCTCCCTTGAATTCCAACGGGCGGCACCTCATCATTGACGAGCTGCCCCATACGTGCGGAGCCCCAATGGTCTCTGTCTCGGAGATGAAACTGTTATGCGAATAGCGGCTCAGGTAGCTGTAGTTTGCCGACCAGATGCCCATTGCCGAAATTGCAGTGACGAGAAGCAAGTTAGAGTTTGCCGTTGCGTCGATATAAAGATTGGTTCGCGGGGTGAGGTCGTTGGTTATACCATATGACTCCATCTCGTCCCAGTCGCGCAGCATTGACCTGGGGTTGGTGCCAAGGCAGGCGGTAGCATACTCGACAACCTTGTCCCACTTCTCATAAAAGAGATAGAAACGGGCGGCGAATGCATAGGCTGCCTGCGTGTTGAAGTGATACTTGGGCACCTTGAGGTGAGTGTCGCCGAGCATCGGCAGTGCCTCCTGTATGTCCTTGTCTATCATCTCGTAGACGTATGCCACCGTGCCACGGTCGTACTTCGGGTTTACGGTAGTCTCAGGTTTCGTGACATACGGAATGCCAATGTCTGTCGAGCTGGTCTGCTCATTATAGTTCAAGCAAAACTCGTTGACGAGGATAAAATGGGCGTATGCGCGGCAAAGCAGTGCCTCGGCCATGGCCTCGCGCAGCTCGGTAGTCGTGGGGCCACCCAGTTGCTCGATGGCCTCAAGGGCCTGGTTGGCAGAGGCCACGCAGCGGTAGTGGTCCTCCCACAGGTTGCGCACACCGTCGTTGTCGTCTTCAGTGATAGCCTGCCAAAGGTAAGCCTGGCGCGCAAAACGGGAGTCGTACTGCGAATAGCGCTCGCCCATGTCATCAATGTTGTCAGACATGCTCTCGTTGAGGTACCCGTAAAAGCTGTTCATGGGGTATGCAGATGTGATGAGGCTCACCACTTTGTCCTCAGAGTCAAGCTCTGTGCGGTTGTCGGGCATCTCGTCGAGGTAGCTGTCGCACGACGAAAGCGCACAGCCGAACAGGGCGGCGAGAGCGGCTGAATATAATATATTGTTCTTTTTCATTGCTAACTACGTTATTTAGATTCCTACTTTCAATGTAAGTGTGAATTGCTTCGGCATTGGCACGGCCACACCACCCGAATTGGTGAACTCGGGATCCTGTCCGTTGAGCTTCTTGTCTGCATAGATGAGGAAGAGGTTGGTGGCCTGCAGCTTTAGCGACAGGTTGCTCAGCCTGAGTGACTCGACGATTGACTTCGGGAAGTCGTAGCCGAGCGATATTTCTTTCATGCGGATGAAGTCGCCCTTGGCTATGCGCTCCGTAGAGTAGTTGTATGCGTTGTATGCGTACGAGAGGTTTGCGTCAAGGTTGTTCTGGAGCTTGCTTGCGATGACCGGCACAGTGGTGTGCTTCTCGTCGCCAGGCGTGGTCCAGCGGTTGTTGAACTCCTTCGGGGTGGCGGTGAGGTCGTCGTACTCATTGGAGAATACCGGGTCGAGGCGCACTACGTTGCCAAAAGAGTATGTGATGAACACGTTGAGCGTGAAGTTCTTGTACTTGAACACGTTGCCGAAGCTACCCATGTCGGTCGGGTCTACGCTGCCCTCATACTTCAGGAAGCCGAGCTTCTCCGGGTCGTTTTCCTGGAAGTAAATGCCAGTGGTCGTGATGTTGCCGTCCTGGTCGAGGAATGTAGGCAATCCCTCCTCGTTGAGGCCCATGAACGGGATTGAGAAGAGGCTGCGCACAGGATAGCCCTCCATGGCGAAACCCGAGCCCGAGACGAGGTCGATGACACGGCTGTTGGTCTTAAGCTCTGTCACCTCGTTGTGGGTATGGCTGTATATGAAGTTTGTGCTCCAGGTAAAGTCATCCGTCTTTATGTTCGTGGTTGAGAGCGAAAGCTCCACTCCGCTTGACTTCATGGTGGCGATGTTGCCATACTTCTGCACCTCTCCGCCGGCTCCTGTGGTAGAGGCGATGCCGATGAGGTCGTAGTTGCGGCGGCTGTATGCGTCGAGCGTGAAGTTGATGCGGTTGTTGAGGAAGCCCATGTCCACGCCGAAGTTGAACTCGTGCTTCTTCTCGTAGGTAAGGTCCTCGTTGGCGAGCTGGTAGATGTAAAGCTCGGTCTCCTTCACGTCTGCGAACGGGCGCCAGGGGTTGTCGGCCATGATGACCACGCGCGAGTTGGTCACGTCTGACGGCCCGCGGTCGGCGGTAAGTGAGTAAGACAGGCGGAACGAGAGGTGCGACATTGCCGGCTGCAGCTTCTTGAAGAACGGCTCCTCGTGCACGTTCCATGCGCCAGACACGTTCCATGTGGGCAACCAGCGTGCCGAGCGGCTTTTGCCCAAGCGGTTGGTGCCTTCATAGCGGAACGTTCCGTTGATTGAGTAGCGGCCCTTCCAAGAGTAGGTACCATTTGCAAAGTAGGCGGCGCTGCGCTCGTTGGTGTTGCTCAGCGTGTAGTAGTCGGTGTTGGTCTCCGAACTTTTCTTGAACACCTCATAGGCCCACGACGGAGTCTCGCCCATGGTGTACTGCATGCCCCAGCCGCGGAACCACGTGCTGTGGCGCTGCACGCTGTTGATTTCAAGTCCGGCATAGAGGTTCACGATGTGCTCGTCCTCGCCGAACACGTCGTTATACTGCGCCGTGGCGCGGAAGTCGTAGCCGAACATCCTGTTGTCCGTGCGGTCGAGTATACCGCCGTTGGGCAGCACAGTCACGGGCAGGGCGTATATG
Organism: uncultured Prevotella sp.; assembly: GCA_944320235.1. Classification (GTDB taxonomy): domain Bacteria; phylum Bacteroidota; class Bacteroidia; order Bacteroidales; family Bacteroidaceae; genus Prevotella. Next base: position 60,994 of record CALUGQ010000008.1, read on the forward strand.
TCGTCAGGGTCGGTGTAGAGGTAGTTGTTGTTGTCGCGTATGGTCGAGGTGCTCATTGCGCGGTAAGCCATTGCCTGGTTCGACTCGTCCTTTATGTTGTGCTCCTGCGTCGTTGCGCTGTACTTCACGGCACCGAGAGCGGTCAGCTCCACCTTGGTGATGGGCTTGTAGCTCAGCTTGGCCTGCATGCGGAAGTCTACCACGTTGAGGTCGATGTAGTTGTTTTCCAGTTCATGGAAGATGTTGAACGGCGCATAGTTGCGGGTGTAGAACTCGTTGGGGTCGAGCGTGCGCGATGTGTTCAAGGCGTAAGAATACGGGTTGATGTCGAAAGCGCGGCTGACTTCTCCTGAAACGGGGTCGGTCGTTGCGCTGAGCGTTCCCGGGGCTGTCTGCTTGCGGTAAGAAGCGTTGCCGAGGATGCCGGCGGTGAGCTTCTTGGAGATGTTGTGGTTCACGTTGAAGTTGGCCGTGTAGCGCTCCACCTGGCTCTGCTTCGTCCATCCTGGGTCATACATGGCGCTGACAGAGGCGTAGTAGTTGCCCTTGTCCGTACCGCCTGACATGCTGACGGAGTGGGTGTGCTGTATGGAGTTGGAGAACAGCTCCTTGAACCAGTTCGTGTTGCGGTACTCTGCCGAGCGCAGGTAAGCAGCCCTTGCCTCGGGTGTGTTCACGAGGCCGAACTTGCCGGTGGTTTCATTGTAGGTGTTGATGAGTTCGTACATCTTTCCATACACTCCGCTGTTTGGCGCATTGGCCGTTTCGGCATAATTAAGGTAGCCTTTCTGCTGCAGCTCTTGGTATACCGACATCTGGTCTTGCGAATTCATGATGTTGAACGTGGAGTACGACGGGATGAGCCTCATGGTGTACTCTCCCGTGTAGCTGATGTGCGACTGCCCGGCCTTTCCTTTTTTCGTCGTGACGACAATCACGCCGGCCATGGCACGCGCACCATATATAGATGTGGCTGAACCATCCTTAAGTATCTGGAAGCTCTCGATGTCGTCGGAGTTCAACCCGGCGATGGCAGAACTGATGAGGGTGTTCGCATCTCCAGAAGAGAGTTGGTCGGCGCTCACGTCCACCACGTCTTCCATTATCACGCCGTCAACCACCCACAGTGGCTTCGAGCTTCCGTAAATGGAGGTGGCGCCGCGAACGCGAATCTTCGGGGCGGTACCGAACGTACCCGACACGTTCTGCACAGACACACCGGCGGCGCGGCCCTCAAGCGAGCGGCTGATGTCGGCCATACCGTCAATCTTGGCATTGCCTGCATCGATTTTCGTGGTAGAACCGGTGAAGAGGCGTTTGTCCACCTTCTGCATTCCGGTGACCACTACCTCGTCGACCACGTGGGCCGAGCTTTCGAGCGTCACCTTCATCCCAGGCTTTGCGGTGACGGTCTGTGGCTTCATGCCGACATAACTTATCACAAGTTTCTTGCCGGCAGGCACGGAGAGCGTGAAAACGCCGTCCATGTTGGTCGTCGTGCCGGTCTTGGTCCCCTCGACCATGACCGTGGCACCGATGACCGGCAGCCCGTCTTCCTGAGATATTACGGTTCCTGTAACTTTTGTTTGGGCAAATGCCACGCCCATGGACAGGAGCAGGCACGCCAAAAGCATAGTTAATCTTCTTTCCATAAATACTCTCTTCTTTACTAAATTTACTATTATAACATTACAACCTGCAAAATTAAACAAAATTATTCAGCCTACAACACAAACAACTAAAAAAATCGAATATTTAACTTATTGCTTTCACCAAAAGCCAAAAGTGCGAGCACTTTTATTTCCAAATTGAAGAAAATGCCTTAAAATGGTTTACAGTTTGAAAATGAAATGGGTGTACTGGAAACATCATATAATATGCAACATTATGCACACCGTACGCCGGAATCGTATTTTTATGCAGCCGGGGGCAAGGCTTGCGCCCATGCTTGCAGCCCTGTCTGCCGCCCAGCCGCCCGCTCCCAGGCGACAGGCAGCGGCATCTGCGCTGGTGCCAGACTTTCAGCGTGTTGCAAAACGTGCTGTTTCGCACTCTGAAACTGGCAGTATTGGCGGCCGCAACGGGCCGTTTCGCATCGCAAAACGGCCGCCACTCGCGGGATGCGCCGTTGCCACCGGCCTGCCCGGAGCCTTTCACCTTATTATATATATGCAAGCGGAATGGCCAACGCTATGTTAGCGAGCCTGGAAAGAGCTGCCATGAAGCCCCTACTCCCGGCCGGACATTCCGTGAAAGGGCTGCCATGCACAAAAAAAGGCAGCCCGCGAAAGGCTGCCTGCTTGAAAAAGGCTTTGGTCTGCGTCATTTTACAAGTATGACGAGATACTTGCTCGTGCTCCAGAACGACTGCGGGTTGGTTATGCGCAGCACGTACTGCTTGTTGGCATCGCTCTGCAGGGTGTAGCTTCCCGACGGGTGTGAGGTAAGCATCTTGGCCGAGCGCGAGTAGAGCTTTATCTCCTTGGTCACGCGTATGTCTATCTTCGTGAAGTAGTCGCGGTTGAAGTTTGACTGGAGCACCTTGCCGTCAACGAGTATGCGCTGCTCCTTCAGCTCGCTCCTGGTGCCGAACACGTACCACGCCGAGTGTATCTGCTGGTCTTGCGAGTTGATGGTCTGCGTCTTCCGGTCGCCCTCAGCGGTCAGGTTGCTGACATTGGTGTTGAGGTTGGCTATCTTCTCGTCGAGGTCCATGATGTGTATGTCCTTGGCGTCAAGCTCGGCGCGCAACTGCTGTATCTGCTGGTCTTTCTCCTCCATCTGCTTCGTGAGGTTGTCGATGGTGCGCTGCAGCTGCTCGCCCTTTATCGTGCCCTCGCGCAACTGGCGCTGGAGCTTGGCTATGAGCTCGCGGTTCTGCTTCATGGTCGACTGTATGAACTGCATGTTCTCGCGTATGCGCTGCTCGCGGTTGCTGCCCTCGCCCTGCTTGGCGAGGCTGAGGCGGCCTTCGGCCTCGTTGATTTCGCGGAAACCCTCCTCTATCTCGTTCACCGTCGACATGAGGTCGTTGATCTCATTGTCTTTCTGCGCAATGACCTGCGTCAGCGAGTCACGCTGCTGAGCGGCCATCAAGTCGGCCTTGGAGTTGCCCTGCTTGCAAGCGGCAAAGGCCAGCAGGCACATTCCTGCAAACAATATTTTCTTCATATTCATTGGGGTTTGGTTTTGTTTTCCTTCTCGTCTGTGCCGGCCACCACCACCACTATCTCGCCGCGCGGCGGCGTTGCCTCGAAGTGGGCGGCCAGCTCGGAAAGCGTGCCGCGCACGCTCTCCTCGTGGACCTTCGATATCTCGCGGCAAACGCAGGCCGCGCGGCCCCCGCCAAAAACCTCGGCCAACTGGCCAAGGAGCTTGCACAGGCGGTAGGGCGACTCGTAGAACACCATCGTGCGCACCTCGCCCGCAAGAGCCTCGATGCGCGACTGCCGCCCTTTCTTCTGCGGCAGGAAGCCCTCGAACACAAAGCGGTCGCACGGCAGCCCGCTCGCCACCAGTGCCGGCACGAACGCCGTAGGACCGGGCAGGCACTGCACCTCAACGCCGGCCCTGACAGCCTCGCGCACGAGGAAGAAGCCTGGGTCGCTGATGCCCGGCGTGCCGGCATCGCTGACAAGGGCCACCGTCTCGCCGCTAAGCAGCCGCTGCACCACGGCAGCCGACGTGCCGTGCTCGTTGAACTTGTGGTGCGACATCAAGTGGTTGCTGATTCCATAGTGCTTCAGCAGCATCCCCGAGGTGCGGGTGTCCTCGGCCAGCACAAGGTCGGCCTCCTTCAATACCCTCACCGCGCGGAAAGTGATGTCCTCCATGTTGCCCACCGGGGTGGGAACGACGTAAAGCATACCCATATTATCTGCAAATGTAACGATTTGTTCCTTACGGCCAAAAAAAAGCGGCAAAATCTTTGCAATTTTTAAAACGTCTTTGTACTTTTGCCTGCAAATGACAGATAACTTAACAGGGGAGCCACGCCGCCCCGGCAGGATAGAGGTGGTGTGCGGCTCAATGTTCTCGGGCAAGACCGAAGAACTGATACGCCGACTCAGGCGGGCTGAGTTCGCCAGGCAGCGGGTGGAGATATTCAAGCCTGCAATCGACACGCGCTATTCGGAGGAAGACGTCGTGAGCCACGACCGCCACGCCATCCGCTCCACGCCCATCGACTCGTCGGCGCAGATACTGCTCATGGCGTCGGGCATCGACGTAGTTGGCATCGACGAGGCGCAGTTCTTCGACGACGGGCTGCCCGAAGTGTGCAACCAGCTGGCCTACCGCGGAACGAGGGTCATCGTGGCAGGGCTCGACATGGACTTCCGCGGCGCACCGTTCGGGCCCATGCCCGCACTGTGCGCCATAGCCGATGACGTTACCAAGGTCCACGCCATCTGCGTGCGCTGCGGCGCGCTGGCCTACGTGAGCCACCGCACAGTGGCAGGCGACAAGCGCGTGATGCTCGGCGAAACGGAGCAATACGAGCCGCTGTGCCGCGAATGCTACCAGAAAGCCACCGCCGAAGCCGCTGAGGCCAGGCACACACATTAATATATAAAAGACAAGGAATCATGTTCGAAAAGACCATAACGTTCGACAAATTCGTCAGAGGCATGCTCGCAGCGCTGCTGGCGGCGGCAATACTTTACGTGCTCAACTACCTCAGCAGCGTGCTGCTGCCGTTCTTCGTGGCATGGCTGCTCGCCTACCTCATCTACCCCATCGTGAAGTTCGTGCAATACCGCCTCCACGTGCCGGGCAGGGTGCTGTCGATAATAGTCACAGTGGTGTTCCTTGCCGCCGTGACAGGAGGCATTGTGTACCTCATCATCCCGCCAATGCTCGACCAGTTCGAGAAGCTGGGCGGCCTCGTCACGCGCTACCTGCACGAAAAGACCCACATAAGCAACTTCCCACTGGCCATAAGGACATGGATAGAGGCCAACAGCCAGAGCATACAAGACATATTCCGCGACACCGACGTGAAGAAGGCGCTCAGCGACACGATGCCGAAGCTCTTCTCCGTCATCGGGCAGACGGCCAACGTGATAATAAGCATCGTGGCATCGCTCATCACCCTGCTCTACCTCTTCTTCATACTGCTAGACTACGAGAAGCTGGCCGACGGCTTCATAAGGATATTCCCGCCGAAAAGCCGCCCTTTCTGGCAGTCGCTCATCAGCGACGTGGAGCACGAGCTCAACAGCTACATCCGCGGGCAGAGCCTCGTGGCGCTGTGCATAGGCATCCTGTTCTGCATCGGCTTCACCATAATAGACTTCCCCATGGCCATCGGCCTTGGCATAATGATAGGCATAATGAGCCTTATCCCATACGTGCACGGCCTGGCCCTGATACCCATGGTGTTCCTCTCGCTGCTAAAGGCAGCCGACACGGGGCAGAACTTCTGGATAATCCTCGCGTCGGCCGTGGGCGTGTTCGTCGTGGTGCAACTCATCACCGACATGATACTCACCCCGAAGATAATGGGAAAGGCAATGGGCCTCAACCCGGCCGTGCTCCTGCTGTCGCTGTCCGTGTGGGGCGCGCTGCTCGGATTCATCGGCCTGATCATCGCCCTGCCGCTCACGACGCTGATAATCGCCTACTACCAACGCTACGTCACCAAAGAGGCCGGAAGCAAAGGCACACAAAAAGCAATACAAAAGGCAAAACCGGCTGTAAAGGGCTGTGCAAGCCCTGCAAACGAAGATATTGCCGAAAAACAGCAAGAATAATTTGGCCGTTTCAAAAAAACATCGTACCTTTGCACTCGCTTTCGGACGATGCGTCCGTCAAAAGCGGACGATCCGCTAGCTCAGCTGGTAGAGCACAACACTTTTAATGTTGGGGTCTTGGGTTCGAGCCCCAAGCGGATCACCAAAGGGAGGCTTTCAGAGATGAAGGCCTCTTTTCTTTTTAATTCGCACAATGTCGCAGGCATTCAACAGGCTGCGCCTTTCTTGGAACAGCGTTGTGAACCGCAAAAAGGGCTGGCCGTTACGGGGATGCCGCAACCACCTGCCCGACAAGTCACGGCGCAGCCTTCGGTTTTTGCAGGCCCGTTCCCGTTCTTTGCCACGGCATCCATGCATTCCAACGCACGCAAGGCGATGCCGAGGCACGGGCTGCGCGCAGGCAAGGGCGCACAGGCCGGCTGAGGCCCAATGCGATTGGGGCAATACATACGCTACAGCCGCCAAAGCTTGGGCTGAAGCTTTGGCGGCTGTCTTTGCCATTGCAAAGCCCGAGGCTGAAAAAGCCGGAGGCCGGCAGGCACACGGGGTGCCGCCCTACTCGCCCTCGCCTCCGAGCACTTCTTTTATGTTGTAGAGCGGACGGCGCTTCACCTCCTTGTAAATCTTGCCTATATACGCACCGACAACGCCGATGGAGACGAGCACCATGCCGCCTACGAACCACACGCTGAGTATCAGCGACGACCAGCCGGGCACGGCCGTGCCGGCCATGATGGCGTGGACGACGTAAATGCCGATGGCAAGGCTTATGAGCAGGAAGGCGACCCCGAGCCACAGGATGCAGTATATGGGCTTGACGGAGAACGAGGTTATGCCGTCGAGGGCAAGGGCGAGCATCTTGGCAAGCGTGTACTTTGAATGGCCGGCGCGCCGCTCGCTTATCACGTCGTCCACCGTAGTGGAGTCCAAGCCTATCAGAGGTATGAGCCCGCGCAGGTAGAGGTTGCTCTCCTTATAGCCCGAAAGCATCTGCAAGGCGCGGCGGCTCATGAGGCGGAAGTCGGCGTGGTTGAACACGCTCTCCACGCCCATCTTGGCCTGGAGCTTGTAGAACGCCACGGCCGAGAGACGCTTCAAGAGCGGGTCGGCCGTGCGTTGCACCTTCACCCCGTACACGATGTCATACCCACGGGCATAGTCGTCGACCATCTTCGGTATGGCCCGGAGGTCGTCCTGCAGGTCGGCGTCGATGGTTATCACGGCGTCGGCCCAGTCCTTGGCTGCCATCATGCCGGCCATGATGGCAGCCTGGTGGCCCACGTTGCGCGCAAGGTTAAGGCCGCGCACGCGCTTGTCGGCCCCGTGAAGCTGCGAGATTATCTCCCACGTGCGGTCGCGGCTGCCGTCGTTGACAAAGAGCATGAAGCTGGCGGGGCTTATCCTGCCCTCGGCCACCATGCTGTCGAGCAGCTTGCCAAGGCGGCTTGCCGACTCGCCGAGCACCTCCTCTTCATTGTAGCAGGGCGATACGATGGCTAACTTTACCATAAATTATATATTAGTATGCTGCCTTTCGGCCAGTTTTATGTCAACGAACTCATTGAAAGTGATGAAGCGGTGGCCCCCGGCTTTCAGCATCCTGATGAGGCGGTCGAGCCTTCCGGCCATGGCGGCGCCGCTGTTGTTGCGTATGATGAAAGGCATCCGGAACTCCGGGTGCTCCCTAAGTTCATAGAACTCCCACGGGTGGAAGTAAGTGACGAAGTAGCCGTCGTGCCTCAGCGTGCGGCGCACCAAGGCGTGGTAAAGCCCTTCGGGCAGGTTGTGCAGGGCGAGCCAGAACAGCGGGAAGCGCACCCACGGGGTGACTGACGCCGGGATTTGCATCACCCTTCCTCGCATGAACCATGTCCGCGGGGCCGACAGGTGCATATAGCGCCCGGGGATGAAGGCTGGGTTGAGCGACGAGTTGTAGCGGTAGCCCATGCGTTCTATCTCAGCGTCGCTCACGGGGAACATCCTCGGCTGGCGGTAGCCGTAGGCAGTGCGGCCCGTCACGCGCTCCACCACCTGCTTCGACCGCTCCACGTCGGTGGCCTCTGGCCGCCAGTGGTCAACCCCGTGGCAAGCCACCTCGTGGCCCTCGGCCATTATGTAGCGCATCACTTCGGGTGCGCGCTCGGCAAAATTGGCCGTGCAGAAGAACGTCGCCCTCACGCCGTTTGCCTTGAGGCAGTCCAGTATGCGGTTAGTACCAGCCACGGAGACCTCCATGCCTTGCTCCAGCGAGAAGTCCACCCCGTGCTCGCGCGGCACGTCAAACTCCTCTGTATCAAAACTTAGCAGTATCATATTTCCTACATTCTAATGTCAGCGCCATGCGTCGCGGCCAGCGGCCAGCACCGGCCTGCATTGCCCGCAGGGCCGCGCCTGCTTGCGACACTTGCGCAATGCAAAGGTACGAAAATATTTCATATTAGCCCTTTATGCCGAAATTTATTGCTACCTTTGCCGGAAATAAGTGTCGATGGCAGGGAGAAAATACGACTATCTCATCGTCGGGGCGGGCCTTTTCGGCTCCATGTTCGCCCACAGGGCGCGCATGGCAGGCCGGCGTTGCCTGGTTATTGACAAGCGGCCCCACGCCGGCGGCAACCTCTACTGTGAGCAGGTGGAGGGCATCAACGTGCACAAATACGGCGCGCACATATTCCACACGTCGAGCAAGGAGGCGTGGCAGTTCGTCAACTCCATAGTGGAGTTCAACCGCTTCACCAATTCCCCAGTGGCCAACTACAAGGGTACGCTCTACAACCTTCCCTTCAACATGAACACATTCAACCGAATGTGGGGCGTGGCCACGCCCGCCGAAGCCGCCGCCATCATCGACAGCCAGCGCAGCGAGGCCGTGGAAGCCATGCGCAAGGCCGGCGCCGGCGAGCCGCGCAACATGGAGGAGCAGGCCCTGTGCCTCGTGGGGCGCGACATATACGAACGCCTCATCAAGGGATACACCGAGAAACAGTGGGGGCGCAAGTGCACCGAACTGCCCGCTTTCATCATAAAGCGGCTGCCGGTGAGGCTCGTCTACGACAACAACTACTTCAATGACCACTACCAGGGCATACCCACAGGCGGCTACAACCGCCTCATCGACGGCCTGCTCGCAGGCACCGAGGTGCTCACATCCACAGACTTCTTTGCCGACCGCAGCCACTGGGAGGCCGTGGCCGAGCGAATGGTGTTCACCGGAAGGCTCGACGAGTTCTTCGGCTTCCGCCTCGGCAAGCTGCAATACCGCACGGTGAGCTTCGAGCAAGAGGTCATTGGCACGCCCAACTACCAGGGCAACGCCGTGGTCAACTACACTGAGCGCAGCGTGCCTTTCACCCGCGTGATAGAGCACAAGCACTTCGAGATGTTCGGCGACGAGGTATACAGCCGCCCCGTCACGGTCATCTCGCGCGAATACCCGGCCGAGTGGGCCGACGGCATGGAGCCTTACTACCCCATCAACGATGAGCTCAACGACGCCCTCTGCCGGCGCTACAAGGCCCTGGCCGACGCCGAGCCACGCGTCATCTTCGGCGGGCGGCTCGCCGAATACCGCTACTACGACATGGCCCCCATAGTAGAGAAAGTGCTCCGCATGGAGGTTTGACACCCAGCCGGGCCTTGCCGCGCTTAAATGCCAGCCCCGCCCTTGCGCCACCTCTCCAACACTTCCTTGTAGGAATGCTCCGTGTCGAAGTACACCTGCCCGTGGCAGGTGGGTTCTTTGCGCGGCGTCATGTAGTCGCCGTAGAGGGTTGTAAGCAAGGCATCGTAACCCGCAGGGGCAGGCACGTCCATTCCTTCAAACCGCAACGTCACCGTTTCGCCATACCAGCTCCGCATGATGGCGCCCCGCGTCTCCATCGCGCCTGCGTTCATCGCCCAGTTGCACAGCCTGGCATTGTCACCGGCAGTCCACCGCTTGAAGCTCATTTCATACTCGTCAAAGCAGTTTTCAAACGACTTGAGCCTGCAGAGCTGCCTCCGGAGGAACGGGCCGAACTGCCTCGGCGGGCGGTATTCGCACATTACGCGCAACCTTTTCGCCAGCCTTAGCGTCTCTGCGGCGGCCTCCCTGCGCAGCTCTTCAGTCAGCGGCACGCCGTCGAGCACGAATATGTCGATGAAGATGCCTTGGTGGAAAGCCGCGCGGGCCTTGGCGTCCACCGGCAATATGGCTGCCGTGCCGTCCATGCGCAGCTGCGCATGGCCACGCGGGTACAACCTGTCGGTGCGCGCGCACTGTAAGAAAAAGGGCTTTTTGAACTCATTGGCCAATCCCACCAGACGGTCATAGTCGGCACGCAGCATTATAGTGTCAATGTCATCATCCCAAGGTATGTAGCCTTTCTCGCGCACAGCCCCCAAAAGGCTGCCGCCATCAAGCCACACATGAAGCCCGTGCCTGCCACAAACTTCAAGCAGCTTGCGCAGCAATTCCATCTGTACCCGGCGCACTTTCAGCATCCTTTCCGTAACGGCATGGCCGCCACCCGGCATTTCTTCCTTGTCAACAAACATAATTGCAACCGTTTACATCTCTTGCGCAGAGATGGATTGGCTGTTGCAAAGCATGTCAATGGCATTGATAATGATTCCTATGCGGAAATGGAAATCGCCTAAACGAGGCTATCTTGCATGGCAAAAAAGAAAACCATGGTAAATAAATACGCAAAAAAATCTCTGATTATAAGGTTTTTGCGTAATTTTGCAACCGATAATATATCTCTGCCCAAAAGATGAATCAGCGGGCATGGGCCACACCTACAATTGTGCAGACCCTTCGATGGCACAAGCAAACCAACGACGTTACAATACGCCTAAGCCGCCATCCGGCCCTCCCAATGGTAAAAACGACATTCGCAAGCACTTATGAGAATCGCCATAACCGAACAGACATACGCAGAAGAGCGCCTCGTGCTCGGCACAGGCATACCCGGGGTGACCTACACTTACTGCCCCGGCAAGTGGCATATGCGCTTCAAGGCCAGGAACGACAGGTACTACGAGTTCTACAAGTCGGCATTCCAGCGGGTTGACGGCTACCACGTTTTCAACATGGTGATGCTCACCGGCAAGCCTTGGTGCGCCAACTTCGAGACCATGATGCCGCGCGGCAGGCATACGCTCGACGTGCACCACCACGCCTCGTTCGACATCCGTCCGGACAGTTACACGCGCTTCATGCTCAAGGCCATGGCCCGCGACAACTGCAAGAGGCTCATGGCGCTCTCCGAGTGCAACCTGCGACTGCAACACTTGCTATACGACCAGTACCCCGACCTGGCCCCAAGTCTCAAGGCAAAGACCTGTGTGGCCCCGGTGCCGCAGCCACTCATTGCCGCCGAGCCCAGGCATAAGCTGAACGACAGGCTCAGGTTCTGCTTCGTTGGGCGCGACTTCGGGCGCAAGGGCGTACCCGAACTGGTAAGGGCATTGTGCCGCCTCAGGCAGAAGCGGCGCGACTTTGAGCTTGTACTGGTGACGCAGACGGCCAACACCTACAACTATGCCTTCAAGCATTTCCAAGACTCCGACGACGACATAAAGGCTGTGCTGGCCACAATCGAAGCGCAGAAAGACTGGATAACGCTCCATCCCGAACTGCCCTTCGCCGAGGTCAGGGAGCTGCTGCTTGCCTGCGACGTGGGCCTGCTGCCCACATGGGCAGAGTCATACGGCTACTCCACGCTTGAGATGGAGGCCGCCGCCATGCCCTGCGTGACCACTAACGTGCGCGCACTGCCGGAGACCAACCCCACCGGATGGCGCGTAGAGCTGCCGCTCAACTACGCGGGCGAGGTGGCACTGGCCTGCAAAGAGCAGAAAGAAGCCGTGCGGGCAAGCATGGAAAGCCAGCTTTTCGACATCTTCGACGCTCTGCTCGACGACCGTGCCTCGGTGCTCTCAAAGGGCGAGGAGGCATGGAATTTCATCAGGCAGGAGCATTCGCCCGAACGCTACTCGCAGTTTGTCGCCGACGTTTACTCGCAGTTCTGACCCCTGCGGGGCGCATCGCCGCCTGCCGCCGCAGCCATGCCCGGCAGGCGGTGCTCACTTTCCACAACCATAGCTACCAAACATGGAAAAAGTTACAGCCATCATCACCACCCACAACAGGCTCAACCTGCTGAAACAAGCCATCGACAGCGTGCGCCGGCAGACTTATCCCGACATTGAACTGATAGTAGTCGACGACGGCTCCACCGACGGCACCGAGGCTTACTGCCGGCGGCAACCGCTGAAGTACATCCGCGTGGAGGCTGCCGAGAGCCGCGGGGGCAACCACGCCCGCAACCTCGGCATACGGGCGGCGGCGGGGAAGTACATCGCTTTCCTCGACGACGACGACCGCTGGCTGCCCGAAAAGACGGCCAGGCAGGTAAAGCTTATAAAGGAAAAAGGCTGCGAGATGGTGTTCTGCGGCATGACCATCGAAACCATGAGGGCCGGACGTGCCACCTACACCGATGCCCTGCCCCACGACAGCCACCAGGGCGACATGAGCAGGGCCATACTCTACACCATACCCGCCGTCACGTCGACAATGCTGTTCAGCAGGGATGCGCTCATCGACGCAGGCCTGTTCGACGAGAAACTGAACTTCTGGCAGGAATATGAGCTGTCCATCAGGCTCGCGCAGCGCGGCCCTTTCTTCTTCGTGGCCGAGCCCCTGACCATTTACAGGGTTGACACCGGCGACAGTCAACGCAAGACCAACAAGTACGCCCTGTGGCTGAAAGCCGTTGGATACGTAAAGGAGAAGCACCGCGACCTGTACGCAATGCAGACCGCTACGGAGCGGCTGCGCACCCGCCTGCTCATAAACGGCGACGCCAGGGCTCGCTGCAAGTGCAGCGGCCGGCGGCTCATGAGTTTCTGGCTCCACCTCAAGGGCATGGCCCTGCGCCGCAGGCTGCGCGCCGGGCAGGGATGAGCTAGGGCGGCACGCCATCCCCCACAATGCATTTGCCACAGCCTACGAGGCTGCCGACAGGGCAAATTGCCGTCATGCCCCCCTTATGGCTTGGCCGTAAGGAAGAAAATTGCTACCTTTGTTTCCGGCTTCGCACCGCAGCTTGCGGAAAGAAGCTAAAGACAAACAGCACAGACATGACAGACAAGACCATATCGCCCATACTCGAACTGCAACGCCAGCGCGCCCTGCTCCAGCTGGAATACGACGCGGAGAAGGAGGAGTTCCGCCGCCAGACGGAGGCCGTGGGCATGAGGCGCAAGGTGAAGCGCGGCGACGCATGGTGGCCGCTGCGCGCCGGCCGCACCTACTACAACTCGCTCAACCAGCCGTGCATAGAAGTGTTCCGCACCGCCGACACCGAGATTGAGCACAACTTCGAGTACGGCAGGCCGGTAGTGTTTTTCCGCATCGACCCGCCACACCTTACTTACTTCCGTTTCACCGCCACGGTGAGCTATGCCGACGGCGACCGCATGGTTGTCGCCCTCGGCGACGCTGCCGACGGGGCCGCGCTGCAGGCCGCCACCGACGTGGGCGTGCAGCTCTCGTTCGACGAGACGAGCTACCGCCTCATGTTCGACGCGCTCGACCGCACCATGCGGGCCAAGGGGCGGCTGGCCTACCTGCGCGACCTCTTCTACTCGCGGCGCGAACCTGAGCGCAGGGCCTTTGCCCCGATGCGCTTCCCATACCTCAACGCCACGCAGGAGCAAGCCGTCAACGAGGTGCTGCGCGCCAAGGACGTGGCCATAGTCCACGGCCCTCCCGGCACAGGAAAGACCACCACCCTCGTCGAGGCCATACACGAAACGCTGCTGCGCGAGCCGCAGGTGATGGTGTGCGCGCAGAGCAACATGGCCGTAGACTGGATATCGGAGAAGCTCCTCGACCGCGGCGTGAGCGTGCTGCGCATAGGCAACCCCACGCGGGTGAACGACAAGATGCTGTCCTTTACCTACGAGCGGCGCTTCGAGGCCCACCCCGATTACCCCCAGCTGTGGAGCATCCGCAAGGCCATACGCGACCTGCGCGCCCACCGCCGCCGGGGCGACGACCGCTGGCACCAGCGCCTGGAGAGCCTGCGCAGCCGCGCCGATGCCATCGAGCTGCGCATCAACGCCGAGCTGTTTGGCGAGGCCCGCGTGATAGCCTGCACGCTCACGGGCGCGGCCAACCGCCTGCTGGAGGGCATGAAGTTTCCCACCCTGTTCATCGACGAGGCCGCCCAGGCCCTCGAGGCCGCCTGCTGGATAGCCATAAGGCGCGCCGGGCGAGTGGTGCTGGCGGGCGACCACTGCCAGCTGCCGCCCACGGTGAAGAGCATCGAGGCCCTGCGCGGCGGCCTGGGGCGCACGCTCATGGAGCGCATAGTGGAGCTTCACCCCTCGGCGGTGACGCTGCTGCGCGTGCAGTACCGCATGAACGAGGCCATAATGCGCTTCCCCAGCCGCTGGTTCTACGGCGGGCAGGTGGAGTCGGCGCCCGAGGTGCGCCACCGCGGCATACTCGACCTCGACGTTCCGCTGGAGTGGATAGACACATCACAGATGGCCACGCCCGGGGCCGCCGAGGCGGAAGAAGCCGGCAGGAGCTACCGCGAGGAGTTCGTGGGCGAGAGCTACGGGCGCATAAACAAGGCCGAGGCTGAGCTGACGCTCGCCACGCTCGAAGCCTACTTCGCGCGCATAGGCCGCCAGCGGCTCATCGACGAGCGCATCGACGTGGGCATAATATCCCCCTACCGCGCACAGGTGCAGTACCTGCGCCGCCTCATAACGAAACGCGAGGGGCTGAAACCGCTGCGCCGCTGCATCTCGGTGAACACGGTCGATGGCTTCCAGGGCCAGGAGCGCGACATAATCCTCATATCGCTCGTGCGCTCCAACGACAGCGGCGAGATAGGATTCCTGCGCGACCTGCGCCGCATGAACGTAGCCATCACCCGCGCAAGGATGAAGCTAATCATCCTTGGCGACGTGCCAACACTAACGCGCCACCCCTTCTACCGCAAGCTATGGCAGTACGTAGAGGAAGTGAAGAATGAAGAGTGAAAAGTGAAGAATGAAGAGTGAAGAGTGAAAGGTGAGGCATCCGCCCTACCCCGCAGTGAGCCACAAGAAAAGACAATGCCGCGCCGACACACCGAGTGCCAGCGCGGCATTTTTGAAATTATGAAACACTGTTTTTATTAGCCTATTGGCTTAGAGGGCAAACTTGTAGCCAAGGGTGATGGCCAGAACGCCGTTCTTTCCATTGTCGTCGTCCTCAACACCCTCCTCAACTTTGTACATGTCGGTCACGCCGATGTTGTAGCGAACGCCAAGTACAAAATCGTCCCACTCGTAAGAGGCTCCAACGGGGATTGAGAAATCGAAGCTCTCGCAGCCGTCCTTGATGTCAACGTCGCCGTCACGGTCGCCATCGTCCCACTTGTTCTTTGCGCTCACCATGAAGCCGGGCTGCACACCTACGCTGAGAGCCAGACCCTTCCATACGTAGAAGTTGGCAAGGATTGGGATGTTGATGTAATCAGCACATACCTTGCTCGTGTAACCGCCCTCAGACCACTTGGCTCCCTGCATAGAGTAGAGCACACCTGCGGACACACCGATGAGGTTGCTTGCGCGGTACTCAGCCTCAACGCCGGCCACGGCACCGGGCTTCATCTTTGCGTCGTCCTCACCTGTTGTTGCCATGTTCAAGCCGACTTTCGGCATGAGTGTGAACGTACCGGGTTCGGTCTGTGCCTTTACGGAAAGGCTCGACAGCGCGATGGCTACCAGAAGTAAAATCTTATAATATTGTGCGCCCCCTTAAGTTTTGGTTCATGCCGCCTGCCGACTGGGGGTGCTTTAACCGGCGCGCGACATTTGTCACTTGGTTATTTATAACTTTTTCGATTCCTGAATTTTAATCTCGATTCGCGTTTCCTAATTATCTTTTCGCACCGCAATGATAAAGAAATTTAATCAAAGTTGGCTTCCTTATACCCCATAATTAATTGTCGTTAACTAAATTTTAGTTCGTTTTAACCGATGGTTTGGTGCTGCCCGCGCATGGTAATTTTATGTTACAATCTGCCCAATGCACGGCCATGGCAAACATATCGCAATGCGGAACGGGCTGCTTGGCACGACAAAACAAGCCGTTTCGTCCTGCCAAGCAGCCCGTTTTGCAACGCAAGAACGACGCAGCCACCAACCGCCTGGCCATCAAGCAGTTGGCAGCAACGCCGCTCAAAGTTAGCAATACGCAAAAAACATTACACTGCTCGGGGCGCTACTGGCGCCCCGCCTGCATCAGAGCGCATCCAGGTCCAGGTCTTCCAGCTTGCCAACCTCTGGCTTCTTCTCCTCTATGCTCTTCATCACGGAGGCTATTTCGCCGCTTACGGCATCGCCCTCAACGCCGAGGGCCTTGTCGATGGCTGCCACGTCGGCAGCGGCATCCTTGGGCAAACCCTCGTCGGTGATGGTCTGCTGGTAGGCCTCCACCAATTCGTCGTACTTCTTCAGGCTCTTGTTGACCTTCCTTATCTGCCCGATGTCGGCGACCGAAAGTCCCAGCCCGGCCAGCGCGCCCACGGCGGCGCCAGTGCCGGCTTGCTTCATGTCGCCCTTGAGCAGGCCGCCTATGCCTCCGGCCACGGCCCCTACGCCCACCTTCTTAAGTATGTTGCCATAGAGGTTGCGGCGTGCCTTGAGCACACCGTTCACCGTTGCCACGTCCCAGGCGTTGCCTTCAGCGTCGGTGATGAAGTAATAGTACCTCTCGGTGCCGTCAGCGTTGGTTATCACCTTGCCCGACTCGTCTTTCAGAGTCATCTTGCTCACCTTGAACTCCGGCACGTTGAGCAGCATGGCCCTTATGGCCTTGGCGCTGTCTGAAAGCTCCGGCGCTGCGGCCTGCGAGGCTTGCGAGGCCCCAGCCTGCGCTGTGGCTACGTCCTGGGCTGCCTTTCCCAGTTTTTTCAAGAATCCCTGTGCCTGCGATGCGACAGGGGCCACTGCCAGCACTGCGGCCAGCACCATGGCTTGCGAAAAACGTTTGTTCATTGCTTAAAGATTTTAACTGTTGTAAATATTAATGATGGAACAGTCCTTGGCGAACCTTTGCCATGCCCTGCCGTGGACGCTCAGAAATGCTTGTTTGTGCGCTTGTACATCTTGACGCGCAGCTGCTTCATGTGGTAGTCGCCGCTGGCTCGCCTCACAAAGTCGGCAAACGGCAAGCTGGTTATCTTTATGCTCTCGTCGGCGGACGGGCAGAACACGAAGGCCGTGGGCAGCTTTGCCCTGTCAAGTTCTATCTCCACGCGCCCCTGTGCGTCGGTCATTCCCACCTGCACGTACTTGTCGGCCTCGGCCTTTATGGCGCGCCGGAAGCGGCGCGGCGTGTTGTACACCACCGGGGAAGGCGGCTCCGCCCCATAGTAAGCCCACAGCTCCACGGTAGGGAGCGGGTTGCCCTCGCTGAGGGTGAGCCACTCCACTACGGTGAACCCCACGTTGAGCGGCTGCTTCTTGATGAGTTCCTCAAGCTTGGCAATGCGCGAGGTATAAAAGTCGGAGGCGTTGTTGTTGTTCACCACGCCGAGGAAATAAATCCCGGCCGAGGCGTAGCGGTACACGTCGTCCTGCGTGCCGGTGCCGGCTTTCTTCATCTTGATAAGCTCCGACAGGGCTGCGGTGGCAAGCCTTTCGTAACGCATGCACGTGTCGCAGCGCTGTATGCTCGCCATTACGGCCGGTTTCATGCTCAAGGGGGCGTCATTGGCCTCTATGGCCTCCACGAAGGCGGCTCGCGCGTCGGCGTAGTTGCGCTGCGCAAAGAGGCGGCCTCCGTCGGCCATGCGGGCGCTGAACTCGGTGACGAACACCTCCTTCTCTATCACCACGGGCAGCACCACGTAGCTCTTCTTTGAGCGCGGGCCGAGCGAACTTATGTCGATGGCGAGGTGGTTCGTCTTGTCGGAGTATATGTCTACGGCCGTAAGCTCCCTCAGGGCGGCCTCGGCGCGCCCCAGCCGCGCCTCGGCGGCGTCGTGGCTGTCGAAGTCTGCGTCGGTGGCCTTGCCGGTCTCGATGAGCGCGGTAAGCCTGCCATACTCCTTGCGCGCAGCCTCGGCCTCATCGCGGGCAGCCTGCAGCGATGCCACGGGCAGCACCACGGATATCACGCTGACGTTCGGGTCGGCCTTGCTCGGCGCCGAAGTCACCGTTGCCCCTAGCTTGTCGCTGCACTTCACGGTAAGGCCCTTGATGGTGGTGGATATCTCCAGCTCTGCCTCAGCGGCGTTGAGGCGCGCGTCGTTGCCGCGCGTCTGGTCTTCGTAGCGTATGGGCTGCTCTATCTCCTCTATGCGGTAGGCCACGAGGAAGTCGGGCTTAAGCGTGGCTATGAACTCGGTTGTGTAAACGTCGCCCATGCGGCTCACCTCCACCTTGGCCTCGCGGGTGTCGCCGGCTGCCAGTATCAGCTTGTATTCATAAAGCCCGTCGGGCCGCTTGCCGCTGGGCCTCACCTCCTCCACGGGCTGACTCGCGTTGGTCACACGCAGTATAAGGCTGCTGTGGGCCGACAGCACGAGCACGCCCTTCCGCCCTTCGAGGTCGGCAAACTGGTCGGAGGCGGCGTCGCGGCTGTTGGATATGTACTCCTCCTGCGCCCGCGCCTGGCCCATGGCCAGCACCGCGAGCAGTATGCAAAGCAAACGTCTCATGTATGTATGCGTTATGTGTCAATGTACCATCAGAGGTCGAAGCCCGCCAGGGTGGTTATGTCCTTGTCGGGCTGCTGCCTCACCCCGCCCACCATCTCGGGCTGCCACGTGCGCACGTGGATTATCGGGTCGCCGCCATCCTCGGGGAAATCCCAGAGCAGGAAGAGGTAGCCCTCGTCGCTGTAAGTGCTCGAGCGCCACTCCTGGCGCAGGCGCACGCCATACTTCGTGGGGTCCTTCTGCGAGCGGGTTATGCCCGGGCAACCGCCGGCCTCGTCGCCGTCGCCTATCTGCGAGAACTTCACGTCGATCCACTTGTTGCGGTGGAACGCTTTCCTCAGGTTGGTGATGTACTGCTGCTTGTTCTGCTTGGCATACTCAACCTTGGCCTGGGCGGGCCTCATCTCGCTCGGGCGGGTCATCACTACCTTGCCGGTGATGATGAGGGCGTCGTCGCTGAACATCTTCTCAATGGTCTGTATGTCCTTCTTGTTGTAGGCCGTGCGGAAGCGCTCCACGTACTGCAGTATCACCATCTGCTTCTCCTTGTCGACCACCGAGCCGCAACGCTCCATGCTCTCCGACGTCTGCGCGTCGAGGGCGAAGCGGAAGTCGGTGATGTTTCCCTGCGGGTCGAACTCCACCACGGCCTCCTGGTAGGTGCCGAGGCCGAACTCCTCTCCCTCCGGGGTGATGATGAGCGGTATGTGGCTTACCATCATCGAGCCGTCCTTGAACACCCACACGCGCTCCACCACCTCCGAGTCGTCGCAGTAGAAAGGCGTTACGGCCCAGATGCGCAGCAGCGACTTGAGCGAAAAGTCGTCCATGGGCAGGCCCTTGGTGGTGAGTATGGTCTTCGCGTCCTGCGCCCTGTTGATCTCGCTGAGCACCACGCTGAGGTTCCGCTCGGCAGTGCCTATGGCCAGCGGGCGCTCCACGCCCTCGTCGGTGAGCAGCGTCACGCCTATCTGCTCGGCCCTGGCGGCTGCCGAGGCGAGCAGGCCGAGCACGGCCAGGGCCAGCGCAGCCACCTTGATTCTCATTGTCTTGGTTGCTTCCATATTGTTCATTGTGCGTCGATTATTCGTTAACAATAAATCCTACCGCGCCATGCCCGCTGTAATTGGCCACCTTGTCGGGCTTGCCCGTGGCGAGGTTGACGCGCTCCCTGCCCGGCGAGAGGAAGGCCACGAGCTTGCCCTCGCGGCTGTATATGGCGAGATAGCAGGCCTCGGGGTTGGGCAGCTGGGCGTAGTAGCCGTAGCTTGCCACCTTGCCTTCGGCCTTCATGCGCATTATCCGCTCGGCCATGGGCTTGTAGTCGGCGAACCTCATCAGCTCGGCCACGGCCTCGGGCACCACCGGCGCCACCGTGGACACAAACTCGGGCTGCGCCTCCGAGCCAGCGGCCCGGCCGGCTTCAGCGGCGGCGGGGTTGGCTATCACCTCCGAGTTGGCTACCGGCAGTATGTCGCTCTTCTTCACATAGATGAACGAGCGGAACATATTGCCGCGCGGCAGCGACATGGTGGTCCACAGCGCCTGCTTGTTGTTCACGGCCAGGCCCGGGCTGTTGCGCAGTTTCTTCTGCCCGGCTGCCCACTTGTTTATCTCGGCGTAGAGTATCTCCTCTGCCAGCGAGCGCGCCTCGTCGGCAGTGGCGGCTGTCACCTCTGCGTAGAGATAGCTGCTGTTCTTCTTGATGCTGTTTATCTTTTTCTTTGCCTCGTCGGTGTCGTCGGCCATGGCCACGGCAACCATGAGGCAGGCGGCGATGGCCGCCAGGAAGCGTATTCCTTTCATAGCTTTGTCATTTTAAGTCCTTGGTAAAGAAGTCTTCGGTGACATTCTGCAGTGGTATGTAGGCATAGGCCGTGGCCTCGGCCGCACCATCCCCGCCCGATAGCATACCCAGAGGCAGCCTTATGCTGAGCACGTGGCTGTAGGCCAGCTTGGTGTTGAGGGCGAATATGGTGGCGGTCAGCTCCTTGTCGGTGTGCGTCTTCACGCCTACGTAGAGGCGGCAACCCTCGCCCAGGCACAGGGCTACGAACTGCTGGAGCGTTACGTCGGCCTTGGTGGAGCTGTAGCCGTAGCGGTTGACGGTGAGCCTGAGCGGCGTTGGCCGCTCGGCAATGCCAGTGAGGAACAGGTTGGTGGCCGTTTGCACGGGCTTGCGCGGGTCGGCCAGCGGCCTTGCCCCGGCCTTGCCCTCGGCCAGGTAGAGGTCGGCGCGTATGAGCTTGCTCAGATACTGCCCACCCTCGGCCACCACATAGCCCCCGGAGCGGTACGTCTTGGCCGCAGCCCATGGGGCGAGGGCGGCGCTGTCGGCCAGCGGCTCGGCCCGCCTGACGTTGCGCACGAAGATGTCCTCAAGCTCGGCAGCGTCGGCGCCAAGCATCAGCTGGCAGTCGGCGGGGAACGTAAGCGCAAGCCTGCGGCCCCCTACCGTCCACCCCACGCGGTACATCCGCCGCTCTATCTCCTCTACGGTGAAAGGCGCGCCAGGGCCTACCTCGGCAAGCATAGCTGCCGTGCCGCCCACGCACGCCACCTTGTCGATGGCCATGCGGGCGGCAGGCTCGCGGAGGTCGAGGCGGAGGTCGAGTTCCAGGGCGTAACGCTCAAGGAAGTCGAGCAGCGCCATGGGGCGGTAAGCATCGGCCATGCGGCTGTCGAAAAGGCGGTAGCCCACGTGCGACACCTCGCCAAAGGCGTTGGTGCGCACCCGCAACCGGCGGCCACGGTAAGTCCACGTGCTGTCGTCGGCCATGCCAATGACGGCCCCGTCGGGTACGCTCACGCCCACTGCTGCGGCTATGCGGGCCAGCCGCTTGGTGGCGAATGGTGGCGACGCGGCGGCGATGGCAGCTCCGGCCAATGCCAACGCCAGCGCGATATGCCTCAAGGCACTCATGGCTTTATGGCCGTCTGTTCGCCGCCGTGGTGCCAGTAGCCAATGCCGCTGATGCGGCCGTCGCGGAAGTCGCCCTCAAAGCGGTCGCCGGGGTTGGCGACAAAGTCCTTAGAGCTTACGATCTTGTGCTGCCTCGTGTAGGTTATCGTGCCATAGCCGTGGGGCTGGCCGTTCTTCAGGTCGCCCTCATAGATGCCATAGCCAAGGTCTACCCGCCCGCGCCCGTTATGCACCTGCGGGGCGGCAGGGCGGCGCGAGGGCTTTGCCTCGGGCTTGGCGGCAGGCTCTGGCGCAGGCTCGGCCTGCACGGCGGGTGCCGCAGCGGGAGCCGCAGCGGCGGTGTCGGCGGCAGCGGCAGTGTCGGCTGCCACGGTGGCGGGCTTCGGGGCGGGCGTCTCCACCGGTTGCCCGGCCTTGCCATCGTCGCCGGAGAAGGCTGCCATGCCTCCCCACACGCCTCCTCCTACCACCACAAGCGCGCCCACGCCAATGAGAACCTGGCGCTTGTGCTCGTTCCACCATTTGCTGAAGCCGCTATCCCCGCCGCCGTCGAACGGCATGAGGGGCTTTCCGCACTCCTTGCAAACGAAGTTTGTCTTCTCAGCTTCCTGCTGCACATTAAACATATCGCACTCTTCGTCGCGACATATTCCAATTTTCTTTGCCATTGCTTTATTGTTGTTGGTTGTTATTGGTTGCTTGTTGCCGCGGCAGCCTTGGCCGCTCCTGATTTGTAATAATATTTGCCTGCGCCTGCCTATTGGCGCAAGCACCTGAGCCACAGCGCGTTGCCATACATGCCGTTTTATATTGCGAAACGGCCTATATCAGGCTGCAAAACGGCACGTTTGGCAATGCGAAACGGCACGTATTGCAAGCCCAAACGCCCCGCAGGGGGCTGCGCGGGGGGCTTTGTAATAATATTTTGGCATGGCCAACGGCCCGCCCCTGCCGCTCGGGCCGGGGCGGGCCGCGGCTGCGTCAGAGGTCTTTCAGCTCCTTGTCGAATATCTCCATGGCCAGCTTCTTGTACTCGGCGTACTTCGGGTCGAACTGGTTTCCCTCGCACATGGTGGGCAGGATTACCTGCTGCACCACGCCGCCCACGGCCTTGCGCATGGCGGCCTTCTGCTCGTTGCTGCGCGCCTGCTTGCCCAACGCGGCGTCAACCTGCTGGCTGAGCAGCGTGAACTTCTTGAAGTCGTGGGCCAGCACGTCGAGGCATCCGGCGAAATCCTTGCTGAGCTTCACCCAGTTGTCGCCGAATACATCGTCGGGAATGTTCATCGCAAAGAACCGCTCGCCCGTGGTGGGGTCTTGCTGCGGCTGCACCAGCTGCATGGCGAAGGCCAGCATGAGCGGCTTCTTCACGCTGTGCATTATCTCGCGCGAGTCCAACTCGAAGAGCGGCGGCAACGGCTTGGCAAAGCTCTCCGTGTGGAGCACCATGCGGTTGAGCGCGCCCTGCGGGGCTGCCAGCAGGCGGTCGTAGCGGTCCTTGAGCACCTTCAGGTTCTCGGCGTAGCGGATGGGGAAGCCGGCCTTGGCGCAAACCACCACTATCTGGTTTTGCTTGAAATTCTCCGACAAGTCGCCGTCGGACTTAGGGACGAAGCCCGGAACGGTTTGGGCGAAAGCGTCGAGCAGCTTGTTGACAAAGGCTTGCGTAGAGTCGCTGCCGGCCTTGGGCAGGGCCAGCTGCACCATGGTCATCATGCCGCCCTCATTGCCGGCAATCACCTTGTTGGTTTCTTCAGCGTTAAGCTGCACGTAGGGCATGGCACTCGCCACGGCCTGCTTAACGAATGCCTCTATCTTCTCGTCGGAGTTAAGCTCGTTCTTCAGCTTGTCGAGTATGTTCACGCCCACCATCTTCATCAGCGGGTCGCTGTTGGCGGTGTCTTCCATGGCCGCGCGGGCGTTCTTCGTGCAGGTGTCGAGGATGATGTCTGAGGCCGTGTCGAAGTCTACCGACGAGTAGAGGTTGGCAAACGTGCGCTCGCCGTCCTCGCCCAGGCTCGCTATCATGCGCGAGCGTATCTCGGCGGCGTTGTCGTTCTGGTAGGCGAAGTTAACGGTATACTGGTGGACAAGCTGGCGAACCTTGTCGGGATCGTACTTCTTTATTATGGCCTCGTCGCCCATGGCGCTCTTCTGGCACTTCGACTCGGCCTGCGCGGCAACTACCTTGAGCACGGCATTAAGCTCGTCCTTGAACGCCTTGATGCCCTCAATCATGTTGCCGAGCTCCACCACTATCTCCTGCAAGAGGCTGATGCCGAACTGGTATGCCTCCATCCTCGTGGCCGTGATGTAGTAGTTGCACTTGGCCGACTTGTAGGAAGCAAACACTTTCGACGATGCGTTGGTGAGCGCGTCCTTAAGCCATCCTATGGCCTCCCACTCCGTATTGGCCACCTTTATCTTCTGCGCAAACTCCTGAAGCTCTGCCTCCATGTTGCCTATCTGCTGCTTGAACGTGGTGATGCGGTCCGAGCAGTCGCCCCGAAGCAGCTGGGCATACTTCTCAATCTCAAGCACGCTCTTGCTGTCCTTGGTGCCGCTGGCCCACTCGTCGAACAGTATCTTCTCTATGTGGCGGCGTATGTGGCGCGCGTAACCCCTTATCTGCTCGCGCTGTATGTCGTAGAACTTTTTCACGCCGTGGGCGCGGAAGCTCTCGTTGTAGTAGTTGTCGGCAAACTTGGTGAACTCGGCAAACCACTGTTTCTTCTCAAACTGTTTCTGCACGAGGCCTGCATCCTGCTGCATCCGCTCCTCCCAGGTGATGCTGAAGTCGCGCCACCGCTTGGTGTTTGGCCCCTCGATGATGGGCTTGGCCAGCGTCAGGCAGGCGTTGGAGAGCAGGAACCGCTCGCGGTTCTTCTTGTCCTTGATTTCGTCGAGGAAGCCAGTGCCCACCTCTTCGAGCGAGCACTCGCCGTAGCCAACGCCGTCTTGCCACAGGTTATAGGCCAGCTGGCGCGCGGCCTGCACCGCATAGCTGTACGACACGAACTCTGCTATCTCGGTTTCGGGATACTCTATGCGCGTGATGCCGAATGAAAGGAACTTCCTGCTGCGGTTCTTCTCGCCGCCCTGGTCTTGCTCCGGGCCTGCGCCGTCGTTCTCGCAGCCCACGAGGCGGGCCATCTTTCCCTTGCCGCCGGTGAGGTTTGCCACGACGATGGTCTGGAACATGAAGTCGGCCACCGACGCCGGCAGGCCGCTCGAAAGGTCGAGCTTCTTGCCTGCCTCGTTCACATTAGTATATATGTAGGCTGCCTCGAACGACTCCTGGCTCCTGCCGAGCAGCCTCTGCACGTCTTGCGAGAACACGTCTTTCTCGCCCGTCACGTCGAGCGGGGCGTAATGCCCGGTGCTGATGGCGTTAAGCTCAAGCAGCGCGGCGTAGCCGTTTGCCTGGTAGAAGCCGTTGTCGTGGCTCGGTATCTCCACGTTGCGCTCAGGCACGTAGAGGAAAAGGCGTATCTTGAAGGCGTGCGTCGACTCCTCGTATGGGAAGAGCTTGCGTATCTGAGCTATGGCGTCGACGATGGAGCCGGAGCCAGTTCCTCCTGCAAGTCCGGCACAGATGTGGAACGTAACGTCGTTGTCATTCGGCTCCGCGTGCTGCAGCCGCGCCACGGCGCTGCGCACCACGTTGTCGAAGTTGCGCGTGTTGTTGCGGTCGCTCAGGTTGTTGGCGATGAGGATGCGGCCGAGCCGCCTTCTCTGCCCACCTATGCCGGCTGTTATCAGCGGCCCCATGTGCTCGTCGATGAGCCTCTTGTCGCTATCGTTGATGAAGCACTGAAGGCCCGGATACATATTGAGGTTCTGCAGCATGGAAGCGTTCACCCCGTTGATGCTCACCTTCTGGGCCTCGCCCAGGTGCACGCTCTTGCCCATCACCTTCCAACCGGTGCGGTCGTTGAGGTCGGCCGGCGATGAGTCTACGTAGACATAATCGAGGTTTACGCCGCCTCCGGGGTCGTTGCTGCGGAACTCCTCATAAACTCTCTTGCGCAGCTCGCGGATCACTTTGCCTCCGGTGCCGCCTAATCCGATAATCAGATGGTTTGACATTCGTGTATGGTTTTAGTTATTGTTGATTCGCATTGCGGGCCGTCGTGGCGGCCTCTGCCGGTCAGTCGTCATAAATACGGCGCTCAGGCTCGTAGGCCATGTCCTTTCCCCTGCCCGGCGGCAGGCACGTGTGGCGCATGGTCTTGAGCACCACGGCGGCCCCCACGACCACGAAGAGCAGGCACCAGCCGAGGCGCCTCAGCATGAAGCGGTTCATGAAGGCGCGCAGCTCGTCGGCCATGGCCGAGGCTATCGTGGCCGGCGTGTGGCCGCTGAAGTCGGCCAGGTTGACGTAGTAGCCCACCAGCGGCCACTCCCTGCTGATGCTGTCTAGCAGCTTCTGGCTGTCGGCCTGGCTGAAGGCGACGCCATCGGGTATTCCCTCTACCATGCCGTTTATGGCCCGCTCCACGTCGTCGGAGTAAGACTTTATTGTTACCGCGCCGCAGAACAGCACCGACTGGTAGGCCAGCAGGCAGAACAGCACCGCGCCAACGACGAAGCTGAGCGGCGAGAACAGAGCGCCGCGCCGCCACGACTTGATGATGAAGAACATGAGGGACACGCCCACAAAGGTGATGAGCAAGCCTATGAACAGGCTGCCGATGGAATGAGCCAGGATGTTGAACAGTGCGCCCATAGGCGTTGGATAGTGGTTGCGCCTACAGATATATCCCCAAGATTAGGCAAGTTTCTATTTACAATGGAAAGACGTGGGATTCTGTACTTCGTGTTTATCCCACAATCAGGCTCTCGCATTGCCCTTGCATAAGGATAAGCAACACAAGCCAGCCCACGTCATGAGATATTGCATATTCGCCCCTCTCCGCCACACGTGGGGGCGGAGACAGGACAGGATATAACATATCCGACATGGACGCTTCGTTGCAGTATCTTCCTATACAGGTCAAATTTGCGAGATTTGATTGTGGAAGAATAACGCTCGTAAACGTCCTTTTTTCCCGTATTTTCATGCCCTGCAGCCATCGCTCGGGCTGTGTAGGCATCTACAAAGGTATGAATATAATTCCTAACTGCAAAATTTTTCATGTGAAAATTCCGTCATAGAAGAAAAATATTGGATTGCGGGCGGATAACGGCAACTCCCGCCGAGGCTTGCGCGCTCACTATACGGCGCAATGCCCACCGACGCCACACGCCGCCGCAGGGCGCGCCTGCGGCGGGGAAGGCAGCCGAACTGGGCAGCCACAAAGCCTAAGCCACAGGCAGCGGAACAGCTGGAGCAACGCCATTATTTGTAAAGAAACTTCACCATGCGGCATTTATCGCACAACCGCCTGATTCACAGAGCATTGCAAAACGACCCGTTTCGGGCTGCAAAACAGCCTGTTTCAGGTTGCAGAACGGCCTGTTTGGCAGCCCGAAACAGGCCGTTTGGGAAATCAAGATGCCCCATGCGTGATTCCACACCGGCCAATGTCAAGAAACAATCAAGCAGCAACGGGCAAAAGCAACCATTGAATCCATGTGATGCCCACTGCGAACCGACTGGCCTGCAAGCTGCCACTGTACGGATCACTGCTACGCTGAAGGACATGACACAAGCTATCCTCACCCCTTAATTCTCAATTCCACCGCGCATATTTTCTTAATCCATAAGTCTTACTTCCTAACTCCCCCGCGCATATTTTCTTAATTCATAATTCTTACTTCTTAATTCATAATTCCCACTTCTTAACTCCCCATCGCATATTTTCTTGATTCTTACCTCATAATTTTTAATTTATTCCGTATCTTTGCGGTCATGAAACGCATACTCCTTGCCGCAATGTACATCGTAGCTGCAGCCGTGCAAGCCGCAGCGCAGGGCGCGTTCGTATTCCCCACCGAGGTGAAGCCGCTGCTCACCACAGCCTGGGGGCAGCAGCACCCGTACAACAAGCTATGCCCGTGGGAACGCCACGACACCATAGTGCGCCACTCGCCGGCAGGCTGCGGGCCGCTGGTGATGGCACAAGTGATGCGCCGTTACGCCTCTCCGCCGCGCAGCAGCCGCCTCGGCTCGGCCTACGACTGGGCCGACATGCCGGCCGTGGCCACCGACTCCACGCCGACCGCCCAGCAAGACGCGGTGGCGCAGCTCATCGTTGACTGCGGGAAGGCCGCCGAGACCGTGTACGGGCAGACGGCAAGCTCGACCAAACTGAACGGCGTGGTGACAGGGCTGAAAAAATACTTTGGCTACAGCCGCTATATGCACACAGCCGAACGCTCGCACTACCGGGGCAGCGACGGAGGGCAGGAATGGAAGCGGCTCATCTACGGGGAGCTGCGGGCAGGGCGCCCGGTCATCATCCGCGCCGAGCGCAACAGCCACGATGCCCACGTGTTCGTAATCGACGGATGCCGCGACTCCACCGTCCACGTAAACTGGGGCTGGGCAGGCAAGCGCAACGGATACTACAACCCCGACACGCTCGGGGGCTACCGGCTCAACCAGCGCATGGTGGTCGACGTGGCCCCGGAGCCTTACCGCCCCGCCGTGCGCAACGTCACGCTGCGGCGTCCGGGTACGCTGGCGGCGCAAATAACGCCTGCCGACCGCCTCACGCTGCGCCACCTGAGCGTCAGCGGGGTGATCAACGGGGCCGACGTGCGCCTGCTGCGCTCGCTCGCCGGAGGCGCAAGCAAAGGGCAGCAAGGCGGCGTGCTGGCCACGATAGACTTGAGCCACGCCGTGATACTGACCCTGCCCGACTCCGCCTTCTACGGCTGCGCCACGCTTACATACGTCGCCCTGCCGCTCACCCTGCCCGAAATAAGCCGCTACGCGTTCGCCGGCTGCCAGAACCTCAACAGGATAGACATCCCGCCGACAGTCGGCGAGATAAAGCGGTGCGCCTTCTATGGCTGCTTCAACCTGGCCGAAGTGGAGCTGCCCGCCTCGCTCCGCACCATAGGCACCAACGCCTTCAACTCCTGCAACAGCCTCACGGAGCTGCGGCTGCCACGCTCGGTGACGTCGGTGGGCGTAGGCGCGTTCGCCTACTCCAAGAACCTGCACTCGCTCACCGTGCCGCGCGCGCTCCGCAACATCGGCCGCGATGCAACCAAAGGCACACTGATAACTAAAATAACAAGGCTATGAACGGTATTATACTAGGCATCTTGATTCCATTCCTCGGCACGGTCGCAGGCTCGGCGTTCGTGTTCTTCATGCGGCGCGAAATGAACGCCGTTGTGCAGAAGGCCATGCTCGGCTTCGCCTCGGGGGTTATGGTGGCCGCGTCGGTGTGGTCGCTGCTCATCCCGGCACTCGAATTCGGCGGCGAAGCGAACTCCGCCCCGCAACTGCTGCCCGCAGCCGTGGGCTTCCTCGCGGGCATGGCGTTCCTCCTTCTCATCGACTACGCCACGCCCCACCTCCACCTCGGCACCACAAAGCCCGAGGGGCCGCGCTCCCACCTGTCGCGCACGGCCATGCTGATGCTGGCCGTAACCATCCACAACCTGCCCGAAGGCATGGCCGTAGGCGTAGTCCTGGCAGGCGCAGCCGACGGCGGCATGGGCATAAGCACTGCCGCAGCACTGGCCATGTCGGTGGGCATAGCCATACAGAACGTACCCGAAGGCGCCATCGTCTCAATGCCCATGCGCGCCGCCGGCAACAGCCGCTGGCGCTCGTTCCTCATAGGCAGCCTCAGCGGGGCGGTCGAACCGCTCGGCGCACTGGCCGTCATCATGCTCACGGCATGGCTCACCCCGGCCATGCCTTACCTGCTGGCATTCGCCGCCGGGGCCATGCTCTACGTGGTAATCGAGGAACTCATACCCGAAGCAAGCACCGGGGAGCACAGCAACCTGGGCACCGTAGGCTTCGCAATCGGCTTCACGCTCATGATGACGCTCGACGTTGTGCTTGGCTGAGGCGCAGAACGCACCAATCAAAAATCAAGGAATAAGAGTCAAGGAAATATGCAAAGACAGGGCTGAGCCATGGTTCCGACCAAACCATAGCAACGGCAATATGCCAATAAAAGGCCGGGAGACAACCACATAAACATATTTAATCTACTCTCATTTCTTGGTTATCAATTTACTTAAGCATACTTTCTTAATTCTTTATCCATAATTCTTAACTTCCATCGTGTTCCTCCATCCACTCCAATCTGCCATCGCCCCGCCGCCTAAGTTCACCTACCCGTTCTGCTACGAGCCCCATCCGCTGTGCCTGCAGGCTGCCGCCGAGGTACAGAGATACATCGCCTCGCAAGGCTGCTGGCGCGAGGAGATAAGCCGCGGCAAGATGTTCGGGGTGCTAGTGGTGGCCGTGCCGGGCGGCGGAATGGCTTACCTGGCCGCCTATTCGGGGCAGCTCTGCGGACGCAACGACTGGCCGTTCTTCGTCCCGGCGGTGTTCGACATACTGCAACCCGGCGGCCATTTCAAGGAAAAAGAGGGCGAAATAACGGCCATCAACGCACGGCTGGCAGAGCTTGAGGCCGCAGGCGGGGAGGCCGAGGCGCAACGGCGGCTTGCCGAGGTGCGCCGTATTTGCGAGGAAGAGGAGGCGCGCTACAAGGCCACTATGGCCGAGGCTAAGCTCCGCCGCGACGCCCTGCGCGCCGATGGGGCCGACGAGGCCGCCCTGGTGCGCCAGAGCCAGCACATGAAAGCCGAGCTGCGGCGCATGAAGAAACGCCACGCCGAGATGGAAGCCGAAGCCCGGCGCGCCGCCGACGAGGCCGGGCGCGAGGCCGACGGGCTGCGGGCCGAGCGGCGGCGGCTGTCAGACGGGCTGCAGGCGTGGATATTCTCGCAGTTCCGTATGCTCAACGCCGAGGGTCGGCGGCGCGACCTCAACGACATATTCCGCTGCGAGACGGGCGGCGCGCCGCCCTCGGGAGCAGGCGAATGTTGCGCCCCTAAACTGCTGCAATGCGCCTACGAGCACGGCCTAAAGCCCCTCTGCATGGCCGAATTCTGGTGGGGCGAGTCGCCGAAGGCAGAGCTTCGCCGCCACCTCAACTACTACCCGGCCTGCCGGGGCAAGTGCCTGCCGATACTGAGACACATGCTGCAAGGGCTAGATGTAGACCCCGACCCGCTGCGGCTGGATGACTGCGGACGGCTGGAAACGGTATACGAAGACGGCTTCATGGCCGTGGTGAACAAGCCGCCCGGCCTGCTCTCAGTGCCGGGGCGGACGGAGCGGAGGTCGGTGGAGAGCATTTTGCGCGCGCAGTGGGGTGGCGAGGCCGAGCCTTTCATGGTGCACCGCCTCGACATGGACACCTCGGGGCTGCTCGTGGTGGCAAAGAGCGAGGAAGCCCGCCGCCTGCTCCAGGCGCAGTTTGAGGGCCGCAGCGTAAGGAAACGCTACGTGGCACTGCTCGACACGCCCCGCCTCCAGGCCAGCGAGGGGCGCATAAGCCTCCCGATAAGGCCCGACCCGATGGACCGTCCGCGCCAGGTGGTTGACCGCGAGGGCGGGCGCGAGGCAGTTACATACTGGCACATGACGGGCGTACGTGGCGGACACGTACGCCTGGCGCTGCACCCGCTGACGGGCCGCACGCACCAGCTGCGGGTACACTGCGCCCACCCCGACGGACTGGGCGCGCCAATCCTTGGCGACGCCCTGTACGGACGGCGCGCCGACAGGCTCTACCTTCATGCCGAGAGCCTGGAGCTGTGCCACCCCGCCACGGGGCGGCTGATGAGCTTCAAGGCCGAGGCCGGGTTCTGAAAGTCCATGAGGGCTGGATGCTCTCAGTCCTCCCAGGACTCGCGGCGCAGCGGGTAATTGCCGCGCAACTCCTCGAAGAGGTCGGGCCTGAGCTTCAGCCGGCGGCTGTCGTCGAGCGGGTTGTAGAGCTGCAGCGGGTCGCCGCTGTACCTGAACCCGGCGGGCAGCGGGGGCGGGACGATGCGCCCCGGATTCTCGATGCCGAAGAAACGGCACAGCGCAGCGATGGCCATGTTGTCGGCATTCACCTTGCCGTCGGCCGAATAGCCTGCGATATGGGGTGTGCCTATGTAGACCATGGAGAGCAGTTCGGTGTCGATGAGCGGCTCGTGCTCCCACGTGTCGATGACAGCCTGCCGCACGCGCCCCCCGGCGAGGGCCGACTTCAGCGCGCCGTTGTCCACCACCGGGCCTCGACTCGTGTTTATAAGGAACGGGCGGCGGGCCAGCCGCGCGAAGAAAGCGGCGTCGGCAAGGTGGCGCGTGGCGTATGGGCCGCCGTCGGTGAGCGGCACGTGGAACGTAATCACGTCGGCCTCGCGCTCTATCACATCCATGTCCACATAGCCGGGCGCACCCACGGGCGGGTCGCACACGAGCACCCTCATGCCCAGCTCGCGCCCCACGGCGCACACACGGCTGCCCACATGGCCGCAGCCGACGACGCCCAGCGTGGAGCCGGGCAGCCGCAGGCCGCAGTCGCGCTGCAGGAGCAGCAGGGCCGAGCGCACATACTGCTCCACGGAGCCGGCGTTGCAGCCGGGGCAGTTGGCCCAGGATATGCCCGCGCGGGCAAGGTAACCGGTGTCGATATGGTCGTAGCCGATGGTGGCAGTGGCCACGAAGCGCACGCGGCTGCCCGCAAGCAGGCTCTCGTCGCAGCGAGTGCGCGTGCGCACAATGAGCGCGTCGGCATCGCGCACGTCGGCTGCCGTGATGTCGGCACCACGCTTATACACCGCGCGGGGCGTAATCTTGGCTACCGCCTCGCGTATGAAAGGAATCTTGTCGTCGATTACTAACTTTATGTCCATGGCGGCAAAAGTACACAAAAAAATCCATACGGCCAAGCCCTCCTGACAGGGCGGCAGGCCCGAAAGCCGCCCGCACGACTGCGGCAGTGTAAAGATTATTGGCCGGAATTTAACACTTCATCTTGCCCCCAAACAGGTTTTGGAGTGCTTTTTTCACCGTCCAAAACCCCAAGGCGGCACACATGGCAAACCAAAACAGGCCGCACGGAAAGTCAAAATAGGCCATACGGAAAGGCAAAACAGGCCATACTGAAAAGCAAGACAGGCCCTGCGGCAAGCCCGGCATGCCATTTTCAACCGCAAAAACAGCAGCATCCAGGCCGCATGGCAAAGGCAATGAGCCACAATCGGCAGCCAACGCCACCGGGAAGAAGCAGGGCGCAACGACAAGAAGCTCACTGTCAGCGACTTGGCGAAACCTCACGAGAATGGCGCATTTGGCGCAAAAAGAAGGCCGATGGCCGTGCGCGCAATCCTCAGAGAGGCTGATGTAAATTTATTTCGGCAAAATTAACACTTACAGTCAACATCCGCCACAACACCCCAAGGCCCGCCTCTATGCCCACAGTGCGGCCCGCCAAAGGCCACGATGTGGCAAAATATTCATAAAAAGCTTGGATTGGAGCGAAAAACCGGCCAATCTTGTTGGGTAATTAAAAAAGTTTGTTTAGATTTGCAAATAATTACGCCCGCGCAGAAAAACGAAGCGGACATTTAGCACAAACATGAAAGATATGTCATTCGCAGAACACTGCAACTCAATCTTCGACAAAGTGGTAGCCGACTACCACCTTACTGACAACGTGGACACGCCGATACAAAACCCATACTCGCGCGACTCCATAGACCACAGCCTGTACACCAAATGCTGGATCGACGCGGTGCAATGGCACCTCGAGGACATCATACGCGACCCGCACATAGACCCCACCGAGGCACTGAGCCTGAAGCGGCGCATAGACCGCAGCAACCAAGACCGCACAGACCTCGTGGAGCAGATTGACAGTCACTTCCGCCATACATACAGCGAGGTGAAGCCACTGCCCGAGGCACGCCTCAACACCGAGAGCCCCGCATGGGCCATCGACCGCCTTTCAATCCTCGCGCTGAAGATTTACCACATGAACGAGGAGGCAAACCGCGCCGAAGCCACCGACGAACACCGCGCGCGCTGCGCCGCCAAGCTGGCCGTGCTGTGCGAACAGCGGCAAGACCTCACCACAGCCATCGACCAACTGCTCGACGACATCGAGGCCGGCAGGAAATACATGAAGGTATACAGGCAGATGAAAATGTACAACGACCCTGCCACAAACCCCATACTCTATGGCAAGAAGGGCTGACGAGGCCAAGCCGGCGCAACCGCAAAAGGCCGCAGCCGGGGCGACGCCTAAAGCCTGCACGCCACACAAACAAGCCCAGGGATGAAGAAGGAACATATCCTGATCATAAGATTCTCGTCGCTCGGCGACGTGGCCATGACCGTGCCGGTGGTATACTCGCTGGCCATGGCCTATCCCGACGTGCGCATAACCGTGCTCAGCCGGGCCTACGCAAGGGCTTTCTTCGATGACCTTGCGCCCAACGTCAACTTCATGGAGGCCGACGTGAAAGGCGAATACAAAGGCATACGAGGACTCAACACGCTCTACCGGCGGCTCACGGCGAAGAACTTCACTGCCATAGCCGACTTCCACGACGTGCTGCGCTCGGAATACCTGCGCATGAGATTCGCCGTGGAAGGCTACCGCGTGGCCCACGTAGACAAGCACCGCCGGCTGCGCCGGCTGCTCACCGCGCAACACCACAAGCGCATGGAGCAGCTGCCGTCGCCATTCCGGAACTACGCCGACACGCTGGCGCGCCTGGGCTACCCCGTCACGCTGGGCTTCCGCTCCATATTCCCGCCCGAAGGCGGCAACCTGAACCTGCTCCCCGCCGTATTCGGCCCAAAGAAAAACAAGGAGCTGTGGATAGGCATGGCCCCCTTCGCCGCACACGCCGGCAAGATGTACCCGGCGAGGCTGATGCGGCAGGTGATAGACATGACGGCCGCACGCTTCCCCAACGCGCGCCTGTTCCTCTTCGGCCGAGGCCCCGAGGAGGAAAAGGCGTTCGCCGAGTGGTGCCGCGACGTGCCGCGCTGCGTCAGCGTCAGCAGCCATCTCGAAGCAATGCAGCAGGAACTCATACTGATGAGCCACCTCGACCTCATGCTCTCCATGGACAGCGCCAACATGCACCTGGCATCAATAGCGGGCATACCGGTGGTCAGCGTATGGGGAGCCACACACCCCGCGGCAGGCTTCATGGGCTGGAACCAGGCCGCCGACCACGCCGTGCAGATAGACCTGCCCTGCCGCCCGTGCAGCATCTACGGCAACAAGCCGTGCGCCCGGGGCGACTATGCGTGCATGAAGAACATCACGCCGGAGCAAATCGTGGAGCGAATGGCCTTCGTCCTGGCCAAGGAAAAGGCCCTGCACAACGGCAACAACAGCCCTGCCGCCCGCCAAGGCGAGGCAGGCAGCCCTCAATGACATAACCAACAAACTCAAAAACAAGTGATTATGAAGAAGTATGTATGTGAGACCTGCGGCTACGTATACGACCCCGCAGTTGGCGATCCAGAAAGCGGCATCGCACCAGGAACAGCGTTTGAAGACCTGCCGGAAGACTGGGTATGCCCCCTGTGCGGCGTAGGCAAGGACGACTTCAAGCCTGAAGACTGAACAAAGAAAGCGTTTCGGGGCGGCCGGCTTTGCCAGGCTGCCCCGAAACCGCATCGGAGCGCCCCCACGACCGAGGCCGCCGCAAGTGCCAGCACGGGCAGCACGGCCACCCCAACTCATTCGCCAAGCAACAGCGACTCGGCAAAGTGGTGGATGATGATGCCCGCCGTGACCGACACGTTCATGGAGTGCTTAGTGCCGAACTGGGGTATTTCGAGGCATCCGTCGCACAAGTCGACCACCTCCTGGTGCACCCCTTTCACCTCATTCCCGAGCACAACGGCATACCGCCGGCCCCGCTCCGGGCGGAAACGGTGGAGCTTGGTGCTGCCCTCGGCCTGCTCAACGGCAAGCACTTCGCAGCCTTCGGCACGCAGGGCCGCCACAGCCTCGGCTGCCGAAGGGCAATAACGCCACTCCACGCTGTCCTCGGCGCCAAGGGCGGTCTTGTGGATTTCAGTGCTCGGAGGAGTGGCGCTGATGCCGCAAAGGCACACTGCCTCAATGCGAAACGCATCGCCAGTGCGGAACACGCTGCCCACATTGTACATCGACCGCACGTCGTCGAGCACCACGACGAGCGGCATTTTCTCGGCCTCCTTGAACTCACTGACGCTCAAGCGGGCCATTTCTACCGTGCGGAGTTTCCTCATATTGCTTTTGATATCAACCTGGCAAATTGTTCATAAGGGCCATGCCCGCTCCCGCCACAGGGCCGGCAGCAGCCCGCGCGGCCATGGTCAGCGGCGGCCATGGAGCGCAACACGCCTGAGCAGCGGCCTGGCCACAACCAGCGTGACAGCGACGAGAATCATCGAGGCGCCGAGCAGAATGCGCCCCGTGACCTGCTCGCCAAACACGGCCGCCCCTATGACCAGCGCGGTGACGGGTTCCAGCGCGCCGATTATGGCGCTGTAAGTGGGGCCTACATTCTTTATCGCGATGTTGATGAACAGAATCGGGATGACGGTAGGCACGAGGGCAACGCCCAGCACATTGGCCACAGAGGCCGCGTCGGCGCCGATTGGGCTGGCGTGCAGGCCGAAACCGGTGAGCGCGAAGAACACCACTGCCCCCGAGGCAAGCACCCAGAAGGTCATGCGGGCGGACGGGACGGTGCGCAAGGCAGAGTGGTCGACACCCACGATGTACACGGCGTAGCACAGCGAAGAGGCCGCCACGAGGAGCAGCCCCACCGTGCTGAGTGCCCCGGAGTCGTCGCCCTTGTAGAGCATGGCTATGCCTGCGGTGGCCACGGCGATGCAGCCGTAGGTGAGCAGCGAGGCTTTCTCGTGGAAGAACAGCGTCATGATGACCGCCACGAGGATGGGGTAAATGAACAGTATGGAGCAAGCTACGCCCGCGTCCATGTAAAGGAAGCTCTGGTAGAGCGTCTGCGACGACATGGCGAACACCACCCCGGCAGGCACCAGCGCCGCGAGCTGCCGGCGGCTCACGGCGAGGCTGCGGCCCGAGAGCAGCAAGGCAGCCCCCAGCACGAGCGCAGCGATGGCGAAACGGTAAAGGAGCACCGACTCTACATCCATGCCGCGGGCGTACAGGTTGAGCGAGAAGAGGGGGTTGGTGCCGTAGGTCACGGCGGCGACAACGCCGCAGGCGGCCCCCTTGAGCTGGTTACTCATCGTCGCCTCCTTCCCCCACGACGGTGGCCACGAGCGTGCGCGGTCCGCCGCAGTCGCGGTATTCGCAGAGGTATATGCCCTGCCATGTGCCGAGGTTGAGCCGCCCGTCGGTGACGGGGATGGTGAGGCTCACGCCCGTGATGGCCGACTTGGCGTGGCTGGGCATGTCGTCGGGGCCTTCAAGCGTATGCGTATATTCGGGCCGGTCCTCGGGCACGAGTCCGTCAAAGATGGTGCGCAAGTCGCGGCGCACGTCGGGGTCGGCGTTCTCACCGAGGCATAAGCCACACGAAGTGTGCTTCACGAAGAGGCACACCAGGCCACGGCGGGGCAGCGGCGGCAACTGCGCCAGCACCTCGCGCGTGACGAGATGGAAGCCCCTCGGCCGGGGGCTGAGCCTGAATTCAGTCTGTCTCAGAGTCATGGTTTCTGCATTTGCGGCTGCAAAATTAGTCAAAAAAGCGTTACGGCAATGCCTCGAGGCCGGGAAAAAAACGGCAAAGAGCGCCCCTCGGGGCGGCGTAACCGCATTTTAACGCAGGCTACACGCCGGGTTAACAACATAGGCGTACCTTTACGCCGTCAACGCCGGCATGGAGCCGGTGCGCACGGCATACATAATATAATAGGCATCTTGAACGTTATAAAGATATGAGAGTGTTATTCATTGTGCAGGGCGAGGGCCGCGGACACCTTACGCAGGCCCTCACGACCGAGGCACTGCTGCGCTCGGCAGGCCACGAAGTGGCCGAAGTGCTTGTGGGGAAGAGCAACGCCCGCGAGCTGCCCGAGTTCTTCACGCGCGCCATCAAGGCCCCCGTGAGGCTCTTCGACAGCCCCAACTTCCTGCCTGCCCCGGCCAACAAGCGGTTCAGCCTGCCGCGCAGCGTGGCCTACAACGTGCTGCGCGTACCGTCGTTCGCACGCAGCGTATGGATGCTCCACAAGCGCATCTCGGCAGGCGACATCGACCTGGTGGTAAACTTCTACGAGCTGCTCACGGGCATAACCTACTTCTTCTTCCGCCCGCCCGTGCCGCAGGCCAGCATCGGCCACCAGTACCTATTCCTCCACCGCGACTTCAAGCTGCCCCGCGCCGGGCGCGCAAGCCTGGCCCTGCTGCGCCTCTTCACGCGGCTGACGAGCCTCGGGGCCACCAGCAGGCTGGCGCTGTCGTTCCGCCCCATGCCCGCCGATGAGGCCCGCCGCATCACCGTCGTGCCGCCGCTGCTGCGCCGCGAGGTGTTCGCGCTCAAGCCAGGGCGGGGCGACTACCTCCACGGCTACATGCTCAACCCGGGCTTTGCGCGCACCATCGAGGAGTGGCACAGGGCTAACAAGGACGTGCCGCTGCGCTTCTTCTGGGACAAACGCGGCGCGGCAAGGGTGACGCGCGTAGACTCCACGCTCGAGTTCCACCGCCTCGACGACATCAGCTTCCTACGTTCGCTCGCCTCATGCCGCGCCTACGCCACGACGGCGGGCTTCGAGTCGGTGTGCGAGGCGATGTACTTCGGCAAGCCCATACTGATGGTGCCGGCCCACATAGAGCAAGACTGCAATGCCTACGACGCCTGCCGATGCGGCGCGGGGATAACGGCGCGCGACTTCGACCTGGGCCGCCTGGTCAGCTTCGCCGCCACATACAGCCCCTCGGCAGAGTTCCGCCCGTGGGCAGAGAGCTGCGCCCGCCGCATGGTGCCGTGCCTTGAGAAAGCCGCCGAGACGGTGCCTGTGTACCCCCTCTCAATCGCCGCGCTGCGCTCGATGATACAGTAAGAAGCTGTTTTGATTTTATAAACTGCCGAATTGAGATGTATTTTCGAGGCATATTTGCCTGGTTGCCGAGGAGCATAGCGGGCTATGTGACGAAGCAACCTGGCGAATATGACCGGAAAGACACTCAAGACGGCAGGGGTAAAAGACAGCTTTTATAAAATCAAAACAGCTTCTAAGATGCCCTTTCACCGGGAGCCTTGACCTACGAACCACAACCGGCCGCAAACGGGCAAGGGCGTCAACAACATTTACAAAAGCCCCAGCAAGAAGCCGCCGAGGCTGCATGGAAATACAAGACGGGCTGTTTCGCATGGCGAAACAGCCCGTCTTGGTTTTCAGGGCGTGCCGTTTGGCAGCGCAAAACGGCGCCCATTGCAACCTACTGAGGCACAAGCAGTTGCACAAAAGCTGAATTTTCATTACAATCGCTGCCCGCCCCGCAATGCCGGGCGGGCAGCATTGACGCCCCGCCAGGCGCCCGGCACAGCCGGCAAGTCCTCAGTACTTGAACGAGCTGCCCCCGAGGAACTCGCGCAGGAGCGACGTCGACGGCACCTGGCGGTTGGGTATGGGCCTGATGTACTTCAGGAACTTCAGCAGGCGGTAGGCTTCGCTGTACTCGTCGGCGTTCTCGGGCACCAGCTCAAGCAGCGGCTCGGCCTGCGTCTTGAGCACCGCCAGCTCGAAGAGCATGGCCGTGTTGAACATCGCGTCGGCGTTCTCCTGGAACGGGAATATCCACTTGTTCTCGCCGGCGCGCACCGACGGCCACCGCCTCAGCGTCTCGCGGGCCGACACAGCGCGGTACTTGTAGTCGCGGATGATGCGGCGCAGCAGCCTGTTGTCGGTCGTGGGGATGTAGTTATGCGAGTCAAGCAGGATGGTGGTCAGCGCCGATGCGTACACGCGGTAGATGAGCGGGTCGGGTATCTTGGCCGTCAGCTCGGGGTTGAGCGCGTGTATGCCCTCCACCACGAGCACCTCGTTGCCATTCAGGCGCAGCCTCCGCCCGCTCTTCTCGCTGCGCCCCGACTGGAAGTTATAGCGCGGCAGCTCCACCTCCTCACCCTTGAAGAGTGCGTTCATCTGCTCGTTGAGCAGGTCGAGGTTAAGCGCGTGCAGGTGCTCAAAGTCGTATTCGCCACGCTCGTCCTTGGGGGTGAGCTCGCGGTCCACGAAGTAGTCGTCGAGCGATATGGGCACGGGGTGCAGCCCGTTGGCCAGCAACTGTATGGAGAGACGCTTGCAGGTGGTGGTCTTCCCGCTCGACGACGGGCCGGCGATGAGCACCATCTTCACCCCTCGGCGGTCGGAAATGTCCTCGGCGATGTTCACGATCTTCTTCTCCTGCAGGGCCTCCGAGAGCGTGATGAGCTGCGTGGCGTGGCCCTTGTCTACCGCCTCGTTCAGGTCGCCTATGGTGCGCAGGCCGAGTATCTGCTGCCAGCGGTGGTGCTCCTTGAATATCTCGAAGAGCTTGTCCTGCTTGAGGTACTCCCCGAGGCGCGACGGGTCGTCTATCGACGGTATGCGCAGCAGCAGCCCGTCGAAGTACTTCTCCAGCCCGAAGAGGTGCAGGTAGGCCGTGTTGGTGAGCACCGTGCCATAGTAATTGTCTATGTACCCGTCTATCTCATAGTAAGTAGTGTAAAGGCTGCCGACGCTTTCGAGCAGCTTGACCTTAGAGCGCGAGCCCAGCTCGCGGAACTTGGCGACGGCCTCTTCGGTCGTCGTCTCGTGGCGGTGTATGGGCAATGCCATGTCGATTATCTCCTGCATGCGGGCGCGCAGGCGGTCAACGTCGTCGTAACTCACGTCGCGCCCTATGCTGAGGTCGCAGTAATAGCCGTTCGACACGGGTATGTCGATGTACACTTTCCCCTCGGGGTAAAGGTCGTGCACGGCCTTGCAGAGCACGAAGAAAAGGCTCCTGACATAGGCGCGCCACCCCGACGTGGAGCGCAGGGAGAGGAACTCGACGTCCTTGTTGTTGTAAACGCGGTAGTGCATCCCCTCGACCCGGTTGTTCACCTTGGCGCTGACGGGGCCGAACTCCATGCTCAGCCCAAATTCATCGTAAACTTCAGAAAGTGTGCTTCCTATTCGTATGTTTTGCGTTTTTTTATTATTTTTGCAACGTATTTGTAGCATCTGTTCCATAACAAAGGCATTTTAGGATTAGCGTTCGTAAAGTTACGCCGTTTTTCCGACATTAAGCAACATCGCGAAACAAATTATATTAAAATATGTCGATTTGGATATTTTTTAAGATTATCGGCTCACTCGCCCTGCTGATTTACGGCATGAAGGTGATGAGCGAGGCCCTGCAGAAGATGGCGGGGTCGCAGTTGCGCCACATCCTCGGCACGATGACCAAGAACCGCTTCACGGGGCTGCTCACCGGGATGTTCGTTACGTCCGCCGTCCAGTCGTCAACGGCCACCACGGTGATGACGGTCTCGTTTGTCAACGCGGGCCTGCTGACCCTCGCCCAGGCCATCTCTGTCATCATGGGCGCCAACATCGGGACCACGCTGACGGCCTGGATAATGAGCCTGGGCTTCTCTTTCAACTTCACCAACGTGGTGTTCCCTGCCTTCGTCGTGGCCATAGTGCTCATATACACGCGGCGTCACCGCTACCTGGGCGACTTCCTCTTCGGCATAGCCTTCATGTTTTTCTCGCTGGCAATGCTCAGCCAGACGGGCAACGACATGGACCTGGGCCACAACCAGGCGCTGCTCGGCTTCTTCAGCTCGTTCGACACGGGCAGCTACCTCACCATCATCATATTCCTGCTCATAGGCACCCTGCTCACGTGCATCCTGCAATCATCGGCCGCACTGATGGCCATCACGATGGTGCTCTGCTCGAGCGGCGTGCTGCCTATATACCTGGGGATTGCCCTTGTGATGGGCGAGAACATCGGAACCACGCTCACCGCCAACCTAGCCGCGCTCGGTGCCAACACCCAGGCGCGCCGCGCGGCCATGGCCCACTTGGTGTTCAACGTGTTCGGGGTGATGTGGGTGCTCTGCATCTTCTACCCCTTTGTCAACATGGTGTGCTGGATGGTGGGCCACG
Organism: uncultured Prevotella sp.; assembly: GCA_944320235.1. Classification (GTDB taxonomy): domain Bacteria; phylum Bacteroidota; class Bacteroidia; order Bacteroidales; family Bacteroidaceae; genus Prevotella. Next base: position 102,457 of record CALUGQ010000008.1, read on the forward strand.
ACCCCAGCCCGGCGTCGTCCGACCCCGCCCGCCTCTCGCTCGTGCTGGCGGCGTTCCACACGTCGTTCAACATCTGCAACACCTTCATTCTCATATGGTTCATACCCCAGATTGAGCGCGTTGTATGCATGATAATCAAGCCCCGGGGCGGCGATGACGAGGATGAGTTCCGCCTGCGCTACATCGGCGGCAACGCCATCATGAAGACGCCGGAGCTCTCGGTGCTCGAGGCGCAGAAGGAAATCCAGGCATTCGCCGAGCGCATACAGCGCATGTTCGGCTTCGTGCGCGAACTGCTGGGCACACAGAACGACGCTGCCTTCAATAAGCTCTTCACCAGGATAGAGAAGTATGAGGGCATAAGCGACAACATGGAGATTGAGATTGCCAAGTACCTTGACAGCGTAAGCGACGCCCACCTGAGCGACGAGACAAAGGCGAAGATACGCGCCATGCTCCGCGAAATATCCGAGCTGGAGAGCATCGGCGACAGTTGCTACAACATAGCCCGCACAATAAGCCGCAAGGCGGGCGGCAAGGAAGACTTCACCGAGCGGCAGTACGAGCACCTGCACCAGATGTTCGAGTTGACCGACGACAGCCTGACGCAGATGAACGTACTGCTCTCCGGGCGCAAGGACAACTTCGACGCGAACCGCTCGTTCAACATCGAGAACGAGATAAACAACTACCGCAACCAGCTCAAGAGCCAGAACATAAACGACGTGAACAACCACGAGTACACATACGCCATCGGGACGATGTACATGGACATCGTGAGCGAGTGCGAGAAGCTGGGCGACTACGTGGTGAACGTGGTCGAGGCGCGCATGGGAACGCGCCAGAAAGGGGCTTAGGGGGCAGCGCGGCAGGCCCGACTTTTGTAAACAGCTTTCAGAAGCCGGCGCCGCCACGCAACGGCCTGGGCCACAGCGCATTGCGAATGGCACCGCCTTATATGCCGAAACGCCCCGTTTCATGCCCCGAAACGGGGCGTTTCGCACAGCAAGAGAGCCTGTTTTGCACTCCTGCCCAGCCCGCGCCGCAGCGGCGGGCAACGCATTGTAAACAAAAATGACAACGACATGAAACGAACCACTGCCACACTGCTGCTCGCCGCCGCGCTCACGGCGGCAGCCCGACAGCAGCCCGACGCTTGGGGAGACCTGGGCGACGGCACCTATGCCAACCCCGTGCTCAACGCCGACTACAGCGACCCCGACGTAATACGCGTGGGCGACAAGTACTACATGGTGGCCTCCGACTTCCACTACATCGGCCTCCAGGTGCTCGAATCAGCCGACATGGTGAACTGGACGGTGGTGAGCCAGGTGTACGACCGCCTCGACTTCCCCGGCTGGGACAGCAACCGCCGCTATGCAGGAGGCTCGTGGGCGCCGAGCATACGCTGGCACGACGGCCGCTTCTGGGTGTTCTTCTGCACGCCCCACGAGGGCCTCTTCATGAGCACTGCCACCGACGCGCGCGGCCCGTGGGCGCCACTCCACTGCGTGAAGCGCGTGGAGAAGTGGGAAGACCCATGCCCCCTCTGGGATGACGACGGGCAGGCCTACCTCGGCCACAGCGTCCACGGCGCAGGCCCAATCATCGTGCACCGCATGGCCGCCGACGGCACGCGGCTGCTCGACGAGGGCCGCACGGTATACACAGGCCCCGTGGCCGAAGGCACGAAGTGGCTCAAGCGCGGAGGCTACTACTACCTGAGCATACCCGAGGGCGGCGTGGAGCGGGGCTGGCAGACGGTGCTCCGCTCGCGCAGCGTATACGGCCCATACGAGCGGCGCGTGGTGTTGGAGCAAGGCTCCACGCCCGTGAACGGCCCCCACCAGGGTGCGCTCGTCGACACGCCCGGGGGGCAGTGGTGGTTCTACCACTTCCAGTCGGCAGGCCCGCGCGGGCGCGTCGTCCACCTGCAGCCAGCAAAGTGGGCCGACGGCTGGCCGCAGATAGGCGCCGACCTCGACGGCAACGGCATCGGCGAGCCAGTAGCCCGCCACGCCAAGCCCGCCACGGGGGCTGCCGCCAAGCCCTCGCTGCCCCAGGCGAGCGACGGCTTCGACGGGTCGAGGCTTTACTGGCGGGGCAGCAGCCAGTCGGCCCTCATGCCGCAGTGGCAGTGGTGCCACAACCCCGCCGAGGGCGCATGGAGCCTCAGCGAGCGCCCGGGCTGGCTCACGCTGCGCGCGCTCCGGGCCGACAGCCTGCGCTCCTGCCGCGGCATACTGACGCAGAAGGCCATGGGATACTCCGGCACCGCGACGACAACCGTGGAGCTGGCCGACAGTGCCGGCGGCTGCTTCGCCGGCCTGCTCTGCATGGGCAAGCAGTTCAGGGCCGTGGGGCTGTGCGCCGAGGGCATAGCCGTGGAGTGCGACGGGCGGCGCACCGTGGTGGCGCGCGGAAACTTCAGCAAGGCCCGCCTGCGCGTGGTCAGCGACATGAGGGCCAACACCCACCGCTTCTACTACAGCACCGACGGCTCCAGCTTCAGCCCCGCAGGCGGGCCGTTCGCCATGCGCGAAGGCTACTGGAAGGGCGTGCGCCTCGGCCTCTTCTGCTACAACACGCTGGGCAACGGCGGCAGCGCAGCGTTCGACTGCTTCGACTACGAGGTCGACGGGCTGACGGCCTTGCGGCCTTAGGCCCTTTGCCGCAAGGCCACAGGGCCGGCAACGACATACAACAAACAGGCAGCCGCCACGTCTTTTCGGCGTGGCGGCTGCCTGTTTTCATCCTTTTTTGTCTCGTCAACGTTTCCCTTGCTTGCCCTCTCCGGCAGCATCCTCGCCCTCAAGCGGCCAGCAGGGCGACGGATGGTGCATCCGGCGCATCTCGGCGTCGAACTCGCGCACCTTCTCGGGATACTTGGCGGCCAGGTTGTTTCGCTCGCCCGGGTCATCCCTCAGGTTGTAAAGCTCCAGCGGCTTGTTCTTCTTCACCGTCACGCACTTCCAGTCTCCGCGGCGCGCTGCGCGCTGCTTGCCCGGGAACTCCCAGTAGAGCAGGCGGTTGTCCGTGTCCACCTGGCGGCCGTAGAACAGCGGCAGTATGTTCATCCCGTCGATGCCCTGCGGCAGTTCGTCCTCAGCCCCGGCCAGGGCGGCCAGCGTAGGCATCACATCGGGGAAGTAGATTATGTTATGCAGCTTCTGCACAGGCACCCGCCCGGGCTGGTTCACAATGAAAGGCACGCGGATTCCGCCTTCGTAGAGCATGCCCTTGCGGCCGTTGAAGCCCGCGTTGCACCCAAGCTCCTTGAGCGGTGCCTGCACGGCGGCGCCGTTGTCGGAGGCGAAGATGACCAGCGTGTTCTCGCGGAGCCCCATGCTGTCGAGGCCCGCCAGCAGCCGTCCGATGGCCGCGTCCATGTGCGTTATGAGCGAGGCGTAGCGCTTCGTGTCCATGTCCCAGCCGGCCTGGCCGTCATACCACGACGTGTCGTCGATGATGTAAGGCTCGTGCGGCGCGTCGTAAGCAAGGTAAAGGAAGAAGGGCCGCTCCCTGTTGCGCTCGATGAACGCCAGCGCGTCGTCGGTGGAAATGTCCGTGTTGTGGCGCACATGGGCGTCGTGCGCGTTGTCGTCAATGTGTATTAGGCTGTCGCCGTGGAAGCGGTAGTAAGGGTAATAGTACGGCGAGTTGGACTCAACCGTGCTGATTGTCCATCCGTAAAACTCGTGGAAGCCCCGGTGGTTGGGCGCGGCCTTGGGGTCATAGCCGTCAAGGTGCCACTTGTTCACGAGGCAGGTGCGGTAGCCTGCGGCCGAGAGCACGGTGGCAACCGTCGTGTCCGAGGGCAGCAGGTTGGCCCGGCGGATGTACGTGGTGTCGCCCCGTGGCGTTATCTTCATGCCGCGTATGCCGCCGGCAGTGCACTGGTTGTCGCGTATGGTGGTCTTGCCGGTGTTCTTGCCGGTCATCAGCGAGCAGCGCGAAGGCGACGATATGCCGCTGCCGGCGTAGCTCTGGGTGAACGATGTGCCTGTGGCGGCAAGCCGGTCGATGTTGGGCGTCTTCACGAAGCGGCTGCCGTAGCACGACAGGTCGCCGTAGCCGAGGTCGTCGGCCAGTATGAATATTATGTTGGGGCGGTCGGGGGTGGCCTTCTGCGCGCCGTCGGCAGCCTGCGCCTCAGGGGCGGGCAACAAGCCTATGGCGGCCAGCGCGCCGCCTATGCGTGTCCATTTCTTTTTCATGAGCTGGGTTTGTCGGTTATTGGTTCCAGCCACAAAGATACGCAAAAAAAACGGCACTGCGAAGCGCCACTGCGCAAAATAACGCGCAAGACAGGCAAAACCGGCACACACAAAGGTAAAAGATGCACTCTTTTCCGTAATCAATGTAACGGCAATGAGCAAAATAATGCTTACCTTTGCAATGCAAACAAATCGCAAAGCAGCATGGAACAACTATTGACCATCGACTCCATAGAAGCCTACAACAGGTTATTCGGATTCGAGACACGCCACCCCCTCGTTTCCGTAATCGACATGAGCAGCTCCGACACGAGCCGGCTCCCGCCCGAGATAGCTTACGATTACAGGGTCTACGCCCTGTTCCTCAAGCAGACATACTGCGGGGACATCACCTACGGACGGCAGCCTTACGACTACCAGGAAGGCACAGTGACGAGCTTCGCCCCGGGCCAAGTGGTCCACGTAAAGTTCAAGCCAGACTTCAAGCCCAACGCGCGGGGGCTGCTCTTCCACCCCGACCTCATACGCGGCACGTCGCTCGGGCGCGGCATAGAGCAGTACTCGTTCTTCGACTACTCCTCGCGCGAGGCTCTGCACCTCTCTGATGACGAGAAGGAAATATTCGCCGACTGCCTCGAAAAAATCAAGATGGAACTCGAACGCCCCATCGACAAGCACAGCAAGCAGCTCATCTGCCGCAACATAGAGCTACTGCTCGACTACTGCATGCGCTTCTACGACCGGCAGTTCATAACCCGCCACAAGGCCAACAACGACGTGCTCACGCGCTTCGAGCAGGAACTCAACAACTACTTCAAGGACAAACAGGCTGCGCGCGAGGGCCTGCCGTCGGTGAGGTTCTTCGCCGACAAGTGTTTCCTCTCGCCCAACTACTTCGGCGACTTGGTGAAAAAGGAGACGGGGCGCTCGCCACAGGAGTTCATACAAGGCAAGATAATAGACCTCGCAAAGGACGAGCTGGCAGGCTCCGACAAGTCGGTGACGGAGATAGCTTACAACCTTGGCTTCCAATACCCGCAGCACTTCAACCGCTACTTCAAGCGCGGCGTGGGCATGACACCCATGGAGTACCGCCGCACCGAGGCCGGCGCATGACCACGAACCAAAGCCCTTAGCGCATGAAAGACCACGAGACATCGACCGTGTGCCGGTGCAACAGCCTCTTCGGCGAGCGCACGCTGCACCCCCTGGCCAGCGTCATCGACCTGCGCAAGCCGTGCCACGAACACCTGCTGTGCCTCGACTGCTACGCCGTGATGCTTGCCGACAGCCTGCCGTGCGGCGGCTGCGGTGAGCCGTGCAGCTGCGACTACGCCGACGCTGCGGTGCTTTTCACCCCGCCAGGGCGGCACATCGAAACCGAAGGCGACACCGACGGCCGCCTGCTACTGTTCCACCCGGACCTGCTCCGCCTCGAAGACCTTAGCCGCAAGATGCCTTCATACACTTTCTTCGAATACGGCAAGGACGAAATCCTGCGCCTGTCGCTGCGCGAGAAGCGGCAAGCTGAACGCTGCATCGACTTCATCGACGAGGAACTGCACTGGGGAATAGACTACTTCAGCCACACCCTGCTGTGCAACAAGATTGAGCTGCTGCTCAATTACTGCCTCCGCTATTACTCGCGGCAGTTCACGCTGCGCCACGACGTGAGCCTTGACGACATCACGCGGCTCACCCGCAAGCTCGACGAATACCTCCGCTCGGGCCGCGCCGCAGCCTGCGGACTGCCCTCCCCGGCCCTCGTGGCGCAGTGGGCGGGCCACTCCGAGGCTTACACGTCGGATATGCTGCGCGCCGAGACGGGGCACACCACCGCCGAATACATTGACAAGCGGCGCATCGACGTAGCCAAGCAGATGCTCATAGGCACCGCCACAGCCATCGGCGAGGTTGCCGCCATACTCGCATTCCCCTCGGCTGCAGCCTTCTGCCGCGTGTTCGAGCGGTGCGCCGGTTGCTCACCAGCCCACTACCGCCGCCACTGACAGCGGCCTCAACACCCCATGCCACAACGCCCCGCAGCCCCCAAGGCCATGCCTGAAGGACTGCGGGGCGCATCCGTCTACGCCTGGCGGGCTGCCAGCGGGCCGCCTCAGAGCTTGCGTATGCCCTTGCCGCCGCCACCAAGGAGCTTCGCGCTGCCCTTGTAACTTATCTTCGAGGCACCGCTGCGCTTGGGCTTCAGCGTTCCGGTGGCGTGGCATTTCACATTGCTTGCGCCAGAAGCGGTGGCCACAACGTCGGTGGCCACGCACCCGGCGGCATCCACCGAGGCCGCGCCCGACGTCGTATATACCGCCTTGGCGGCCTTGCCCTCAACCACGGCCCGGCTCGCGCCGCTCAGCCTCAGCTCCGCGTTGCCGCCCTCCAAGGCCATCACGGCATTGCTCGAGCCGCTGGCCCTCACCGCGGCCGATGCCGCCTTGACGCTTTCCACGTCCATCTTGCTGGCCCCGCTGAGCCGAGCCTCAAAATTGCCGGCCTGCACCTTGTCCGCCTCCAGGCGGCTGGCGCCGCTGAGACGCGCCTCAAACGATTTTGCCTTCAGCGGCCCGCTTATCTCGCCCTTGGCCGCGCCGCTGAGGGCAATGCCGCTGAGCGAGGGCGACGCCACGCTCACTTCGAGCGTCTTGAGCTTCTTGATGGTGCCGTTGTGGTTGAGCCTCAGCTGGAGCATGCCGTCCTTTACGCCTACGCTTACAAACGGCATCACGTTGTCTGACGTGCGCACTTCCACCTTGGACTTGCCTTCGGCAGGCGTGTATACAACCTTGAACACGCCGCCGGCTCTTATCTTCTCAAAGTCGCCCACGGCAAAACTCTTGGCAACGATGTTCCCACTCGCAGTCATGTCCTTGTCCTTTGCGGCATAATGCACGGCCTTTCCCACGTTTTCCGCGCAAGACCCGAGGGCAAAGATGAACGCGGCAGCTACTGCAATGGCTAAATTCTTCATATTCGATAATTTTGGATTAAACTCATTTTCTATATATACAGACGCTCCAAGGCGGCAAAATGTTGCGCCAGGAAGCCCCGCCAGGGCTTTTGCGATAATTAAAAAAGCATAACGGTCCTTACCGTAAGCCGCTGTGCCCCAGCATTGGTTACGCCGCGGTAACCATGTTACGCCGCAGTAACCTCTTGTGAATCAGCAAGATATTGCGTAACTTTGCACTCGCAACAAAGCAGAAGCAAAACCTAAAAGACGGAGGAACAAGAAAATGGAAAACTACAAGAAGATTGCGGCTCCAGCCGAGCCGCGCGTTGAACTCCACGACGCCCTGGGCCTTACCGGCGCCGAAGTGTCAATCAACAGGATGGCCGCCGGCACGCAGGTGCCGTTCGTACACAGCCACAAGCAGAACGAGGAGATATACGGTTTCCTCGCCGGCAGGGGCACGATGACCATCGACGGTGAGCCCGTGGCCGTGGCCGAGGGCGACTGGATGCGCGTTGCGCCCGCCGCCAAGCGGCAGCTTGCCGCAGCCGCCGACAGCGACCTGGCCTACATCTGCATCCAGGTGAGGGAAGGCTCGCTTCAGCAGATGACCGCCACCGACGCCGTAATCTGACCCGGCAGGCGCGCCGGCTCGCCAAGCCCCGCACCGAATGCGCCCAACGAAAGACCCGCCCGGAGGCAATTGTCCTCCGGGCGGGCTTTTCGTTGGGGCGAGGCATGAGCGCGGCCTACTTGTCCTTGCGCCACAGCCTGGTCATGTCCTCGAGCGTCTTGCCCTTGGTCTCGGGCACGAGCTTCCACACGAAGAGGGCTGCCAGCACGCATATCGCGCCGTAGAGCCCGTAGGTGAACCAGTGGCCGAAGTCGGGGTCGCCGGCCGTCTTCATGTTGAACATCGGCACGAACGTGGAGCTTACTATCCAGTTGAATATCCACTGGAAGGCCACGGCTATGGCCACGGCCTTGCCGCGGATGGTGTTGGGGAATATCTCGGCTATGAGAACCCAGCAGATGGGGCCCCACGACATCATGAAAGCCGCGCTGTACACCATGATGCAGACCATGCAGACCATGCTCAGCGAGGCGTTGCCGAAGGTGAGGGCCACGCCGAAGGCGCCCACGGCCATGCCAATGCTGCCGGTGATGAGCAGCGGGCGGCGGCCCCACTTCTCCACGGTGAAGATGGCCACGAGGGTGAAGAGGATGTTGACCACACCCATCACCACGGTGTTGACCATGGGGTCGGTCATGCCCATGTCGCCGAAGATGCGCGGGGCGTAGTATAGCACGGCGTTGATGCCCACGGCCTGCTGGAACACGCTGAGCATTATGCCGACGAAGATGCAGAGCACGCCGTAGGTGAACAGGCGCTCGGTCTTCTCGGTGACGGTGTTCTTTATCTCGCTGAGTATCTCCTTGCCAGCTGCCAGGCCGTTGATGCGCTGCAGTATGGCGAGGGCCTTGTCGTCGCGCCCGGCCATGACGAGGTAGCGCGGAGTCTCCGGCACGAAGCAGATGAGTATGGTGAACAGGCCCGCCGGCACGGCCTCGCTGCCGAACATGTAGCGCCATCCGGTGGAGATGGTCCACGCTGCCTCGTCGGCGTTGAGCACCTTCATGGCCTCGATTATGGGGTTGGCGTTCTCGCCGAGGATTATGAAGTTTACGAAGTAAACCACCAGCTGGCCGAAGATTATGGCAAACTGGTTCCACGAAACGAGCGTGCCGCGGATGTTAGACGGCGCCACCTCGGCTATGTACATGGGGCATATGGCCGAGGCCAGGCCCACGCCCACGCCTCCGATGATGCGGTAGATGTTGAACGCCACGAGCAGTTCGAAGTTGGCCACGCCGTGCTCGAAGAAGAGGAACTCAGGCTCCATGGAGCCGAGGGCGGAGATGAAGAACATCACGCCGGCGAACACGAGCGAGTTCTTGCGGCCCCAGTTGGAGGCCATGTAGCCCGACACGGCGCTGCCTATGATGCAGCCCACGAGCGCGCTGGCGCAGGTGAAGCCGTGCCAGGCATCGGTGTAGGCAAAGTCGTCGGCTGCGAGGAAGAACGCCTGCAGGCCCTTCTCGGCACCCGATATGACAGCTGTGTCGTAGCCGAAGAGCAGGCCGCCGAGCACGGCGACCAGCACGATTGAAATGAGGTAGGACATGCTACCCTTGTCTGATTGTACCATTTGCAGTTATGTTTTAAAGTTTTTAGTCGTAGGTATGGGCGCCGCCTGCGCTCACGGGTTTGCACGCACGCGATACCGGCACCATATAATAATACGTTTCTGCCGGGCTTTTCCCCCATAAAAATGCCGGGCCGCTTGCCGCCGCCCCGGCCTCCACGCGCGCCCGCAAGCAGCCCTGCGCGGGGCGGCACAAACCGCACTGCCCGGCAAGACGTGCCGTTTGGCCTTGCGAAACAGGCCGTTTCAGGGTCCGAAACGGGCCGTTTGAGGGCGCAAAACGGCACGTTTTGCAAACCCGCTGAGGCCCAGGTAGTTACGCAAGCCGCACTGGCGGCCCCACAATTCACGGTTTTGTAACACGCTTTGCAACGCGCGCCTCGCGAAAAATGCGTACTTTTGCAGCGATTTTACAAACGACTGAAACAAGAGGGAAACAGCAATGAACAAGATTACCACTGCCGCCTGCGCCATCGCCTGCGCCGTGGCGGCGATGCCCGCCACGGCGCAGACCGTGGCCGAGCGCGAGATAAAGGCCGACCCGCGACTGGCCGCCGGCAAGTATATGGCATACGAGGCCCCGGCCGAGGCGCTCACGCCGCCCCCGGCGGGCTACGAGCCGTGCTACATAAGCACATACGCACGCCACGGCTCGCGCTATCTCACCGGCGAAGACAAGTATGAACCGGCGCTCGAAGCCCTGGCCGAGGCCGACCGCAACGGCGGGCTTACCGCCGACGGCCACCGAGCGCTCGGCGTGATAAGGCAGCTGGCCGCCGAGTGTGGCGACCGCTACGGCGAGCTTACCGCCAAAGGGGTCGAGCAGCACCGACGGCTCGTCGGCAGGATGTACAGCAACTATCCGCAGATCTTCGCCGACGGGGCGCACGTAGACGCCCGCTCCACTTACAAGACGCGCGCCTTCCTCTCCATGGCAGCGGCCTGCGTGGAGCTGAAAGGACTGAACCCGCGCCTCATCGTCACCACCGACGCCAGCGAGCACGATGCTTACTACCTTAAATACAAGAACCCCCTCTACTCCGACAGCTGCCAGCAGAACGCCGACTCGGCCTTCGCTGCCGCCCGCAGCCGCTTCGTCAGGCCCGGGCGCATGATGCGGCAGCTCTTCACCGAGGCTTACCTGCCCGAGGTAAAGGACCCGCAGCAGCTCATGGAAGACCTCTTCGAGTACCACGGCATAAGCCAAAGCTCATACGGGCAGCCCGACCTCGGCTTCCTGTTCACCACCGAAGAGCTGTACCGGCTGTGGCAACTGAACAACTTTGAGTGGTACTACGAGCAAGGGCCATCGCCACTCAGCGGCGGGCACATGCCCCGCCTGGCGCGCAACCTGCTGCGCAACATCGTGGAGACAGCCGACACCTGCCTGGCATCGGGCCGCCCGGCAGCCTCGCTCCGCTTCGGCCACGACACCAACCTCGCGCCGCTCGTGGCGCTGATGGAGATGGAAACGTTCAACCGTTCCACGGCCAACTGGGACTCCATACCCGAACTCTACCAAACGTACCGCATCATACCCATGTGCGGCAACGTGCAGCTGGTGTTCTTCCGCAAGCAGGGCGACACCGACATACTCGTAAAACCGCTACTCAACGAACGCGAGGTGCATCTGTCCAACGTCAGCACCGACATGTGGCCGTACTACCACTGGACCGACCTGCGCCGCGTATGGATGCGCACGGTGGAAAGCATTGAGCTGCCTGCCAAGCCTAAAGGCACGAAGAAAGACTGAAAGCTGCCTCCTTATCGTAACACTACGACACACCACATAGCAGCCCGCACCGACAGCATGCCATACAGACGTGCCGGCAGGTACGGGCTGACGCCTGCATGTTGCAGACAAATCCACAAGCAACGGACTGTAAAACAAACCCCACATCAACATAAAGATATGCGGAAAAACACCACGAACACAAGTAAAGCAAAGCCACGACACTGGTAGCCTACTGATTGTCAACGCAGTACAAAGACCAAGCCACGAACAAAAATAAAGCGCGCAAACACATCGTTTTAAATTAAAAAAGATTAACTTTGCACTACTAACCACATTGTAAATTATAAACTTAATACTTAATATAACGTGAGTTCGACGAATTCAAAACAAAGCAAGCTGTGTGTCAAATGTACGTTGTACATTGATACACGGCTTTTTG
>CALUGQ010000009.1 GCA_944320235.1 uncultured Prevotella sp.
CCTGCAGCCTGCGCGTCAATGCGGCGAGCATCCGGCCGAACAGCGCTTCGCGGTCGGCGCCGGCGGCATATTCGCCCTCGCCCAAGACGATGCAATGGGAATAAAAAAACGGCGGCAACGCCCACGAACGCCGGCGCACCACGGCCAGCAGATGGGCCAATACCCGGCCTGCACCGTCGCTGGCCACGACCATCAACGGCCTCATGCGCGGCGTGCTCTCGTAAATGCCAAAGAGCGCCGCGCTGTGAAAGAAGTTGCCGCATTCCATGGCTGGCAACTCTGCCGAATGCTCCACTATGGCCAAGCGCAGGTTTATCATACCGCAAAAATAATAAAATATATTCTAAAAACGCCGCGCCGCGCCACTTTTTCTAGAAAGAAACACTTATCTTTGTAATATCAACGGCCCGGCAACACGCCGCAGGCCGCCAGCCAAGTAATGACAGATTTCAAGGACATAACGAAACAGCGGCGCAGCCAAAGGGAATTCGCGCCGCAGGAAATGGATGGCACCGAGCTTGAGGCGGTGCTCAGGGCAGCACTCATGTCGCCCACATCCAAGGGGCGGAAGGAATGGCAGTTCGTAGCCATCGACGACAAGGCGACAATCGACAAGCTCGCCGACTGCAAGGAACATGGCTCGCATTTCATAAGGCACGCGCCTGTCGTAGTCGCCGTATGCGGCCGCCCTGCTGCCGACGACTGCTGGATAGAGGACTGCGCCATAGCCGCCGTGACAATGCAATACCAGGCCGAGGAACTCGGGCTCGCCACGTGCTGGGTGCAGGTAAGGGGCAGGAGCCTCGCCGACGGCACCCCCTCGGAGCAGGTGGTAGGCGGCATCCTCGGCCTGCCGGCCGACGTCACGCCGCTCTGCCTCATAGCCATCGGCCACGGGGAAGCCACGTGCGAGCCCCACGACGAAGACGACCTGAGATGGGAGAACATTCACATAAACCAATATTAGCATACATCCATGAAAGTAATACTGATAGGAGCAGGGCGGCTTGCACACCAATTGGGGCGCGCACTGCTCGAGGCCGGGCATGACATAGTGCAGGTATACAGCCGCACGATGAAGGCCGCCGCCGAAGTGGCAAGCCTCTGCGGAGGCTCACCCACAACCAGCCTGGGCGACATGAGGAACGACGCCGACGCTTACATCGTGGCGCTCAAAGACTCCGCACTGCCCGAACTGATACCGCAGATATGCAAGGGGCGCGAGCAAAGTGTGTTCCTGCACACGGCAGGAAGCCTGCCGATGGACATCTTCAAAGGCATGGCGCTGCACTACGGGGTGCTCTATCCGCTCCAGACCTTCAGCATGGAGCGCGAAGTAGACTTCAGTTCGATACCCTGCCTGGTCGAAGCCAGCGACGACTACGCGGCTTCAACCGTGGTAGAACTGGCTGGGAGCATCAGCGGCAACGTATGGCCCATGTCGTCGGCAGACAGGAAGCAAGTCCACCTGGCGGCCATCTTTGCCTGCAACTTCGCCAACCACTGCTACGCACTTGCCGCCGACATACTGGAAAAGCGCGGCATACCGTTCGACATCATGCTGCCGCTAATCGACGAGACGGCCAGCAAGGTGCACACAATGACACCCGCCGAAGCACAGACCGGCCCCGCCATGCGCTACGACGAGAACGTAATCAGGAGCCAAAGCCGAGCGCTCGCCTACGACCCGCTGGCCAAGGAGATATACGAAAGGATGAGCATAAGCATACACAGAAAGGCAACCAGAAATGATAAACTATGACTTGCAGAAGATAAAGGCAATAGTGTTCGACGTGGACGGGGTGCTCAGCACGGATACAATCCCCCTGCATCCCGGAGGCGAACCAATGCGCACGGCCAACATAAAGGACGGATACGCCATACAGCTGGCCTCAAAGATGGGGCTGAGGATAGCCATCATGACCGGCGGCGACACCCAAAGCGTGGTGAAAAGATACTCACGCCTCGGCGTGACCGACATCTACATGAAGTGCGCAGTGAAGATTGAGACGTACCGAAACTTCACCCGCAAGCATTCACTCAGCGACGAAGAGGTGATGTACATGGGCGACGACATACCCGACTACGAGGTGATGCGCTGCTGCGGATGCCCCGTATGCCCGGCCGACGCCTGCCCCGACATCAAGGCAATAAGCCTCTACGTGAGCGGCAGCAAGGGCGGACGGGGCTGCGCCCGCGACGTGATCGAGCAGGTGCTGCGCGCCCAGGGCAAGTGGCTAAAGGACGAAAAGGCATTCGGATGGTGACACACTACAACTAAATACGAAAGGAAAGCAATGCTTGACAACCTCAAGAGATACAACATAGTGCTGGCTAGCAACTCGCCGCGCCGCCGAGACCTGCTGGCAGGGCTGGGCATAGAGTTTGAAGTAAGGGTGCTGCCCGGCATCGACGAAAGCTACCCCGACAACCTGCCTGCCCACGAAATACCGCTCTACATTGCCGCGGAGAAAGCCGAGGCGAACAGAAAGGTGATGCGGCAGGGCGACCTCGTGATAACGGCAGACACGGTAGTGGTATGCGACGGCAAGGCCCTCGGCAAGCCGGCTGACGCAGCCGAGGCACGCGCCATGCTGGAACTGCTGAGCGGAAAGACCCACCAGGTGGTGACGGGCGTATGCCTCATGAGCCCCGAGAGGCAGCGGACGTTTGCCGTCACCACCGACGTTACGTTCAAGGAACTAACCGCCGACGAGACTGAATACTACATACAGACCTACCGCCCCTACGACAAGGCCGGGGCATACGGCATACAGGAGTGGATTGGCTACATCGGCGTGACGGGCATAAGCGGCAGTTTCTTCAACGTGATGGGGCTTCCTGTCCAGCGCGTTTACAGCGAGCTGCTTTTGTTTTAAAAAGGTATAAAATGCAGATATGTGGATTAAAAATGTTTCAAACATGAACAAAAATGATTCAAAACGTTTGGTAGTTTAAATCAAAAGCATTACCTTTGCACTCGACAACTAGTAATTTTAATCTATATTTATCATTTTCCTATGAGTTATCCGTCTGAGAAGATAGATAACTCTTTTTCTTTTCCGCATTTCCCACCGACCCGCCACGACTGCAACACCGGGCTGACGCCCGCTTGATGGCATGAAACGGGAAATGCCCAAACCGCGACGACGATGCCCATACGGCAGCTGACGAAAAAGCGCCATGCCCGTCATTGAGCATGGCGCAATCCATCTTGCCAGCCTTACGGCCTGCGGCCTGGCCGCAGGGCGCAGCCCCGTCAGTAGGCGCGCGGCCCGAAAATGGCCGTACCCACGCGCACCATCGTGCTGCGGCATTCTACTGCAATGCCGTAATCATGGCTCATGCCCCACGAACGCTCGCAGAAAGCGTCGTCGGAGGCGAAATATTCCTGCTTCACCTCGTCGAAGAAGTCGGCCGCCCGGGTGAACTCGGCGCGTATCTGGCTTTCGTCATCGACGAACGAGGCCATCATCATAAGCCCGCAGATGCGCACGTTGGCCATGTCGCGCCATTCGCCCCCGGCAAGCAGCTGGCGGCAGGCATCGGGCGTGAAGCCGTATTTTGTAGCCTCCTCGGCTATGTGCAGCTCGAGCAGCACGTCGATCACGCGACCGCAACGGGCAGCCTGCTTGTTTATTTCGCGCAGGAGCTTGAGCGAGTCGACCGACTCTATCATGGATATGTAAGGCGCGATGAACCTCACCTTGTTGGTCTGCAGGTGGCCAATGAAGTGCCAGCGGATGTCTTTAGGCAGCGCCTCGAACTTCTTGGACAGTTCCTGCTCGTGGCTCTCGCCGAACACCCGCTGGCCCGCCTCGTAGGCTTCGGCGATGCACTCGGCGGGGTGGAACTTGCTGATGGCCACGAGGCCGACCCCCGGCGGCAGGCTGCCGAGCACCTCGCGCAGACGGGCCTTTATGTCGTTTTCCATATTACTGCTGTTCATATTCGGGCTTGTCGTCGGCCTCTTTCTTCTTGTACTCGAACACATCCATAAGCTGTGTCTCGGCCACCGAGGCGATGACATAGTCAATCATCGTGCCGCCCATCACCTCGTCGATGTTCCTCACGGCTGCATTGAGAGTCCCGGCGTTGACCAGGTAATTTACGTTTGAGCGCTTCTCCTTGTCGGTTTTCTCGTCGATGGTGATAAACTGCAACTTGGTCTTGTACCAGCGGTCTGCCGAGTCCTCATCGCTGAAGAATATCTCCTTGTAGGCTGCCTTCTTTATGTCGGCCACCTCAAAGTCGCCACTGATGTACGACGACATCTCTTCCATTATGCGCTGCTCGGCCTCTGTGAAGCTGAGGGCGTCAACAGTGTATGTCTCTGTCACCTTCTTTTGCATCCCGTCTTCCATCGTCTTTTCGTAACGGATCTTGCATTCAAACCATTCTGCTGTTCTACTTCTCATGTTATGTATTTGTTAATCAATCTTTTCTGCCCTTGGCGCAAGCCTTGCCGGGCGCGCCGCCGAGGGTTTGGCCCTACAAAAGTAGCTCATTTAATTGAAAGACGGGCAAGGCATGGCCAAAAATTTGTTAAGCGCCGGTTTTGCCGCAGTCCTCATGGCGACCGACAGCATCAACCGGCCACACCAAGAAACACAGCCATGGGGCAAGGCGCATCTGTAATATTTTTTCGGCCAAGCGCACGCCTCACGCAACCACCTGCACGGCAGCGAGTTATGCAACTGCCCATATTGGGCTTCAAAACGGGCTTCCCCGCAACGCGAAACTGGCCGTTCCAGAGTGCAAAACGCGCCGTTACGCAACGGTATGCGCACGCTGGGCGTTGCAGGCAAAGACGGCGTAAACATTTTGTCAGCAATCGGCCGCCGGGGCACATGGCCCGCGAATGTGAACCTGACGGCAGACCATGGCTCATAGCCGCACATGCAGGCCGCGGGCCGATGCCGCCAGTGAGGGCGCGGCACACGCTCGCAACGCCCGCGCGAAACATTTTTATATTTTTGTATATGCCAAAATTAGCGTATTCCAATTAATAATATTACCTTTGCATTCAGTTTTCATAACAAATCGAAACAAAGATGCCCGAAATTTCAATACGCGGACTGGAAATGCCTGAGTCGCCCATAAGGAAGCTGGCCCCGCTGGCAGCCGAGGCCAAGAGCCGCGGGATAAAGGTGTACCACCTCAACATAGGCCAGCCCGACCTGCCCACGCCGCAAGTGGGCCTCGACGCGCTGAAGCACATAGACAGGACCATACTGGAGTACTCGCCGTCGCAAGGCTACCTCAGCTACAGGCAGAAACTAGTGGGCTACTACGAGAAATACGGCATAAACGTATCGCCCGACGACATAATCATCACATCGGGGGGCAGCGAGGCGGTGCTCTTCGCCTTCATGTCGTGCCTCAACCCCGGCGACGAAATAATAGTGCCGGAGCCGGCCTACGCCAACTACATGGCCTTCGCCATCTCGGCCGGGGCCAAGATACGCACCATAGCAACCACGATAGAGGAAGGGTTCTCGCTGCCCAAGGTCGAGAAGTTCGAGGAACTGATCAACGACCGCACGCGGGCCATCATGATATGCAACCCCAACAACCCCACGGGCTATCTCTACACGCGCCGCGAAATGAACCAGATACGCGACATGGTGAAGAAATACGACCTGTACCTCTTCTCCGACGAGGTATACCGCGAGTACATATACACCGGCTCGCCCTACATAAGCGCCTGCCACCTGGAAGGAATTGAGGAAAACGTGATACTGATTGACTCCGTGTCAAAGCGCTACTCGGAGTGCGGCATACGCATAGGCGCGCTCATAACGAAGAACAAGGCCGTGCGCCAGGCCGTCATGAAGTTCTGCCAGGCGCGCCTGTCGCCCCCGCTCATAGGCCAGATAGTGGCCGAGGCATCGCTCGACGCGCCCGAGGAATACTACCGCAACGTATACGACGAGTACGTGGAGAGGCGCAAGTGCCTCATCGACGGGCTCAACCGCATACCAGGGGTGTACTCGCCCATACCCATGGGGGCGTTCTACACTGTGGCCAAGCTGCCCGTGGACGACAGCGAGAAGTTCTGCCGCTGGTGCCTCACCGACTTCAGCCATGAGGGCCAGACGGTGATGATGGCCCCGGCAAGCGGCTTCTACACCACGCCAGGGGCAGGCATAAACCAAGTGCGCATAGCATATGTGCTGAAGAAGGAGGACCTCGCGCGCGCACTAACCGTGCTGCGCAAAGCCCTCGAGGCATATCCCGGCAGGGTTGACAACGAACTGTAACACAAACCAAAGCCAAGACGATGGGAAAGCAGAACCTGCCGCTGTTCATCGCGGGAAGGATTTTCAAGGACAAAGGCGACAAGCACAAGGTAAGCCGCCCGGCCATCCGCATAGCCACCATCGGCGTGGCCATAGGGCTGGCAGTGATGGTGGTCACGGTGTCGGTGGTGCTCGGTTTCAAACACACCATACGCGACAAGGTGGTAGGCTTCGGCAGCCACATACAGGTAGTGAACTTCCTCGCCCTGCAAAGCACCGACCCCTACCCCGTCTGCCTGGACGACAGCCTGATGCAAGTGCTAAGCCAGACGGAGGGAATAAAGCATGCCGAGCGCTACGCCCTGACGCAAGGCATACTCAAGACCGACAGCGACTTCCTCGGCATGACATTCAAGGGCGTAGGCCAGGAGTACGACTTCACCTTCCTGCGACACAACCTCATGGACGGCGAAGTGCCACAGTTCAGCGACTCCACGAGCCGCTACCGGCTGCTGATATCAAAGATGACGGCCGACAAGCTGAAGCTCAGCGTAGGCGAAAAGGTTTACGCCTACTTCATCAGCGGCGGCGACGTAAGGGCCCGCCGCTTCACAGTCAGCGGCATATACCAGACCAACCTGACACTCTTCGACCAGAACCTGTGCTTCACCGACCTGCACACGGCCACGCGGCTCAACAACTGGCCCGAAGGCCAATGCACCGGGGCCGAACTCACCGTCGGCGACTTTGGCAAGCTCGAAGAGACGGCAAGCCACGTAGTGGAGCGCATAAACAGGACACAAGACCGCCATGGCAACGTGCTGACCTCGCAGACAATCGACGAGGCCTACCCGCAAATATTCTCCTGGCTCGAACTGCTCGACATCAACGTCTGGATAATCCTGGCACTGATGATATGCGTGGCCGGCTTCACAATGATATCGGGCCTGCTGATAATAATACTCGAACGCACACAAATGATAGGCACACTCAAGGCCCTCGGCGCGCGAAACAGCACCGTGCGCCACACCTTCCTGTGGTTCGCAGTGTTCATAATCGGGCGCGGACTGCTCATAGGCAACATCATCGGCATAGGCATCGTGCTGCTCCAGCAGCATACGGGCTTCGTCAGCCTCGACCCCGCCACCTACTACGTGAGCACAGCCCCGATGGAGCTGGACGCGCCGCTCATCATCCTGCTCAACGCCGCCACGCTGCTAATAAGCACATTCGTGCTCATAGCCCCGAGCTATCTCGTGTCGCACATCCACCCCGCAAAATCAATGAGATACGAGTAAATAATGCACAGTATATTTTGAAATGTGCAAGAAAAGAGTTACCTTTGCACAATATTTTTTATTTTGTGCAAAATGAATTCATTCCAAAGCTTCAATTCATACATTGAAAAAAGCATAGTGGACAACTGGTACAAGGATGCCCTGACAGACTACAAGGGCATCACACTACAGTACCACGACGTGGCAAGAAAAATAGAAAAGCTCCACATATTGTTCGAGAACAGCGGTGTGAAAGGCGGCGACAAGATAGCCATCTGCGGCCGCAACAGCGCAAACTGGGCAGTGGCATTCTTCGCCACGCTCACGTACGGGGCAGTGGCAGTGCCAATCGTGCATGAGTTCAACGCCGAGCAGATACACAACATAGTAAACCACAGCGAGTCGAAGCTGCTCTTCGTGGGCGACGTGGTGGCCAAGACAATCGACCCGAAGGAAATGCCTGCGCTCGAAGGGATAATATACATACCCGACTATTCACTGGTTGAATCGCGCTCCGAGCAGCTGACGTTTGCCCGCGAGCACCTCAACGAACTCTTCGGAAAGAAATACCCCAACGCCTTCAGGGCCAAACACATCAACTACCACCACGACAGCGCCGACGAACTGGCACTGATAAACTACACCAGCGGGACCACAGGGTTCTCCAAAGGAGTCATGCTGCCCTACCGCGCCCTGTGGGGCAACCTCGACTTCTGCCTCGACGCGATAGGCAAGCACATAGCCCCGGAGTCGAGGACGCTCAGCATCCTGCCCATGGCACATATGTACGGCATGGCCGTCGAATTCATCTTCCCCTTTTGCCACGGCTGCCACCTGTTCTTCCTCACGCGGCTCCCGTCGCCCGCCATCATAGCCCAGGCATTCGCAGACATAAAGCCCGCCATCGTAATATCGGTGCCGCTGATAATCGACAAGATAATCCGCAAGGCCATATTCCCCAAGGTACAGAACAACAAGATGAAGCTCTTGCTCAACATGCCGGTGATAAGCAAGAAGGTAAAGCAAAAGATATGCGAGCAGGTACAAGCCGTCTTCGGCGGCAACGCCTACGAAGTGGTTGTCGGCGGGGCTGCGCTCAACCAAGAGATAGAGTCGTTCCTGACAGGAATCGAATTCCCCATCACCACCGGATACGGCGCAACCGAGTGCGCACCGCTGATCACGTTCAGCGACCACAGCGACTTCGTTCCCGGCAGCTGCGGCACCCCCGTAGCGCACATGGAGGTGAAAATACTCAGCCCCGACCCCGAAAACGTGCCAGGCGAAATCGTCGCCAGGGGTACGAACGTCATGCTCGGATATTACAAGAACGAGGAAGCCACGGCTGAAGCGCTCGACTCCGAGGGGTGGTACCACACAGGCGACCTGGCAACGATGAGCAAAGACGGCCACGTATTCATCCGCGGACGCATAAAGAACATGCTCCTTGGCGCCAACGGGCAAAACGTTTACCCTGAAGAAATAGAAGACAAGCTCAACTCGATGACTCTTGTCGGCGAGAGCCTCGTGCTACAGAAAGGCGACAAGCTCATCGCCCTTGTCCACCCGAACATGGAAGAAGCGCAGGCAATGGGCTTCAACCAAGAGGACTTGCAGAGCATCATGGAACAAAACAGGCTCGAAATCAACGCCCTGATGCCCGCATACTGCAAGCTCTCGGCCATAAAGCTGCACGACGAAGAATTCGAGAAGACACCCAAAAAGAGCATAAAGCGCTACCTATACAAGAACATTGACTTGTGACAAAACGACTGACTCATGGAACAGGAACGCAACTTCAACGCCATCATCGAAAAGGCAATAGTGGACAACTGGGACCTCGACGCGCTCACAGACTACAAAGGCACGACCCTGCAATTCCACGACGTGGCACGCAAGATAGAGAAACTCCACATACTGTTTGAGAACGGCGGAGTGATGAAAGGCGACAAGATAGCACTCTGCGGGCGCAACTGCTCAAACTGGGCTGTGGCATTCCTCGCAACGCTCACTTACGGCGCAGTGGCCGTTCCCATCCTCCATGAGTTCACGGCAGAGCAAATCCACAACATCGTGAACCACAGCGAAGCCAAGTTCCTGTTCGTCGGCGATGTCGTGGCAACCATCATCGACGAGGCAAAGATGCCCCTGCTGGAAGGCATAATAAACATTCCCGACTACTCGCTCGCCGTCTCCCGCACCGAGAAACTGACTTATGCACGGGAGCATCTCAACGAGATGTTCGGCAAAAAATACCCGAAGTATTTCAGGAAAAACCACGTAAGCTACCATCGCGAAGCCTGCGGCGACGAGCTGGCTATGATAAACTACACGAGCGGAACCACCGGATTCTCTAAGGGAGTGATGATTCCATACCGCGCTATCTGGAGCAACTACGATTTTGCAGAGTCAGTGCTGGGCGACAAGGTGAAGCACGGCGACAACACAATAAGCATCCTGCCAATGGCGCATATGTACGGAATGTCGTTCGAATTCATCTTCGAATTCCTCCACGGCTGCCACATCTATTACCTTACACGCACCCCCAGCCCAGCAATCATAGCCCAAGCGTTCACCGACATAAAGCCTGCCATAATCATATCCGTGCCGCTGATCATCGAAAAGATAATCCGCAAGAAAGTCTTCCCGAAGATACAGAACAACCGTATGAGGCTCCTGCTCAACATGCCGGTGATAAACAAGAAGATAATGCAGAAGATCTGCGAGCACGTAACCGACGCTTTCGGCGGTAACTTCTACGAGGTTATCATCGGGGGAGCGGCTTTCAACCAGGAGATTGAGTCGTTCATGAAGCGCATAGGCTTCCCCTATACCGTCGGCTACGGCTCCACCGAGTGCGCGCCAATCATCTGCTATGCCGACTACAAGACCTTCGCACCAGGCAGTTGCGGGCGTGCCGCACTCCACATGGAGGTGAAAATTGACAGCCCAGACCCCGAGAACACGCCCGGCGAGATACTTGCCAGGGGGCAGAACGTGATGCTCGGCTACTACAAGAACGAGGAAGCAACGCGCCAGGCGATAGACACCGACGGATGGTACCACACGGGAGACCTCGGAACGATGGACAGCCAAGGCAACGTATACATCAAGGGGCGGTCGAAAAACATGCTGCTTGGCTCCAACGGCCAGAACATCTACCCAGAGGAAATAGAAGACAAACTCAACTCCATGGCCATGGTCGTTGAGAGCATCGTGGTGCAACGGGGCGACAAACTCGTAGGACTCGTGTTCCCGGATTATGAAGAAGCAAAGGACATGGGGCTGAACCACGATGACCTGGCGAACGTTATGGAACAGAACCGAACGGCACTCAACGAAATACTGCCGTCATACTCTAGGCTCGCCGAGATTGAGATGACCGAGGCAGAGTTTGCCAAAACGCCAAAGAAAAGCATCAAGCGATTCCTTTACCAATGACATTACTGCCGTTTGCGGCGCGCCTGCTGCAATGCGAAGCGCGCCGCTACCGGTTTCAGTCACACCTTATCACCACCGTCCTGAAGTAATCCTTGAGCACTCCCCCATACTGATTCTGCGAGTCGCTCACCAGCAGCAGCACCCTGCTGCCGTCCTTAAGCCTCGGCCCGAGGCACATTCCCTCATAGTTTGCCAGCCTGTAACTGAAAAGCGAAAGGCGCGTCTTGAACTCCATCACCTTTGTCTTTGGCAGCAGCATTCCTTCCTGGCTGCCATCCGGACACACAGCGAAGAGCTTCACCCTGACCCATGAGCCAAGCTTTCGGCGCGAAACGTAGAACTCGCGCTCCATCACCAGCAGCCTGCCATCGTCGAGGGCGCACAGCCCACTGACACCCATGGCATAGGCCGCCGGCCGCTTGCGCACCTCAGGCAAGTCCATCTCATAGAAAAAGAAAGCCCCTGGCTGAAGGCTGTCATCGAAGCACTGCAGACGCAGGCGGTTGCCCACGACATTGCCATAAGCAGCCTGCTGCCCGTCGCAAGGCAGGGTGCTCTCGGTGGTAAGCCAGAAGCGGCGAGTCACAGCGTTGTATGTCAGAGCCTCGATGCCATAGTTTCCACCTGCCGTGGCAAACACATCGGGCACAGCAAGCTGCCTCCCCGTATGCCGCCCGTCAAGGCTGTATTCCAAGACACGGTTCCCCCGTTCGCCGCTTACATACACCTTGCCGGCCTGAGGCACACAGGCTATGCCCTCCTGGTCGCGGTTAGGCGTTCCGGCAGAGAAGAAGCCTTCATTGGACACCGACTGTATTTTGCCGGATACTGAATCGATACGGATGTCGAAGACAAAGAAGCCGTCGCTTGCCGACTTGTCGCTTACCACGGCATAGCGGCTTCCGCCCAGCCAGGCCACGCCGCTATAATTGCCCGGCGGCACCGCCCCGGCAAACGACCGCTGCCTGTTCGCCTTCACCACCTCGACCGCACAGCCAAGCGTGTCGGCTGTGGCTGCCAGCAAGACAGAAAGTGGCAGCGACGCCAATGCCGCCGCCACGAATGCCACAATCACCCTCATTGCCTGCTACTTGCTGAACGGACGGATACGGAAAGTGAAGTCGTAGTCGCCGTAAGGCATCCTGTACTGACGCAGAGGAACTGCTCCCCAACTGTTGACACAGCCCAGGCCGAACTGCCGTTTCTGTATGTGAACCTGCGTCAGCGGGCGGGGCACAAGGTCGCCGCTGTGATGCCCCCACTCGTGCACTTTCTCCGGGCCGTCGTCAAGGTCCTCAACGAGGTAGTTGAGCGCACTGCACTCCATCGGCCCGTCAGACTCAAAGCACAGCCCGCACCCCGTCTCAGCATCGTAGACGGCAAACGAGCGCACATCGGTATGGTTCCCGCTTTCCTGCGGGCGGACGTATGGGTAATACTGGCTTGCCACGGTCGTGTCGGCCATTATTATGAACTGGCTCGTCTTTCTGTCCTGGTAGTTCTCCACCGGGCCTCGCCCGTGATATGCAATGCGGGCAAACCGCCCTGGCATCTGCAACTGGACGCCGAAGCGGAACAGGTCGGCCACCTTCGCGCTGTCGTCGGCTTCCATCTGCTGCCGCACGGTTATCGCGCCTTCGGGGGAAAGCACATAAGTCATGGTCAGCGTGGCCTTCACCGCGGGCATGTCGAAAGTTGCCACGAGCCTTACGCTTCCGTCGCCAGTGCTGTCAACGTCCAGCCCCTGCAGTCTCATGGCCGGTTCCTTCCATACGGCCATCTTTTTCTGCAGGCCAGCACCATAATCATTGTCGGTTGGCGCACGCCAGAACTCCGGCTCAACCGAGCGCCTGTCCACGAGCATGGGCTGGCCATCGATGTCGATGTAGTCTATCAGGCCGGTGCGCTTGCCCACCGTAAGGCTCACCATGCCCGCCGTGAGGCGGATGTATGAGTCGGTCTCCTGCCTGCTCACCTTTGCCTGCACGCCCTTTCCGCCTTTGCCCGCCTTAGCCACCTCTGTGCCCAATTTTGGGAAAGCATACCGGCTTATCACAAACTGGCGGCGGGCCACCACTTGGCCGGCATCAATGAGAGGTGCGCCCTTGGCTGAGCTGAACTCAAAGTTCACCACCAGCTCATCGCCGGGGTATTTCTCACGGAAAGAGGCGATGGCACTCTTCAACCCGGGGCAAGAGATGGCCTTGCGGGCCTGCGGCTGTATGCCGCTTACGTCGACAGAAAAGACTGCAGAATCTGCCTTTGCCCCAAGGCGCATGAGAACCACGCGCAGCGCCAGGTCGTCGGTAGACTTGAAGAAACGCTCGTTGTATACCTGGAATGCCCCTTCCTCTATGCCGTTGTCCTCTGCCCAGATGTCCTGGTAGAAGTACTGCACCTCATGCGCATGGGGATTTAGCCGGCGGTCGGGGGCAACAAGGCCGTTGCAGTTGAAGTTGTAGTCGCTGGCGGGGTAGCGGCCGTAGTCGCCTCCGTAAGTGAATATCTCCCGCCCGGTGACGGGGCTTGTGTCACGCAGGGCCTGGTCAACGAAATCCCAGATATACCCGCCTTGGAATTTCGGGTACCGGCGCACCATGTCCCAATACTCCTTGAAGCCTCCCATGGAGTTGCCCATGGCATGGGCATACTCACACTGTATGAGCGGGCGCTGGTTGTTGCCCTCGGCATACCTTGCGCAGCGGGTGTAATCATAGTACATAGGGCAGAAGATGTCGGTCTTGCCGTTGTCGCGGGCCTGCTCATACTGCACGGGGCGGCTGCCGTCGGTTGCCTTCACCCAGTCGTAAGCTTTCTCGAAGTTGGGCCCGTAGCCAGCCTCGTTGCCCAGGCTCCATACGATGATTGAGGGGTGGTTGCGCAGCAGCTTCACGTTGGCCTCGTTGCGCTCGAGGTGCATCTGGGCGTAGTCGGCGCGGCGTGCGAGCGTCGACTTGCCGTAGCCCATGCCGTGCGACTCAATGTTTGCCTCGGCCGTAACGTAGAGTCCATACTCATCGCAGAGGC
The DNA here is from genome assembly GCA_944320235.1 of uncultured Prevotella sp. Classification (GTDB taxonomy): domain Bacteria; phylum Bacteroidota; class Bacteroidia; order Bacteroidales; family Bacteroidaceae; genus Prevotella. The sequence continues at coordinate 13,988 of CALUGQ010000009.1, forward strand.
TGTACCACCGCGGATCGTCGGGGTAATGGCAGGTGCGCACTGCGTTTATGTTGAGCCGCTTCATGACCTTTATGTCCTCCACCATGCGCTCCATGCTTACCACGTAGCCCCCGTCGGGGTCCATCTCGTGGCGGTTGACGCCCTTTATGAGTATCGGCCGGCCGTTGACGAGCAGTTGCCCGCCGCTGATTTCGATGTGGCGGAAACCCACTTTCTGCGCCACAGCCTCAACGGTGGCACCCCCGCGCTTCAGCTCAACGCAGAGAGTATAGAGGTAAGGAGTCTCGGCTGTCCAGGGCTGCGCCCCGGCCACGGTCATCGTGCCGCTCACCAGGCCGTCATCTACAGTCTTCTCCGCGCTGCCCACCACGCGCCCCACGGCATCTTCGAGGCGCAGCGAGAGCGTAGCGCCCTTGCCTCCTTCAACGGGAACGGTGTATGTGAGCAGGCCGTCGCGGTAGCCGTTGACGAGGTCCTGGCCGATGGTGATGTCGGCAATGCGCACTTTCGGCCTGGAGTACAGGTAAACCTCGCGGGCTATGCCGGTAAACCGCCAGAAGTCTTGGTCTTCAAGGTAAGAGCCGTCACACCAGCGCATCACCTGCATAGCAATGAGGTTGCGCCCCGGCTTGAGGTACCTGGTGATGTTGAACTCGGCGGCCACCTTGCTGTCTTCACTGTATCCTACGTAGCGTCCGTTGACCCAGAGCATGAGGTTGCTCGTGGCCGAGCCTACGTGGAAGTACACCTCGCTGCCCTGCCAGCCGCCGGGCAGGCTGAACGTGCGGCGGTAGGAGCCTACGTAGTTTTCCGTAAGGCCCACAAAAGGCGGGTTGCTCTTGAACGTGGTGTGCCAGGCATAGCCCACGTTCTTGTACGTGGGGTCGCCGTAGCCGTTGAGTTCAAGAAGGCCCGGCACGGGGATTTCGGCCCAGGCCGAGTCGTCGTAGTCGGCCTTGAAGAATTCTTCGGGCCGGTCGGTGTAGTTGCGCCCGAAGTGGAACTTCCACATCCCCTCCATCGAAAGGTAGCGGGCCGACTGCCCTTTCTGCCCCTGCAAGGCCAGGGGCAGGCTCTCGTAGGCAAAGAAGTCGGCACGTCGCGGCTCGCGGTTCTGCTGGTTCACGGCCGGGTCTTGCCACACGGGCTCAGCCCCATCGGCAAAGAGTGTGGCCATGGCTGCGGCCACCGATAGCAATAAACGTCTGAACATGGTTAGAATGGTTTTTAGCCGAACATACATCTCGTCAAAGCTGCGCCGCGCCTTGACTGCAATGAGCCGCAAGGCTTACGGGGCTCCGACTCTGCAAAGGTAAACAAAAAACATGATTTTTACACGCGGCGCGTAAGAAAACAACATTTTAATTATAGGGAACATACAAAAATCTATCCACAACCAAGCCCGCCGCCTCATTGCCTTGCCAGACGGCAAAACAGCATGGGCGGTAACTTTTCACGACAAAACCCGCCTGCCATCACGCCGCAGGCCACCTTGTCCCGCAGAACGGCCTGTTTCAGGATGCCAAACGCCACGCTTCGCGGCACAAAACAGCCCATATTGCAACGCCATTCGGCCCGTGCCTTTTAACCGACTGGCAGCCAGCCCATTGCGGCCTTGCGCAACATGACACCGGCAATGCCGATAAATCATTACAAAACCGGGGCGCTCAATGCGGTACGCATACCGATTTGGAAGATATTTTTCCTGCATCATTAGCAAGTTCAGACAAATTTGGGTATCTTTGCAAGCAAGACTACGCTAAAACTACAAACATGATGAAAAAAGGAATAATCTGCATGGCGGCGGCAGTGGCCCTGGCCTCACTGCCGGCAACCGACGCCTGCGCACAGAAAAAGAAAAAACAGAAACGCGAGAACTACGAGTTCTACTTCGAAATGCCGCGCTACGTCGAGGAGCTCAAGAAAGAGCTTACATACCCGATGGCATGGGGCAACAGCCCGATAAAGGATTTCGGAAAGTGGAAGGAGGCCGCCAGGGCCAAGGTATTCGAGTGCATGATGGCACCGCCCCGCCGCGCCGCCAGCTTCGACATGAAGGTGACAGGCGAAGAGAAACGCGACGGCTACACCGCGCGGCGCATAGAGTTCAACATCAGCGCTTACTCACGCGTGACGGCCTATCTGCTCGTACCCGACGGCAAAGGCCCATTCCCGGCCGTAAACGCGCTCCACGACCATGGAGGCCACCTCTACATTGGCAAGGAGAAGATGGTAAAGCCTTTCGGTGTCGACTCGGCCGTGGTCAATGATGCCGACCGCTGGGCCGCAAGCCTGTACGACGGGCAGTACGTGGGCGACTACCTTGCGAAGCACGGCTACGTGGTGCTCTCCGTCGATGCGCCCATGTGGGGCGAGCGCGGGCGGCAGGAAGGCGTCAGCCGAGAGAAGTATGACATCATAGCGGGCAACATGATGATGCTCGGGCGCGACCTGTGCGCATTCATGACCTACGACGACATAGCCTCGACAGACTTCCTTGCCACACTGCCCGAGGTCGACAAGGAGCGCATCGGCTGCATAGGTTGCTCCATGGGGGCCTACCGCGCATGGATGCTCTCGGCCCTGAGTGACAAGATAAAGGCCGGGGTGGCGGCCTGCTGGATGGTGACCACCGACGTGCAACTGTCTACCAAGTACGGGCGGAAAGAAAACGGAGGCTTCGCCAACTGCATCCCCGGCCTGCGCCAATACCTCGACTACCCGCACATCGCGAGCCTGGCCTGCCCCAAACCGATGCTCTTCATCAACGGAACAAAGGACAAGCTGTTCCCCATCGACGGCGTGAAGGACGCCTTCGACATAATGCACGGCGTATGGCGGAGCCAGGGAGCCGACGACAAACTCGTAACGGAGATATGGGAAGTGCCCCACTCCTGCGGCAAAGGCATACAGGCGAAGGCGCTCGAATTCCTCGACAACGCGCTGAAGGGGGAAACAAAGTGAACTCACCTGCGCCCCTGCCTACGGGCATGAGGCAACAATGGCAAACGATAGCGCAGCACCATCGGCCCCATCAACCGCCGTTGATGCTGCGCTTTCATGAACGCCGCAAGGCAATGCAGTTGTCAGCGTATGCGCAAATGCCGCCAAAGGCAGTCGGGTATCAGCCGCCAAAGAGCGGTGAGCACAGCCCAACGCCAGTCGATGACCACCTTGTGTCGCCGTTTGTACACGGCCTTGACGGCACTCCGGGCCACGGCATCGGGGCGCATGAGCATGGGATAGCGTGGCGATTCGCCGAGCAAGGCCGTAGCGACAAAGCCCGGGCGTATGTCGGTAAACGTTATGGGGAGACGGCGTATGGCTGCCAACTGCTCGAGTGATTGCAGGTAAGTGTTCTGGAAAGCCTTCGTGGCCGAGTACGCCGGGGCCGCCCCAAGCCCCTTGGTACCGGCAATCGAGGTGATGGCTGCAATGTGGCCTCCGCCGTGACCGGCCATGAAACGGAACGCCGCGCCCGTCATGCGCGCAAAGCCGAGGGCGTTGGTGGCCACAGTGGCGGTCTCAACAGTCTCCTCGAGCTGCGGGTTCTGCCAGCCTATGCCGGCCGACATGAAGAACAAGTCTATGCCGCCGATACGCCCCACAAGCTCTTCAAGCCTGCGGGGAGCATCGCCATCGGTCACGTCGATGGCGGCAGCCTCCACCCGCTCCGGCGCAATGGCCGCCAAATCCTGCAACAGACGGAAACGACGGGCGGCGATTCCTACGCGCCACCCGTCGTTTATCAGTATCTTGGCCATCTCAAAGCCGAGGCCCGATGATGCGCCAATGATTACGGCTCGCCTCATTTAACCTCAACCGTAAGCGGGGTCTTGATGTTGGCAAGGGCCGAGTTTACACGCTCCTGCCATTCAGCCTGGGTGCGGCAGTCATACTTGCTCCACGCCGAACCGAAGTAGTATGTATACTTCTGGCCGCTCTTGTAGTCCTTCACAATGCCGAGCGCATGGCCTGCATTGCCGTTCACGGGGTTGGCATACATGACCTTCTTGGTCTCGGAAACGCCGTTGGGGAAGAGCGCCCCGACGAAAATCTGGAAGTTCTGGCCCTTGGGGTTGTCAGTCGGGTCGGCATACTGGATGAAGTCCTTGCCCAGCACCACGTTGTCAACATCCTCAGAATGGAGCGATATGCCGGAAGCGATGTCAGCAGGCACGGTAAGCCCGTCATACCAAACGGTCATCTTGTTGAAGTTGGAGTTCTTGTCAAGGGTCAGGATGCGGTTCTCAACTACGTTGTTGTCGGTCTTGTAAGAAGTGGTATTGTATACAAGGCGGACTGAGAAACGCAACGGGCCGTTGTCAAGTATCTCGTATTCCTTGTAGCAATACGGCATCACTATGCTGTCACCGAGCATCAGTGCAGGCGTGCCGCAGCCCAAGGTCGGGCCCACCTTGTAGCAGTCGAGGCCGTTGCCCTGGTCGTAGTGGTAGGTTGTAGCCATCTCAAGGGCTTTGGCAGCGGCAGGGTCGGTCTGCTTGAGCGCGGCAATCTTGGCCTTGCTCCCGTCCTCAATGAAGTATCGTTGCTCAACCACGAGGCCCGGGGTGTTCTTTACCCACACATCGTTTCCGAACGAACGCTCACCCGTGCGCTGCAGTGCAGGGCCGTAGCAACGGTAAGCGGCGCGGTCGTTCTCCCACGCGATGTCGTCCACACGCTCTGGGTACATACGCCCGTAACAGGTGTTAACGAATGTGTTTGGAGTTCCTTTCTTGATGGTGAACGTGGCGGTTCCGTTCGGGCGGACAGCCGCATCGATGAGCACTTTGCCGTCGTGGGTTATCTGATAAGGCACTTGCTGGCCTACGGCGTTGTACACCTGGAACTGGCGTCCGCCGCTGATGGCAAGCTTCTCAAACACGGTCTTGGCGTCGATTTCCACCACTTCCTGGCGGAAAGTGCCGAGGGTATTGGTCACATTGACCGTGAACTGCCTTGCATCGGAGGGCATGACGCTGCCGTCATCGTAGCGGACCTTCTCGCAAGCGGCAAGGAGGAAAGCCCCCGTCCCGAAGTTGTTGGCGTTGGCAGCAGTCAGTTTCTGGCCCTTGACGGCCTTTTCGCCGATGGGCTGGACGTAACCCACGGAGCCATCGGCCTGCAAAGCCACAGTTGAAAGATACTTCCACGCATTGTCGGCAACAGCCCCGTAGACTGTGCGGTCGAGCAAACCGTTGTTCATTCCCCACAACAATCCGTAGGCAAACAGAGCCGTTCCGCTGGTTTCTTCGCCCTCGGCCTGCTTCGGGTCGAGCATTGAGCGGGTCCAATAGCCGCCCTCCTGCTGGCATTTGCTTACGGCCTCAGCCAGCTGGCGGAAGCGTTCAACGAGGGCGGCGCGGTGCTGCCATGTCTCGGGAACGTCTGCAAGGACCTTTGCCAGGCCTGCCAGCGCCCATCCGTTGCCGCGCGCCCAGAAGTCTTTCTTGCCTGCCTCGGTCTTGTGGGCGGGGTAGATATACTTGGCATCGCGGTAGTACAGATGGTCGTCCTTGTCGAACATGAGGTCGTCAGCGTACTTGAAATTGGCGTAAAGCTTGTCGAGATAAGCCTCATCGCCGGTCATCTTGTACATCTTGGAGAATGCCGGCATGCCCATGTAGAGCGCGTCGACCCACCACCAGAAGTCGTTCTGCGGCATGAGAGCCTCGCGGCCGAGCACCTGCTTGGCGCGCGCCACCTTGTAGGCATCGGGGTTCATGGCGTACATATCAGCGTAAGTCTGGAAGCAAACCTGCCAGTCGGCAAAGAGGACGTGCTCCTGTCCCTCGCCGTAAGTCTTGTATTGCCACTTCTGCGGGTCCTGCCCGGTGGCGCCGCTCCACTTGTTGTGGCGAGCCCACTTGTCGCTGTACTCAAGGTACTTGGCGTTGCCGGTGAGCCGGTAAGCCTCCATGTTGCCGGTGAAATAGACGGCGTTATCCCAGAAAGCGTTCACTTCGGGCTTGTTGTTGGCTTGCCAATGGCTGTTCACCTTGTCCACAATCTCGATTGCAGACAGCTGTTTCGCAGCCTCTTTCTTCTTTGCCTTTGCGCCCGCCGGTGCAGGTACGAGCATCAGCGCGGCAGCGGTCAAACTAAGAATCTGTTTTTTTTCCATCATCAATATTGTTTTGTTACGATTTGTACTAATCTGCCTTGGCGGCTCACTTCATCTCCGCATTGAAGAAATTGAGCGCCTGGCGGAACAGGTGGTTGCGCGTGTTGCCGCCCGAAATGCTGTGGTTACGGTTTACGTAGACAAGCTCGCGGAAGTCCTTGTCGGCCTGTACCAATGCCTCGGTGTACTCCGCGGTGTTCTGGAAGTGCACGTTGTCGTCGGCAAGCCCGTGGCAGATGAGCAGCGCGCCGCTCAGCTTGGAGGCCCGCGCGATGGGGTTCACCTCGTCGTATCCTTGCGGGTTCTCCTTAGGCGTGCGCATATAACGCTCCGAATATACCGTGTCGTAGAAGCGCCAGCTCGTAGGCGGGGCGATGGCAACGCCAGCGCGGAACACGGGCCTGCCCTCGCTCATGCTCATGAGCGTGTTCCATCCGCCATAGCTCCAGCCCCAGATGCCGATGCGGTCCTTGTCTACGTAAGGCTGGCCTGCCAGCCACTGGGCCGTCTCCACCTGGTCCTTGGCCTCGAGTTCGCCCAGGCGCAGGTATGTACACTTCTCGAACTCGGCCCCGCGGCCGCCAGTACCGCGCCCATCGACGCACACTACGACGTAGCCCTGCTGCGCAAAGTACTGCTCGAGCATGGCTCCCTGGCCGCACATGCCTATGTTCCAGCTGTTGAGCACCTGCTGGTTGCCGGGGCCGCCATACTGGTACATGATGACGGGATAGCGGCGGGCGGGGTCGAAACCGGCGGGCTTGACCATCCACCCGTTGAGCTGCACGCCCTCTGACGTGGCAAACGAGAACATCTCCCGCGTGCCGAGGCCGCACGATGCCAGCTTTTTCTTAAGCTCCTTGTTGTCTATCAGCGTGGCGAGCTGCTTGCCTGAGTTGTTGTTGAGGGTATATACGGCGGGGGTGTCCTTGTCGCTCCAGGAGTTGATGAAGTACTTGTAGTTCTTGCTGAACGTGGCGTTGTTGTGGCCTTCCTTCGCCGTGAGGCGCTCGGTCTTGCCGTTCTGGTGGGTCACGTACACCTGCTTGTCTTGCGGGCCGAGCGTGTTGGCGGCGTAATATACGTCGCCAGTGGCCTCGTCGTAGCCGTAGACGTCGGTTACCTCAAACTTGCCGCTGGTCATCTGCCGCCTCAGCTGGCCTCCGAGTGTGTAGAGATAGAGGTGCATATACCCGTCGCGGTCGCTGGGCAGGAGTATGTGCCTGTCTGTGAACTTGATGGCGGCCATGGCTTCCTGCTTTACATACTTGTCCACTTTCTCCTGTATGACGAGCTGGCAGACCGTAGACAGCGGGTTGGCCATGTAGATGGATAGGTTGTCCTGGTGGCGGTTCATGGTGAACACGGCCACCTTCGCCGGGTCGCTTGTCATCTTTATGCGCGGTATGTAGCCGTCGGCATCGAGCGGCAGCTGCATCTGGCGCGTCTGTCGCGACTTTATGTCGAAGCTGTGCACGGTCACTTTAGAGTTGTCGCCGCCTGCCACGGGATACTTGTACCTGTATTCGCCGGGATAGGAGGCATACTCGTCGCGGGCGGGGTTGGAGCCGCGGAAGAGCTGCATGGCATACTCTTTCACTGCCGACTCGTCATAGCGGATCCAGCAGAGCTGCCGGCTGTCGGCTGTGAACACGAGGCTGCTGTTTGTGGCAAACTCCTCCTCGTAAACCCAGTCGGGCACGCCGTTTATCACTTCGTTGCGCTTCCCGTCCTTTGTCACCTGGCTCTCGGAGTTGCCGTAGAGCAGCTTTACGAGGTAGATGTTGCCTTCGCGCACGAAGGCGATCATCGTTCCGTCGGGCGAGAAGAGCGGTGCCTGCTGGGGACCGCCGTCAGACAGCGGCTCGACGGAGCTGTTGCCGAGGGTGTAGATGTAGTATACCGCAGTGAACGAGCGGCGGTATATGGGCTTGGTCTGGGTCTGGATGAGCATCCGCTTGCCGTCGGGGCTGAGTATATAGCCGTCTACCGAGGTTATGCTTGCGCCGCGTACGGTGTTGGCGTCGAACAGCACCCCGACCTGCTTTCCCGTCTTGAACGAGTACTTCACAATCTGTTTCCTGTCCTTGCTTATCTGTGCGTAGGTCTCGCCGTCGGCCAAAGGCTCCACTCGCGTGAGCGACTCGCCGGCGAAGCTGCCGCCGGTGATGTCCTTCAGGTCGAGGCGGCCGCCTGCAAGCATGGTCGAGGCGGCAACGAGCAACGTTGCGCACATAACTGCCATTCTTTTCATTTTTGCATCTGGTTTGAACTTAAATAATGGGCAAAGTTATACATTATTTTCGTAAATTTGCACCCCGACTGTTTTAAATTATATGAATAAACGAGTTTACAACGACTACGGAACGTGGGTGCGCACGGTGCTGCCGGGGCGCGTGCAGAAGATTTCGGTCGACGCCGGCTTCACCTGCCCCAACCGCGACGGCCGCATAAGCACTGGCGGGTGCGCCTTCTGCGACAACCGTACGTTCAACCCTGCCTACTGCGACCCGCGCCGTAGCATAGCCGGGCAGATAGAGGCAGGCAAGGCTTTCTTCGCCCGCAAATACCCGGACATGAAATACATAGCCTACTTCCAGGCTTACTCCAACACCTATGCCGACTCGGTGGAGAGGCTGAAGCGCGCCTACGAGGAGGCTCTGGCCGTAGACGGCGTGGTAGGGCTGGCCATAGCCACGCGCCCCGACTGCGTGACGGCCCCCGTGCTCGACTACCTGGGGCGGCTGGCGCGGCAGACTTTCCTCACCGTGGAGTACGGCATTGAGTCGGCCAACGACCTTACGCTCCGCGCCATAAACCGCGGCCACGACTTCGGCTGCTCGCGCCGCGCAATTGAGGAGACCGCGGCCAGGGGCATAATCACGTGCGGCCACGTCATCATTGGCCTGCCCGGCGAGGATGCAGCCGAATGCCTGCGCCAGGCGCCCCTTGTCTCCGGGTTGAAGCTCGACATACTTAAGCTCCACCAACTGCAGGTAATACGCGGCACAAGGCTGGCCGAGGAGTACTCGCGCAAGCCTTTCCCAACGTACAAGGCCGACGGATACATGAGGCTGGTGGCGGCCTACCTGCAACTGCTGCGCAAGGACTTGGTGATAGAGAGGTTCGTATCGCAATCGCCGGCAGGCATGGTCATCGCGCCGCAATGGGGACTTAAGAACCACGAGTTTGCCGATATGCTCTGCCAATACATGAGTCAGAACGGAATCTATCAGGGCCAGTTGGCCGATGGTGGCAGCGCGCCAAAGCCCCCACAGGATTGAGCCAGAGATGCCGGCGACGCCATGAAAGATAATTACAAACGCCCTGTTAGCAGACCCTACATACGGAATTGCTTTGCGAAACGTGCCGTTTGGCATCGCCAAATAGGCCGTTTCACAATGCGATAAGTGCCGTTTTGCAATGCAAAACGGCACTTATCGTAACCATCTGTGCGCCAAGCAGATACGAGAAATGGTGCAAGCAATGAAAAATCATTACAGGGAAAACACCGTGCCAAGCCACAAGCGAGCCAGCATCGGGGCAGGAAGGCCAATGCCACGCCACAGCCGCCAGCCCCCAAAAGCGCGCACCACAAGAAACAAAAGCGGGGGCGCAACACTGAAGCCACGCCCCCACCAAATTCCATCAAGCCCAAGGCCGAAGTTACTTCACTACCACCTTGCGCACCGTGCCGTCGGCCATCTTTACTATGTTGATGCTCTTGTGCGTTGGCGACACGCGCCTTCCGCTGAGGTCATAGCGGCTTTCGGCAGCGTTATCATCGCCAACCGCATCGGTGATGCCGGAGGCAATGTCGAACGGTATGCGCACAAACTGCACCTTGCCGCGCTGGGTGGCGCTCACGGTTATAGTGGCCTGACCCTCGAACGCGTCGCTCAGCACGAGGCGTCCGTCGGCAGTTATCTCGACCAAGCGGTCAGTCCCGTCATACTGAGCATCGGGCAATGCATAGCTAACGGTGCCTGCATTGTCGGCAAAGACAAAGAAGTCGGCAAGCCTTACGCTGCGCCCAGCCTGCACGGGGGCAAGGCACTCATCGCGCTCGCCGCCCAAGTCGTCGAGGCAGAAGTAAGCAGGCGTGTTTAGGTAGCCATAGCTCTTGTCGCTGCCGTCGATGGCAAAGCTCAGGCTTACCACCTTGCCGAGCGGCCTGAGGTCTACCCACTGCCACGTGTCGAGGTAGTAATGGTCTGCCGCATCGGCCTGACGGTAGTCGGCAAGGTAGCTTTCCACGGTGGCGGTGGTGCCGTCGGCCCTTGTGCCGGTGAACACAACCTTGAGGAACGAGCCTTGCTCAAACTTCGACGAATAGCTGTCGCCGTTGATGATGGAGTTGAGGGCGTAGGCCGTATTGGTAACGTAGAGGCCGCTGATGGTGTCGCCCAGCTCTCTGCTGAGCACCGTCACCTTGCCGCTGCCGAAGCCCACGGCATAGTTGGCCGAGCCGCCATGCCCGCTGCCTGCGGCGGAGTTGTACTGGTCGTCGAGGCCCTCGTAGGCCGTGGACGTGCGGTTGGAGTAGGCAAAGCCACTCCACGAACCGTAGTCGAGGCTGTAGTTATTGCTGAACATATAGCTGCCGCTGACGAACGAACCGGCCAGCTGCTGATCCAGATACTCACCCGTGACAAGCTCGCCCTTGGTATCAGGCCCGGCCCATGCGCCGTAATCGCCCAGCCACAAGTTCTCCATTGTGGCGGCCATGGCCTTGCCCGTCACCACCACGCGACAGGTGTCGGTGGCCTGCTTGCCGTTGGCGTCGGTCACGGTGACATAATAATCGTCGCACTCCGACGGCTCGTAGGCTACCTGTGCTTCGCCTGCGGCATCGAGGTTGGCTGTTGCTATCTCCTCGCGCAAGCCGTTGAGCCACGTCAACTTAAACGGGGCTGTTCCGCCGCTCACCGTGGCAGAAAGCGTGGCGGTGCTGCCTGCGGCTATGGTGTCACCCACAGCAGCAAGCTCAACATTGGGAATCTCCACTATCGCTTCGCCCGAAGCCACGAACGGCGCAGAGGCCACTACTGCCCCACCCACGCCGCGCAGGCTCACAAGGCGCACGTAGGCCACGTACTCCCCGCCTGCTTCAAGCGTGTCGGCAAAGGCTGCTGCCTCGCGCCCGGCCATGATGGTGAACGCAGAGCAAGCCTCGGCAGTCATGCCGTCGGCAGCCGGGGCTGCTTCGGCAGAGCGGCGGATGGTGATGAAGGCTGTGCTGTTGGCATTGGCCTTGACGGCCACGCAAGCCGTGCTGTCGGTCACGCTCCTCACCGACGGGTAGCCCTCGGCAAGGGCGGGAGCCGCTGCCGTGGCATCAAACTCGTATGCACCAATAGTAGGCTGGGCGGTGCGAGGCCTGCCGGTGATGTCGGTCTGCACGTAGCTTACGGCCCTGGCCGTGAGCAGCGAACCTTCGGCGGCAGGTTCAAGCACCTCGTCGGAGAGGAAGCCTACGGCCTCGTTGTGGCTGTCTTGTTCGCCTGCGGCCTCCACCCAGTCGGCAAACGTCGTGATGTCGGCCTTGTTGTAGGCAAACACTTCGCCACTGGTGTAAAGCACGTTGTTGCGGAAGGTGGCCGTATTCTCGTTGCCCTGCTTGTAGAAACGGTAGACATAGCCTCCCGCCTCGTTGAGCAGCACGTTGTTCTCCACTACCACGTCGCCCGTCATGGCATCGTTGAGCCACAGCGGAGCCGATGCTGCAGTGCCGGTGAGGCGCACTGTGTTGTAGGCAATGCGCAGGTGCTCGCATGGCGACCCTATCTTCATGCCTGCGCTCGAAGCGTTGTCGCTGCGCAGGCGCACCTCGTTGTTGGCTATCACCACGGGAGCCTCGGCCGTGCCAACGAGCTGCCGCGGGTTGATGGCTATGGCGTCCTTGAGCGTGGCAAGGTCGAACACGTTGGCCTCAATGACCATCGGCTCGGCGCAAGCATCGCGCAACTGTCCGTCGAAGCCTTGGAATCCACTTCGATCGGTGGCGTCGTTGAAAATGGTGTTGCGCCGTATCTTCACCCCAAGCTCGTCCATGACGTAGAGAGCCTTTGCCCCCTGATTGCGCAGGGTGTTGCCCTCTATCACTCCGCCGCGCTCCTTCGGCAGCGCCAAGTAGTTGGTACCGCCCATCCTTATGCCGATGTAGCCGCCCTCAAGCAGGCTGTTGCGCACCGTAAGGTAGTCGTTGTTGCAGTTGGCCTCGTCCTTTGCATAAGTGTATATGAGGTTAATGTCAGAACCATATTCGGTGGACATGCTTGCGTGGATATGGCAACTGTCCACCGTAACGTGGCGGCTCGCACCCTTAATATGCACCACCCCTGGGAAGGTAAGGTCGGTTGTGGTGATCTCCAGGCCGCGCAACGTAAGGTAGTCGGCGCCCGCCACGGTCACGACTCCGTACTCTGCCGACATCTTGTCGTCGCTGTACTCCGGCTCACTGTAGGCATCGTAATATATGCGCACGTCGTTATAGTCGCCCGTTGCGCTCTGTATCGTCACGGTATTGGTGGCCGACGCGCCTGGGATTTGCGGCACGTTGACAAGCTCGTTGTATATTCCGGGCTTTACGTTTATCGTAACCGGGCCTTCAATGCCGCCGGCTATGGCATCCACGGCAGCCTGTATGGTGCCGTAGTCAGAGCCTTGGCCCACGGTAAGTGTGCCGCTTGCGCCCTCCCTCACGGTGCAGCTCGCCGTGGCAGGAGCCTGCGGGCTTAATGCCGTGCCGCCTATGGTGACATCGCGCAGCGTTGCCGTAAGCTGGCTTCCGGCGGCGGCATCGGCCGCAACATCGCACACCACCCAGAACTTATAGGTGCCGGCGGCACTTATGGTGTAGCTTCCCGTAACTTCGTATGGAGCCGACTGGCTTTGGCCAAAGGCATCGAAAGCGGCAAAGCTGCCGATGGTGTCGGTAGAGTAAACCTTTACGGAGCGCAGGCTTGCGGCCTCTGCCGCCTCTACGGCAAACTTGCTTACCTCCAAAGTGCCGTAGTCGCCCTCCACACGGGCATCTACGCGCAACATCAGCGCATCGTCCTGGCCGCGCACAACGCTTTCTGCCGAGCAGTCGGCCACGGTGACCGAAGCCACCTCGAGGGCTTTCTTGCGGTAAGACGACACCGCGATGGCAAAGCCGTCGGGGGCGGAATAAGTGCCGCGGACTACGTAGCGCACCGTCAGCTTACCATCAGCGGCAGGCGAAACGATGTCGGCGGGCAACTTGTCGTAGAATTCCACTGCAAGGAGGAGGTCGTCCTTGCTCGTGCTTTCGCCCGCAAACACGTAGAGAGTGTCGGTGCAGTTCACGTCAACCTCGCTGAAATGGAGCCTCACCGCCTCGCCTTCTGCACCGGGGGCAAAGGTCACCGTGCCATCAAAAGGCGTTGAGGCAGGCTGCTCCGAGCCACCATCGTCATAGAAAAGGAGGCTCTGGCCCGCCTTGACCGTAACCTCGCCATTGTCGCCTTGCTGTAGGTTGAGGATGTTCTTCACCACGCGCGAGCCTTCAGGGTCGCCGTGGTCGACAGCCATTTGTTCTCCGCCAACAGTCACGAACACCACCGAAGCATCGATAACGTCGCCGTCGGTAGCATCATCGGAGAGGTCGAACAGTATGCGGAAGAAATTGCTTCCCTCGGCAAGCTCCACCGGGGTGTTAAGCATGATGGTGTCCACGGGGTCGCCCTGTGCCACTGTTGCCTCACCCACGGGCTTGGCATCGGGCTGCGGAACGCCATCGGCCGCACCTACGGAGTAAAGCCAGAGCTTAGCCACCTTAGCCTGGCTGCCTTTCATGTTGACGGACACTGACTCAAGGCTTACGGGCCGGAGACTGCCCTTGGTGGCCACATTGACGGTGAGCAGAGCCTGCCCGGCTGCCCCCGCCGCCACGATGTCGGTGGTGGTCTGCGCCACAGCCACGCTGTCGATGGCCATGGGCTGGGGCCGGTATTCGCTCACCACTGCGTCAATGCCGCTCTCAGTGTACCATGACGCGCTTTCGTTGGGATTGAAAAGCACGGTGAGCGCGCCATCAGCGGCGGTGGAGCGGATCACGCGGCCAGGGCCTGTGGCCTTGTCATCGGCGGAAGCCAGCTCCCAGAGCAGTTCCCCATCGGTGCCTTGGCCGGAGTATATGCGGAAGATGGCCTTGGCTCCGTAGGACGAGGAAGAATAGTAAAGGTCGAACTTTGAGAAGTCTATCTGGCAAACATTGCCCTCGTTAAGCGGAACGAACACGTTGATGCGGTCGTCTGTTCCGGACTCGTAGTCCTCCGAATACTCGTTCTTCGTCTTGGTGCGGAAAGCGAGACTGCCGTTCACCGTCGTAGTAACCGTGCCTTGCCCTGCGTGCGAATACACCACGTTCTCAATGGTGCAGCCACCTTCGGGGTTACCTTCTGCCACTTGTTCGGTGGCTTCGCCAAGCTCCACCGAAACGAGGGCGGCATCGAGCTGTTGCCCGTTAAGAGCCAGTTGGTCCACATCGTAGACAAGCCAGAAATAGTTGTCGCCCTCCGAGAGGCTAAGTTCTTCATCGGGAGTGATGGTAAACTCATGGTCTACCGATACCACGGCGCCAACCTTGCGAGCCGAAGAGAACTCTTGACTGGAGCCTGTATAGAAGAGCGATGCGCCGCTGACGGTGGCACTGGAGCTACCCGTGGTGAAGCCGAACGCTCCTGCGGCCAAGGCCGGCTCGGTGTTGGCGGTGCGCACGTTCACCCTGAGCATGGCCACGCCGGCCTCGCCTGCGCAAGCCGTGGCAGGCGCGGCGTTGTCCACGGCTATCGACTCAAGCTCCATGGGCTGCGGCTCGAAGAGGCTCACCTCGGCCTCGAAGCCGGCCGCAGTGTAGCTCGTGCCATTGTTGGAAAGCTCTACGGTCAGCGCGCCATCGGCCGCAGTGGAGTGTATGAGCGCCGTCTCGCCGCTCCTCACCCGGCGTATAAGGTTGCCCTCGGTGGCCGCAGTGCCGTTATATACATTAAGGTATTGGTAATATATGCTGCCTTCCGACAGTTTTACGCTGCTGAAGCTCACCTGCACCTTCTTGCCTCCTGCCTCCGGCAGGAACGTGGTAGTGCCGCTGAAGCCGGGCGTTACCTGACCGTCGAGGCCGCCATCATCGTAGAATGCGAGCGGCGTGGAGCCTACTGTGACCGTGGTAGCCCCCTCCTCCATATTGACTATGGCGGGGCAAGTCACCGTTACGGGCGTGGCGCCGACAAATGGCTGCACACCATCGGGTATGGCAGTGGTTGACACAGAAGTCACCTCAACGGCCACCTCAGCGCCCACCGACGCCGTGGCGAGCACATCGCCGGCGATAGTGAACACGTTGCGGCCTTCGGAAAGCGGTTCGTCGAGCGTGAACGCGTATGCACCGCCATCGGCGGCCACCGTGGCCTGCAAAGGCTCAGATCCCTTGAAACTGGCTGCTGCCCCGGCATAGAGGCGCAGCGACAGCGGGTCGACCACGCCGTCGTTCTTTGGCAAGCTGAAGGCCACCTTGGCGAGGCGGTCGGCCTGAAGCACCCCTTTCGCCTCTACATACGCCGAGGCGAGGGCTATGGCCTGCTTGCCCCGGGGCGACGGCAACACTGCGGAATAATCGGCACCAGCCCCGCTCACCACCATGTTTTCGAGCTTTACGCAGCTCACCTTGGCCACCCATCCGTCGCACTGCGCTGCATAACGCCACAGCATACCCACGGAGAGCGTACCGTCGGGGGCGGTAGAATAGTAGCTCACGCCGCTGTACTCGCCATCGAGCGTGGCCACCACGTCGCCCTCGGGCAGCACGGTGGAGCCGTTGATGCCATAGGCATTGGTGGCCCAGGAAAACGTTCCCGCCTCGTCGGGGTCGCCATTGTATACAACCACTTGGCCGGGATAGCCTGCCCCATCGCTGCTCACGTCGATTTCCTCGAACTCCACCCGCACGGCAAGCCCGGCCTCGGCCGGGCGGAATACTGTGAGCGAGTGGGTGTTGTTGGTGCTGGTAGAGCTGATGCTGCCTGTGCCTTTAGGATCGTAAAAGGTTAGGTTGGCATCTGCCGGCACCGTGACGACCTGCCTGCCAAACTGCAACTGCGTCACAGCATCGGCCTGGGTGTCATGAGCCAATGCCGCTTGCGGCTGCAACAAGGTGGCAAGCGCCACTGCCAATAAGTAAATTTTTTGTCGCATAATACTATTGTATATAAAGGATTTTGCCTTTGCATCGCGCTTACGCGCAGGGCTTCACGCAGGCAAAAGCCTGCGTCGATGCTGCGGGGCGCATTATGTTGAATGGCTGTTTCTACCCGGCCGCTTTTCCTCGAAGCGTGCAGGGATGTTTGCGCAAGGCAGGTCTTCTGACTCGCCGCCCGGATGCGAACGCCTTCCCGGCAATGCCCAGTGGCTTTGTTGTTCGCTCCTGATAAGGACGGCTCACAGCAGCGGGACTGTCGGGGATTCTCACCCCGTTCCCTTTTAATCACTTTTTGCAGTGAACCATTGCTGCCGCAAAGGTACTACAAAATATCCAATTAACCACATCATGGGCCTTTATATTTTCTTCTTGCCCACCTTGCCAAGCAAGCCTTCGGCCTGAAAATGTGGTATTGGGTGACTCTATGCACGGTAGGAAAATGTCGGCAGGCATACGGACAGAAAGTAATTTATAATTACATTGCGTCCTCTGACACTGCCCCGCAATCGGCATGGGATGCCAATATATGCCGTTTCGCAACGCAAAACAGGCCATATCGCAACGCAAAACGGGCTGTTTCGCAATGCAAAACAGCCCGTTTCGTAACTCACTGAGCCACAAGCCGATGCGGCCAACAGCGCAAATGATGAAAAAAGATTACAGAATCGTATTCGCCACGGCGCGCCCGAAAGGCTACCGGGCGATGGCCTTATAGTCATTGTTGCGCAGCAGCGTGGCCACGGTCTCGCCCTTGTGACGCTTCATGTAGCGGTCAACCATTGCCACATAGCGGCTCTTGAAAGCCTTTTTCTGCGTTAGCTTGTTGACCACCCACATAATCTTGCCCATGTGGATGTCACACTCTTCCTGCGACAGCTCCAGGTCGTGGGGCATCGGGAACTGGCTCAGTATGTAGAACACCATGCAGTCTGGCACTATCATCGAGCGCACCATCTGCTCCCGCTGGGCCTCCGGGTAATACTTAAGGTACAGCGGATAGTCGGCGCCGAGATACTTGTCGAGGCTTATCCCGAGCGTGTTGTTGCCAACGACGATGCTCTGGTCGAGCGCCCCGATCTGCGTGTAGACCTGCGGGACGGCAATCTCTGGCACCTCCTTGCGCAGCCGCCCGAAAGCCTCGGTAAGCCCTTCGTTTATGTCATCCATGGTGGCATACTGCTGTTCCACCTCGTTGATGAGGCTCTGCAGCACGGTGTCCTGGTAGAACTTGAGGAACTTGGCGTTGATCTCCGGGTCGTTCACGCGCCCTATCTTCAGCACATCCTCTATCAAGGCCCGCGTCTGCATAGGGTACTCGGTGTTAAGCTGCTGCAAGGCCGAGAAGTCGCCCGTGGTAAGGTAAAGGCTCTGGATGCGGTCATAACGCTCCACCACAACATCACCCGCATGGCGCTCACCGCCACCCGGCCTCAACCGCCACCCGCATCCCCACAAGAGAAGCATCGCAAACGCCAATATGAAATATACCTTATGCACTATCCTTTAGTTAATGTATACCGTTTATTACGATGCAAATATAGCAATAAATATTTTAAAAACCTAAAAATTAAGCTAAAACAGACAAAAATCAGCGAAAAAAGAGCCAATTTCAATGCCACTCCAATGCAAAACCAATTATTTGTGAGGTATTTTGACTAACTTTGTGCAGAAGAAACAAACTAACACAACAAATCAGCATGAAAAGGAATTTTGTCACTCTGGCCATCCTCGCAGCCACGCTGCCAATGGCGGCAGCACAGAAAACACTCAACGTAAGCGTTGAAAACGGCTCCTCGACAGCACGCAAGGCCACACCTGTGGTCATCAGCCTGGGCAACTGCGGCATCGACGTGAAGTCGGCGCTCGTAACAAAGGACGGCACCGAAATACCTTCACAGCTCGACGACCTCGACGGCAACGGCACGTTCGACGAGCTTTGCTTCATCACCGACATCGACAAGAAAGCCACGCAGACATTCAGCGTAACGCTCGAAGACAGCGGCTCGCCGCGCCAGTACAAGCCGCAAGTGTACGCCGAGATGCTGCTCACCAACAAGAAAATAAAGAGCAACAACAAGCAGGACCTGTACATAAGCAGCCTCACCGTAGACAACGGCACAAACCCATACTGGATGCTCCACCACCACGGCCCGGCCTTCGAGAACGACATGGTGGCCTACCGCATATACTTCGACCACCGGCAGACCGTCGACATATACGGCAAATACCGCAAGGGACTGGAGCTTAAGCAGACGCAGTTCTACCCCAGCAAGGAGCAGAAGGCAGCCGGACTGGGCGACGACGTGCTCTGGGTAGGCGAGACATTCGGGCTAGGCACGCTGCGCGGATGGAACGGTAACGCGCCAGAGATGCTCAAAGACGTTGACCAGCGCACGCTACGCATCGTCTCGCGCGGCCCGCTGCGCACAATAGTAGAGGTGGTCGACGAAGGCTGGAACACCATGAACGCCGGCAAAGGCAAGCTCGACATGACCACGCGCTACACGCTCTATGCCGGCCGCCGCGACTGCTTCGTAGACATAAAGTTCAACAAGCAGGCCGCCGACTACCGCTTCGCAACGGGAATAATCAACGTGAAGAACTCCGTCGAGCTCAGCGACAAGCAAGGACTGCGAGGCTGCTGGGGCACCGACTGGCCAGTGTCTGAGAAAGACTCCGCAGGCCACAAGCGCGAGACCGTGGGCCTCGGCATCTGCATCCCGGCCAAGAACGTGGTAGAGGAACTGCCTGAAAACAAGGACAACTATCCTTACATCATCGGCAACGCCACCGACGAACTGCACTACAACATAACGTTCTGCTCTGACAACGAAGAGTTCGGGTTCCACAGCTCAAAAGAATGGTTCGACTATCTCAAGGCGTGGAAAGAAGAAATCAACAGCCCCGTGACAGTGAAATACTGACAACCGGGCGGCTGGCAGAAACAAGCAAATGGGCGTGGCGGACCAATTTCCGCGACGCCCATTTGCTTGTCACACACCACGGCGGCAACCGCTACCGCGCTGAGCGGGCCGCCCATATGCATCACAAGTCGGAAAAACGCTTCTTTCCCCTGCCATAATACTGCCAAAGCAGCATGAAAGGCCTGCGCTCGGCGATGCCTTTCACCACACATGAAGCCTGTATGCGCCGCCTGTCATCAGCAAAACCGGCCTTCCACCTGGCAAAGGCG
The DNA here is from genome assembly GCA_944320235.1 of uncultured Prevotella sp. Classification (GTDB taxonomy): domain Bacteria; phylum Bacteroidota; class Bacteroidia; order Bacteroidales; family Bacteroidaceae; genus Prevotella. The sequence continues at coordinate 33,530 of CALUGQ010000009.1, forward strand.
CGCCTTGCACGCCACACGGCCTTGAAGTCACCAAGGCTTCCCTTGAGCAGCAACATCTCGAAAGCCGCGACGTAATCAAGCACCCAGCGGACCCTCATCACATGGCGAAGCTCATTCTCGGGAAGGCACTTATAGAGCATCGTAAGGTTGTTGCGGAAGTTCAAGAACGTCTTCATAGGGTTTCCCTTGGGCAGCGTTCCGCCCCCTACATGATATACACAGCTCTCCGGTATGCAGAATATCTTCCTGCCCATGAGCCTCAGACGCCAGCAAAGGTCTATCTCCTCGTTGTGGGCGAAGAAGCGGCCGTCGAGCCCGCCGGCCCGCCAATAATCGGCCGAACGCACCATCATGGCGGCTCCAGTGGCCCAGAATATCTCCTGGCGGTAGTCATACTGGCCACCGTCACGCTCCACCGTGTCGAAAATACGGCCACGGCAGAACGGGTAACCGTACCTGTCGATGAACCCGCCGCAAGCCCCCGCATATTCGAAACAATCCCTGTCGGCCAGCGAAAGAAGCTTCGGCTGGCACGCAGCAGCCTCCGGATGGGCATCCATGAACTCCAGCAGGGGCGTCAGCCAATGGTGCGTCACCTCTATGTCGGAGTTCAGCAGCAGGTAATACTCTGCCTCTATCTGCGCCAGAGCCTTGTTGTAACCCTCGGCAAAGCCCCAGTTCCGGTCGAGCTTTATGACTTTGCAGCCCGGGAAATCGGCCTCAAGCAGCAGCAGCGAGTCATCGGTGGACGCGTTGTCGGCCACATATACCGTGGCTTCACCGGCCGAATACTTGACTACGGTGGGCAAGTAGCGGCGCATCATGGCCGCTCCGTTCCAGTTGAGGATTACGATTGCGATCCTGTCATTCATAATATCGTGGCTTTTAATGCTGTATTATCACGGTTGAAGCCACCGAGCCTAACCATCATTATCTGATTGTCGAACTCCGGCATTGCGCTCTCCGGAGGCAGCTCCACGCGGATATAGTTGCGCGTAAAGCCGTGCATGGCCCTGCCACGCGTGCTTTTCTCAAACAGCACCTCGGCCTCGCTGCCGATGAAGCGTGAGTAAAACGCGTGGAACTTACGCCCGGAGAGGTCGAGCAAGAGCTTGCTCCTGCGCTTCTTCTCTGCCTCGTCGACAACGTAAGGAATGCGGAGCGCAGCCGTGCCGGGGCGCTCGGAATAAGGGAAAACGTGCAGTTGCGACACGTCAAGCGATTCGAGGAAGCTGTACGTCTCGTCGAAACAGGCAGGCGTTTCGCCCCTGCATCCAACCATGACATCCACTCCTATGAAAGCGCCGGGCATGGTTTCCTTTATCCTCCTTATCTTTTCGGCAAAGAGCGCACTGCCGTAATGGCGGTGCATGAGCCTCAAGACGGTGTCACTGCCGCTCTGGAGCGGAATGTGGAAATGGGGCATGAACGCCCGGCTGACGGCGCAATAGTCTATCAGCCCGTCGCTTATGAGGTCGGGTTCGAGGCTGCTTATGCGGTAGCGGCGCACCCCTTCGACTGCATCAAGAGCCTTCACGAGGTCGATGAACGCCTCGCCTGTAGTCTTGCCAAAGTCTCCGATGTTTACCCCTGTGAGCACTATCTCCTTGCCGCCGGCTGCGGCGGCCTGCCTTGCCTGGGCTACAAGCGACGCTATTGTTGGGTTCCGGCTGAAGCCACGGGCGTAAGGTATGGTGCAGTAAGTGCAGAAATAGTCGCATCCGTCCTGCACTTTCAGGAAGTAACGTGTGCGGTTGCCTCGCGAGCAACTGGGCGCAAAGGTCTTTATGTCCTTGGTCTTCACTGTATGGCACAGGTGCAAATGCCCATCTGCCGAACCGGCCTGGGCCCCCCATTTCTCCGAAAGTAGCTGCACGAGGCAGGCTTTCTCGTTGGCACCGAGCACGAGGTCTACGCCTTCAATGGCACTGACTGCCCCGGGCTGGAGTTGCGCGTAGCATCCCGTTACTACCACGAAAGCGCCTGGGTTAGAGCGCACCATGCGGTGAATGGCCTGCCGGCACTTATGGTCGGCAACCTCAGTGACCGAACAAGTGTTCACGATGCAGAGGTCGGCGCGCTCGCCTTCACCCACTGTGCGCACCCCCATGCCTTGCAGCATCTGCTCGAACGTGGATGTCTCCGAAAAGTTCAGCTTGCAGCCAAGGGTGTAATAGGCGGCTTTCTTACCATGGAAGGCTGACGTATCTATCATATATAAATAATGTGAGAAACTTTATCACCACAAAGGTACGCATTTTTTGCGTAATTTCCCATAAAAGGCCGGTCTTTAACGGGATACATTTGCACGGCCCATTTTTAACATTTTGCAAATCATTGAATATCAACGACTTACATAAAAGTTACAAAACAGGGCATAAAAAAGTGCCATAAAAAAGTACAACCTATCGAAAAAATGTATACCTTTGCATCGTTTTAATAAACAAATGATTGTTTTACAGACTAAAAAAGCAAAGAAAATGAAAAAATTGGTATTGATGTTCGTAGCTGTTGCAGCTATTTCTTTCGCATCTTGCGGTAACAAGACTAACAACGCTGCTCCCGTTGACACTACTGCTGTTGAGGCAGTTGACACAGCCGTAGTTGACAGCGCAGTTGCTGACAGCGCTGCAGCTCCTGTTGACAGCACCGTTGCTGAGTAATCAGTTGCAATAACGAACAGTGAGAGAATTACCGTCGGGCTTATGTCCGACGGTTTTTTTGTCGTATCCGGCCGGGCCGCCAGCAAGCCTGCCTTACAGTCGCCGCCTGCTGCCAACAGCTGCCTGCCATTCGAGAGGCACAAAACTAATAATCCCAAACTGCACCTGGCAGCTTGGGATTACGTTTAAAATAAATATGATATGATTTACAGCGAAAAATCACGCTTCTGCCTGTGCCTCCTCTGCGGCGGGAGCCTCGGCCTTAACCTCCTCTGCAGGAGCTTCCTCTACCGGAGCCTCGGCCTTGGGGGCGTTTTCAGCCACTACCTTGACAGGCACCTCGGCAATCACCTCCTTGTGGAAGTGGATGGTTGCCACATAGTCGCCTACAGCCTTGATGTCGCGCATCACGATGATTTTGCGGTCGACATCGTGGCCGAGCTTCTTCAGCTCCTCAGCTACGTGGGCTGCGTTCACAGAACCGTAGGTCACGCCCGTTGCGCTGACCTTGGCTGTGATGGTCAGAGCCACGCCTTTCAGAGCCTCAGCCTTCTTCTCTGCCTCAGCCTTGATTGCAGCCAGCTTGTGAGCCTGCTGCTTTAGGTTCTCAGCCAGCACCTTCTTGGCCGAAGGCGAAGCGATGACACCCTTGCCCGTTGGGATGAGGTAGTTACGGCCATAGCCCGACTTGACGTTTACTATGTCATTCTTGAAACCGAGGCCGATTATATCTTCTTTCAATATTATTTCCATGCTGTGTCCTCCTTTTATTTCATCAAGTCAGTTACATAGGGGAGCAGTGCTATCTGGCGTGCGCGCTTGATAGCCTGTGCCACACGGCGCTGATACTTAAGCGAAGTGCCTGTGATGCGGCGGGGCAGAATCTTGCCCTGCTCGTTGAGGAACTTCTTAAGGAACTCAGGGTCCTTGTAGTCGATGTACTTGATGCCACTCTTCTTGAAACGGCAATACTTCTTCTTCTTCGTGTCCACTGATGGTGGAGTGAGATATCTTATTTCTGATTCTGCCATAACGTTAAGCCTCCTCTTTTTTAGCAAGTTTGTTTCTTCTCTTTTCTGCGTACTCTACGGCGTACTTGTCGAGTTTCACCGTCATGTAACGGATCACTTTCTCGTCGCGGCGGTATGCCGTCTCGAGCTTCTTCACGATTGTCGGCTCTGCCTTGAACTCCAGCAGGCAATAGAAACCCGTGGATTTCTTCTGGATAGCATAAGCCATCTTCTTCAAGCCCCAGGTCTCTTCGTTCAGAATCTCGGCACCATTGTCGGTGAGGAGGTTCTTGAATTTTGCGACCGTTTCCTTCATCTGTTCATCAGACAAAACGGGAGTCAAAATGAAAACGGTTTCGTATTGATTCATACTAAAAATAATTTGAATGATTTGTTATTTTTGCAAATTGCGGTGCAAAGTTACACTTTTTTTCCGGATTGGCCAAACTTTTCAGGCATTTTTGAAGCCTGCGGCGGGCTTATTGCGTTCATTTCGTGGCACTTCAAGCGTTTTCAGCCTTTTTCAAGGCCGCGCCATGCGCCATTCCGACTTACGCGCGGAGCCTTGCAGGCGTAAAATTATTTTACGCCCGGACAGCAGATGCGCAAGCCATTGGCAGCCAGCGACTTGCAAATGCGGCCAAACAGCAACGGGAAACGGCCTGTTTCGCAAGCCGAGACAGGCCGCCTTGAAAGGCAGGACGCACCGTTTTACGGGCAGGGACGCCGATTCTCACGGAACGGCGGAGCTTTTGTAAAGAAAAGATGCCGGCATGCCGTCGCACATTACGGTTGGCGGCAGCCTCACCGGCGAGGCCCACGGCTGCAACCGAAAATAAATTGGCTGGCGGCAAGCTGCCTTTCGGCAAAAAGCATTACCTTTGCAAGGCGGTAAAAACACGCCGCCAAGGCACCCGCGGTGCTGGCGGCAGGCATAAAAAAACAAGCATTGCAATGAAAAAACTACTCAGACACTCGGGCATTGCCCTCGTGGTTATCGGCGGACTGACGCTCGTGGCGAGCCAGCTCGCAGGTTGGACCGACATCAACGGTGTGCAGCAGGCCGGCCTAGGCCTCATAATAGCCGGCATCTTCGTCCACGTGGCCATCGTCAAGCGCCAGAGCCAGTATTAGCCACGGCGTTGCTGCAAGCCATCCGCCTACTGCAAGCAAAGAAGCGTCGAGGCCCAAGGCCTGCATGGGATGCAGGCCTTGGGCCTCGATGCGCTTGCCTTGGCGGCAGTGGCAGGCATCCCCGCCCCGGCTGCAGCCGCCATGGATGGCCCATGGTGCTGTAACGGGGTGCAGGAATCAGTCTTCCTCGGGGGCGATGAGCTTGTAGCCCTTGCCGTGGATGTTGATTATCTCTATCTGGTCGTCGTCCTTCAAGTGCTTGCGCAGCTTGGTTATGTACACGTCCATTGAGCGCGCATTGAAGTAGTTGTCGTCAATCCAGATTGTCTTCAGCGCGAAGTCGCGCTGAAGTATCTCGTTAGTGTGGCTGCAGAGCAGCGCGAGCAGCTCGTTCTCCTTTGTGGTGAGCTTGGTCTGCTTGTCGCCGATGGTGAGCAGCTGCTTCTGCGTGTCAAACGTAAAGCGGCCAATGTGGTATATAGTGCTCTCCTTGTTTTTCTTTCCACGCACACGCCGCAGGATGGCCTCAATGCGGAACACGAGCTCTTCCATCGAGAAAGGCTTCGTTATATAGTCGTCGGCCCCAATCTTGAAGCCTTCAAGTATGTCTTCCTTCAAAGTCTTGGCAGTGAGGAAGATGATTGGAATCTCGGCGTTGGCCGCGCGAATTTCCTGTGCAAGCGTGAAGCCGTCTTTCTTGGGCATCATCACGTCGAGCACGCAGATGTCGAACTTGCTCTTGAGGAAAGCCTTGTAACCAGCTTCCCCGTCGGGGCAAAGCTCTGCGGCGTAGCCCTTAGCCGCAAGGTACTCACGGAGCAACATGCCCAGGTTTTCGTCGTCTTCGCAAAGAAGAATCTTCAGGTTCTCTTCCATAATCTTAATAGTTTAGTGTGTTAATATTCCTATTCCTAATCAGTCTTTTATCACAGGCAGGGTTATCACGAAGGTGGTTCCCTTGCCGTATTCGCTGTCAACGCGTATGTCACCCTTGTGCAAGTCGATGATTTTCTTGACGTAAGCAAGGCCCAGCCCGAAGCCCTTGGCATCGTGGCGGTTGCCGGTGTGCACCCTGTAGAACTTCTCGAAAATCTTCTTCAGGTTCTCTTTCTTGATGCCCATTCCCGTGTCACGCACGGAGAGATACAGGTGCTCGTCATCGTTCCAAGTACGCAAGTATATGTCGAGCGGGGTCTCCGGGTTGCGATACTTCACGGCGTTGTCCATCAGATTGAAGATAACGTTCTGGAAATGCATTTCGTCTACGTATATCTTCGAGTTCACAGCCTCTATCTCAGTGTATATCTTGCCACCCGTGTGCTCCACCCTCAGCGTGAAGGAATGAGCCACGTTCTCCACCATCTCGTTGAGGTCGAGCTCCTTTTTCTTGAACACGGCCTTCTCCTTGTCGAACATGGACATCTGCAATACCTTCTCCACAAGGAAGCGCAGGCGCTTCGACTCATCGTTGATCACTCCACCCAGATGCTTCATCATGGCCTGGCTCTTGGTCACGGAGTCATCATTGAGCATCTGCGAGGCCAGCGAGATGCTCGCTATCGGGGTCTTCAGCTCGTGCGTCATGTTGTTGATGAAGTCGTTTTTTATCTCGGTGTAACGCTTCTGGCGGAATATCACGATTATCGTGAAGAGGAAAGTTATGAGCAACACGAGCGTGAACACCACCGAGGGAATCATGAAACGTATGCTTGAAAATATGTAGCTGCCTATGTCAGGGAAGTGTATCTTGAGCACACCCATCTTCGACGAGGGGTCATTGCGGAACAGAACCTGTGAGTACGTGCAGGCTTCGCCCTCGTCGGTGTAGTCGGGACAGCGGTAGACCTCGCGCCCGTCGGTGGTCGATACAGTGAAATGGTAAGGTATGTTTATGCCGTTGTTGAGCAGCTCGGCACGCAAGTCCTGGTCCAGCAGCCTGAAGTTTATGCGCTCCTTCAGCGGCCTGTCGCTCGCAGTATACAATATATTATATACCACTTCGTCGAGCAGCGTCTTCTGATACACATAGCGGTTGCGCACGATTTCCTGCATTGACTTCGACGCTTCGCTTATGGTGTTCTTGTCGGAGCGCAGTATTATGGCCTTTGGAACGGCCGAAGGCTTCATCGTTATGGTCTTCAGCTGAAACGAGGAATATACGGTTCCATCCTTGCCGGCCACCGAATACTGGTGCGAATGCTGCAGCACGCCATCGTCTCCGCCCTGGTGCCGAGACACCGAATCGCGCCTGAAGGCACGCCGCTCCGTCTCGTTGATGTCCTTCTCAAGGTAGCGCAGCGTCTCGTTGACTTCGAGATTCCTTGACGCCTGGTACAAACTGCGGTTTACAGACTCGTCGAACTGCTCCTTCTTCATCTTCGCCATCTCTTCGATGTACGACAGCTGCAGCAGGAGCAAGCCCAGGAACGACAGTCCCATGATGACCGCAATGGCCCATATCGTAGATTTTTTCATGTCGGCAAAGATAGCTGAAAATATTATTGTTCGGCCACAATCAGTTAATTATTTCACTCATATTCAGCATCATTAACCGTAATGCAGCGTTTTAATTGAGCATATTCAACTAAGCACTATACCTGCATGGCGACACACACCCATCGGCAACTGCCCGCGCCGGATGCTTTATTGCAAGCAGCCGGCCAACCATTGCGGCCGTCACAGGCAAGCACGGAAAGGCGGGATGCCCCGGGATGCCTTTGCCCAAGCGGCAAAGCTACGCCATCCCGGGCCACCCCGCCCTCTTATGCGATTCAAGCTGCCCGCTGCCGGCAAGCTCACCTGCCGGCAGGGGTGCCTGTTCAGTCTTCTGCCTCGAGCTCAGCCGCGTGCTCCTTCACCAGCTGCTGCTGTATGTCGTTGGGCACAAGCTCGTAGCTTGCGAACTTTGTCGTGAACGAAGCGCGCCCACCTGTGATGGAGCTGAGCGAGATGCTGTAGTTGGCAAGCTCCTTCAGAGGAATCTTTGCCTGTAGCTTCTGGTATCCGGCCTCGCTGTCCATGCCCATGATCATGGCACGGCGGCCTTGCAAGTCGCTCATGACGTCGCCCATGAAGTCGGCAGGCACATACACCTCAAGGTCGTAGATGGGCTCCAGGATCTTCGGGCCGGCATCCTTGAACGCGGCTGCGAAGGCGTTGCGCCCGGCCAGCATGAACGACAGCTCGTTAGAGTCTACGGGGTGCATCTTGCCGTCGTATACGATGACACGCACGTCGCGGGCGTAACTTCCGGTGAGCGGGCCACGCTCCATGCGCTCCATCACGCCCTTGAGGATGGCGGGCATGAACCTTGCGTCTATCGCGCCGCCGACGACGGAGTTGATGAAGACGAGCTTGCCTCCCCACTCCAGGTCGATTTCCTCCTTGTTCTTCACGTTGATGCGATACTCCTGGCCGCCGAACTTGAACACCGTCGGGTCGGGCATTCCGTCGGCGTATGGCTCAACGATGAGGTGAACCTCGCCGAACTGGCCCGCTCCGCCCGACTGTTTCTTGTGTCGGTAGTCGGCGCGTGCGGCCTTGGTGATGGTCTCGCGGTAAGGAATCTTGGGCTCCTCGAACTTGACCTGTATCTTCTCATTGTTCTCCATGCGCCACTTCAGCGTGCGCAGGTGGAACTCGCCCTGCCCGTGCACAATGGTCTGGCGCAGTTCCTTGCTTTGCTCCACTACCCACGTTGGGTCTTCCTGGCGCATCTTCAGCAGGGCGGCCATCATCTTTTCGGTTTCCTGCTCGTTGATGGCCTTGATGGCGCGCGAGTACTTCGAGTTAGGATACTTGATGAAGTCGTAGCGATATTCGCAGTCTTTGCCGTTGAGGGCGTTGCCCGTCTTGACATCCTTCAGCTTCACGGAGCACCCTATGTCGCCCGCGCACAGCTCGTCGACAGGTATGCGGTTGGCCCCGGCGCAGGCAAAGAGCTGCGCCATGCGCTCCTTTGAACCGCGGTCGGCGTTGGTGAGGTCGGCGCCGGCCTTCACCGTTCCGCTCATCACCTTGAAGTATGACACCTCGCCGATGTGCGGCTCTACTCCGGTCTTGAAGAAGTAGAGCGACGTGGGGCCGTTGCTGTCGGCTGCCACTTCCTCGCCCCTGGTGTTGTGCACCTTCGGCATCTCGCTCACGAAAGGCACTACGTTGCCGAGGAACTCCATCAGGCGGCGCACTCCCATGTCCTTGCCTGCGCAGACGCAGAACACGGGGAAGATACTGCGCGTCACCAGTCCTTTGCGTATTCCCTCCCGCATCTCGTCCTCGGTGAGCGACTCTTCCTCGAAGAACTTCTCCATAAGACCCTCGTCGTTCTCTGCGGCGGCCTCCACGAGAGCCTTGTGCAGCTCCATGGCCTTTTCCATTTCCTCAGCCGGTATGTCCTCGATGATGGGCACCCCGCCCTCGGGCTTCCATGAGTATTTCTTCATCAGGAGCACGTCGATGAGCGAGTTGAAGCCGGGGCCCGTGGCTATGGGGTATTGTACCTGCACGCACTTCGAGCCGTATATGTCCTTCATTGCGGCCACGATGGTGTCGAAGTCGCACTTGTCGCTGTCGAGCTGGTTTACGAGGAAGATGACCGGTTTCTTCAGTTTCTCCGTGTACCTGAAGTTATTCTGTGTCCCCACCTCCGGGCCATACTGCCCGTTGATGAGTATGACGGCCTGGTCGGTGACGTTGAGCGCCGTTATTGCTCCTCCCACGAAGTCGTCGGCTCCGGGGCAGTCGATTATGTTAAGTTTCTTGTTGTTCCATTCTGCGTGGAATACGGTGGGGAATACCGAATAGCCGTATTCCTGCTCGACCGGGAAATAGTCGCTGACTGTGTTCTTGGCTTCAACGGAGCCGCGGCGCTTTATGATGCCGGCTTCGTAAAGCATTGCTTCGGCAAGGGTCGTCTTGCCGCTACCCGCACTGCCAAGCAGCGCAATGTTTTTAATCTCGTTTGTCTGATATACTCTCATATCGTCATAGATTTAAGTTGGTACTTAAGATATAATCGGCCTCTAAGTTAGCGTTTTTCCATGAGAACGGCAATTAATATGGCGCAAAGTTTCGGGCGGTTAAGCAAAATTAGTATTTTTGCATTAAAATTCAAACTATGCCCGGACTTTACGTACACATACCCTTTTGCAAGAGCCGCTGCATATACTGCGGCTTCTATTCAACTACCGGCGGCAAGGCTGCCGAGCGCTATGTCGACGCCCTCGCTGCCGAACTGGAGCTGCGCCGTGGCTACATCGGCGCGCCGCCCACCACCATATATATAGGTGGGGGCACGCCGAGCCAGCTCTCCCCCGCCCTGCTGGGCCGCCTGCTTGCCGCCATCGACACGAGCCGGGCCGAGGAAGTGACCATTGAGTGCAACCCTGACGACGTGACCGAAGAGTTTGCGCTGGCCCTCGCCCGCCTGCCGGTGGACAGGGTGAGCATGGGCGCACAGACATTCGACGAGGCGCGACTGCGCTTCCTGCGCCGCCGCCATGGCGCGGCAGAGGTGGGCCGGGCCGTCGCGAGGCTGCGGCGTGCGGGCATTGGCAACGTCAGCATCGACCTCATGTACGGCTTCCCCGGCGAGACCATCGAGCAGTGGCAGGCCGACATCACCAACGCCATCGGCCTTGACCCGGAGCACATATCGGCCTACTGCCTGTCATACGAGGAAGGCACGCCGCTCCACTCCATGCTCAAGCGGGGGGCTGTGGCCGAGGCCGACGAGGAGACCTGCCGCGCCATGTACTACACACTGGCCGAAAGGCTGGCCGCCGCCGGATACGAGCACTACGAAATAAGCAACTTTGCGAGGCCAGGGCGGCGCTCACGCCACAACAGCGGCTACTGGCAGGAGGAGCCTTACCTCGGGCTGGGTGCCGCCGCCCACTCCTACGACGGGGCCAGCCGCCAGTGGAACGTGGCCGACATCGGCAGGTACATGGAGGCCATCGAGCGCGGCGAGGTGCCTGCCGAAAGCGAGCGACTGGACACCGCGGCGCGCTACAACGACAGGGTGATGCTGTCGCTGCGCACCCGCGAGGGCATCGACCTCGACAGGCTTGGGCGCGACTTCGGCCCGGCCCACCTCGCCCTGTGCCTCGACGCGGCCCACACCTACCTGGCCGAAGGGCTGCTCGAACAGCGCGGCGGCCGCCTAAGGCTCACACGAAGCGGGCTCTTCGTGAGCGACATGATCATGAGCGACCTCATGGATGCATGAAAGCCACGGCTTAGCCGCTGATGCAGCGGCCTGCTCATGTAAAGAAATGCGACAAGACGCACGCGAAAGCGCCATGCCCTGCAACCCGTTGTAAACCAATGGGTTGCAGGGCATGGCGCTTTCGCGTTGCAAAACGGCCGCCCCGGCAGTCTGAAACAGCCTCCGATGCGCTGCGAAACGGGCCGCATTGCTACACAGCTAAGGGCGCATGGCGCGGCACTGCGGCCTTTGTAAACAAACGTTACCGCCGCCACAAGCCTTGACGTGACAAGAATGCCGACGGCATAACACCCAAGAGGGGCGCCGGCGGCAATGAAAAACGCATCAAGACAACAACCGACGGGCCTCAACACCCGCCTCTCAGCGCACCGGTACGTAGCCGCTCTTCATCACGATGCGCTGCCCAGCGTCGGACAGCAGGTAGCTGATGAATGGCTTGACCACGCGCTCCTTGTCAGCCGTATAGTAGTAATAAAGCTCGCGGATTATCGGATACGTATGGTTGCGGCCCGTGGCCATGCTCGGGTACACGAAGTTCTTGCCGTCGTATGACACCTTGAGCGCCTTAACACGCTTGTTCACATAGGCCATGCCTACGTAGCCTATGGCCCCGCGCGTCTGGCTCACCGACTGGATGACGGCCCCGGTGGCCGGCATCGAGAGCACACCGGCCATGTAGTTCTTCTCGCCGAGCACGCTGGTCTTGAAAAACTCATACGTACCCGACGACGTCTCGCGCGAGTAAACTATTATCTTCAAGTCCTCGCCGCGCTTGCCTGTAACGGCATCGCGCACTTGGCTCCAGTTCGTGACCTTGCCGCGGAAGATGTCTTCAAGCTGCTGCCGCGTGAGGTTCGTCACCGGATTGCCGGGGTTAACCACCACCGCCAGGGCGTCATAGGCCACCACGGCCTCGCGCAGCTGCTTGCCGCCCTTCTTCAGCTTCATCCGCTCGCTGAACTTTATTGAGCGCGAAGCCATGGCGATGTCGGTAGTGCCGTCGAGCAAAGCCGATATGCCCACGCCTGAGCCCCCCCCCGTCACTGTGACGCGCCCGCCGGGATGGGCCGCCATGTAAGTCTCGGCAGCCTCCTGCGACACCGGCAGCACCGTGTCGCTGCCCTTTATCTTCTGCGCGGCGGCCACCTGCACGCCTGCGGCCATCAGCACAATGGCTGTCAGTCTGGTCAATCTCATTCTCTATCTGGTTTTATGTTATCGTTGCTTTACGTTTACGCCGCGAAGTAACAACTAAAATGTTACGCCCGTCCTACACATATGTTGCGATTGTGTTACAACGCCGCCCGAACGCGCCTTGTAACACAATCGTAACGCCCGTGTCACGCTTTGTTCATCTGCCATGGCTACTTTTGCACAAAGAAGAAACAAACCGCAAGACTCACACAATGAAAAAGGTATTTGAGAAAATCATCAGCGGAGTCATCACCTGTAGCGGATTCATCACCAGCCTGGTGATACTGCTCATCGTGCTGTTCCTGTTCTCCGAAGGCCTTGGGCTGTTCTCGCAAAAGACAATAGAGGAAGGCTACACCCTAGTAGTACACAAAAGCAACCCCGTAAGCGAGCTCAACGCAAAACAAATAAAGGAAGTGTTCGACGAGGACATAACCGACTGGCAAGACGTAGGCGGCAACCCGGGGCGCATCATGGTGTTCCGCTTCGAGGAAATGCAGGAGCATTTCAGCGAGCAAGAGCTCGGCCCCAACTACGAGAACGCCACGGCCTGCATCAACACCCTCGTCGAGCGCAACCCCGGCATCATAGCGTTCGTTCCCGAGGAGTTCGCCCCGGGCGACGGGTCTGGCGGCAAACGGCTGCGAGACCACAAGATAGCGATAGGCGAAGTGTTCGCCGGCTGCGAGTGGTTCCCCACGGCCACGCCCGCAGCGCAGTTCGGCTTCATGCCCCTGATACTGGGAACCGTGTGGGTAACCGTCTTCGCCATACTCTTCGCACTGCCCTTCGGACTTTCCGTAGCCATATATATGTCAGAGGTGGCCTCGGCCAAGATGAGGGCCATACTGAAGCCCGTCATAGAGCTGCTCAGCGGCATCCCCTCGGTAGTTTACGGCTTCTTCGGCCTCATAGTCATCGTGCCGCTGCTGCAAGACGTGTTTGGGCTGCCCGTGGGCGAGAGCGGGCTGGCCGGTGCAATAGTGCTCGCCATCATGGCACTGCCCACAATCATCACCGTAAGCCAGGACGCAATGCAGAACTGCCCGCGCTCGCAGCGTGAGGCAAGCCTTGCACTCGGCGCATCGAAATGGCAGACAATATACAAAGTGGTGATGCCGTATTCCATCTCGGGAATAACCTCCGCGATAGTACTAGGCATAGGGCGCGCATTCGGAGAGACCATGGCCGTGCTGATGGTGACGGGCAACGCGGCCGTCATACCGCTCTCCATCACCGACCCGCTGCGCACCATACCCGCCACCATAGCCGCCGAACTGGGCGAAGCCCCGGCCGGGGGCCCACACTACCAGTCGCTCTTCCTGCTCGGCGTGGTGCTATTCTTCATAACGCTCATCATCAACTCAAGCGTTGAATACATATCGTCTAAAAACAAGTAATCATGGAAAACAAGATATCAATAGCCGGCAACCACGCCCGCAAGATGGTGGCACAGAATGTGGCCTTCGGCCTTTTCAAGGTGCTCAGCGGTGTCATCGTGACCATACTTTTTGTCATCCTGGCGTTCATAATAGTAAAAGGCGCAAGCGTGCTGAGCTGGGACTTCATCACAACCCCGCCCACCGACGGCATGAAAGGGGGCGGCATATGGCCGGCAATCGTAGGCACCTTCTACCTGATGGTGGGCAGCGCGCTGTTCGCTTTCCCCCTCGGCATCATGAGCGGTATATACATGAACGAGTACGCCCCGAAGGGAAAGGTGGTAAGGTTCATCCGCATGATGACCAACAACCTGGCCGGCATCCCTTCGATAGTGTTCGGCTTGTTCGGCATGTCGCTCTTCGTTGGCTTCTTCGGCTTTGGCGACAGCATCATCGCTGGCTCGCTGACGCTGGGCCTGCTGGCCCTGCCGCTGGTCATACGCACCACGGAGGAGGCGCTGAAAGCCATACCCGACAGTTTCCGTGAGGGCAGCCTCGCCCTTGGGGCCAGCAAGCTCCAGACGATATGGCACGTCATCCTGCCCATGGGGATGCCCAACATCATCACCGGGCTGATACTGGCCTTGGGCCGCGTGTCGGGGGAGACGGCCCCCATCCTCTTCACCTGCGCAGCCTACTTCCTGCCGCAGCTGCCCGAAAGCATGTTCGACCAGTGCATGGCACTGCCCTACCACCTGTACGTGCTGGCCACGAGCGGCACCGACATGGACAAGCAGTTGCCAATAGCTTACGGCACGGCGCTCGTGCTGGTCATCATAGTGCTCTTGGTGAACCTGCTCGCCAACGCGCTGCGCAACTACTTCCAGAAAAAGCTGAAAACAAACTAACACAACACATAACCGATTATGAGCAAGATTGATGCACAACACGTCGACTTCCATTACGGCTCGTTCCATGCGCTGAAAGACATCAACATGAGCATCGACGAGCACGAGGTGGTGGCCTTCATCGGCCCCTCGGGGTGCGGCAAGTCTACATTCCTGAGGCTGTTCAACCGCATGAACGACCTCATTGCCGACACCAGACTCGAGGGGAAAATCACCATCGACGGGCAAGACATATACGACCGCTCGGTCAACGTCGACGAACTGCGCAAGAACGTGGGCATGGTGTTCCAGCGCCCCAACCCTTTCCCAAAGAGCATATACGAGAACGTGGCCTACGGGCTGCGCGTGAACGGTGTGAAGGACGAGGCATTCATAGCCGAGAGAGTGGAGGAGTCGCTGCGCGGGGCGGCACTGTGGAACGAGGTGAAGGACAAGCTCAAGAAGTCGGCCTACGCCCTCTCCGGGGGGCAGCAGCAGCGGCTCTGCATCGCCAGGGCCATGGCCGTGCAGCCATCGGTGCTGCTCATGGACGAGCCGGCATCGGCGCTCGACCCCATATCAACGGCCAAGGTGGAAGAGCTGATACACGAAATAAAGAATGACTACACCATAGTCATCGTGACGCACAACATGCAGCAGGCTACCCGCGTGAGCGACAAGACGGCTTTCTTCTACCTCGGGCAGCTCATCGAGTATGACTACACGACGAAGATTTTCACCAACCCTTCGAAGGAAGAGACGCAGAACTACATAACCGGACGATTCGGATAAACATAATCAAAGACTAAAGCTATGGTAAAATTTGTAGATGAAGAACTCGTAAAGATACGCAAGGAAGTGCTGGACATGTGGACTCTCGTATACGACCAGATGCGGAACGTGTGCGAGGCCATACCATCCTCTGACAAGGAAAAGGCATGGGACGTGCTCATACGCGAGAAGCGCGTGAACGCTTCGGAGCTGAAACTGGACTGCGACGTCGAGGACTTCCTCGTGCTTTACAACCCCGTGGCCATCGACCTGCGCTTCGCGCTGGCCATGCTAAAGATCAACGCCGACCTCGAACGCATAGGCGATTTTGCCGAGAACATAGCCCGGTTCATCATCAAGCAGAACGGTGAGCCCATCGACCCCGAACTGCTCAAGCGCATAAGGCTGCAGGAAATGGTTGACGGGCTGCTCGACATGCTCATCACCTCGCGCCTCGCCCTCGACAAGGAGGACCTGGCCATGGCCAACAGCCTGTTCGAAAAAGACAACCTGCTCGACGAAATAAACGCGCAGGCCACCGACGTACTGGCCGAATATGCAAAGGAGCACCCCGACAAGACCGGCTTCTGCATAGACTTCAAGAGCGTGTTCCTGAGGCTGGAGCGAGCCGGTGACCACGTAACCAACCTCGCCGAGGAGATAGTGTTCTACATAGATGCCGAGGTGCTGAAGCACGCCTCTGACGAGACGAAGATGCAAAAGGCACTTGCAAGCCGCATGAAGGAGGGGCAGGACTGACACACTGCACCGCAACGCGGAAGCCCGCCTGGCAGCTATTTGCAGCCAGGCGGGCTTCCGCGTTTGTAAAACAGTTTCGCAAGTCTCGGCTTGCGCCATAACCCGCTGTCGCCCAATGGATTGGGAAACGGGCCGCCCCGCATCGCGGAACGGCCCGTTTCGTAGTGTGAAACTGCCTGTTTCGATAGCCCATACAGGCCATATCGCGCACACAAGCCTGCACGCACACGCCCAGCGAGGGCTGCCTGTATGCTTTTTTCATGCCGCCGCCACTGCAACCCTGCCTGCCGCAAAAACGCAACGCCGCCTGCCCTTGCCACCGCTCATACCCCTATAAGCTTTTCGACCTTGCGCTGGTCGGCGCCGGGGAAGAGCCCCAATAGCCAGTCGGCCATGCGGCGGCGCGACTGCCGGGGCGTGCGCCCCCCGACGGCAGCCTGCCAGTCTATCTCATACATGGCCTCGGGCGTGCAGTAGCGGGCCACGCCCCAGCCGTAAGGCTCGCCCCGCCGCGACACCTGGTACTCAAAGTCAGCAATGCATACGTATGTACCCATCTGGAGCGTGGCTATGAGCGAGTCGAAGGCAGTGCCGTTGCGCCTGTTAGGCAGCGGCTCGGCGGGGGCGTCGGGGTTGAAGAGCGTGCGCTTGCGGCTCAAGTTGAAGCCGCTGGCCACCTTGAGTTGCTTCGACAGCATGGACTCTTCGCGGCGGAGCACTTCGAGTATGTGGCGCGAATCGCCGCCCATCGACTGCAACGGGTACAGGCTGCGCCGCCAGTTCATGAAGTCGGGCAGCCAGTCGAGGCTGACGAAACCTGCCTTGCCGCCGAAGAACTTGCCGTAGGCACACTGCCAGTGGCTGATGATGGGGCCTTTCCACTGCCACGCCCCTTGCTCGCCATGCTCGCCGAAAAGGAGGTCGGGCGGCACGAGCTCCTCCACGGAGAAGCCCTGTATGCCGTTCTTGAAGAACGGCAGGAAGCCCCACTCGGCTATGACTCTTTCAAGTTGCCCTTGCGTCTCTACCATTGCCATCAGCGTTTTGCAGGTTCGCCGGTATAGAAATATATCATCCGCTCAAGCGCCTGGCGGCAAACGGGACAGAAGTCTGGCACGTCGTTGGTGCGCATACGGCAGTCGGCCGCCCCGCGGAACACGCCCCGCTGCTGGTAGCCGCCGCCCTCAATGAGTGTAGCCCTGCCCTCCCTCACAAGGTTCTCCCACTTGCCCTTGAAGTCATGGCGGGTGGTGAGGTTGGGCTCCCACGGCTCTGTGTCGGCATGATACATGGGGTCGCCGTCGCCATACTCATACTCATCGCCAAGCCCTCCGAAGCTGTGGCCGAACTCATGCACCACCACCGGGCGGAACTGGTCGCCCTTGGTGTAAGTAAGGTTGTAGGAGTTGTATATTCCGCCGCCGCCATACTTGTCGGTGTTCACCAGTATTATGATGTGCTCGTAAGGCGTCCCTGCGAGCACGTCGTGCAGCCGCTTCAGGCTGAGCGTGGTCAGGTAGCGGTCGCTGTAGAACGTGTCGAAGTGGGAGCCGAGCGCAGTCGACTTCCACACTCCCTCCGCCGGGCGGCTTGCCCCGCTGTCCTCTGAAGGCGACATCACGGCAACCACGTTGAAGCGGCAGCGCAAGCTCTTGAACGGTTCGTGGGCGAAGATGGCCTCAGTGGCAGCCTCGGCGTCGGCCATGAAGCCGCCCATCTCGCCTGGCCGATAGCCTTCGGCCACGTAGGCTATGTGTATGCAACGCGTGGTGTCGGCCGCCCGCTGCAGCGTCTTGTATGGGGTGACATGGCTGAAGCCCTTGTGGCGTATCAGTATGTCGCCCGGGTCGACGGCATGGGTGAGCGAAGCCGTCACGCGGTTGTGCGAGTCGCGCAGCTCGATGGTTACATCGGCAGCGCGCTTGGGGTATGGCACGAGGAACACGTTCTCAAACGACTTGGCCACTGTCTTGGCCTCGGGCGTGAGCAGCCACTCCTGGAACAGCGTGGAAAACGAGTGGCGGTAAATGATCTCGCCGCTCTGCCTGTCTTTCATTGTTATCTGCCCGTTGCCCCCTAAAGGAAGCTCGCCGAGGCGTGTACGCCGCCCATGCCAGCGCGGCATCAAGGCCTGCCCGTCGACATAGATGGCCTGGCTCGCCGCATCGCCGGCAAAGATGTAGTCGAGTCTGAGCGTGCTGTCACGGAAAAACGTGTCAAACTGTTGCGCCACGGCTTGCAGGCAAACGGCCATTGCCATGGCTAAGATAAGCGGTATCCTCTTCATATCTCTTCAAATAATTGTTTTATGTATGTCCGTTCCCAGTCGGCAGGGCGGAGGCGGCGTCCGCCGTATTCAAGGATGTCGATGTCCATGCGTATCAGCCCGGCGGCGGCCTCGGCTGCTGTGCGCCCGCACCGCCTCTCAATATCCTTAGTGGCAGCGGTAAGCTCGGCAAGGCCCATGGTGGTGGTGCCGGCAAAAAGGCAGTTGAGGAAACGGTCGGACTGCATCCCGATAGGCTCCGTCCAAACCGCGCCTGTGCTCCTGCCCCCGGCCACTATGCCACCGAGCTGCCTCAGGGCCATGTCCATGGCAGCCCGCTGCCCTATGTTAGAGCCCAAGGCGATGACGACCCTGCTGGCCGGCTCGTCACTTGATGAGTTCTGTTTCGAGGAATCTGTCGAATTGTTCTTGGTAACCATTGAATACGTTTATGTCTACATCACCGTGTATTCCGCTCACCCTCCCGTCGGGGCTAAGCTGCCAGAACACGAGTTTTATGTCGGGTTTGTACTCACCGTAGCGCGCTATCCAGACGTTGTAATTCTGCTTTATGTCGGGAGCGAGGCCCAGATACTTGTTCACGAAGCGCTGGTTGACATAGAGTATGGGCCTCACCCCTGTGCGCCTGCGCACTATGTTCATCCACGTCCTGACGCGCCGGAACAGCTCGTCGATGCCGCCAATCTGGGCTATCTGCCTGTCGGTAGGCTCAACGTCGAGCACGGGGGGAAGGTCGCCGCTCCTGAAATAAGAGTTGCGTAGGAAATGTCGTGCCTGCGCCCTGGCCGTGCTGCGCACGGAGAAGAAGTGGTAAGCACCGCAACGTATGCCGTTGCGGCGCGCCTGGAGGTAGTCGGCACGGTAGTACGGGTTGCGTATGGAACTGCCTTCGGTGCTCTTGATATATACGAACGAAACGGGATAGTCTACCTGCCCGCTTATATCCTTCTTGCTCAACCGCCCAAGGTCGGTTATGCGCAGCTGCTTCCAGTGTATCGGGTAGTACCGCCGCCCACGGCCATGCTGGTAACGCGAAATGTCGATGCCGTATATTCGCTCCGACGTATAGGAAAGCCTCTCGCCGCGATATGCGCCCGCAAGCCACTCGCCGGCCCTGAGGCGGGAGGAGTCTACGGCAAAGCCGAATCCCCAGCGGAGGTCGTCGCGCCACCTGCCTTCGTAATATGCGCCGCTGTGCATGGCATAATGTCCATGCCCGCTGGCACGCATCCTGCGGTCAAACTGGCCAACGTACTCACCGCCACAGTCGGTCCTGCTGCCGGAGACAAGGGTGTCGGCCTCCCAAATCCCGGCAACCACACGCCCGGCCGTATCAACGGCGACTCCCGGCCCGGCCTTTGGCGACCTCAGCCACCGCCCATCCTGCCATGCGCCGCCGTTGCACACAAAGAGCACAGAATGCGTGGCGGCCGCGCTGTCGGGCTGCACCGGCTCTTCAACGTGCCTGACACCGAGCCTCGACCTGCCATTGATTGCCTCCAAGGCATCAAGCAACTGGCGGATGGCAACCACCTCGCGCCCGGTGGCAGTGGCATGGCTGGCCACCATGTCGAAGCCTTCGTCCTGCACGCCATGCACACTTTTGTAATATTGCATCTCCTCGATGGCTGCCTCAAGGTAGGCTATGCGGCGCATGAGACTGTCCTTGCTGTGCCTGACGACAGAACGGAGTGTAGGGCCGGGGAGCGTGACGGGGGGAGCGCAAAGGATTCCGTCGGACACAAGAGACAAGCCTTCAAGCGTGGAATCGCGGCCTATCCCACTGAAAAAAGCGATGTCTTTGCCGTCAACGCACAATGCGTTGAACGAACGTGTGACAGCGGGCGGCCTTTTGCCGCCCGCCATGTGGAAGGCCAGGAAATGCCACACAATCAAGCCCGCCGCCACGAGGCACAATGCCACGGCGGCAACAGCCAATGTCCTTTTCCTTATGATTATATAGCCTTCCATCTAAAAAAAGCCACACGACAGCCCCCTTGCGCGGAGGCTTCCGTGTGGCCAAGGATTAAGTTTTTTGCGCAATGATGGCCGCGTCAGCCGTTCATGGAGAGCAGGAACTCCTCGTTGCTCCTTGTCTGTATGAGCCTGTCGCGCACCGTGTTCATGGCTTCGATGGGGTTCATCTCGCTGATGAACTTGCGGCAGACCCACATACGGTTGAGCGTGGTGGGGTCTTGCAGCAGGTCGTCGCGACGGGTGCTCGACTGCACAAGGTTCACAGCAGGGAATATCCGCTTGTTGCTCAGCGAGCGGTCAAGCTGCAACTCCATGTTGCCCGTTCCCTTGAACTCCTCGAAAATCACCTCGTCCATCTTCGAGCCGGTGTCTATCAAGGCCGTGGCGATGATGGTCAGCGAGCCGCCGTTCTCAATGTTGCGGGCCGCTCCGAAGAACCTCTTGGGCTTCTGGAGCGCATTTGCGTCCACACCTCCTGTCAACACCTTGCCGCTGGCAGGGCTTACGGTGTTGTAAGCACGGGCAAGCCGCGTGATCGAATCGAGGAAGATGACCACGTCGTGGCCGCATTCCACCATGCGTTTCGCTTTCTCAAGCACGATGCCGGCAATCTTCACGTGACGGTCGGCAGGCTCGTCAAACGTCGAGGCGATGACCTCCGCGTTGACCGTCCGGCTCATGTCTGTCACTTCCTCGGGGCGTTCGTCAATCAGGAGCATCATGAGGTAAGCCTCCGGGTGGTTGGCTGCGATGGCGTTTGCGATGTCTTTCATGAGAATGGTCTTACCCGTCTTGGGCTGGGCGACAATGAGGGCGCGCTGCCCTTTGCCTATCGGCGAGAACAAATCCACTATGCGCACGCTCGGGTTAGTGGTGGCCTTGTCACCGCAGAGCTTGAACTTCTCATCGGGAAAGAGCGGCGTAAGGTGCTCAAAAGCCACGCGGTCACGCACCTCGGCAGGGTTCCTGCCGTTTATGGAGCGCACGGTGCTCAACGCGAAATACTTCTCGTTGTCGTGCGGGGGGCGCACGGTGCAGTCCACCACGTCGCCTGTCTTCAGCCCATATTTCTTTATTTGTTGTGGCGAAACATATATGTCGTCAGGCGAAGAAAGGTAATTGTAATCGCTCGAGCGCAGGAATCCGTACCCATCTGAGAGCACTTCGAGCACGCCGTTGCCACTTATTATGTCGGCAAAGTCGAACGCAGGCTTCTGCGCTCCCGCCTGCTGCATCGGGTGCTGGAACTCCATCCCGGCTTGCTGCATGGTCGGACGGTCGAATATATCGAGCGTCGGCATGGCCCCTTGGTCCTCTATCGGCAGGTCGACAACGGTGATGAAGTCGGTTCCGTCGCCCGGGTCGCCTTCCCATACCCCGGCTTGTGCAAACGCCTCCTTGCCCTCTTCGTCCTGTGCGCGTTGCGCCATCTTCTCCTGGAGCTGTGCAAGCAGGTTCCTGTCAGCGGTGGCGTCATCATTGCCCGCAGCATTGTCAAAAGCGGCCTCGGGCACAGCGTCCTGTATGGCAACCTCGTTTTCACCTTCATTCATTTGCCCGCCGGCAGCGTCTTGCGGCTCATCATGCACCTCGGCTGCACCCGCTTCGGCCACGGCCGGAGCCTCCTCCGCCTGAGCAGGAGCCGTTTCTGGTTCAGCCTTAGCCTTCTGGCTCAACGCCGGCTTACTTGCTGTAGGTGCCTGGGCAGCATTCTCATCTGCGGTGTATGGTGCGTTTTCCTCTGGCATGACTACAGGAAGGTCGGAAAAAAGCGATGCCGGCTTAGTCTCTGCTGGCTTTCCTTGCTTGTTCTTCAAGTCGAAGTTTTCTCCGTCCTTGCCGTTTACTGTATATACTTTGTTTGTGTCTTTCTTTACTATGCGCGTCCTTTTGCGCTTTGGGGCAGCAGCGGAATTCATGGCACTTTCCTCAGCCGCCTTGTCCAAGATGGCGTAAACCACGGTCTCCAGTTCATCGTCAGGCATGACCTTTACGCCCAATTGCTCAGCGATACCCATCAACTGGAGGGTATCCATCGATTCGAGTTCTTCTTTCGTGTACATACTATGTATGATATAACTTTATTTGCTTGTGAAAAAATGAGGTGGAAACGTTTCACGAGCGGAAACGCTGTTCAAAGCAAGTGCAAAGGTAATCATAAAATCTTAAACAACCAAACATTTTCCGCAATAAAGTGAACTTGGCTTTATCACGGAAAGCCACGCGACGTATTGCGGCAGCAACCCGCCGGCATGGTTGCCTGCGAACTGCTGCCTACGGCCGGCAGGCCGCAAATCCCCGTTGGGGCTGCGAAAGCCCCGCCTGTTCACTCTGCTGGTTTCAGCAAGCGTTCCTCGATGCCTTTCTTCAATTCTTCCTTCGGCATCGCGCCCATAGAGACATAAGGAGTTCCCTGCATGGGAATCCAGAGAAGCATCGGTATGCTCCGCACGCCGAAAGCGGCTGCAAGCTCCGGTTCCTTGTCTACATCCACCTTGAACACTCTTATGCGGCCTGCATACTCGGCTGCCAGTTCTTCGAGCAATGGCGACAACTGTTTGCAAGGGCCGCACCAAGTGGCATAGAAATCGACTATGGCCGGCTTGTCGCCCTCATACTTCCACTGGTTTGGATTGGCCTTGAAGTCGTAGACCTTGCTGGCAAACGCCTCGGTGTCAAGGTACTCTACCGTTCCCTCCGTCTCGGCTTGCGCCTCAGCTTTCACTGTGTCTGCGGCCTGCCCAGCTGGCTGGCCCGTCCGGCCTTGCCCTCCGCACGCGCAGAAAGCGGCCATTGCCACGATGCCAAGCACCGTCATTCTCATCTTGTTCATAGCATAACTTTTCTATAAAAAACTCACCTCCGGCAGGCTTTCCCGCATAGCCAGGCAAACAAGCTGCCGCCTGTGGCAGGCCATTGGCATCATGCCACA
Source organism: uncultured Prevotella sp. (assembly GCA_944320235.1). Lineage (GTDB taxonomy): Bacteria > Bacteroidota > Bacteroidia > Bacteroidales > Bacteroidaceae > Prevotella. Next base: position 56,755 of record CALUGQ010000009.1, read on the forward strand.
GGCGGCAACAAGTGCCGTCAGCGCGGTATTGGCCTGCGCCTCATCATTCGGGATGCACTTCGGTGGCCTTTATCTGCCCGGCCACCTCGTCGTTTATCTTCTTTGCAAACTCGGCTATGGCCATGACGCCAACATCCTCGCCGCCCTGCTTGCGCACGCTCACAGTGCCGTCGGCCTGCTCCTTCTCGCCTACAATTATCATGTAGGGTATGCGCTTCAGCTCGTTGTCACGCACCTTGCGGCCCACTTTCTCGTTGCGGCTGTCGATGGTGGCGCGAACGCCTACGGCATCAAGCTCGCGGGCCACGCGCGCTGCGTAGTCGTTATACTTCTCGGATATGGGCAGGATGGCCACCTGGTCAGGAGTGAGCCAGAGCGGGAAGTGGCCTGCGGTGTGCTCTATGAGCACGGCGCAGAAACGCTCCATGGAGCCGAACGGGGCGCGGTGAATCATAACAGGGACTTTCTTCGTGTTGTCCTCGTCGGTATATTCGAGCTTGAAACGCTCCGGGAGGTTGTAGTCCACCTGTATCGTGCCGAGCTGCCAGCGGCGGCCTATGGCATCCTTCACCATGAAGTCGAGCTTCGGGCCGTAGAAGGCTGCCTCGCCATACTCTATCTTTGCCTTAAGCCCTTTCTCCTTGCAAGCCTCTATGATGGCGCGCTCGCCTTTCTCCCACACCTCGTCGGAGCCGATGTACTTCTCGTGGTCGTTGGGGTCGCGGAGCGAAATCTGCGCCTCGAAGTTGTCGAAGTGGAAGATGGAGAACACCGTGTGGATGATGTCCATCACGCGCAGGAACTCGTCCTTCACCTGGTCGGGGCGGCAGAAGATGTGGGCATCGTCTTGCGTGAAGGAGCGCACGCGGGTCAGGCCGTGCAGCTCACCGCTCTGCTCGTAGCGGTAAACCGTGCCGAACTCGGCTATGCGCAGCGGCAGGTCTTTGTAAGAGCGCGGCTTCCAGGCGAACACCTCGCAGTGGTGGGGGCAGTTCATTGGCTTGAGCATATACTCCTCGCCCTCCTCGGGGGTGTGGATGGGCTGGAACGAGTCCTTGCCGTAGTGGGCGTAGTGGCCGCTGGTGACGTAGAGGTTCTTGCTGCCTATGTGCGGCGTTATCACCTCCTTGTAGCCGTAGCGGGTCTGTATCTTGCGGAGCATGTCCTGCATGCGCAAGCGCAGCTCGGTGCCTTTGGGCAGCCAGATGGGCAGGCCCTTGCCCACGCGCTCGGAGAACATGAACAGTTCCATCTCCTTTCCTATCTTGCGGTGGTCGCGCTTCTTGGCCTCCTCGAGCATGGCAAGATACTCGTCGAGCATCTTCTTCTTGGGGAACGACACGCCGTAGAGGCGCTGCATCTGCTCGCGGGTTGCGTCGCCGCGCCAGAAGGCGCCGGCCACGCTCGTGAGCTTGACGGCCTTTATGGCGCCGGTGTTGAGCAGGTGGGGGCCCTTGCAGAGGTCGGTGAACGCGCCCTGCGTGTATGTGGTGATGGTGCCGTCCTCAAGGTCTTGCTCTATGTGCTCGCACTTGTAGGTCTGGCCGGCTGCGCCGAACTCCCTGAGGGCGTCGGCCTTGGCCACCTCCTTGCGCACGACAGGTTCTTTCTTCGAGGCCAGCTCGCGCATCTTGTCCTCTATCTTGGCAAAGTCGCCCTCCTTAACCATCTCGCCGCCGGGCAGCAGCACGTCGTAGAAGAAGCCGTTTTCCACAGCCGGGCCGAAGCCGAACTGTATGCCGGGATAGAGTTCCTGCAATGCCTCGGCCAGCAGGTGGGCTGAAGTGTGCCAGAAGGCGTGCTTGCCCTCATCGTCGTCCCACTTGTAGAGTTGCACGTTTGCATCCTCATTGATTGGGCGGTTCAGTTCCACCGTCTCTCCGTTCACGCCGCAGGCCAGCACGTCGCGCGCCAAGGCGGGCGAAATGCTTTCTGCAATCTGAAGCCCGGTCACGCCCTGTTCGTACTCGCGGACAGAGCCATCGGGAAATGTTATCTTTATCATAGTCGTTATGTTTAGTCTCCTTTTTCAAGCCGCAAAATTAAGAATTTAATTCGGAATAAAAGCAAATTGGAATGTTTTTTTGCCACCTCGGCATCAATCAACGAACAATCAACGAAATGCCGCGCAACCAAAGACAGGCGGAGCGACACACGGCGCGGCCGCGCGACAAATAAGTTGCAGTGCACTTTGTTTAATATTTTTTAACCAATAGCACGACTAAGTCTGCCGCCATTGCTCTTTGGGGCTTCACGCCAACAGTCGAACGGCTAATCTCTGCGGTGTTTTCTTGTGCCTTTCCAACACAGACATTTTGCACTTCTATTTGGAATTAGCACTAAATTTAACACGCCGCCAACCGACCAAATAGAAAACGCTAAGCAGCGAAATGCCCGCCGAAAGACTACGGAAATGCGCTCGTTTTGCAAAACGGCCCATATCGCATTGCGAAACGACCCGTTTTAGCGTGCAAAACAGCCCGTTTTGGAAAGCGAAACGGCGGGTGCCGACAGCCTATTTCGGCCAGAAATCAATGTACATTACCTCAAAACAAATCATTTTTCGACGCATGCCAATGCAAAATTTGCACAACCTTTCACGTAAAGCCATCACTGGCAAGCCATTACGGGAATGCGCCATTTTCGAGCTATTTGCCTACAAACCATGGGCAATTGGCCATACGCGGGGATTTTGGCACACCCACACCCGCGATTTTTAACATTTCCGTCCCGCAAAAACTCTAAAAAAGTCCTTTTCGTGCGGCATTTTGGAGAGATGGCCCTCTGCCTGATATAACAACGATGTCCGAAAACTTCAACCAAGAAAAGAATAAAACCCATAAAAATTGAATATCAGCAAAGCTCCAATGCAGGAATTAAAGGAAGTCCCTCATGCTCCCCCAATGGTGGCCATCGCTCCACTGCGCTCCGCTAAGGAGCTATAGAGCGTATGCTCCTTAGCTTCCTTATTTCATTTATATTAGGCGGACATTCTCATAAAGAAATAAGACTCGAAGAACGAATTTTACATCCATTCTTCTTCATTATTTTTTTGTAGAATAAATATTTTTTGTATCTTTGCATAGTCGAACAATAAACGGAGAGCCTATGAAATAAAAAAGAGGAATCAAAGACATAAAGATAAAAAAGCGTTAGCTTTATTCTTGCTTATCGAAATTCGCCAAATCAAAGTAAGCCACAAGAGTAAAAGCCGATGCTCACGCCTATGGCGTGGGCTTTTACTCGTTTATGTGGCTAAGGTGTTTGGCGATACCTCGATAAGCGTAGACGAAGTTATTAGTCCACGTTTTTTTATTGTCTAAAAGCAGATTGTTTGGACTAAAACAAACCAACATTAAACATCCTAACAAAAAAAAGAGAAAAATGAAAAAATACATCCTAATTACCACAACAATCTTTACCATAATGGCAACATTTGCGAGCTGCGGAAGCGACGACGAAGAAGAAGCCGGCCTTACCTACAATGACATCACAATAACAGCGGGAGAAACTCACACTATTGAAAGTGGCAGCAACTGGCAGTCGGAGGAACCACTCATTGCCTCTATCTCAAACAACATAATAACCGCAGAAAGAATTGGCACGGCCAGAATTTACAATGAAAGTGCGTCATTCAACATTACAGTTACGCCGCAATACAACCTCTACAACGACCCTTGCATGGAATGGGGCGCATCGCCATCGAGGGTACAATCATTTATGAATGGACATGAACAAATTTCAAGCAAAAACTCCATTGTCACGTACACAGGAGGAAAGGCGGCCGAGGCCTATGCTTATATGTTTGAAAACAACAGACTAACTAGCTCTGCGGTACTTGTCAATGCAGAGCTTTACGATGAGTCTTTAGCCTCATTCCTTCTCGAAAGATACGTACCCATTTCTATAGACGAAGAGAACTATATGTTCTTCTTCATAAATATCGAACAAGACATGTTGGTTACTCTTGGCCTCAAGACCTCTGGCTACACGGTATATGCCTTAATCATGTATACGCCATACAACCAAAGCGACGCAAAAACGAGGGTCGGCCTCGTAGGAAAGATGAAAGAAGAAGTGAGAAAGTTGGATTTTGTGAAACCCGCAGACACGCCAAAAGCTGATTTAATAATTAAGACGTTAAAACAAAAACTGACCTCAAAGAAATAACAAAGACAACACAAAAGCAGGATAGGCCTACCATAGCCCATCCTGCCTTTTAATTCCTTTTGCCCACCTTCCAAGTGCGGTGGTCAAGGCCGCGCACTACGGCACAGCCACGATTCCACGACGGCGGCGCGCCTCTACTCCACCAGCTTGCCCTCGGCCAGCAGGGCATTGAAGATGGAGTGGCGCACGTCGGGGTTTATCCGCTCGGCCTCGGCCAGCATGCGGCGCACGTCGTCGCGGCTCGATGCCCTCTCGTAAGGGCAGCTCTTAAGCTGCTTTTCGTAGCCCCTCATGGCGGCGAAAGCCTCGATGTCGGCCTCATCCTCCATGCAGAGCGGGCGGATGATGGCCAGCGGCATCTTGCGCATGGTGAGCTTGGCAGGCATGGTGGCAAAGTGGCCCTGCGAGAAGAGGTTCATCATGGCCGTCTGCACTATGTCGTCCTTGTGGTGGCCGAGCGCTATCTTGTTGCAGCCCAGCTCCTGGGCGGCGTTGAAAAGCAGCTTGCGCCTGTACCACGAGCACAGGAAGCACACCGGCTTCTTGCTGTCGCGGCGAGTGTCAAAGCCGGTAGTGGCCACATGGAGGCGCACGCCCAGCGCGTCGCAGAAGTCTTGCAGGTAAGCGGTGTCGGTCTCATAGCGTATGTTGTCCATGCGTATGTGCATGGCATCGACGCTGAACGCAGGCCGGCTTACGCGCATACGGCGGGCAAGCAGCTCAAGCAGGCACAAAGAGTCCTTGCCGCCCGACAGGCCCACGAGGACGCGGTCGCCATCCTCAATGAGACTGTAGGCGGCAAGGGCCTTATGGAATCGCTTCAGGATTCTGTGCTCCAGCCTGTCCGCTCCGGCTGCATCCACTGTCATCGGCGGCTATTTCATGAATACGAGATAGACAGCGCAGATGATGAGGAAGAACGCCAGTATGTGGTTCCAGTGCAGGTTCTGCCCCTGGAACATGATGTTGGCGATGATGGCAAACACACCGAGGCTGATGCACTCCTGCACCACTTTGAGCTGCACGAGGCTGAAAGGGCCACCGTTACCGGCAAACCCTATCCTGTTGGCAGGCACCTGGCAGCAGTACTCAAAGAACGCAATGCCCCACGAAAAGGCTATCACGCCTATCACAGGCCACCGGGCCGACACGCCCGTCTCCTGCAACTTGAGGTGCCCGTACCACGCGAGCGTCATGAAAACATTGCTCAATATGAGCAGTATTATGGTATAAAGGCCGTTCATATCGCAGCGTTTTCAGCAAGTTGCCTGTCCATGTTGGCCGCGGCCCTGCGCCCGTCGCCCATGGCGAGGATTACGGTCGCACCGCCGCGCACGATGTCGCCGCCGGCGAATATCTCGGGCCTTGAGCTTTGCATAGCCTCATTTACCACTATGGTGTTCTTCCTCCCAAGCTCCAGCCCGGCTATAGACTTGGGCACGAGCGGGTTTGGCGACACGCCGATGGCCACGATCACTTGGTCCACATCGAGCGTAAGGGTCTCCCCATCCACAGGCACCGGACTGCGGCGGCCGCTCTCGTCGGGCTCGCCGAGCTTCATTACCTGCAGCACTGCCTGGCAAACGGCACCGCTCTCGTCGGCCTTGTACTCTATGGGGTTGTGGAGCGTGAGGAACTTTATGCCCTCTTCCTTGGCGTGCTTCACCTCTTCCAGGCGCGCAGGCATCTCGGCCTCAGAGCGGCGGTACACCAGCGTCACGTCGGCCCCGAGCCGCTTGGCAGTGCGGCAGGAGTCCATCGCCGTGTTGCCTCCGCCCACGACGAGCACGCGGCGGCCGAAGTTGAGCGGTGTGTCGGCAGCGGGGTTGGCAGCGTCCATGAGGTTGACGCGCGTAAGATACTCGTTAGAAGACATTATATTGATAGAGTTCTCGCCCGGTATCCCCATGAAATTGGGCAGGCCGGCGCCCGAGCCTACGAATATACCCTTGAAGCCTGCCGCCTCGAGCTGCTCCACCGAGATCGTCTTGCCCACGATGCAGTCGGTCTGGAAGTGCACCCCCATTCGGCGCAGGTTGTCTATCTCTACGTCTACGATGCGGTTCGGGAGCCTGAACTCAGGAATGCCATATTTCAGCACGCCGCCTATTTCGTGCAAAGCCTCGAACACATAGACATCATACCCCCTCTTCGCCATGTCGCCGGCAAAGCTCAAGCCAGCCGGCCCGGAGCCTACGACAGCCACCTTCATGCCATTCGACGGTGCGATGTGGGGCAGCGAGACGTTGCCGCTCTCGCGCTCGAAGTCGGCGGCGAAGCGCTCCAGGTAGCCTATGGCCACGGCCGGCTCGCCCATCTTCAGGTGGATGCAGCGGCTCTCGCACTGTTTCTCCTGCGGGCACACACGGCCGCACACGGCAGGAAGCGACGAGGTGTGCTTCAGCACCTTGGCGGCTGCGAGCACATCGCCGCGCTCTATGTTCTTGATAAACGACGGGATGTCTATCCCCACGGGGCATCCCTCCACGCAGGTAGGCTTCGCGCAGTCAAGGCAACGCCTGGCCTCGGCCATCGCCATCTCCTTTGTCAGGCCCTTGTTCACCTCTTCCGTGCGCGTGGTGGCGCGGTAGGCAGGGGCAAGCTCGGGCATGACCACGCGCCCGATGGCCGTGCGCTCCTTCGGCTTCATGGCCTTGCGCAGTTCCTTGCGCCACTCCGCGTCGCGGTCAGTCAGCACTTCCATCGGCTCAACATCGGCCTCTGCGCAGCCCTGCCATACCGCGACTGCATCCTCAGACGGCTTTGGCAGCACCTTTTCAAGATGCTCCTCGAAGTGCTCCATTTCCTCTTTCTCGGCACGCTTGAACGTTCCCATGCGCTTGAACATCTCATCCCAGTCTACGAGCGAGCCGTCGAACTCGGGCCCGTCTATGCAGACGAACTTGGTTTTCCCGCCGATTGTGAGGCGGCACGCACCGCACATGCCCGTTCCATCGACCATTATCGTGTTCAGGGAGACGTCGGTAGGGATGCCGTATTTCTGCGTAAGGAGGCAGCAGAACTTCATCATTATGGGCGGGCCGATGGCGAACGCCTTGTCGACGTGCTCCTGTTCGATGAGCTTTTCCATGCCAACGGTTACCACACCTTTCTCACCGTAGGAGCCGTCGTCGGTCATGACGATGGTCACATCACTGTGTTTGCGCACCTCGTCCTCAAGGATTATCAGTTCCTTGGTGCGCCCGGCGAGCACCGACAGCACGCGGTTGCCTGCGGCCTTCAGTGCCTTTATGATGGGGAGCATGGGTGCCACGCCCACTCCTCCGCCAGCGCAGAGCACGGTTCCGAACTTCTCTATGTGGATAGGGTTGCCCAGCGGGCCTACCACATCGGTGATGAAGTCGCCCTCGCCAAGGTTGCACAACTTGATTGAAGAGAGCCCGACGCGCTGCACTACGATTGTTATCGTACCCTTGTCCGCATCGGCATCGGCTATGGTGAGCGGCATACGCTCGCCTTTCTGCCCCACCCTCACGATGACAAAGTTGCCCGCCTTGCGGCTGCGGGCTATCAGCGGGGCCTCTATCTCGAAGAGGAACACGTTCTCGGAAAACTGCTCCTTGCGTATGATTCTGTTCATTTGCTTAGTTTTATATGGTTAGTGGGCCATGGCGTTTGCCGCATGGCAGAAACCGCGCGGCGCGGGCGCGCCGTGCCGCACGGCCTTGTTGGCACTTCTAGAAGTTCTTGTCGTCGAGCATCTCAAAGCCACAATAAGGCACGAGGCACTTAGGCACCCTTATGCCCTCGGGCGTCTGGTTGTTCTCGATGATGGCAGCCACGATGCGCGGCAGGGCAAGCGCCGAGCCGTTGAGCGTGTGGCAAAGCTCTATCTTCTTGTCGTCGGCATGGCGGTAGCGGCACTTCAGGCGGTTGGCCTGGTAGCTCTCGAAGTTGGACACCGACGAAACCTCGAGCCAGCGCTCCTGCGCCGCGCTCCACACCTCGAAGTCGTAGCATATGGCCGAGGTGAAGCTCATGTCGCCTCCGCACAGGCGCAATATGTGGTATGGCAGCTCAAGCTTTACGAGCAAGCCCTCTACGTGGTCGAGCATTTCCTTTAGGCTCTCGTAAGAGTGCTTGGGAGTGTCGATGCGCACAATCTCAACCTTGTCGAACTGATGCAGGCGGTTGAGTCCGCGCACGTCCTTACCGTATGAGCCGGCCTCACGGCGGAAGCAGGCTGAGTAGGCTGTGCGCTTTATGGGCAGGTCTTTCTCGTCGAGAATCACGTCGCGGAATATGTTTGTCACAGGCACCTCAGCCGTCGGTATGAGGTAAAGGTTGTCAAGGTTGCAATGGTACATCTGCCCTTCCTTGTCGGGCAGCTGGCCCGTTCCGTAGCCCGACGCCTCGTTTACCACGTAAGGCGGCTGCACCTCGAGGTATCCGCTCTTGCGCGCCTCCTCGAGGAAGAAGGCCTCGAGCGCGCGCTGCAGGCGCGCCATCTTGCCTATATAGATGGGGAACCCGGCCCCGGTTATCTTCACGCCCATGTCGAAGTCTATGAGGTTGTACTTCTTGCAAAGGTCCCAGTGGCACAGTGCGCCCTCGGGCAGGTGGGGCATCGGGCCTCCCTCCTTGACCACCACGTTGTCAGATGCGTCCTTTCCCTCAGGCACATCGTCGTTTGGCACGTTGGGGATTGTGCAGAGCAGGTCGTGCAGTTCGCGCTCGGCGTTCTCCATGGTCTCCTGCAATGCCTTGTCTTCTTGCTTTATCACGGCCACCCTGGCCTTTATCTCGTCGGCTTCGTCCTTCTTTCCCTGCTTCATGAGGTCACCTATGCGGGCTGCCATCTGCTTGGCTTCCTGCTTCGTGCGGTCAGACTTCTGCTGTGCTTCGCGGCGCGCCTTGTCTATGGCGATTACCTTCTCTATTGCTTCCCTGGCACCGTCGAAGTGCTTTTTTTCAAGTCCGCGTATCACGCGGTCTGTTTCCTCAGTGATAAGTTTGAGTGTAAGCATAATATGGAACTTTAAAACCTATTATATTATTTGAGGTGCAAAGTTATATAAAAAAAGAGAAACTGACGCGGCAGAGGATGAAAAAATGACAATCTGCAAATCCATATTTGCTGCAAGCAGGCAGCTTGCCGTAAATCACGGGGGCAAGGGCAAGCTGCCCCGTGCTGCTATGAGAACGCCATGGAGACGGAGGCCAAGGCTGACAAAGCTGCGGCCTTGTCGAAACAAACGTCAGGATATTTCGCCATCCGCACCATGCCGCTAAACGCACTGTCGCCCAGCGAGTTGCAAAGCGTGCTGCCCCGTCCGCCGAAACAGCACGCCTTAGACGGCAAAACGGGTCGTTCCGCAACGCAGGACGACCCGTTTGACAAGCCCAGGCTGGGCCTTGAATATCGCAACGCGCGCAATGTCGCATTATTTTACCATGCGCACAGCGCAGCCAAAGCCACCTTACATGGCGAAAGCGTTGAAGCCGCCATCGACCACCGCCACCGTTCCAGTGACGAACTTGGCGGCGTCGCTCATCAGATAGTGTATGGTTCCGCACAGTTCCTCGGGTTCACCCATGCGCCCGAACGGGGTCTGCCGCACCACGTCTTGCCCGCGCTGCGTGTACGACCCGTCGGGATTGGTAAGCAACGAGCGGTTCTGCTCAGTGATGAAGAAGCCCGGGGCGATGGCGTTTACGCGTATTCCCTCGCCGAACTTCTTGGCGCACTCGGTGGCCATGAAGGCGGTGAAGTTGCTGATGCCGGCCTTGGCTGCTGCATAACCGCACACGCGTGTCATTGGCCGGAAGGCTGCCATCGACGAGAAATTGATGATTGAGCCTTTGCCCTGTGCCACCATGGGCTTCAGGAACACCTGCGTGGGGATTACCGTGCCAGTGAGGTTAAGCTCCAACACCGTCTGGAACTGGCGGGTGTCAAGGTCGAAGAAGTTCTGGTCGGGGCCTATCGTGGCTCCCGCCATGTTTCCCCCGGCTGCGTTGAGCAGCGTGTCCACGCGCCCGTACTTTGCCACGATGGCATCGCAGTTTGCCTGGACTGCCTGCCGGTCCATTACGTCGGTCTTCATGAACTCGCAGCGCCCGCCGGCGTTCTCGATGTCGGCCACGATCTCGCGGCCCACCTCTTCCTTGCGGCCGAGGATTATCACACTTGCCCCATTGAGCGAAAGGTACTCGGCGATGGCGCGGCCAAGCACGCCCGTTCCGCCTGTTATGACTACCACGTAGTCTTTTATGTCGAACAGATTCTTCATTTCTTGTATTGCTTTATGCTATGAACCAATGACTTGAAGCACCACGCCTTACTCGTAGAAGCCCGGCTGCTTGTACTCTATGCCCAGCTCACGGTCGACCGTGGCAAGTATTCCCTGCACCTGCCCGAGGGCGAACATACGCCCGAGGAAGCTGTATCCGGCATTATATCCGCGGCTCTCGTCGCCCAGCATGGTCATGCCATGGTCTACGCGCATGGGGAGCGAGGGGTTGGTTTTCTCAAAGATGCGCGCCAGCTCTATGATGTCAGCCCGTCCGCCGAGGTGCGAAGCCTCGGTGAAGTCGCCGTTGGGGAACACATGGCAGGAGCGCAGATGCACAAACCACGTGCGCGAGGCGTACTTGCGGGCCAGCTCCACCACGTCGTTGTGGGCTCCGGCGGATAGTGACCCGGCGCAGAACGTAAGTCCGTTGTGCGGGTTGTCGACCGCATCGAGGAACCAACGGATGTCCTCGTCGCACGTTACGATGCGCGGAAGGCCGAGGATAGGGAATGGCGGGTCGTCGGGATGGACGCACATACGCATGTCGTACTCGTCGCAAGTCGGCATGATAGCCGCAAGGAAATAGCGCATGTTCTCGCGCAACTGCTCCTTGGTGATGCCCCTGTATAAGTCGAGCAGCTGGCGGAAAAGCTCCACCGGGTGCTCGTCGTCCTCCTTGATGTTGCCGCTCACGAAGCCCTGCGTCTTCACTATGATGTTCTCCACGAGCTTGTGGTCGTCCTCGGCAGTCATCGTTTCCTTCAGTTTCCCCACTTCCTCCAGCACGTCTGCGGGCCAGTCGCGCTCCGCCCCTTCGCGCTTGAGGATGCATATGTCGAAGTAAGCAAACTGCGCGTGGGAGAAGTAAAGGTTGGTAGTGCCGTTAGGATTGGGGTGCTCCAGGTCGGTGCGCGCCCAGTCGAGCACCGGCATGAAGTTGTAACATACTGTGTGAATGCCCTCCAAGGCAAGGTTCTTGAGGCTCTCCTTGTAGTTGTCGATGAGCCTGTCGCGGTCAGGCCCGGCGTATTTTATGCTCTCGCTCACAGGAAGGCTCTCTACGACCGACCAGCGGAGGCCGTAGCTTTCGATATACTTGCGCAGGTCGCTGATGCGCTCTCGCGTCCACACTTCACCGTTGGGTACGTCGTGCAGGGCCGTGACAATGCCCTGAACGCCTATCTCCCTCAGCATGGCAAGGGTTATCTTGTCGCTCTTGCCAAACCATCTCCACGTTCTTTCCATATTGTATGCCGTGCTATTATTGATTGTTTCGTGATGCAAAGATAGCGATTTTATGCAATGGGCATATGCATGACGGCATTAAAATGGCGAAAACGTTTGCGTAAAAATATATTGACAGCCACACGAGGGCCGCCTTATGCCTTCAGCCCTCAGCCCGATGGCCGCGCCCAATGCCGCCGGCAGCGGGGACCAGCGGGCGCAGAATGTCGGATGACAGGTTTAATCACGAACTTAAATACATTTTAAACCATCCGCCATTTAGGTTTTTTCAGCCTTCTTCCCACAAGCGCAAACTGCCGTTAAGTGGCCAATTTCAAGTGTTAAAATCAGACAAAATAACGCGACAAAGTGGCAGTTTTCAAATTTTTGCGTCTATATTTGCATCCGTCAAAACGAACATTTTAAAGAACGTAAAAGGATAAACGAATGAAAAAGGTAATCAATTTCTTGCTGCCGGCCATGTGCCTGGTGGCGCTCGTATTCTCGGTTGCTGCGTTCAGCAAGGCTTGCGCCGCATCCCCGGCCCCTGCCACACCGGCCCCCGCAGGCCAGCCGGTAGACCTCACTTACGCTGCTGAGAAGGCCCTGCCCTCAGTGGTTCACATCAAATACGTGCAGAACAGCAAGGTGAAGACCATCGACGTGCAGAGCGATCCGTTCAGCGACTTCTTCTTCGACCCGTTCGGCGGCTTCTTCGGACGCGGCAACGGGGGCACCCAGAAGCGACAGGTGCAGACCCCGAAGAAAACTGCCACCGGCTCCGGCGTCATCATATCGGCCGACGGCTACATAGTAACGAACAACCACGTCGTTGACGGTGCCGACGAGCTTACCGTGACGCTGAACGACAACTCGGAATATTCGGCCCGCATCATCGGCGCCGACAAGACCACCGACCTGGCCCTCATCAAGATTGACGGGAAGAACCTGCCGGCCATTGTCATAGCTAACAGCGATGACATCAAGGTGGGCGAATGGGTGCTCGCCGTGGGCAACCCGCTCGGACTGAACAACACGGTGACCGCCGGCATCGTGAGCGCAAAGGCACGCTCGCTCGGCGCCAACAGCGTGGAGTCGTTCATACAGACCGACGCGGCCATCAACGCCGGCAACTCTGGCGGCGCACTCGTCAACACGCGCGGCGAACTGGTGGGCATCAACGCCATGCTCTACTCGCAGACCGGCTCGTACAGCGGCTACGGCTTCGCCATACCTACTACCATCATGAACAAGGTGGTGGACGACCTGAAGAAGTATGGCACTGTGCAGCGCGCCTGGGTGGGCATACAGGGCGGCAACGTGAAGGACTACGTTGACAGCCAGAAGGACCAGGGCAAGGACATCGACCTCGGCACCATGGAGGGTATCTACGTGGCAAAGGTGCTTGAAGACGGCGCGGCAGCTGATGCCGGAATCAAGGAAGGCGATGTCATCGTGGCCGTTGACGGCGAGAAGGTGACGCGCATGGCCGAACTGCAGGAGATAATAGCAAGGAAGAAGCCGGGCGACAAGATATCAATCACCTACCTGCACGAGAAGAAAAAGCATACCGAGACCGTCACCCTGAAGAACGAGCAAGGCACGGTGAGCGTGGTGAAGCACGCTGACCTCGACGTGCTCGGGGCCAACTTCCGCGAGGTTACCGACGCGCAGAAGCGGCAGCTCGACATCAACTACGGCCTCGAAGTCATCAAGGTGAACAACGGCAAGCTGAAAGACGCCGGCATCAGCCGCGGGTTCATCATACAGAAGGTGAACGACCAAAGCATAAACACAATCGACGATCTGCAGAAAGCCGTCAAGGAGGCTTCCACGAGCAAGGAGCCCGTGCTCTACATACAGGGCATCTACCCGACCGGCAAGAAGGCTTACTTCGCCGTTGCGCTGCAAAACGAGTAAGCGCCCGGCAGCCTTGACCAAGCAGCCAAGCAAGTGCGCCGCAGGCAAACAGAGCCTGCGGCGCACTTTCGTATGCCGCGGCGAAAGCCCGCAAGCGGCGCCACGAGGCTCGCCACGCGGATTTTGTAAACCATTTTCAGCACCGTTCCCGCACAACGCATGACAACGGTAACCACCTGACGCACAAGCACTTTGCACGGGGCTGCAAAAACGCCATGCAAAACGGCGCGAAACACCGTGCCATATGGCCTGTCCTGCAAGCCAAAACGGCACTTATCGCAGCACAAAACGGCACAGACCGACAGCCTGCCGACATTTGTAAAGGAAAAAAACGACCCACTGAGCACCCCAAATACAGGAAAAAAAATCTCGCGAAAACATTTTGCCGGATGGAGAAAAAACACTATCTTTGCAAAGACTATTAATCTTTCTTTCGATGAGGCAGCTAAAAATCAACAAATCAATAACCAATCGTGAAAGCGCATCCCTTGACAAATACTTGCAAGAGATTGGCAGGGAAGAGCTTGTGTCCGTCGAAGAAGAGGTTGAACTGGCGCAAAGGATAAAGAAAGGCGACCGAAAGGCCCTCGAAAAGCTCACCAGGGCAAACCTGAGGTTTGTAGTCTCAGTGGCCAAGCAATACCAGAACCAAGGGCTGAGCCTGCCCGACCTCATCAACGAGGGCAACGTAGGGCTGATAAAGGCAGCCGAGAAGTTCGACGAGACGCGCGGCTTCAAGTTCATATCCTACGCCGTATGGTGGATAAGGCAAAGCATACTGCAGGCCATCGCAGAGCAGAGCCGCATCGTAAGGCTGCCGCTCAACCAGGTAGGGTCGGTAAACAAGATAAACAAAGTGCTCAACAAGTTTGAGCAGGAAAACGAGCGCAAGCCTTCACTTGAGGAAATATCTGAGAAGGTTGACCTGCCGGAGGACAAGATAGACGACGCGCTGAAGATAAACAGCAGGCACGTATCGGTAGACGCGCCTTTCTCCGACGGAGATGACAACAGCCTGCTCGACGTACTCGTGAACAACGACTCGCCAATGGCCGACAGGTCGCTGGTGCTCGAGTCGCTCAGGGCTGAAATCAACACGGCCCTGCAAAGCCTCAACGAACGTGAACGCAACGTAATAGAGGCATTCTTCGGCATCAACCAGCAGGAAATGACGCTCGACGAGATAGGTACAAAATACGGTCTCACACGCGAGCGCGTAAGGCAGATAAAGGAAAAAGCCATAAGGCGGCTGCGCAACAGCACAAAGAACAAAATACTCAAAGCATATTTAGGACAATAACAAAACAGCGAATGAAACTTTTCAGATACGCTACGGCTACGCTGCTCGCCGCAATGGCGCTGGCAGCAGCCAACGTAAGCGCAAGGGGCAAGGCCGTGCCCAGCATCTACGTGTTTGGCTTCGCGGCGTCGTTCACTGACTCGGTGGTTTACTTCACCGACGTGCAGAAGGTGGACAGCGCGTGGATTGACACAAAGACGAAATTCCTGCTCGGGCGCGACAACTACTCGTACCAGCTGGAGAACTTCCTGGCCGCCAAGCGGCAGGAGCAAAACCGCACCTGCCTCGTGATGTATGGCCGCACACAGAAAGAGGCCGAGAAGAAATACCTCAAGATGAAGAAACTATACACGGAAAAGAGCCGCGGTATGTTCGACGTGAGGTACATAAACGAGGCTGATTTCAAGTTCCAGCCCATCGACATGAGCTACGAGGTAGGCGAAACGGTCACAACCGCGCCCACGGCCCAATAGCCCGTTGCCGGCAAGGCAAGGGCCACCCGGCAGGAAACACGACAAAGCACGACACGACGTGGACAAAAGACAGCATTTCCGCATAGCCGACTTCGGGATACACCTTGTATGCTGCGGCCTTGATGCCGCGGCAGAATGCTTGCTGCCATCATTTGCCGCGTTCACACACCAGGAGCCCATGGGCGAACCGCTGTTCACGCTGACCGTGAACGACAAGCAGGAACCTGCACGCCGGCGCACACTGGTGAGGAGGTTCGACACCGGCAACGGCGACACATCCGTATATACCACCCCACATGGCGGCTACGAATACATCATCCGCGACACAAAGGGCCGCGACTGCTGCCTGATGGCGGCAAACAGCGACTTCACCGAATGCAGCTGCGCGCTAAACGGCACCACGTCCATGCGCTCCTTCGGGCTGAACAACGCGATGATGATGGCATTCGCCTTTGCGGCAAGCCGCAAGGACGCACTGCTCATCCATGCCTCATGCGTGCTCCACGACGGCCGCGCCTACCCTTTCATTGCAAAGAGCGGCACAGGCAAGAGCACCCACACAAGCCTTTGGATGAGACACATCCCCGACACGGAACTGCTCAACGACGACAACCCGGTGATACGCATCATCGACGGCAAGCCTTTCGCCTACGGCTCGCCATGGAGCGGAAAGACACCGTGCTACCGCGACACGAAGGCCACGCTTGGAGCTGTCACGCGCATCGAACGAGCCGAAACCAACACCATCGAACGTCTCAGGGGAGCGCAGGCATTCGCCGCACTGCTGCCCGCCTGCTCATCAATGAAATGGGACAAGGACATATACGGCAACACCTGCGACACAGTGGCGCGCGTCATCGAAACCACACCCATATTCACACTCCACTGCCTGCCCGACGCTGAAGCGGCCTTGCTATGCCACAAAACAATAACGACATGAAAACCATGCAGATGGCAAACGCCGCACTGCTGCCCGAAGTGGCCAGGCTGGTAAACGAAGGCCACAGCGTGACACTGCCACTACGGGGAGTGAGCATGCGACCGTTCCTCGAGGACAGGCGCGACAAGGCTGTGCTCACAGCGCCCTCAACGCTAAGCAAAGGCGACGTGGTGCTGGCCGAGATTGCCCCGGGCCGGTATGTGCTCCACAGGATTGTGGCCATCACCCATGACCGGATAACGCTCCTTGGCGACGGCAACATCGCCACCGAGAGCTGCCGCAGGGCCGACATAAAGGCCGTGGCCGCAGGCTTCATGCGCAAAGGCCGCAAGCGCATGGACAGCACCAAGGGGGCAAAGTGGCGCCTTTACTCAGCAGCGTGGATGCTGCTACGCCCGGCGAGGCGTTACCTGCTGTACATCCACAGGCACATATTCACAAAAAAACAAGCATGAAAGCAAAACCCGGATTCAGTCTCCGCAACGTCTGCGGGGAGCACATAATAGTGGCTGAAGGCCAAGACAACATTGACTTCAGCAAGGTGATAAGCATGAACGAAAGCGCAGCCTACCTGTGGCAGGCCGTAAATGGCAGGGAGTTCACTGCCGAGACGCTGGCCGCGATGCTCATGGACGAATATGAGGTAGACAGTGACACAGCGGCAATGGATGCCAAGGAGATAGCCGACAAGTGGCTGGAGGCAGGCATAACCGAAATGTGACCCCCAAAAAACGGACACCCACAGCGGGCCACAAAGCAGCGCCACCCAAACCAAGGCACTGCCGCCGCCAGCGCATGGCGGGCACAATATGCACCAAGGTGGGGCCGCGACATAACAAACAGGGGGAAACAGCCGTTAATTACCAAGATGGACGATACGGAATCAAAGACAAGCTACAGCCACATTCTCAAATACACCGGGATATTCGGCGGCGTGCAGGGCCTAAACATCGTGATAGGGCTTGTGCGCAACAAGTTTGTAGCCCTGCTGCTCGGCCCTACGGGCATGGGGCTGACATCGCTCTTCAATTCTACGCTCACATTCATGTCGCAAGCCACGAGCCTCGGCATATCGTTCAGCGCAGTGAAACACATATCCGGGATAATCGACAGCGGCGACGAAGCGGCCATTGCCCATTACATAAAGGTGGTGAGGGCATGGAGCCTGGTAACAGCTGTGCTCGGAACGGTGCTCTGCGCACTGCTAGGGCCGCTGCTGAGCGACTACACTTTCTCGTGGGGCGACCACACCCTGCACTTCATATTGCTTGCGCCCGTGGTCGGGATGCTGGCCATCACCGGCGGCGAGACTGCCATACTGAAAGGGGCGCGCAAGCTGCGCTCACTGGCTGTCATACAAGTCTGCCTGACCTTCGCGGCACTGTTCATCTCCGTGCCTGTATATTTCTTCTTCGGGTTAAGCGGCATCATACCCGTCATTGCGCTCATTGCCTTGGCCGAAATGGTGCTCACCTTGAGAAAGTCGTTCCGCTACTACCCGCCCAGCCTCAGCGGCTGGCACCGCGTGATAAGCGAGGGCGCACCGATGGTAAAGCTCGGCGGGGCCTTTGTGCTCACAGGCATAATAGGCAGCGGAGCCGAAATGGTGATACGCTCATTCCTCAACGTCAACGCCGGACTCGACATTGTAGGCCTCTACAACGCAGGATTCGTGCTCACAGTGACATACGCCGGCATGGTGTTCACGGCCATGGAGACCGACTATTTTCCACGGCTGTCGTCGGTGAACGGTGAAGTTGCGGCCACAAACCTCATGGCCAACCGCCAGATAGAAGTGTCGCTGCTTATCGTTTCGCCAATGCTCACATTCCTGATACTGTCGCTGCCTGTACTGCTCCCCCTGCTCTACAGCAACAACTTCGCCCCGGTTGTCGCCATGGCACAGGTTGCGGCACTGTCAATGTATTTCAAGGCCATGAGCCTTCCAGTCGCCTACATCACGCTGGCACGGGGAGACTCCACAGCATATTTTCTCCTTGAGGCATCTTACTATGCGATGCTTGTAGCACTTGTCATGGTAGGATACAACAATTGGGGCTTGTTAGGCACTGGCATCGCGCTCACCGCATCATACCTCCTCGAACTCTGCATGGTATTCGCCTATGCCCATCTGCGCTACCACTATGTCGTATCGCCACAGGTATGCCGCTACGCCTTACTGCAGCTCCCGCTCGGCGCTCTTGCCTACGCTGTGACTTTCGTAAGCTGCAACTGGGCCTACATCACCCTCGGCACACTTGTCGTCTTGGCAAGCAGTGGTGTTTCAATCTTCATACTGCACCGCAAGACGTCCCTCTGGAACAAGCTCAAACAGAAATACCTGCACTTGAATGGATAAGGTGACTGTACTCGTGGCAGCCTTCTACGCCGCTCATTACCTTAACATCAAATCCAAACAGGGAAAGCACTTTGCCCACGGCATTCCATCGGACAAGAAACAAAACAGTTTCTTAACATAACAATGGGAATGGAGAATTGTGATTGATGCCTAAAGGAACAAGCCCATGACTTGTGCTACCGGGGAATCACAATTCTCCACCCTGCTTTTCCTCATCATCAAAGGCTAAGCGGTTCGTAGGCCATGCCAAACACATCAGCGACAGCCTTGTATGTAACCTTGCCGCCGACAATATTAAGCCCTAAGGCCAAAGCAGGGTCTTCCTTGCAGGCCCGCCGCCATCCCTTGTCTGCCAAAGCAATCGCGTACTTGAGCGTGGCGTTTGTCAATGCAGACGTGGATGTGTTGGGAACTGCCCCCGGAATGTTTGCCACGGCATAGTGCAACATGCCGTCAAACATATAAACGGGGTCACTGTGAGTGGTAGGATGCGAGGTTTCAAAACATCCACCCTGGTCGATAGCTACATCCACAAGAACAGAGCCGGGCTGCATCAAGCCTAGCATATCGCGCGTGATAAGGTGGGGTGCCTTGTCGCCGGGAACAAGCACCGAACCAATGACGACATCAGTGTCGGGCAGTTCATGCTCTATGTTGTGGCGGTTGGAATAAAGCGTACAGACATTGGCAGGCATTGTAAGCGACAGCTCGCGCAGCTTAGGCAACGAAATGTCGGCAATGACAACCGTGGCACCCAAGCCAGCTGCCACCCTGGCCGCCGCCTGGCCAACGATGCCACCACCAAGCACGAGCACCTTGACCGGCTTGACTCCTGGCACGCCACACACAAGCTTGCCGCATCCGCCCTTGGTCTTCTGCAAATAATAGGCACCGTTTATCATGCCCAAGCGGCCGGCAACCTCGCTCATTGGCACAAGCAGCGGCAGCGAACCGTCGGCAAGCTGAACAGTCTCGTAGGCCAGGCAAACTCCGCCGCTCTTTACCATGGCCTCAGTCAGAGTGCGGTCGCAGGCAAAATGGAAATAGGTAAACACTAACTGGCCAGGCTTGACCAAAGGATATTCTGGCTCAATGGGCTCTTTCACCTTGATGATCATGTCAGCCGACTGATATGTTTCCTCTATGCCCGGCAGGATACTTGCACCAGCCTTAACATACATATCGTCGGCAAAACCACTGTTTTCGCCTGCATTGTGCTGCACGTACACCTCATGTCCGTGACTTACCAACTCAGAGACTCCAGCAGGGGTCATGCCCACTCTGTTCTCATTGTCTTTGATTTCTTTAGGAATGCCGATTCTCATAACTCTGGATTTTTAATTGTTAGGCTCATGACGGCTATGCAGCCACGACACGGCCATGCCCAACGGCCAAGGCCCCACGCCGTGAAGCTGCTTTCACTTGCCGCAAATATAGCGATTTTTCATGTTCGTTGTATGCGCAAAGCACATTTTTCTACTTAAAAATAAAATAAGCAGCATGAATGGAATGGCTATTACCCGGAATCGCATTAGACGTATGGCTGATTATGCGCTCCTTCCTGCCGCATAGTGTGCCGTCATGACAGCACGCTATACGACAGGAAAGCGCAAGCTGCTGAAGAGCATGAGGTTCACGAATATATTCAGGCAAGTAGATGTTCAAAATTAAATGCCATCACAAATTGTGCGCAGGGTCGTGGCAAAGATAATCTGCAAAGCATTATGATATCATTTAATTTTGAACAGCTACTTATTGCGTTCTAATGGTTTTGGGTTAACTTATACACCCTAGGTCTGACTTTTGTCAGCAGCCCGCCGGCCGCCAATGAATCGAGCATATATGGACTTGAAAATTCTGGGGTGACATATACCTGCTTGCCGCGCGGCATCCGTTCAAGAAAATCAGTGACATAAGCATAACCGTAATCTATCTTGCAGGTGAGAAAGGTTATATCTCTTGCATTGCCTGTGACACGCAGTGCATAGGGGTCTGATTCCACCAGCTCGCAGTCATGCCCCGCAACATCAATCCATGGCAAAGGATAAAATGCGGATGACTCCCAGCCAACGTTGACAACAATTGCCGAATCTTGACTATCCAAAACCTCACACACATTAGCACGCGACTCTAAAAGCATCTCTTTATACTCACGAATAAAAAATGGATAGAAAGCATTTCCTGAAAGCAACATCATCTCATCAAATGTTGGAACCACGCGACCTGCACCTATCCCAAATGTAAAATGGTATGGTGTGAAAGTCTCTGTAAACAAAACTTTGTTTGGCCCCAGTGTCGCGACACTCCCTGCTACGTTGGCAGAAGGTGTGTTGCGGAAAGGGAAACGTACAGAAACAAACAAATATAGTACTAACAACACAGAAACTGACAACTTTATCAATTTGCTATTGTCCATGCATGTTTTTACCGCTGACAATGCCTTAGATGTCAACACCATGACAAAAGGTATCAGATAAAGGTAATGTTTTGTTGCGCAACCACTGTGACGGAAAAAGAAATGCAGCAACACAATTGGCACAACAACAAATGCCAGCAAACGGTACTGCTTCAGCCTGACAAACAAACTTATTCCTATTATCAACAATGGTATGTTTACAATAGTATAAAACGAATATACTGTCAAGGGAATATATTTTGAGAAATGCTTCTGCTCTACCATATCTGCATAGTCAAGCAATGTTGTCTTCAATGGATTTGCTCCCAAAACGCTACATCCCATCCATACAAACGCCACTATAAATACTAGCAAATACAAAGAGTAAATGAATGACTTTCTGAATGTATGTCCATTAAGCATAAACAAAAACAGCAAAGAAGGATAAACCAGGAGAATGTCTATCCTCAGCAATGGAGCCACAGCCAGCAACAAGCAAGCAAATTTCCACTTGCCAGAAACAAGCATGCAACACCCCCAAATGAACACACTACCTGCCAACACGCTGGAATTTGCGTACATACCACACCCGTATGATTCAGGAATAAGGAATAAAGACAGAAAAACCAATGTCTTGCCGACATCAACATAAGTTGAAACAAGCCGTATACACCCCAGAGAAAATACCAAGGAAGCAAAAGCAGACAATAAACAATAGATTTGCTCACATGTCAGAAAAACAAACAAATACCGCAACAGGACTACGACATAAGTGACTAGTGGTTGCATATCATAAGCATAGGAATACTGCGGGGGAAAAGACAAGCCATGCTCACACATCAAACTGCATCCCGTAATTATATGAAGAGAATCTCCCTCATAACAAACTAAAGGAAACACCCCGAAACTCATCCATGCAATGTATATCAATAATACCACATGATAAGTACTTAGTCGCATATATGTAAATTTAACTTGCATAAGCACAATAATTATTATTAAGCAAAAGCACGACTAACACAAGGACTGCTTAACCGAAGCGCCAGACGCGCCCACAGGCGGAGGCAGCCCAAGGCCCGCGGCGCGCAGAGCGGGGGAAGGCCGCACAAGAGAACCGTGCCACGCCAAGGGCTGCGACGGCAAGGGCAAAAAAAAAGAAGCCCCGCCGAAAGCCCTGTGGGCTGACGGCGGAGCTTCAAAACAAAAGGCGGCGGCCTCCTACTCT
>CALUGQ010000010.1 GCA_944320235.1 uncultured Prevotella sp.
TTTCGGCAGAAGTCAATCAACGGCAACAGCTTCTCTACGTAAGGAAAATATCGCTGTATCTTGTCTATATACTCGTTGAACTTGGTGCGTTCCGATTGATGCTCCCATTCCATTTGCTTGATATGCTGCATTAATTTTTCATTCTGTTTTTCAAGCACAGATAGACGTTGCTGTAATCCCTCCCTTTCCTCTTTCAACTTATTGCTGCCCAAAAGAGAACCGACCCTTGCCACGAGTGCCGTTTTCGCTTCGGTCTTGGCGGCTTCCAGCTTCTCCGACCTGATTTCTTTCCTGACTTCGTCAAGCTGCCGTTCCGCTTGTCGCTGTTCGGTTTGTAGTTGTTGCACGTTGGCTTCAAGCTCTCCTGTCACCAATTTCAAATTCGCATTTCTGCCGAATTTCGTCGGATATTCCATAGATATTCCGTATCTTTGGGCCATGAACTAAAAACCATGCTAATGAAACAAGTTGCTATCTCGCTATTGGCTTCGTTTACCTTTGCGCTGCCAATACATTCCCAGTTTAGAATATACCAAGACAACAAAGTCGGCGTGAGCAGGACTTTACAAAACTCAGGTGCCACACTATCTGTTGGAAACGGCAGTATACCCACCAACTACACTGTCGGGCTTCAAAGTGACACAGAAGTCAATGGCACGGATTTTTATATTGCAACCCGTTGGCGGAATTAATTTAGTGCGTACTTAATTCTGCCGATAGGTTTATTATTGATAAAATTGATGTATTGTAATACGGTCAGCGCACTAATATTGAAAAATGGTGTTTTGCCGCCAGGCAACAGGATATTCAGATAAAATCACTTTAAAACATTTACAGCGTATGACATTTGTACAAATAGAAGTGGAATTTTTTAGAGTCAATTCCTACTTCATTGACAACTTGGACACCCAAAACAAACAAAGGCAAATGAGACCTTTATGCGGAAGTTTGGAACGTTTTTTGGATACCAAAGGCCATCGTTATTCAAAAGATGTTACGACCATAGAAATTGTTTTTTTCTGCGGGCGGTACTTCAAGGCTCGCCTAAGGCCGAAATATATAGAGGGCAAGGTTGTAAAGAATTGGCGTGACAGAGACCTTGACATGTATTTTTCACGCGAACTCAAAATAAACATTGACTTGAATGCCCACTGCAAGGAGTTCTTCGAGGCTGACAAAATGGGAAGCTACAACATCATTGCCCGCACGACGATGGAATACGTTTCAACCATGCCGCTGCCAGTAAAGATTCGCAAGACGTTCGACAGGGAGCTGTTCGTGAACGACCTGCGGGAGTTCTTCCAGAGCATCGGCTGCGATGTCTGACGGAACTAAATATACAACTTCGGATAGTCATGAAACATTTTGTAACCAATGCCTATATGATTGATGCTGATTATGATTTAAGTGGTTTGAAACAGTCATCAACATTAGAACTAACCCATAGCCTGGAACGTTTTATGGCTAATAAAAGCAAGTATTCATGCGACGTGGAGAAAATTGTTTTAATATATTTCTGTGGCAGTTTCTGTATTGGGCGGAAGCGTCCGAAATATATTGAAGACAAAATATCAAAACACCCACGGAGTGAATACCTTAATATGCACTTGTATCATGTGCTCCAAATTGACATCGACTTGAATGATGTTCGCAAGGAGTTCTTCGAGACCGACAAGATGGGGAGCTACAACATCATTGCCCGCACGACGCTGGAATACGTTTCAACCATGCCGCTGCCCGTAAAGATTCGCAAGACGTTCGACCGGGATTTGTTCGTGAACGACCTGCGGGAGTTCTTCGTGAGCATTGGCTGCGATGTCTGACGGACACCATGACGCGCCGCGACAGCCCTGCTATGCCCTTGCGCCTAAGGCAATTTGCATCGTACCACCCCGAAAGCCCAACATATACGAGCGCAAAAACCACAAACAAAGAAAACGATTGCAAACACATTTAAATTAACAATATGCATACAAAGAGAATCCTATTTGCCGCCGCCATCGTGCTGGCTGCATACAGCTGAAGGTGAATGTGGCGACAGGAGTTGGAACTGCAGCTCTTCCATATTTTACAGCTGTTGGAGTTGCCGTTGGAGTTGGCAGTGCAATATATGATAGCAAGATTCATAAATTACCAAATGGACACTATTTAAGATTACGCCCTGTTATAAAATGAAAAAATGATATGCATAAACAAAGCATGCTTCATAGTTTATCCTATCTCGCTGGCAGGAATATGGGGAATGGCAATGGACATCTCTATTATAAAAGAAGAATCATCAATTGAAAGCACTCTGGCTTTCTATGGCATAATGCTGTATTTAACGATATTCCCAATATGGTTTTTCCGCAAAGTTCCATTGTGCATAATAGAAAAAGGCAAGGCCCTCACAATGTATTATGAGACATTCAGAAAACGAGTGATTGGCTTCAATGAGATAGTGGCATTCAACTATCCCGTCACCACAGGCAAAAGGATTACATACAACATCATCACCAAAGATAAAGAAATCATTCAGCTTGAAGATGATTATTCAAACCTTAAAAGCATCTGCTTCAAATGGAACATGGAATATAGAGGTGAAGAATACAGAAAGAGCATGGTGAGCAAGTATGCAGACAACGGTGAGCACTATTCATTTTCAACAAGATGGACTGAAGCGTGCTTTGGCCTGCAAACAATCATGCTGGTATTGCTGTTGGTGATTCCCTTTTTCAAAATAGCGACGGAAAAACCGATGAGCACAGCCGCTTTCATATTGGCAGTAATGCTGGCCGGCGGTGTGTACCTTTGGCTTTATACGCTGACATCTTTCAGCGTAAAAGCCGGCACGTTCATTGCCAGAAACCATTTCACAAAAAACAACAACCTTGCCATAGAACTTTCACGTGTGGCTTGGATACATCTTGGGCGTTACCGGATTAACATCATGATGGCAGACGGCAAAGCGCATGGCATAAGCCATAAGTTGTCGTCATCGCAGATTGAAGATTTCAAAAGAAAGCTGCAAGGACTGGGCATCACCTGCCTGTAAAGCCAAATCGCATCAAGCTCATGGCCATGGCAAGTGATGCCGCCACGGACTTGATGCGATTTTGCGTTAACAATTTAATGTCAATGCCCCGCCTCGGTGCTTCGCCCCGTAACACCCTGGCACAGAACACCTTGTGCAATGATGCGTTTCCGCGATGCGAAATGGGCCGTTTGGGGTTGCAAAACGGCCCATTTCGCATCGTCATCCGTGCCGTTTTGCCATTCCGCCCGGCCATGGCGCGGAATGGCCCGGGGCGTCAGCCTTTTGATTGCAGCATTTCAACCATGCAAAGCGAAGCAGACCGAAATGGAAGCCACTATCTTCATGGAGAAGCAGGCTGCCTGTTGGTACAGCAACCTATTGCTTGGGAACATCGCGGACACAACAAGAGCTTTCACAACAAACGGCCTGAAGCAACAAAACTTACATGATTTCGTATATAGATAACCTCACAAATGCGGGCGGCCATGATGACCGCCCGCTTTATTTGCATCCTTCAATAAATTGTACACCCTAAAAACTTGCAACCGCTTTCCCAAAACATTATCTTTGCATAAGATAAGCTGCGCCCGGGAATCAGTTAGCAAGCTCGCTTTCCACTTGCCTGCATTATCTTTGCAGGGAGACAAGCACAAGCCTACATTGCCCGCCGATGTCACTCCGGCTGCTCGGCGTCGAGTTTGTCTATGGCGCCGGTGGCGGGGTTGAGCGTAAGGTGGGTGGTGTAACGCTTGTTGAAGAGCTCGCCGCTGAGCAGCTCGGTGTAGCCATACTGCGCCGCCGAGGTGTCGAAACTGTCGAGCACGGCAGAGCCTTTGTATATGGTGACGGAAATTTTGCCGGGTATGTTGACGTAGATGCCGTCCTCCTTGTCTTTCTTCTTCTTTCCCCCCTCGGCCTCGGGCGCGGCTGCCGGCAGGTTCTTCTCGTCGGTGACGCTGATGTAGTAAGGCTCGCCCGCGAGGTCGTCGGCATCGACAAGGCCCAGCTTCTGCGACAGGCGGAAGAGCACCTGCTTCCCCATGCCGGGCTGCGGGCATACGGTGAGCACGTACTCAGCGGTGTCTCTGACCGTAGTGCCGGTAAAGAGCTGCGTCAAAGCACGATCCTGACGATCGAGGTTGGCCAGCATTATGCGCAGCTGCTCGCCGTCCTTGGGCATATAGTCGGCCTCGCCGCGGTTGAGGTAGTTCTTGCTGTCGCGTATGTCGTATATGTCCTGCGCCGTGAGTTCGGCCATCTTTGCCGCGCTCCCGGCGGCGAGCACCTCCTCGCTGAGGTACTGGCGCGGGTTGGCAGCGGCAGGCCTGGGCGCGGCCCTGAACGGCTCGGGATGCTCCGCCTTGCGCGGCGTGGCGTTGACGGCGAGCAGGGTGCCGTCGCCGGCCAGCGCGATGTTGCACGCAGAAGTCTTGGCGTTGAATTTCACGGCGTAGCCCTTGGCCTTGTCGGCCTCGCCGAAGGTGGTCATCGACAGGCCTATGAGCCTGTGTGTGACTGACGGCTCGGCCTTGACATCGTTCAGCCGGAGGTAGCGCTGGGCGTAACGGCAGAAGTCGCCCGGGGTGTAACTGGTCTTCTCGACGCGCACCACGAAGCGCAACACCGTCTTGGGGAGGAAGTAAACGGCCCCCTCGGGCGTGACGCCCGGCCTGTAAACGCTTGTCTCTGTCTGGGCTGCCGCTCCGCTGCAGAGCGCGAGCAAGCAGGCAATCAATGTCTTTCTCATAATGTATGTGGTGTTTCTTTATGCTTAACGCTATTCTTGTAGTTTCCTGAAAGCCTGCGGCAGGTACCTCACTATATCGCCGGCCACAAGGCTCTCGCGCCCGAGGTCGGCCGCCGCAAGGTCGCCGGCAAGGCCATGGATGTACATCCCGGCCACGCAGGCGCCTGCCTGCCCGTAGCCGCGGGCCAGCAGCGCTGCTATGACGCCGGTGAGCACGTCGCCACTGCCGGCCGTGGCCATGCCCGCATTGCCCGTGGGGTTGAAGGCCACGTGGCCGTCGGGCAGGCATAGGGCTGAGTAATGCCCCTTTATGATGATGTAGGCGCCGAGGCGCGCGGCCATGTCGCTGGCTTTGACAAGGCGCTCGTAGCTGTCGGCACAGTGGCCTGCCATGCGGTCGAACTCCTTTGGATGGGGCGTCATCACTATGCCCCTGGGCAGCTGCTGCAGCCATGCACGGTGGTTGGCGAGGATGTTCAGCGCGTCGGCGTCGGCCACGATGGGGCACTGGGTGCGCCTGAGCTGGGCTATGAGCGCTATGGCCGTGGCCTCCTCCAAGCCGAGGCCGGGGCCTATGGCCAGCGCGGTGAAGCGCTCGGTGTCTACGGCCTCCGAGAAGAAAGTCTCCTCCGGGTCGAGCTGCACCACCGCCTCTGGCACCGCCACCTGCACTGCAAGGTTGTTGCACCGGGGCGTGTGCACCGTTACCTTGCCCACACCCGAGCGCAGGCAGGCACGGGCGGCAAGCACCGAGGCGCCCGCCATGCCGCAGCTGCCGGCCACGAGCAGGGCGCTGCCCATGCTGCCCTTGTGGGCAAAATCATCGCGCCCCTTGACCAGGGAACGCACCTCGGCCTCCTCCACAACACGGTAGCGGGCGTCGGAAGAGGCAATGCCTTCTGCGCTTATGCCTATGTCGAGCGTCTTGAACCGGCCCACGTACTGCTGGTTCTCCGCAAAGAGGAACGACAGCTTTGGCTGCTGGAGCGTAAGGGTGAGGTCGGCGCGTATGGTGTTGGCGCGTACATTGTATGTGTTGTCCTCGCCCATCAGCCCCGAAGGCACGTCGATGCTGACCACCGTGGCAGGCGAAGCGTTGATATATTTCACCAAAGAGGCAAAGCCCCCGGCCAGGGGCTTGTTCAGCCCCGAGCCGAAAAGCCCGTCGACGACCAGCGTGCCGGCTTCAAGCTGCGGCGGGTCGAACTCTTGCGTCACCTCCACGAACTGCACGCCGCCCAAGGCGGCAAGCCGCTCCTTGTTGGTTGCACAATCGGCGGAGAGACGGCCGGTGGTGTTGAACAGGAAAGCCGAAACGGAATAGCCCCTGCCACTCAGCAGCCGGGCCACGGCCAGCGCGTCGCCGCCATTGTTGCCCGGGCCGGCAAACACAACCACGGGCGTGGCAGCCCCCCATTCGCCGGCTATCGAGCGCGCTATGGCCTCAGCCGCGCGCTCCATCAAGTCAATGGAGGATATCGGCTCGTGTTCTATCGTATACTTGTCCAACTCATGAATCTGAGCGCTTGTGAAAATCTTCATACGTGCAAAAATACAAAATTAATGCTAACCGCTGGTTATACTTTGGATGATTTTTAGTAATTTTGCCCCAAAATTTCTAAAAAGCAAGCATGGGCGTAGTCAAAATCAAAGACAAATCGTTTGAGACTTCAATCACCGAGGCCGAGATAAAACAGCGCGTGAAAGCCGTGGCCGAACAGATAAACCACGACATGGCGGGCAAGAACCCGCTGCTGCTGGCAGTGCTCAACGGCGCGTTCGTGTTCGCAGCCGACCTCATGCGCGAACTTACCATCCCCTGCGAGATATCATTCGTGAAGCTGGCTTCATACCAGGGAGTGACCTCGAGCGGCACGGTGAAAGAGGTAATCGGCATCAACGAGAACCTGGCCGGTCGCACAATAATCATTGTAGAGGACATCGTTGAAAGCGGACTGACAATGAAGAGGATGATAGAGAGCATCGGAACGCGCAACCCGGCCTCCGTACACATCTGCACATTGCTGCTGAAACCCGACCGCCTGCAGGTGCCGCTCGACATTGAATACGTGGCATTCAGCATCCCGAACGACTTCATCCTGGGCTACGGGCTTGACTACGACCAGCAGGGAAGGCAGCTGAGAGACATCTACACACTCAAGGAGGGGTGAGCCACTGCCACGGCGGGACGCCCCCGGGACGGGCCAAACACAGACAACACAGAACCAATCAGATACAAGACAAACATAACAGACTTACGATGAAGAATATTGTGATATTCGGTGCGCCGGGCTCCGGCAAGGGAACACAGAGCGACCTGCTCATAAAGAAATATGGTTTCGGACACATCTCGACCGGCGACGTGCTGCGCGGCGAGATCAAGAAAGGCACCGAGCTTGGCAAGACGGCCAAAGGCTACATCGACAACGGCCAGCTGATACCCGACGAACTGATGGTCAGCATACTCGCCAGCGTATACGACAGCTTCGGGGCCGACCACGCAGGTGTCATCTTCGACGGCTTCCCACGCACCATAGCCCAGGCCGAGGCTCTCAAGGCCATGCTAGCAGAGCGCAGCCACAACGTGGCAGCCATGATTGAGCTCGACGTTCCCGAGGACGAGCTCATGAGCCGCCTCATAAAGCGCGGGCAGGAAAGCGGGCGCTCCGACGACAACGAGGAGACAATAAAGAAACGCCTCGACGTTTACC
This sequence comes from uncultured Prevotella sp., assembly GCA_944320235.1. Classification (GTDB taxonomy): domain Bacteria; phylum Bacteroidota; class Bacteroidia; order Bacteroidales; family Bacteroidaceae; genus Prevotella. The sequence goes on from CALUGQ010000010.1 coordinate 7,475, forward strand.
ACAACCAGACAGCACCGCTCATAGAGTGGTACGAGAAAGAAGGAATACACAACCACATCAACGGCCTCGGTGAGCTCGACAGGATTTTCAGCGACATCTGCAAGGTCATTGACAACATATAACACAGCCGATGGCAGCATCCAACTTTGTTGACTACGTGAAGATATACTGCCGCTCAGGCAAGGGCGGCAGGGGGTCGATGCACCTGCGGCGCGCCAAGTACAACCCCAACGGAGGACCCGACGGAGGCGACGGAGGGCGCGGCGGCAACGTATACCTGCGCGGCAACCATAACTACTGGACGCTGCTCCACCTGCGCTACGAGCGCCACATACGGGCCGGGCACGGAGGGAACGGAGGACGCGACAAGTGCCACGGAACCGACGGCAAGGACGTTTACATCGACGTGCCGTGCGGAACGGTGGCCTACAACGCCGAGACGGGCAAGTACATCTGCGACGTAGCACGCGACGGGCAGGTGGTAATGCTCCTCAAGGGCGGCCGGGGCGGGCTGGGCAACTACCAGTTCCGCACCGCCACAAACCAGGCGCCGCGCTTCGCACAGCCCGGCGAGCCGATGCAGGAGATGACCGTCATACTCGAGTTGAAACTGCTTGCCGACGTAGGTCTCGTAGGATTCCCAAACGCTGGCAAGTCAACGCTGCTCTCGTCGCTGTCGAGCGCAAGGCCGAAGATAGCCAACTATCCCTTCACAACGCTCGAGCCCTCGCTCGGAATCGTGGAATACCGCGACCACAAGTCGTTCGTCATGGCCGACATCCCCGGCATCATAGAGGGAGCAAGCCAGGGCCGGGGACTGGGGCTGCGCTTCCTGCGCCACATCGAGCGCAACTCGCTGCTGCTCTTCATGGTGCCGGGCGACACGGACGACATAAAGCGCGAGTACGAGGTGCTGCTCGGCGAGCTGCGCAACTTCAACCCCGAGATGCTCGACAAGCACCGCGTGCTGGCCGTGACAAAGTCTGACCTGCTTGACGACGAGCTGATAGAGATGCTCCGCGAGACCGTGCCGACAGACATTCCCGTGGTGTTCATATCCGCCGTTGCCCGCCAAGGGCTCGACGAACTGAAAGACATCCTCTGGCGAGAGCTCAACAGCGAGAGCAACAAGCTCAAGGAAATAACCGCCGAGGAGACCCTCGTGCACCGCGACAAGGACATGAGCGTGTTCGCCGCTGAGCTGGCTGCCGAGGGCGAAGACCTCGACGAGGGATTTGAAGCCGATGCCGACGAGGTAGACGTGGACGACCTCGAGGACTTCGACGACTTTGAATACGAAGACGAGGAGGATGCCAATGGCTGAACCGGTGCTCCGCTACCACGGCATCACCCCGGGTGTGGTCGCCTTCAGCACCACCCGCCACGGGGGCTACAGCCGTGGCAACTACGCCGAGTTCAACATCAACCAGCATTGCGGGGATGCCCCTGAGGACACGCAAAGGAACCTTTGCCTGCTGTGCCGCAAGCTAAACATCAAGCCCGGGCGGCTGGTAATGCCCCACCAGACACACGGAACCGAGGTGAGGCAAATAGCTGAAGAGTTCTTCAGCCTGCCGCAACCGACACGCCGCCTCCTGCTCGAAGGCGTGGACGCCGTGATGACCGACGTGCAGGAAACGTGCATAGGCGTTTCAACAGCCGACTGCATACCCATCCTTCTTTATGACACTGACCACCGCGCCGCCTGCGCCGTGCACGCCGGGTGGCGCGGCACGGTGGGGCGCATTGCCCGCAAGGCCGTGGCAGCCATGCAGGCCGCCTACTCCACCCGGCCGCAATCACTCCGCGCCGTCATCGGGCCGGGCATATCGGCAGATGCTTTCGAGGTAGGCGACGAAGTATACGCGAAGTTCGCACAGGCCGGCTTCGACATGGGGCGCATCAGCCGCCGCACCGGCAAATGGCACATCGACCTATGGGAATGCAACCGCCTCGAGCTTGTCGAGGCTGGCCTTCCCCCTGCCGCAATCAGCGTCACAGGCCCCTGCACATACTCACACGCCGACGAATATTTCTCCGCGCGACGCTTCGGTACGGCCTCCGGGAGGATATTCACCGGGATAATAATAAGAAACAGCTAAAGCCCATGACTCTAAGAATCCACAGCACACTTACCGTAAAGCCTTTCCTTGCCGCCGCCATAGCCATAATAACGCTCACGTCGGCCACGAAAGACCAGTTTACGCCGCCCGAGCAGCAGCAGATAAGCATCGAAACGCCGGGGCTGTTCGACCGCTCCGACGCTTTCACTGTCGACTTCGCCGCCATTCGCCCGGCAGACTACAGTTTCCCGCTGCCCGTGGGCAAAGCGAGGCTGCTCAAGGACAACACCCTCGAAATCTCCACGGCAAAGGGCGATGCCGTCAAGGCGATGTTCGGCGGCACGGTGCGACTATCGAGACACATCCCCGGCCACGGCAATGTCATCGTGGTGCGCCACGCCAACGGGCTCGAAACCGTTTATGCACGCAACGCCCAGAACCTCGCCAAGGTCGGCGACGTGGTGAAAGCCGGGCAGACCATAGCCATCGTCGGGGGCAAGGAGGGGCGCACGTTCTGCTCGTTCGCCATCATGGTCAACGGCGGGCGCATCAACCCCGCGACCCTGCTGAACCCTGAGAGCCACAGGCTCCTGCGCCAGACCATACTGTGCAAGAAAGTGCCTGGCCACGTAAGCCTCACCATAACCCACCCCGACAAGGAGCAACTGGCGCAGGCCGAGGCTGAGAAGCGCAGGCAGCAGGCAAAGGAATTCACCGCCAACCCCTTTGCCGACGGCAACAAGTTCAGCATAAATTTCGCCGAACTGGCCCCCGGCCAGTGGTGCTACCCCCTGCCCGGGGCGAAGGTGATAAGCCGCTACGGCCGCCGCAGCGGCAGGATGCACAGCGGGGTTGACCTCAAGACCAAGCCCAACGACGAGATACTGGCCGCCTTCGACGGCGTGGTAACAATGTCGCAACGCTACTATGCCTACGGCAACTACATCAAGATACGCCACGCCAACGGACTGGAGACCTGCTACAGCCACAACTCCAAGAACCTCGTGAAGAAAGGCGACGTGGTAAAGGCTGGGCAGGTGATAGCCCTCACGGGGCGCACCGGGCGCGCCTCCACCGAGCACCTGCACTTTGAATGCCGGGTGAACGGGCAGACATTCGACCCCGCCAAGATATTCGACCACGCAAACCAGGCAGTGAAGATGGACCGGCTCACGTTCACCAAGCGCGGGCGCAGCGTATCCATCAAGGCCGAAAAGAACTACATGGCCAAGGGGAAATGACCCCAGCGCAGGCCCGCTTGCCGCCATGCCCCGGCAAGGCAAGGCCATGGCGTAAGGATATTTCGCAAGCGGCCATGAAGCCGCGCCATTTACGGTAACATACTGACAGTCAGCCACTGCCGAGGCGTGGCTCATGGCGATGCCGAAACTGGCTGTTCCGCAGTGCGGAACAGCCAGTTTCGGCATACGAAAGAGGCCGTCCCGCAACGCCGGACGGCCTCTTTCGTGCCGCAATCCCCATTGTGTAAAACAAAATTCCCGCCCGCGCCGCCGTCAGCCGAGGTGCAGCACCTGGTCACAGTAGTCCATCACGGCGGGGCGGTGGGTGATGAACACTACCGTCTTGTCACGCCCGCTGAGTATGTTTTTCAGCAGCCTGCGCTCGGTCTCGGGGTCGAGTGCGCTCGTGGCCTCGTCGAAGAGCATCACGCTGCGGCCGCGCAGCAGGGCGCGGGCTATGGCTATGCGCTGCGCCTGGCCCTCGCTAAGGCCGCCGCCACCCTCGGCTATCCGGGTGTCAAGCCCCTCGGGCAAGTCGCCGATGAAGTCGGCGCAGGCAGTGGCGAGCGCGTCGAGCATGGCCCGCTCGGTGGCCGCTGGGTCGGCCAGCAGCAGGTTCTGGCGTATGGTTCCGCTCAGCAGGGTGTTACCCTGCGGCACATATACAAAGTTGCAGCGGCTGGCAGGCGACACTTCGCGGCTCCCGTCGGCGTTGTAAAGCTCTATGCGGCCCTCGGTGGGGCGCACGAGCGCCAGCATGAGTCGCACGAGCGTTGTCTTGCCCGCCCCCGTCTCGCCGAGTATGGCGGTGCAGGTGCCGGGGCGGAAGTCGAACGACAGGCGGTCTATCACGTTCTCCCTGCCGTCGCCGTAAGCATAGCTCACGCCGCTCAGGCGCACGCCGCAGGGTGCCTTCACAGGCTCACCGCCCCCGGTTTCCTCCTGCGGCGTGTCCTCAAGCTCCATGAGCCGCTCGGCGGCGGTGAACACGGCGACGAACGCCGGGGCCAGCTTCGTGAGGTCGCGGGCTGGCGACTGTATGCGGTATACGAGCTGCAGGAAGGCCGTCATGCCTCCGAACGTGAGCGTGCCTTGCTGCAACCGGAGCGCGCTCCAGAGGAAAGCCACGAGGTAGCCCACGGAGAAGCCCGAGTTGAGCAGCAGGTTCGACATGACGGAGAACACCGTGCGGCGGCGCACGTGGCGGCGAAGCACGCCCTGCGTGGAGTCGAGGCGGCTCACCATCAGGCTGTCGCACTCAAGCGTCTTTATCACCATGCGGTGCTGCACCGTCTCTTGCAGCAGGCTCTGCACGCGGCTGTCGCTGCGGCGCACGCGGCGGGTGAACTTGCGCATCCGCGCCACGTAGAAGCGGCTCCCGGCCATGAAGAGCGGCAGCATTGCCACTGTGATGACGGCCAGCACCACGTCCATGCTCAGCAGGTAGCAGAAGGCGCCGGCGAACATGGCCGCCACGGAGAGTGCACCCGGCAGCGTCTCTGTGACGAATGTGACCACCGTGGCCACGTCTTGCTCCAGCCTGTTGATTACGTCGCCGCTGTGGTAGCGCTCCTTCCCGCTCCACTCGGAGCGCAGCAGGCGGTCAACCATGCGCTGCTGCAACCGGTTCTGGGCCTTGATGCCGAGGATGTTCCTTATCCAAACGCGGCTCACGCCGAGGCCGAAATCGCAGGCGATGAAGAGCGCCATGAGCCCCACCGCACAGTAAAGCGAGCCGGGGCGCGCCCCGGCAGCTATGTCAACAGCCCGCTGCACGGCCCACACCGAGGCCAGGCTCACGCCCACCCCGGCCAGCCCAACGGCCGCATTGAGCACAGCCTGCAGGCGGTTGCCCTTGAGGGCTCGCCACAGCCAGCGCACTATCTCGGCCACGCCGTAGCGCGACTTCTGCAATCTCAGTACGTTGCGGATTCTTCCCATTGGCTTTATATTCTGAGGAGAAATGAGAGTTATGGGAGTAATGGGAGCGCCGTGAAGCCCGAGGGGAGCGCTGGGAAGCCCGAGGGGAACGCCGGGAAGCCCGAGGGAACCTATGGCCACGTGAATGGCGCAGCCTTAATTCCTAATTCCAAACTCCCAATTCCAAATTACTTTTCCCTTCCGTCGGCCCCCCACATCATCTTCTCGCGCAGGGTGTCGTAGTAACTGGTGCCGGGCCGCTTCACAATCCTCACTTTGTAAGGGGCCTTGCGCAGGCGGATGGCCACCCCGTCGGCACACTTCTCCGAGCGCCCGTCGACGGCTATGAGGAAGTTGTGGCTGCGGCTCTCCACCCTGAACGTAAGCACGGAGCGGTCGGATATCACCATCGGGCGCGTGTTAAGGCTGTGAGGGGCCACGGCCGTGATGCCAAACACGGGCGTGCCAGGCACGATTATCGGGCCGCCGTTGCTCAGCGAGTAAGCCGTAGAGCCCGTAGGCGTGCAAACGATGAGGCCGTCAGCCTGGTACGTGGCAAGGCTTTCGCCGTCTATCGAGGCATGGATGGTAATCATGGATGCATCGTCGCGCTTTAGTATCGCAACGTCGTTGAGCGCACAGACAGGCCCCGCAAGACTGCCGCCAAGCGGCTCCACGAGCAGCGCGCCGCGGTCTTCGATGGCATAGTCACCCCGGTGGAGCGCCTCTATGCACGCCTCTATGTCGCCAGGGCCTACGTCGGCGAGGAAGCCCAGCCGCCCCACGTTCACCCCAACTATTGGTATTTGCTTTGCGCCGACGCGCGAGGCAGCCTTCAGGAAGGTGCCGTCGCCGCCCATGGAGATTACGAAGTCGGCATCAAAGTCGCCGCCGTCGAACACCCGCGCCACGCCCACCCGCTCGCGGCTGCAGCGGCAGATGAAGTCGTAGAAGGCCCTGTCCATGGCCACCTCGTCGCCAAACGAGGCCAGGCACGAGAGCAACCGCCGGATGGAAGCCGACTTCTTGGGCTGGAACACGTTGCCGAAGATGGCGAGCCTAAGTCTGTCCGTTGTCATGCAAAATAGTTTTTTATATATCTTTAGCCCTGCCAGATATCGTTATTTGGCAAACATTTAGTACTTTTGCGCTTGACAATGCCACGCAAAACGTATGCAAAAATACACATTTATCGCGAATATGGCATTATGGGATGATATTTAATTGCATAAAGATGACCAAATTAAGCGTTAACATCAACAAGGTGGCGACCATCCGCAACGCCCGGGGCGGCAACCACCCCGACGTGCTCCGCGTGGCACAGGACTGCGAGCTGTTCGGCGCCGAGGGCATAACCGTGCACCCGCGGCCCGACGAACGCCACATACGCTACGCCGACGTGAGGGCATTGAGGCCGCTCGTCAGGACTGAGCTCAACATTGAGGGCAACCCGATAGACCGCTTCACGAGCCTCGTACTGGAGGTGAAGCCGACGCAGGTGACGCTCGTTCCCGACGCGGAGGACCAGATAACGTCGAACCACGGCTGGGACACGAGGGCCAACCGCGCGCTGCTCACCGACGTGGTGGGCCGCTTCCGCGAGGCGGGCATACGCACGTCTATCTTCGTTGACCCCGACCCTGCGATGGTAGACGGGGCGAAGGAGTGCGGCGCCGACCGCGTGGAGCTTTACACAGAGCCTTATGCAGCCGGCTATGCGGCCAACCGCGAGGAAGCGATAGCGCCCTTCTTGGATGCCGCCAGGGAAGCCCGCGCCATAGGGCTCGGCCTCAACGCAGGCCACGACCTGAGCCTGCAGAACCTCCACTACTTCCTCTGCCGCATACCGTGGGTCGACGAAGTGAGCATAGGCCACGCCATCATCTGCGACGCCCTGTACCTCGGCCTGCGCGAAACGATAGCGATGTACAAGGCGGCGGCGCGAGTAGAAAACCTCTGAACAAGCAAGGCCGGGCAAACACCCACACAGCATGTTTTCTTAACTTTTAATTCTTAACTTTTAATTCTTATGGTTTACGAATTTCTTGCAACAGGCTTCGAGGAAGTCGAGGCCCTCGCCCCGGTGGACATACTGCGCCGAGGCGGAGTGGAGATAAAGACAGTGAGCGTAACGGGCGACCTCATCGTGGAGTCGGCCCACGGCGTGGGCATCAAGGCCGACGCGCTCTTCGAGGACATCGACCCGACGGCCGCCGACCTGCTGATGCTTCCCGGCGGACTGCCCGGGGCCACCAACCTCAACGAGCACGAGGGCTTGCGCCGCGCCCTCGTGGAGCAGAACGCACGCGGAGGGCGCATAGCCGCCATCTGCGCCGCGCCGCTGGTGCTGGGCGGCCTCGGCTTGCTCGAGGGGCGCAAGGCCACGTGCTACCCCGGATTCGAGAAATACATGACGGGCGCAACGTATACCGCCGACCTCTACACCACAGACGGCAACATCACCACAGGCCGCGGGCCGGCCGCCGTACTGCCTTACAGCTACGCCCTGCTTGAGCAGTTCGTAGGCGCAGAGGCCGCCAAGCAGGTGCGCGACGGCATGATTTACACGCAGCTGATGGAGGGCAAGTAGCCCCGCCAGCCGCCGCCCAAAACATCGCGCCGCCCCTTGCAGGCTCCTTTCAGGCCTGCAAGGGGCGGCGCTGCGCGCAATACGGTATGCGTGAGCGACTTATCGCGCCATGGCATACGGCAGGCGGCACCGCCACAACCACTTATTTCCAACCCTTTTCAGCCACCGGCGCAACCCACTGGGCCTCAGCAGGTTAGCCACACAGGCCGTTTTGCGTTCCAAAACAAGCCGTCCCGGCCTCTGAAACAGGCTGCTTGGCAACGCAAAACGGCCAGCCTTGCAACGCCGTGGGGGCGACGTTGACTTTTTGCCACGCCTCCGGGCGCGCCCCCTACGGCGGTACCAAATCACAGGCGCCGCCCGTGCGAAAAATAAAAAAGCGGTGTTTGGGACGAAAGTTAAATAAAATTCGTAACTTTGCACTATATGGACAACAACAATGACTACACCTCCCTGCCCCGCTGCTACGCCATCATAGTGGCCGGAGGCAAGGGCCTGCGCATGGGCGGCCCGCTGCCCAAGCAGTTCATGAGCGTGGGCGGCAGGCCCATACTCATGCGCACCATCGACCGCTTTCGCGAGGCCCTGCCCGGCGTAAGCATAGTGCTCGCGCTGCCAAGAGAGCAGCACGAACTGTGGAGAGGGCTGTGCCGCGAGCACGCTTTCGACGCCGGCTGCCCCGTGGCCGACGGGGGCGCGACGCGCTTCCACTCCGTGCAGAACGGCCTCAGGCTCATCCCCGCAGGGGCGCAGGGCATAGTTGGCGTCCACGACGGGGTGCGCCCGTTTGCCTCGGTGGCCACCATCCGCGCCTGCTATGAGGCGGCGCGGCTCAGCGGGGCGGCCATACCGGTGACCCCCGTGGTCGAGACGTTGCGCCATGCGGGCGGCCACACCGTGCCGCGCTCAGACTACCGGCTCGTGCAGACGCCCCAGGCATTCAGCCTCGACGTGCTCCGCCGGGCCTACGCCCAGCCCTACCGCGATGCCTTCACCGACGACGCATCGGTAGTGGAAGCCTCAGGCCACGAGGTAACCCTCGTGGAAGGCAACCGCGAGAACATAAAGATAACCACACCGTTCGACCTGGCCGTGGCCGAGGCCGTGCTCCGCCAGCAGGCGGAGGGGCGGCCGGCGCACAGCCGCACATGACACAACAAGCAGCCGTGACCGACATACTGAGCCAAGACATACAGTTTCTGCCGGGCGTGGGGCCGGCCCGCAAGAAGCTGCTCGCCGAGGAGGCAGGCATCAACACCTACGGCGACCTGCTCACGTACTACCCCTACAAGTACGTGGACCGCAGCCGCCTGTACTCCATACGCGAGCTTACGGGCGACATGCCTTACGTGCAGGTGCGCGGACAGATACTGAGCTACGAGACGTTCGAGATGGGGCCACGCAAGGAGCGCGTGGTCGCCCACTTCTCAGACGGCACGGCCGTGATGGACCTGACGTGGTTCAACGGGGGCAAGTATGCCAAGAAGACCTACCGCCCCGGCACGGTCTACATAGTGTTCGGCAAGCCGACGGTCTTCAACGGGCGCATAAACGTGGTGCATCCCGACATCGACGAGGCCGCCTCACTTGAGCTTTCGGCCATGGGCCTGCAGCCTTATTACCCCACGACGGAGAAGATGAAGAAGGCCGGACTGACCTCGCGCTCCATCGAGCGGCTCACGAAGAGCCTCGTGGAAAGGCTCAAGGCACCGCTCCAAGAGACGCTCACCGAGGGGCAGCTGGCGCGGCTCCACCTCATGGGGCGCGACGAGGCACTGCGCACAATCCACTATCCCAAGGACGCGCGGAGCCTGGAGCGCGCCCGCGCAAGGCTGAAGTTCGAGGAGCTTTTCTACGTACAGCTGGGCATAGTGCGCTACGCCAGCGACCAGAGGCGCAAGTACCGGGGCTATGTGTTCACCCATGTGGGCCAATGCTTCAACACGTTCTACAGCGAGCGGCTGCCCTTCGCGCTCACCGAGGCGCAGAAGCGCGTCATCCGCGAGATACGCCGCGACGTGGGCTCGGGCCGCCAGATGAACCGCCTCTTGCAGGGCGACGTTGGCTCGGGCAAGACGCTCGTGGCCCTGATGGCCATGCTGCTGGCCATCGACAACGGCTTCCAGGCGTGCATAATGGCACCCACGGAGATACTGGCCGAGCAGCACCTGGCCACCATACGCGCCCTGCTCGGCCCCATGGCGGTGCGCGTGGAGCTGCTCACAGGCATCGTGAAGGGCAGGCGAAGGCGCGAGGTGCTCGACGGGCTGGCCGCGGGCGGGGTGCAAATCCTCGTAGGCACGCACGCCGTCATCGAGGACCCGGTGCGCTTTGCGCGCCTCGGCTTCGTCGTGGTAGACGAGCAGCACCGCTTCGGGGTGGCCCAGCGGGCCAAGCTCTGGGCCAAGAGCGACAACCCGCCCCACATACTCGTAATGACGGCGACGCCCATACCACGCACGCTGGCGATGACCTTGTACGGCGACCTCGACGTAAGCGTGATTGACGAACTGCCCCCCGGGCGCAAGCCCGTGGCCACGCAGCACGTGTACGACAGCCAGCTGCCGCGCCTCTACAACGGCATACGCCGCCAGATAAGCCTCGGGCGGCAGGCCTACATAGTGTTCCCGCTCATAGAGGAGAGCGAGAAGAGCGACCTCAAGAACCTCGAGGCGGGCTACGAACAGCTGCGCGAGGCTTTCCCGGGGATGCGCATCGGCAAGGTGCACGGGCGCATGAAACCGGCCGAAAAGGACGCGGAGATGCAGCGCTTCGCCAGTGGCGAGACGCAGATACTAGTGGCCACGACGGTGATAGAGGTGGGAGTGAACGTGCCTAACGCCTCGGTCATGGTCATATTCGACGCCCAGCGGTTCGGTCTCTCGCAGCTCCACCAGCTCCGGGGGCGCGTGGGCAGGGGCGCGGAGCAGTCGTACTGCATCCTCGTGACGCCCTTCAAGCTCAGCGACGACACCCGCAAGCGCATCGACATCCTATGCGACACGAACGATGGGTTCCGCATAGCGGAGGCCGACTTGAAGCTGCGCGGCCCGGGAGACCTTGAGGGTACGCAGCAGAGCGGCATGGCCTTCGACCTCAAGATAGCCGACATTGCGCGCGACGGGCAGCTCGTGCAGATGGCCAGGGACGAGGCGCAGCGCATCATCGAGGCCGACCCCGACTGCCAGGACCCGCGCCACGCCCTGCTGTGGGAGCGGCTCAGGCAGCTGCGCAAGGGGCAGGTGAACTGGGGGGCGATATCCTGAGACCGGGCCACGCGGCCTTGCCGCCACCCAAGGCGCGCGCCACCCGGCAACAGGCAGGCCCTGCACAGGATGGCGCCACTGCCGACTGTGACCTTTGTTACACTTAACAGACAAAACGGAATGCTAGGAGCGATTGTTGGAGACATTGCCGGCTCGTTCTACGAGTCGTGCGGACTGAAAAGTTACGAACCCGAGAAGATAAACCTGTTCATGGCGATGAGCCGCTTCACCAACGACACGGTGATGACTCTCGCCGTGGCCCGCTGGCTCACGGAGAGCAAGGACAAGGGCGCAGCAGACCTCACGAGAGCGATGCAGGAGCTGGGGCGCAAGTACCCGCGGGCGGGCTACGGCCCTGCCTTTGCGCGCTGGCTGGCCTCCAGCGAGCCGCGCCCTTACGGCAGCTGGGGCAACGGCGCGGCAATGAGGGTAAGCCCCGTGGGGCTTTACGCCGGGTCGATGGACGAGGCATTGCGGCTGGCCGAGGTGTCGGCGGCGGTGTCGCACGACCACCCCGAGGCCCTTGCTGCAGCCCGGGCCGTGGCCGCGGCGGTTTACATGGCGCGCCACGGCGAGGGCAACGATGCCATACGGGCGTTCGTGGAGAACCTGGCCGGCTACGACCTCAGCCGCACGATAGAGGAGATAAGGCCGGGCTACAGGTGGGATGTGTCGTGCCGAGGCTCCGTGCCTGAGGCCATCACGGCCTTCCTCTGCGCCGACGGCGTTGAGCAAGCCGTGCGGCTGGCCATCTCGCTGGGCGGCGACGCCGACACGCAGGCTGCCATCGCCGCAGGGATAGCAGCCGCGCGGTGGCCCGTGCCGGAGTGGATGGAGCGCGAATGCCGCGCGCGGCTCACGCCCGAACTGGCAGCAATCATGGACGAGTTCGAGCGGACGGCAGGGTGAGAAAGGCGTTGCGGCCCCGGGCAGAGGCACTGCCCGGGGCCGCAAACGCAATATAAAACCACGGCTCACGCCATAAGGCTCAGAGCTTCAGCTTGCCGGGGAAGGTGCGGTGGTTTTCCTTCCAGTACTCCTCGAGCCTCTTCGCCTCGTCGCGGGTGAGCCATGTCACAGCCCCGTGCTTCTGCCCGTCGAAGTTTGTGCGGCGCATCACGCCCTCGTCAAAGCGGCCTATGCTGGTGAAGTGCTCCAGGTCGGTGGTCTCGGAGAAGCCGAAGTTCATCGGGTTGGCGCGGTACACGTCGAACATGAGCACCCACCGGTCCTCGCCTATGAGCTTGTATACGCTCGGGGCCTCGCAGCCTATCCGCTCGGGGTCCACCAGGCGGTCGTCAAACTTCCACGGCCCGGTGATGCTCTCCGACGTGGCCTGCTTTATGCCGGTCTTGCCGTCGTGGGAGCAATAGAACAGGTGGTACACGCCGTCCTTGCAGATTATGTTGCCGTCGATGGCCTCCTTGCCTTCCTTCGGGTATGTGAAGAGCACCTCGGGCTTGCCTTCGGGGCGGTTGAAGTCGTCGTTCACATAGAAGTAATAGAGCTTTGTCTTGCCGTTGCGGTGGCGCATCGTGAAGTGCACCATGAGCTTCTTGGCCTCCGGGTCGTAGCAAGTCTCGGGCGCCCAGGCGCAACCAATGTCGGCAAGCGAGGGGTCGAGCTGGTCGACGCGTATGTTGGCGCGCGTCCAGTTGATGAGGTCGCGCGACTTCATGAGCACGAGCGCCCGGTTGTTCCCCCAGCCGTACTGCCTCCCGTCGCGCTCCCACTCGGTCTGGCGGAAGCCTGCCTGCTTGGCGTAGATGTGCAGGTCGGTCATGGCCAGGTAGAAAGCGCCGTCGGGGCCGCGGAAGATGTGCGGGTCGCGTATGCCGCGCTGCAGGGCGATGGTGTCGCCGGCTATGACCGGCTCGTTGCCGTTGACGGCGGTGAACGTGCGCCCGTCGTAGCTCACGGCCATGTGCAGGCTGTGCGTATCGTCCTTGTGGTAAACCATGAGGTAGGCTCCCATTTCCTCCTCACCCGGGGCATCGGCAGCAGAAGCCGGTGCGAGCGTGGCGGCGAAGAGCGCGGCCAGCGCGATGATGCATCTCGAATGTTTCATTTGTCTGTCAGTATTGTTCGTTGAATGTTGCATTGGCTGCGAGCACGGCGCGGCCTGCCTGCAGGCCACAGCTATGCAAAGGTACAACAATTCCGCCATACGGGCAAACGCGCACTGCAAAGATTTAAATCGACGGAAACCTTCCGCCCCATCCGAGACGGGCAAAAGCGGCGGCCACACTCCCCGTGCCGCATGGCACGGAACAAGGACGGCGCACGGGCAGTGTAAGCATTTTTCAAGCAGGCGGGCCGTCGGGCCAACCGGCTGACCGCCAGGCGGTTGCGCTGAAGCACCATACCGCACTGCAAAACGGCCGGTATCAACGCACGGAACAGACGGTTTTGCACCGCAAGACGGGCCATATCGGAAGCCCAAACGGGCGGCGCGGCCATGCGGCAAAGCTTTTGTAAACATTTATCATACCCGGCCCCGGCACGGCGTTGGCACAAAGCGCGGCCACAACCCTGCGGCGACGGCCAGCAGCGGGCATGGCGCGGCAAGGCGGCGCAAACCGCCGACCCGACGGGAAGCGGCAAAATAAAGTGTTAAAATACCAACAAAAAGCGTTAACCACTTTGCGCGTTGCGAAATATTTGCTATCTTTGCACCGTTCGTGCTGAAAAAGAGAATGTGGCATGGCTATAATTGGGTTATAATTATTATGCCATTCTCCCCCTTCGGCAGTTATTTCTCATTCAAACCAATAACGATATCAATGATTAAGAAGCTAAGAACATTCGCCATAGCAGCCTTGATGTCAGTCAGCGCACTCCCGATAGCAGGGCAAGACCTGCTGGCACGACAGGCCCCGATAGACAGAAAGATGAAAGCAGTGGACTCAGTCGCACTGAACAGACTTATCCAAATAGAGCAGACAGGCTCGCCGGCAGCCGACCTCTATGACGACTGGGACAACAAATACGCACACCGCGCCACCGAACTCCCCGACTCATTCCGCATCGACCTGCGCGGCTTCTGCATGCCGACCACGAGCCGCGTGCTCACGTCGAACTTCGGGGCGCGCTGGGGAAGGCAGCACAAGGGGCTCGACATCAAGGTGTATATAGGCGACACAATACGCGCGGCGTTCAGCGGCAAGGTGCGCATAGTGCGCTACGAGGCCCGCGGCTACGGCAAGTACGTGGTGATACGCCACTACAACGGCCTTGAGACCATCTACGGACACATGTCGAAGCAGCTCGTGAAGGAGAACCAGGAAGTGCGCGCCGGGGAGCCCATCGGCCTCGGCGGCAACACAGGCCGGAGCACAGGCTCGCACCTGCACTTCGAGACAAGGCTCTGCGGCGTGGCCCTCAACCCCACACTGATGTTCGACTTCGTCAACCAGGACGTGGTGAGCGACTTCTATATGTTCCGCCGCGACACCTACCAGAGGGAAGGCTTGTCTGCCAACCGCCTGCGCGGAGTGGGCGCACAGACAGTGAACAGCGCCGATGCCGGCGACGAGAGGCTCTCGGCGGCAGCCCCGGCGGCAAAGGTTGAGAAGACCATACGCTACCACAAGGTGCGCAAAGGGGAGACACTGGGCCACATAGCGCGCAAGCGCCACACCACAGTCAACGCCCTATGCCGCCTCAACCACATCACAAAGACATCGCGGCTCATGCCGGGCCAAATCCTGAAATACAAATAACGCAGACGCATACAGGCAAATGCGCGCAGGGCGGGAAGCTGCATTGGTTCAGCTTCCCGCCCTGCGAGCGTAATATGCAGCGTGGCCAAGGCTTGCCTCCCGCGCCCCGTCAATCACCAAACAGCACCACGCCCTCCTGCTTCTTGCCGTCCATCATTATCTTCAACGGGCGGTCGAAGCGCACATGGCGCACAAACTGCGTCTCCTCCACAGCCGGCATGGCATCGAGGATGTCGCGGCGGAAAAGCCCGTCGCCGCGGAATGTGTTGATAGTAAAGTAGCCCACGCCAAACGAAGTGAGGTTCTGGAAGAAGTGGGTTCCCTGGCTCGGATCCACACGGTAGTTCTTCAGCCCGGCCTCAACGATCACCTTCGCCGCGCTGATGTGCGGCCATTTCACCGGGATTCCGAGCCATGGGTCGCTCGACCCCCACCGCCCCGGGCCCACGAGCACGTAGCCCAGGCCGTCGGCAAGGAACTGCCGGTTCATCCGTTCTATCTCGCAAGCAATGGCAGGATTGTTGGTTGCAGTGAAATCCTCGCCCGCCTTGACATACACAACGTCGCAAACGCCGTCGCATATGCCGTGGCCCAGCGAGTTGTGGGAGCGCAGCAGGCAACGCTCGTCGGGCAGCGCGGCCAGGTCTTCGTCAAGCATCTGCTTGCTGTCCACTATCGGGCGAATCTGCAAAAGGTTCAACTCGCCGGTCTTGTCGGCGTTGAGGTTGCAGGCAAACTCAATCTCCACGGGCCGCCTCATCTCTTCAGTGCCGAGCCTCTGCACCATCTGCAGCAGCTCAGGCAGGGGGAAAACGCCGTGCTGCAGCACCCCGCAGAAAGTGATGACCTTGCGCCCTCCCTCGTAGATACCGTCGCGGATGACCTGGTCGTAGGGGTCGAACGTCGAGGCGATGTACTGGAGCGAGCCGTCCTTGTCGGCCTCCTTGACGCGCAGGTTGAGTATGTTGAAACCGTCATCCACCTTGAACCCGTCGCCCACGTGGGTCATGTCGAGGGCGTAGAAGCGCGTCTGTGTCTCCCTGAGGGCCATTTCCATCTCGCTGGTCTGCAGCACCTGGCGCGGATGGTAAGGGCTTACGCGCAGCGTCTGGCCCCCGTCGACGATGTACTTGCCCAAGCCCAGGGCAAGGTTCACTATCCCCTCCTCGGCCTTCTCCTCCCCAATGGGATAGTAGTTGAGCGAGCGGAGCACCCCGCTGAAGCTCGGGTAATAGCGGTCGCCGTAGCGGCGGCCTACCACTTCCTGCAAGATGACGGCCATCTTCTCCTGGTCAATGACGTTGCGCGTGGCGGTCATGTAAGCCTTCGAGTCGCGGTAGTAGACCGAAGCGTACACCGCCTTGATGGCTGAAGCCAGCATCCGCAGCATCTCATACTTGTCTTCAAGGTACGGAATCATGTAAGTGGAATAGATTCCGGCAAAGGGTTGGTAGTGGCTGTCCTCCAGCAGGGATGACGACCGGATGGCTATCGGGGCCTTGACCGCGTCGAAGAAGGTGAAGAAGTCGGCTATCAGCGAGTCCGGCAGCTGCGCCCGGAGGAAGTGGGCCAGTATCTCCTCGTCGCTGGCATCGCTCAGCGCAACCTGGTAAAGGTTGTTCTTGTCCATGAAATCGTCAAAGACATCGGTGCAGAGCACGAGCGTCTTGGGTATGCAGACGGCCGCCCCGGGATACTGGTTAAGCTCGGGGTGGCGCTTGATTATGTTGTCTATGAAGGCCAATCCGCGCCCCTTGCCTCCCAGCGAGCCGTCGCCGATGCGTGCGAAGTGGCCGTAAGCGTCGAACTTCCCGCGGTCGAAGACGGCCACCACGCCGATGTTCTTCATCCGTCGGTACTGCACTATTGCGTCGAAGATTATCTGCCTGTGCGCGTCAACGTCCTGCAGCTTGTGCCATGTGACGTGCTTGAGGAACGCAGACACGGGGAAGATGGCCCTGGCCGAGAGCCAGCGGCTCATGTGGTTGCGGCTCACGTGGTAGAGCATCGAATCGTTTGGTATGGTGAAGATGTTGTCCTGCAGTTCCTTCAGCGTGCGTATGCGCAGTATCTCGCTGCCGGTCTTGGGGTCGTGGAACACGAAGTCGCCGAAGCCCATGTGCTCTTCCATGAGGCGTCGCAGGTCGATGTCCATCTTCTTCGAGTTCTTGTCGACGAAGCGGAAGCCCTCGGCCTCAGCCTTCTGGCGGTTTTCCGACTCGGCGCTCTGCAGGATTAGAGGCACGTACTCGTCGCGTTTCCTTATCTCGCGGAGCAGCTTCAGGCCCGCCTCGGGGTCTTTCTTGCCTTCGCGGGGGAAGCGCGCGTCGCTGATTACGCCCAGCGCGTTGTCGCCATACTTGCCGTACAGCTCCATTGCCTCCTCGTAAGTGCGGGCCAGGAGCACCTTTGGCCGCCCCCGCTTACGCTGCGCCGCGGCGTGCGGATTGAGCGCCTCGGTAGAGAAATTGCGCGACTGCAGCAGTATGTAATTGTACAGGTTGGGCAGTATTGACGAGTAGAAGCGCACCCCGTCCTCCACGAGCAGTATCATCTGCACGCCCGCCTCGGCCATGTCGTGCTCGATGTTCATCTTGTCTTCGATGAGCTTTATGATGGAGAGGATGAGGTTTGTGTTGCCGAGCCAGCAGAAAACGTAGTCGAACACGGAGAGGTCTTCGTTCTCCATACGCTTGGTGATGCCGTGCGAGAAGGGCGTGAGCACCACGCAGGGGGTGGATGGCGAAGCCGCCTTCACGGCGCGCGCCACGTCGAACGCGTCGTTGTCGGCGTTGCCCGGCATGCATATCACGAGGTCTATGTCGGTGGTCTTGAGCACCTTGTCGGCCTCCTCGGTGGTTGTCACTTGCGTGAACGTGGGCGGATAGCGCAGCCCCAGGTCCATGTACTCGTCGAATATCTTCTCGTCAACGCGGCCGTCGTCCTCGAGCATGAATGCGTCGTAGGGGTTGGCCACAATCAGCACGTTGAATATTCGGCGCGTCATCAGGTTGACGAACGACACGTCCTTAAGGTAGAACTTGTTCCACTCTGCCGGTATCTTAGCTCTCATAGTCGTATTGTTTTCGGTTTGCCTGCGCCCGCCGCGGGCCGCCTTGCCGCCGCTTCAGCGCGCAGCTGCGTGCCGCCGGCCCCGCAAAACGGCTTAGCGCAATGCAAATGTATGAATAAAATCCGACATACGCAAGCCTGCCGCGCTATTTTGCGCCCGGGGCGCGACGAAAGCAAGGCGGCGGAACGCGCCTGAGCCCGTTCCGCCGCCATTCTGTCCATCCATCAATCCTTTTGCCTTCACGGCAGGAAGTCCACCTGCCAGTCGGCCGTTACGCGCAGGTCGCGCTCGGGCCGCTCGGTCTCCACGAGCCAGTAGCTGCCCGCGGGCGTCTCGATATAGTCGCAGTCGTCGATGCGCGCGCCCGGAAGCTCGCGGGCCACGGCCTCGCTGACCACCGCAGGCACGTTGCGGTCGCAGTCGGTCTTCGACATCACCCAGTTGCCCTCGCGGTCGAACACCACCTCGATGCTCTTGCCCTCGTGGCGCAGGTCTACCTCGTAGTATCCCCTGTCCTCGCGGTCGAAGTCGACGATTGCCGCCCCGGGGTATTGCGTGTTGATGTAATCCGAGAGTGCAGCCGGCAGCCTGTCGTGTATCATGCCGCTGTTGTCGTGGTCGCGCCCGTCGTCCTGTACGTCGCGGAAGAGCGTTCCGCCGAGGTCGAAATAAAGGTCATGGTCGGGCTGGCCGGCCTTCTCCACCTCTATCTTGTATACGTTCTCGTAGCCGGGCCGCTGTATCTCGTCGATGTCGTCGATGCGCCAGCCGTCCTGCGCGTATGTGGTTGCGTTGTAGCCGTCCTGCACGGCCTGCGGCAGGGCCTGCAGGTTGCGCCCGTAGTCAACCTCGGTCATCATCCAGCTGCCATCGGGCGAATACCACGCCTCGCACTCGCGACCGTCCATGTAGAACTCGCCCACGCAGTAACCGCCGCGCTCGGCATCCCAGTCCACGCGCCCATGGCCGCCGTATCGGTCGGCAAAGGCAGCCTCGACCGCAGCCGGCACGCGGGTGTAGCCGTCGTCATCGTCGTCGTTGTCGCACGCCGTAAAGGCCAGTGCGCCCACGGCGCAGAGCGCCGTTGCTTGCATCCATTTCCAGTACTTCATAGTCGTGTCTCCTTTTCTCGTTTGGTTTGTTGTCATTGTTTTCACTGGCAAATGTACGGGGCAATTCTGAAAAGAATCTGAAATGAGCCTGCCTGCGAAACAAATCTTTTATTTTCTCCGCATGACATTTGCCCTGCCCGTCGCCGCAGGCCCCGCTCCGGCCCATGCTTTTTGTAAAGATTGGCTACCAGAACAGCCACACCACATAACCACCTGGGCCTCAAGCGGTTACCCACATGACCGTTCCGCAGCGCAAAACAGCCTGTTTTGCGCCACAAGACGGGCCGCTTTGAAGCGCAGAACGGGCCATTCCGCACCGCCGGTTGCCGGCTGCGGCCCTGCCATACGGAATTTGTAACATTTAATTACCAACTTGACAGGCAGCGCTGCACGCCTGCGCGCGCGCCACCGTTAAATATAATTAAGAAAGCAGCCGCCCGCCCCGCAAAGAGCAAGAAAACCGCTACCTTTGCAGAATAGGCTGTGCCTGCCTGCAACGGCGGGCGGACAAACCTACAAGAATGTACCATCAACGACAAAAAACACAAACTATGATGAGGAAAACCATCCTTTGCGCCATGCTCGCCGTATCGGCGGCAACAGGCGCCGCGGCCTCCGAGTCGCGGCAGGACTCGCTATACCTGTTCTCTTACACCACCTCTGCAGCCAACAACACCACCGGGCTGCACCTGGCATGGAGCGCCGACGGGCAGCGGTGGCAAAAGATTGGAGGCGAGTTTGCCTTCGTAAAGAGCGACTACGGCCCCTGGGGCAGCGGCAAGCGGATGTACGACCCCGTGCTGGAGCGTATGCCCGGCGGCGCGTGGGCGTGCTCGTGGCTCGTGGGCAAGGACGGCAAGACCATGGCGCTCACCGAGAGCCGCGACCTGCTGCTGTGGAAACCGCAGGACTATGTGTCCTCGCGCGCAAAGACGGGCCCTAACCGCAGCGTGCCGCGCGACACGGTGACGTTCACCGACGGCAGCCGGGCCGTGGGCCGCATACTCCGCGTGGAGAGCCGCGTAGTGGAGGATGCCATCGCCGGGTGCGAGCTGGCGCAATACCGCGCGGCCAAGAACGCCGAGCTGATGAAGGACGACCCCGCGCGCTTCAAGGGGCTTAAGAACGTCAGCGTCACCGTGACGGCGCAGCCGTCGGCCGGGAAGGCAATCAGCCCCGACCTCTTCGGCGTGTTCTTCGAGGACATAAACTATGCCGCCGACGGCGGCCTCTATGCCGAACTCGTGCAGAACCGCGACTTTGAATATACCACCGAGGGCCGCAAGCGCCACAAGGACTGGGGGCCGACATACGCCTGGCGCACCACCGGCGGGGCCTCCGTGGAGATTAAGACCGACAACCCCATACACGCCAACAACGCCCACTACGCCCTGCTCACGGTCAGCGAGGCGGGCGGCGCGCTCGCCAACACGGGCTACGGCGGCATAGCCGTGGAGCACGGAAAGAAATACCGGGTGTCCGTATTTGGCAAGATGGTCGGCGGCGACAACCGCCGCGTGCGCCTGGCCCTGCGCTGCAAGGACGGCCGCACCATCGGCTCCGCAGCCGTGACGCTGCCCAAAAGCGGCTGGCGGCGGCTCGAAGCCACCATCAAGGCCACGGCAAGCGACCCCGAGGCCGAGCTGGCCGTGATACCCGAAGAGGCAGGAAGCTATGCCATCGACATGCTCTCGCTCTTCCCATACGACACGTTCAAGGGCCGCGAGAACGGCCTCAGGCGCGACCTCGCCCAGGCCATAGCCGACCTCAAGCCACGCTTCGTGCGCTTCCCCGGCGGCTGCGTGGCCCACGGCAACGGCCTGCAGAACATCTACCGGTGGAAAAACACCGTAGGCCCGCTCCACGAACGCAAGGGGATGTACAACATCTGGAACTACCGCCAGTCCATGGGCCTGGGCTTCTATGAGTACTTCCAGTTCTGCGAGGACATCGGGGCAGAGCCGCTGCCGGTGGTGGCGGCGGGCGTGCCATGCCAGAACTCGTCGCTCGGAGGCGACGGGCAGCAGGGCGGACTGCCCCTGGGCGAGGAGATGGACGAGTACATACAGGACGTGCTCGACCTCATCGAGTGGGCCAACGGCGACAAGTCGACCACCTGGGGCCGCGTGCGGGCCGAGGCCGGGCACCCCGAGCCGTTCGGCCTGAAGTACCTCGGCATAGGCAACGAAGACCTGATCTCAGAGGTGTTCAAGGAGCGGTTCAAGCTCATCTACGACGCCGTGAAGGCAAAATATCCCGACATCACCGTCATCGGCACGGCCGGGCCGTTCTACGAAGGCTCCGACTATGAGTACGGCTGGCAGTTCGCCAAGGAGCTGGGCGTGCCGATGGTAGACGAGCACTACTACTGCCCGCCGGGCTGGTTCATACACAACCGCGACTTCTACGACGCCTACGACCGCCGCGGGCCGAAGGTCTACCTCGGCGAATATGCCTCGCACGCCCCCGGCAGGCCCAACAACATGGAGACAGCACTCACCCTCGCGCTATACATGACCGAGCTGGAGCGCAACGCCGACGTGGTGAGCCTGGCCAGCTACGCGCCGCTCATGGCACGGCGCGGCGACACGCAGTGGACGCCCGACATGATGTACTTCGACAACAAGTCAATCCGCTTCACCACCGACTACTACGTGCAGCGTATGTTCGGACAGAACGCTGGCGACACATACATACCCGCCACCGTGGCCCCCGACAACGCCCGCGAGGACGTATGCCTGCGCATAGGGCAGTCAATAGTGCGCGACAAGGAGACCGGCGACGTGATAATCAAGCTCGTGAACCTGCTCCCAGTGCGCGTGGATTACAAGCTCGACCTCGGCTCACTTGTGGCCGACGGCACGCCGACGCAGGAAGAGCACATCACCGGGACACCCTCCGACAGCCGCGCCAAGCCGCTGAAAGCGGAAGGAACCATCAACAAAAAGCACACCATCGGCGTGGAGCCTTACTCCTTTACCGTGATAAGGGCAAAGGCACCTGCCGCAAAGAAGAAATAAAAACGACAAAAACACAACAATGAAAAAGACTCTTACAGCCATCTTGGCGGCCATGCTGACCGCAGCCGCCGCGCCGACAGCATCGGCGCAAAACCCGCAAAAGGGCGACTACGGCTACCTGTTCTGCCACATGAGCGGGCGCGGCGAGTGGACGGCCTACGCCATCAGCCGCGACGGATTCAACTACCACGACCTGCGCGGGGGCGAACCCGTGTTCGACCAGAAGAAGCTTGCCGGCATAGAGGGCGGCACGCGCGACGCATACATCTGCCGCAAGCACGACTGCTCCGGCTACCTGATGGTGACCACCGACATGTGCGTGGGCAAGAGCAAGGTGTGGGACAACTACGGCATCAACCTCCTCACCAGCGACGACATGCTGAACTGGAAGTCCGTGACGTTCGACTTCCGCAAGGGCGCGGCCATCTTCTCCGACAAGGACAGCCCCGACCCATACAAGGACTACTCGAAAATAAACCGCGTGTGGGCCCCGCAGATATTCTGGGACCCGGCATACGTGTGGCCCGACGGGCGCAAGGGCGGCTACCTCATATACTACTCCATGCTCAACCGAGCCGAGGAGGGCTACGACCGCATGTATTACTCATACGCCGACGAGTCGTTCACCACGCTCACCAAGCCGCGGCTGCTCTTCGACTGGGGCTATGCCACCATCGACGCCGACATCAACTACCTTGCCTCCGACGGCCTCTACCACATGATGATAAAGAAGGAGGGCGGGCAGCGCGGCCTTTTCACCGCCACGGCGCCTAAGCTGACAGGCCCCTGGAGCGAGCCGGTGGAGGACGACTACGTTGACTTTGAGGGCAACAAGAAGTGCGAGGGAGTGTCTGCCTTCCAGCTCGCGGGCGACTCAACCTGGGTGATTGGCTACATAGAGTACTCCTCCAAGCCCAAGCGCTACCGCCTCTGCCGCGCCGACAAGTACCTGCGCAACTTCCACTCACCGCAGGACATACGCGGCGTGGAGGCCCCGCAGCACGGCTCGTTCATGCGACTGACCAAGGAGGAATACGACCGCCTGGAAGCCTGGGGCAAGGAAAAGCCAGAATCAACAGCCAAGAATTAACAGCCAAGAGACAAGGCCCGGGAACCAAGAGACAAGGCCCGGGAGCCAAGGATTAGGGCCGCGCGCCCACATCCAGCACAACTCCCAGCCCTCCCACAACTCCCATGCCTCCCATAACTCCCAGCCCTCCCATCACCAAGGCTCAACCCCGCGCCCCGCAAGGGCGCGGACAACATAACAATCAGCACAAAATGGAAAAGAAACTAAGACCGGCGTCGCTCTGCGTCCGCGCAGGGTGGACACCCAAGAACGGCGAGCCCGTGGAGCCGCCAATCGTGCAAAGCACGACATTCAAGTATGACGACAGCGACGAGATGGCCCTGCTCTTCGACCTGAAGAAGGAGGGCTACTTCTACACCCGACTGCAAAACCCCACCAACGACGCCGTGGCGCAGAAGATTGCCGCGCTCGAAGGCGGCGTGGGCGCGGTGCTCACGTCGTCGGGCCAGGCAGCTAACTTCTACGCGGTGTTCAACATCTGCGAGGCGGGCGACCACATAGTGGCCTCGAACGAGATTTACGGGGGCACCTACAACCTCTTCGGCGTGACGCTGAAGAAGCTCGGCATCGACTGCACCTTCGTAAACCCCGAGGCCGGCGACGAGGAGATTGAAAAGGCGTTCCGCCCGAACACCAAGGTGATGTTCGGCGAGACTATCTCCAACCCCGGCTGCAAGGTGCTCGACATAGAGCGCTTCGCCCGCCTGGCCCACAGCCACGGCGTGCCGCTCATCGTTGACAACACCTTCGCGACGCCCATCAACTGCCGCCCCTTTGAGTGGGGAGCCGACATCGTCACCCACTCCACAACCAAGTACATGGACGGCCACGCCATGCAGGTGGGCGGGTGCGTGGTGGACAGCGGCAACTTCCCCTGGACGGAGCACGCCTCGCGCTACCCCGGGCTGTGCTCGCCCGACGAGTCGTACCACGGGCTGGTGTATGCCGAAGCCTTCGGGAAGATGGGCTACACCACCAAGCTCGTGGCGCAGCTCATGCGCGACCTCGGCTCCGTGCCCTCGCCCATGAACTCGTTCCTGCTCAACATCGGCCTGCAGACGCTCCACCTGCGCGTGCGCCAGCACTGCCAGAACGCGCAGAAGGTGGCCGAGTTCCTTAGCGCCGACCCGCGCGTGGCGTGGGTTAACTACCCCGGCCTGCCCGGCAACCCCTACCACGCCCTTGCCGAGAAGTACCTGCCACAGGGCAGCTGCGGCGTGATAGCCTTCGGCCTCAAGGGCGACCGCGACACGGCAGTGAAGTTCATGGACTCGCTGCAGATGGCGAGCATCGTAACCCACGTGGCCGACGCGCGCACCTGTGTGCTCCATCCCGCCAGCCACACCCACCGCCAGCTCTCCGACGAGCAGCTGCGCGAGGCCGGCATCGCGCCCGACCTAATCCGCCTCTCCGTGGGCATTGAGGACGTGGAGGACATCCTCGACGACATCCGCCAGGCCCTCGACAGGATCTGACTTTTGTAAAAGCATTTCGCAATCCACGCCCCTTCCCGCAACTGCCTGTGCCACAGCGCATTGCGGGAAGGGGCGTTTTGCGTTGCAAAACAGGCCGCATCGCGCTGCAAAACGCGCCGTTTGGCCCCGCCACAACGGCCTCCCCGGACAGCAAGGCGCAAGCCCGGCCCTGCGGCCGCGGCTTTTGTAGCAATTGTTTACCCCGAACCGGCCATCATAGGCCAAAGTGATTTCGTCCTGCCAGCGTGCAGGCCGGCAGCCGCCTTTGCTGAAGGCGCAGCAGGACAGGCCGAGACAAGGCGTCAGGCAAGATGGCGCAGGCAGGACGAGAGCGCTTGGAAAGCCGCACACAGCCAAAGGACAAGGCAGCAGGCGGCCTGATGACCGACTTGGATTTTCACCAAAATAGTGGCGCGAGAGCCTCCCCGTTAAGGATTTTTTTAGTACATTTGCACCATGAAGCACGCGCCAACCATAATAATCACCATGCTCGCCCTGCTGCTACTGGCCGCCTGCGGACGCCACAGGTACCCGCCAGGGTTGGCCAAAGTGGACAGCATCGCCGCCGCCCATCCCGACAGCGCGGCCTCGATGCTCAGCCAGATGGCCGCCGACACGGCCACATGGGCCGAAGACGCGCGCATGTACTACAGCCTATTGCGCCTCGAAACCGCCGACCGACTGTACGAAACGCCACGCTCAGACTCGGCAGTGCTCCCACTGCTGCGCTACTACGAGCAGGGCGGCGACCGCCGCCTGCTGCCCAGGGCTTACTACACAGCAGGGAAGATTTACACGGAAATGAAAGACGCGCAGCAGGCTGCAAAATATTTCAGGCTTGTCCTTGAGACCGCAAAAGGAGATGACAAATCACTCATCAAAAGCAGGGCTTACTCACGCATTGGATATATGTTTGCAGAAAGTGAGCTCTACGATGACGCATTGGATATGTTCATGCGTTCCTATAACATAACATCACAATCAAGGGACACAACTAACATGATTTATGACCTACGCGACATTGCACGCACCTATGCCGACAAAAACATCATTGACAGTGCTCTCAATACATACAACAAAGCTTTGAAATTAGCAATAAAGCAAGGCAACAAAAAGATGGAGGCATCTGCCAACACACAAATAGCTGCACTTTATGAAAAAGAGGGGCAATACGCACTTGCCTGGAGACATCTGCGTCCTGCCATATCATACAACAACCCTCATGAAAGGAATGCGATGTTGGCAATCGCTGCCCGTCTGTTTTCCAAAGAAGACAAACTGGACTCGGCCGTGATTTGCTACAACGCACTTGCAGAAAAAGGCAATTCGTTTGGCAAACACGCAGCACATACATGGTTGGCAGAACATTATTCAAATACAGGTGACACAAGAAAAGCCACACATCACCTTAAGCTCAGCAAACAATATGCAGATTCAGTAAATTTAAAACGTGCAGCAAGCGCAGTGAACTTGGAGGTTGCGTTATACGACAACAACTCCCTCAAAAATGAAAACCAAAAACAACACAACATCATCATAGCCATGACTATATGCTTCATTTGCATTGTCTCTATTTATTTTGCCAGGCCCATCCTAAAAGAAAGAGTTACCATGAACAAAGGAACACATAAAAACACAGCAACAGAGACAGAAAGCAAAGGAGCAAGCCATACAACAAATGGAAATCACAAGATTAACGTTGTTACTTCAAATGACGGCAAACAACATTTGCCTATAACGCCCCCAGCAGCAAACATTGACCTTGACACACTAAAAAAAGAGCAAAAGAACAAAATAAAAGAATCACGCATATACAACGAAATACGCAAGAAACTGGACAAGACTGGGCAACCACAGCCTTTGTCGGATGAAGAATGGGAAGAACTTGCATCAACCGTAGATACCATATACACAGATTTCAGAAAACGGCTTTATGAACTCTGTGACATGAGCGTGGCCGACTATCATGTGTGCCTGCTACTAAAAATAAATCTCAAACTTCGCGAAATAGCATCACTTACTTGCCTCTCTTACCAAGGGCTCGCATCTGTACGCATAAAACTATACATGAGAGCATTTAAAGAAAAAGGCGAAGCAAAAGCTTGGGACAAAGTTATTCTTGAGCTATAAGCATCATCACGAGAAATCAAAAAAGGCCAATATCTTACAATATAACAGAACTATACGTAAAAAAACGACAATAAGAAGCAATTAAGAACCATTTGAGAAGTAATTGAGAAGTAAAAAGCTTTGTCGGCCAATCACTATTTTATAACTTTGCACTCAACAAAACCAAAATTAACGCTTATGAAAAAAGTATTATTTACTTATCTCGCAATGGCCATCTGTGTTTCAAGCTTAGCCAGCACCAATGTAGTGCAATGGCAAAACGATGACGAGACAAGGGGTGAACCCAAACCCAACATACACACTCCTACAATAACTTTCGATGAAAGTTCCGTCTACCTGCGCACCGACTCTGGAGCAGTAGCCGCCAACATCACCATAACAGGCACGGGCGGAACAATAATGTACAGCGGCGAGACGGTGCTAACGCCAGGCGTACAGGCCATCAGCGTACCCGACACCGACGGAGAAGAGAAGTACATGATAGAGATAACCACCGACAGGCGGAGGCTCTACGGATACTTCATGTAATCAACGTGAAACTCTGAAAAAAAACAAACGGGTACCCATGCCCGCCCGCGGGAAAATGGGAGCAACGCCCCTAACGCTTCAGCACGGGGCAAAACAACAATAAAATAAAACAAACATGAAAAAGACATTGGCCATGGTCGTGCTCACGGCCGCATTCTGCGCAACGGCAAACGCACAAGGAACGTCAATACCAAAGGAAGTCAAAGAGACTTTTTATGGAACGAAAGCCAGCAAAAGCCCGAACAACCCATGCAAGGGCGCGACGACACGCGTTTGCGGAATAAGAGTCATCACCTATTCTGACATGGGCGACAACACCACGCGCGTAACGAGGCTGACAACCGACTGCGACGGCGACGTGCTCGAAAACTGGACAAACATTCTTCCATTCCCCTTTGATATCATAGCGGAGTACCCCGGAGACGTTAACTTCACCGACATCAAACATCGTGGAGACAACGATGACAACGGCAACACAGACGGCACGCCACTTCCATAAACGCAATTCGCCAATGAAGATATTATCCATAATATTCTTATCTTTACTAATGGGCATAGTTTCCCGCGCAGAGGACTTCCCTCTCGTGCGGGAAACGATGTCGCTTTCGCTGCAAGTACGCCAAAAGCCAGGCACGGAAGGTCTTTTAAAGGAATACCTTGGCATGGTGCCTGCCGACCAAGACACCATATATGCCATTCTCTACGAGCCGGGCTTCTGCCCGAGATGCGAGGTGTTCATAAACGGAGTTGGCGGATTGCTCAAGCAGCAATCGCCCACAAGCAGGCTCGTGCTCATCACCACTTACAGCGACTCCGCGAGGGCTGCCGCCTACAACAAGGCCAAGGAATATGCCGCCGATTACTACGTCTACGACACAGACAAAGCCTTTCTCAACATATTCAGCTTCAACTCCAGTGGACTTTCGGGCTTATACTTGTTCAAGATTTGCAAGTCGAAGGGCGAAGTGCTGACGGGAGGGGTAAACTACTTCGCCACGCCTGAGTTCGTAAAGGAACTGGCACAGTGGACAGAACGGATGCCGCCCCACGACTATGCGATAGACGAAAAAGGTTACGACATGGGGAAATGGGAACTGCAGCGCCCTCAATGCCCACCCATCGGCACTGCCTACACCGACTACCCAATAGCCCCGGACGGACAGATGCTGTCGCACGTGTTCGACATACCGAAGTTCGACGGCAGCCACTTTTACTACACCGACAAGCTAAGCGAGGGCGTGATGCTGTTTAAAATCGACGGCGATTCGCTACGCTTCAAGGCGCACATAGAAGCCGACAGCACCGAGCGTTACAGCTTTATCAAGGTAAGCAAGGAGGCCCGCAAGCATATTACAGACGACGATTTGTCGTTCATACCGCTTGCAACTAGCATCATAGACAGCACGCGCATCGGCGTGTCTTACTCGCTGCCCAACGTCACCGAGGACACCATTGCCAAGCAGCTTGGCTTTTACAACGAGCCTGTGTTGCTCCTGCGCGACCTCAACACGCTTAAGCCGCTGCCGCTCTACGAGCCGCTTTTCAACATTGAAAACGACACACTGTTCTTCTACCAGCACTTCAACTTCTGCGTGTTCAAGGGCAACGTCATCTATAGCTGCCAGAAGATGACATTCCCCATGGAGTACGAACGATGGGAATACGAGCACAACCCCGCGCTCAACCCGTTCACGCCGGAGTTCTACCGTAGCGGCAACCCGTGGCTGGCGGCGTTCAACCTCAGTACGGGCAAGCTCTCCGCGCGCTTCGCCGAGCTTGAGCCTTGCGCCGAGGCCGGCCGCACGGGCTATTACTACCAGAACCCGCTGATGTACAGCGACGGCAAGGAACTGCTCTATGCCGACGGGTTCTCTGGCACGGTACACATCACACGCGACATCGACGGCGGCCCGGTGGAGAGCTTCTCGGCCTTTGCCGTGGACACCGCGGCGTTCCCGCAGCCCGACACGGCCATGTTCTACCGCCGCGAATACTTCAAGGCTTACGACCGCTTTTACTACCGATGCATAATGCACGCGCGCATGGATGCCGACAAGGTGTGCTGCCTCGTGATGTACTCCCGACGCGATGTGGCCAAGCCAGGACCCGAAACGAACGACTATACCCTCGTGACCATCGACCGACGCACGGGCCTTGCCACTGAGCGGATGCTGCCGCGATACCCGGGAATGCGCCCCCTGGGCTACGGACTGCGCACTGACAACGGGCAGATACGCCCCTTCGGCTTCTACCGCCGCGCCGACGGCAGCTACGTGGTGCGCCTGTGGGGCGAATGACTGCGGCGAGTCGGTGCTAACACCCGGCGTACAGGGACGGCGACTTTAACCCAAAGCTATATTTACAGTACAGCCGTATTGAGTCCATAAACGTCAAAAGACTACTTAGCCTTTTCATGGAAGCTTACGAAATGTACCCTAACGACATTGATGACATTGCGGAAGTAGTAAACCATTACACCGCAATCATGGAGACAAACAACGAACTCACTGAAAGAGAAAAAATGATTATATATGGAGCACTCACCATTTCACTCTACAGCCCGCAACTATGGAATAACTTTGAATAGCTTGTTCTGGGATGCGCTCACGCTCGTGTTCATATGGATAGTCTTTGGCATAGGATACGTTTTGTGGTTATTCACCGCCATCACCATCGTAGAGAACATTTTCCGCATAGCTTGGATGATAAGAAAAAGGAAAAGGCAACTTGAAGAACATGAATAACAATGCGATGACATTAAGTTACGAAAGACAAGTCGCCCACATCGCCACGGCATGCGCGTGCGGGGTTATCATGGCATTGACGCCCATGCAGGGGGCATGGGTGGCAGTCGGTGGGGCGCTGATAATATCTGTCGTTTGCACGGTGTTTGCCATGAGCCTGCGCTCCCGAGGCGCAGCCGAAGCATGGAGCCCCACCCTTTCTTCCGATGCGGCCATGGCCGGCTGCGCCATGCTCGTGCCGTGCCTTACGCAATCGCACGGGTGGCTGGCACTGCCGCTCATGCTCATCCCCGCAGCAGATGCGCTGTTGGCCTTGCGCAGCAAGCCAACAGCCGAAGAGCCGCCTGCCAGGCAGAGCCTTGCCCTCCTGGCCTTGGAGGCCGCACTCATTGCCGTGGCAGTGGCCTTGGCGCTGGCCTACGGCGTTGACGGATGGAACGCGCCCCGCTTGGCTTGCGCAGCCGTCTCCATGCTGATGCTTGCAGTGGCGATATGCACCATGGGCGGATGGGGCATGGCGAAAGTGCCGCACAAGGAGAGGCGACTGTCGCTCTGCATCATGCCAATCCCCATTGCCATCTGTGTCTACGGCTTGGCTTACGGCGATGGCGCGGCGGCCAAAGCCATTTGCCTGTCCACGGCGGCTGCATGCGCCGCCGTGCTGGAGATTGACAAGCACAGGACAAAGCCACGACGAACATGAAACAATGAATGCACCACTGACCAACCCATAGGGGCAACCGAAAGCAAACTGGCTCTCACCTTCAGCAGGCCACTCATGCCCTGCACGCAAAAGCATGGAAGCAACGCCCCTAACGCTTCAGCACGGGGCAAAACATAACACGTTATAACATGAAAAAGACATTGTTTATGGCTGCGCTCGCAGCTACTTTCTGCGCCACGGCAAGCGCACAAGGAACGTCAATACCCAAGGAAGTCAAAGAGACTTTTTATGGAACGAAAGCCAGCAAAAAACCGAACAACCCATGCAAGGGCGCGACGACACGCGTTTGCGGAATAAGAATCATCACCCATTCTGACATGGGTGACAACACCACGCGCATAACGAGGCTGACAACCGACTGCGACGGCGACGTGCTCGAAAACTGGACAAACATAATTCCATTCCCCATTGATTCCATCGCGAAGTCCCCCGGAGCCGGCAAGTCCTTCGACATCAGGCATCGTGGGAACAACGATGACAATGACAACACAGGTGGCACGCCACGTCCATAAACGCAATTCGCCAATGAAGAGATTATCCATAATATTCTTCTCTTTACTAATGGGCATAGTTTCCCGCGCAGAGGACTTCCCCCTCGTGCGGGAAACCATCGCCATGGAGCTGCAGATACGGCAGAAACCCGGCACCGAGCCATTGCTGAAAGACTACCTCAGCAGCATAAGCGCGCCCAACGACACGGTGTACGCCATACTCTACGAGCCTACTTTCTGCCCACGCTGCGAAATAGACATAAAGCCATACAGCAAGATGCTGAGTGAGCTTGCGCCGCAAAGCCCGTTCGTGCTGATTACCGCTTACCCCGACTCGGCGAGGGCCGCGGCCTACAACAAGGAGAAAGGATACGCCGCCGACGGCTACATATACGACACGGACGAGGCGTTCATGCGCATCTTCAGCTTCAACACAAACGGCCTCTCCGGCCTGTACATCCTGAAGATGTGCAAATCCACGGGCGAACTCCTCGTAGGGGCAAACAGCTTCTACACAAGCATGGAATACACAAAAGAGCTTACTGGCTGGACGGAACGGATGGAACAGCACAACTTCGCGCAGGCCTCCGGCGCTGCTGGCGGCGAACCATGGCAGCTGCCACGCCCGGCGTGCGAGCCGCTCACCGGCCCATTCACCGACCATGGGCTGAAGCTCGACGGGCAGATGCTGTCTGACGTGTATGACGTACCCAAGTTTGACTGGCCGTACTTCTTCTACAACGACAAGCTGAACAACTGCGTGATGCTCTTCAAGGAGGACGGCGGCTCACTGCGCTTCTCCGCACGCATAGAGGCCGACAGCACCGAACGCGACCATTTCATAGAGCTGAGCGATGACTGGAAACGGCTCCTCGACAAGTCGAGCCTGTGCTACATACCGCTGGCGGCGACGATGACGGACAGCCAACGGATAGGGGTGTCGTACTCACTGCCCCACGTCATGGAAGACACCATAGCCAAGAACGGCGGCCTGGCTTTCTTCAACGCACCCGCAATCGTCATTCGCGACGCGGGGACGCTGGCCAAGTCGCCGATGTACTGCCCCGACTTCATGCTCTTCAAGGACACCACCTACTTCTATGCCCACTTCAACTTCTGCGTGTTCAAGGGCGAGGTGATCTACAGTTGCCAGAAAATGACATGGCCGATGATGTATGAGCGGTGGGAATACGAGCACAACCCGGTGATGAACCCTTTCTCCGAGAAGTTCTACAGCAGCGGCAACCCGTGGCTGGCGGCGTTCAGCCTCAGGACGGGCAAGCTGGTGGAGCGCTTCGCCGAGCTTGAGCCGTGCGCCGAGGCCAGCCGCACCGGCTATTGGTTCGTCAACCCGGTGATGTACAGCAACGGCGACGAACTTCTGTATTCCGACGGGTTCTCAGGCGCTATCCACATCACTCGCGACATCCACAAGGGCGCAGCCGAGAGCTACTCTGCATTTGCCGTGGACACGGCGGCGTTCCCGCAGCCCGACACGGCCATGTTCTACCGCCAAGAATACACCAAGGCTTACGACCGCTTTTATTACCGCTGCATAACGGCGGCGAGCATGGACGCCGGCAAGGTGACCTGCATCGTGAGGTATGCCCGCAACGACATGGCCAACCCTACAGCCGAGGCGAACGACCACACCGTGGTGACCATCGACCGCCGCACGGGCCTCGCCACAGAAAGGCTGATACCACGCTACCAGGGAATGCGCCCCATGGGCTACGGACTGCTCACTGCCAACGGGAGGGTAAGCCCATTCGGCTTCTACCGACGCGCCGACGGCAGCTATGTGGTGCGCGTGTGGGATGCATGACAACGGCTGAAGGCCTCCGGCACACGCCAATCAGCGGGTCTGCCTGCACGCAAAGGGGAGACGCCGCAGCTGACACGCCGGCCGATGACACGCCACACTCCAGGCAAAACAAGCTGAAACAAACAAAAAGAAAGTGAAAACGCGAACTTTTCCGCGTTTTCACTTTGCCGTTTAAGTATTATTTCCTATATTTGCGTTGTCTTTATGACACAATGACACGACTATTACTAAACCTTTAAAACATCGCATTACTATGGAAGTGGAGAAGATAATGCAGGCCCTGGAGCAGAAGCATCCGGGCGAGCTTGAGTACTTGCAGGCAGTAAAAGAGGTGCTCATATCGGTGAAGGACGTTTACAACCAGCACCCAGAGTTTGAGCGCGCCAAGATAATAGAGCGCATAGTCGAGCCGGAGCGCGTGGTGACGTTCCGCGTGCCTTGGGTTGACGACCGCGGCGAGGTACACGTAAACCTTGGCTACCGCGTGCAGTTCAACAGTGCCATCGGCCCGTACAAGGGCGGACTGAGGTTCCACTCGTCGGTCAACCTCTCCATCCTTAAGTTCCTCGGCTTTGAGCAAACGTTCAAGAACGCGCTCACCACGCTGCCCATGGGCGGCGGCAAGGGCGGTTCCGACTTCTCCATCCGCGGGCGGTCGGACAACGAGGTGATGCGCTTCTGCCAGGCATTCATGACCGAGCTTTACCGAGTGATAGGCCCCGAGGAGGACATACCCGCAGGCGACATAGGCGTAGGAGCCCGCGAGATAGGCTACCT
The DNA here is from genome assembly GCA_944320235.1 of uncultured Prevotella sp. GTDB lineage: Bacteria > Bacteroidota > Bacteroidia > Bacteroidales > Bacteroidaceae > Prevotella. The sequence goes on from CALUGQ010000010.1 coordinate 41,266, forward strand.
GTTCGGCGCATACAAGAAACTTACCCACCGCTGGAACGGCGTGATGACGGGCAAGGGCCTCGAATGGGGAGGCTCGCGCATACGCCCCGAGGCCACAGGCTACGGTGCGCTGTACTTCGTGAACCAGATGCTGCAGACCCACGGCCATGACATAAAGGGCAAGACCGTGGCCATAAGCGGATTCGGCAACGTGGCCTGGGGCGCGGCAAAGAAAGCCACCGAGCTGGGGGCAAAGGTCATCACCATCTCCGGGCCCGACGGTTACATCTACGACCCGGCCGGCCTCGACGACGAAAAGATAGCCTATATGCTTGAGCTGCGCGCCAGCGGCAACGACATCTGCCAGCCTTACGCCGACGAATTCCCCGGCTCTGAGTTCCGCGCCGGGCGCAAGCCGTGGGAGGTGAAGTGCGACATCGCGCTGCCGTGCGCCACGCAGAACGAGCTTAACGGCGACGATGCCGACCAGCTGCTGGCCAACAAGCCGCTGTGCGTGGCCGAGGTTTCCAACATGGGATGCACCGCCGAGGCCGCCGAGAAGTTCGTGGCCGCCAAGCAGCTCTTCGCCCCGGGCAAGGCCGTCAACGCCGGAGGCGTGGCCACGTCGGGCCTGGAGATGACGCAGAACGCCATGCGCCTGAGCTGGAGCGAGGCCGAGGTAGACGACAAGCTGCACTACATCATGCACAACATCCACGACCAATGCGTGAAGTACGGGCGCGAGGCCGACGGATACGTGGACTACGTGAAGGGTGCCAACATCGCCGGATTCATGAAAGTGGCCAACGCCATGATGGCACAGGGCATTGTCTGAGCACGCCCGGCCATGCCCCAAGGCTGACAAACGGGGCTGACCGCAGAATGATTGCCGCACGGCACCGCGCCGGAAGCAATAAAACTGCGGTCAGCCCCGTTTATTATGTAGTACCTGTGACTGCCAATAGCAAAACCAAGACAAAGTGAAGCATAAGACAACAAGACTGATACTGACATTCATCATGTGCGCCGTAGCGGCCGCGCAGGCACAATACGTGCAGCGGGGCAAGGCCACCTATTACTCAAAGCGGGCCACAGGGGCACGCACAAGCAGCGGCGAGCGGCTGCACCACGACAGCCTGACCTGCGCCCACCGCACCTACCCATTCGGCACGAAGCTGCAGGTCACCAACCTGCAGAACGGCCGTTCGGTCGTGGTGCGCGTCACCGACCGCGGCCCTTTCGCCCGAGGCAGGATAATAGACCTGTCGTGGCGCGCCGCCAAGGAGCTGGGCATACTCACACAGGGCGTGGCCATGGTGGAGGTGGTGAGGGCCGACGAGATTGTGGTTCCGTTCAAGCCGAGCAACGACAAGCGGCTGGTGGAGTTCGACTTTGAGAGCTCCGACCTCGAAGACCACCTGCGGCCGTCGTGGCACGAAATGCGCGAGGCCAACCGCCGGCCTCCACGCAAAGCGGCAAGACGCCGTGCCACAACCCGCCATAGCGGCAAAGCGGCGCGGCATGACAGCCACACGGGCTCACAGCGCAAGCCACCGGCAGACAGCAAGGAAGCGGGCCGCTGACCCTCACGGCGAGGGCAAGCAGCCCGCATTTCATCAATGCCCATGCTTCAAGCCAAGTGCGGGTGAAGCCCCGTGCCTGCAAATGGGCTGTCAGCGCTTGCGCAGCGGCACGCGCAGCTCCCTGACCTGCGACGTTATCTCCTTGTCGCCCTGCACTACGCCCAGCCTCAGCACTGCCTCGCCGTCCTTGAGGCGCGAGTCGGCAAACACGGTTGCCGTGTAGCGCACGCCACGCCCGGGCGCTATGCTCTCCACGCGCAGCGGCGGCGAGACATGAACGTGCTTGTTGCCGGTAGACTCCACCACCATCGGATGGACATCATAGAGCGTCACGCCGCCAAAATTCATCACCTCAAACGACACCTTTGCGCTCTCGCGGCGGCTCAGTGCGCCGTCGCCCCCGGCATCGGCGAAGCTGATGTTGCGCACCTCTATGCCTTTGTTCACTGCCAGCTTGTAGCCCGGCATGGTGGCCTTGAGCTCATCGACCGATACCGACGGGGCTGCCACTGGCCGGCCCGCGTTGCCGTATTGCGGGTGCGAGCCGCCCTCAGGCTCCATCACTATGCGGTCGTCGCCACTATGCGTGGGGTCGAAGCCGCTCTCGTCGGCTTGCTGCCGTGGCGGGTTGTAGGCACTGCCGCCCTCGTGCCAGTCTCCCCTGCCCTGCCCGCCGCCATAACGCGAGTCGCGGTATTCCATGTAGCGGCGATACTCTTCCTGCTTGGCCTTGTCGGCAGCCGAGCCCACAGCAGCCCCGAGGGCAGCCCCCCCGGCCATGCCGACCAGGGTGCCCACGTCGCTCCCGCGCGGCCCGCCGGTTATGCCGCCTATGGCCGAGCCGAGTATCGTGCCAAAGGTGGCTCCGGTGGCCGCGCCCTGCCCTGCGTATGAGCCGCACGAGGCCAGTGCCAGGGCTGCGCTCAATGTGAGTAAAACGCCCTTTTTCATGTCATCACAAGTTTGTATCAGTGTGCTAAGATACAAATAATAATCCAATGGCGCATCATAAAAAAGGTGAAAAGAGCCACGATGCCTGCCCAAAGCCCAAGCGCAACGGCCATTTAGGCCACAACTGCGGGAATGGAGAACAGCGGCCATGCCCCAGAGAAGCAGGCAAAAGAGACGCAAGAGCAGCACTGCGGGTGACTGCACACCGCCAATATGGGCTGAAAGCCGTTTGTGGAAAAGCACTTGCTTATGGAATCCGCCCCGCAACCTTTTTTAGTTAAACAAACATAAAAACACGCTGCCAGCGGCGCATTTTCACCATTCCATACACGCCAACAATATTTTTTTATTATCTTTAACGCCAGAAAATGATAAAGCAATGAACAATTTCCCCTGCACCCAAGGGGGAGCGCAGCATTTGCGCCACGAGACTATATCATACGCGCGGCATGCTTGCCGCCTACTGTTCACACCTAACCACAAAACAACATGAAGCGAGTACTATCAGTCATCACGCTCCTGCTCTGCATCACCACAATGGCGGGCCAAGAGCAAAAGTACGGCCAACTGTACGTGGCCGACCACCTTACGCGCGACTCCATCAAGCTGGAGGCAGTGGAACATACCCCCGAAGCCAAGGGAAACGCCGCCATCATGGTGCCCAACGGCGACACACTGCGGCTGGCGGGCATGGACGGCGAGGCCGCCATAGTGGAATACCAGGGCAAGCGATACAAGACCTACGGCAGTTTCATGCGCTTCGTGAGCGACAACGAGGCGGGCGACGGCAACGTGGCCCAGGACGAGTACGACGCGCGCTACCACTCGGTGATGGGCGACTTCTTCTACAGCCCCGTGCCGCTTGTCATCATCTTTGTGCTCCTTGCGGTGGCCGGGGTGGCCATGCTGATGGTGAGGCGGGCCGACACCATGGGCAAGGCCCTGCCATCGCTCGCCACGCTGATGGGGTCGCTGCTGGTGGCGTGCATAGTGGAGGCCATGTTCCTTGTATATACCGACGACATCACCTGGTGGTGCGACTCCGATAGCTTCTGGGCTTCACTATTCTCGCTGCTGCCCGCCATGCTCGCCCTGGCCGTGCAGCTGTACGTAGGCATAGGCATAAAGAAAAAGCTGGAAGAGCTTACTGGCAGCTCGCTGTCGCTGAAGACGGCCTTCCTGAGCATCCCGCTGGCACTGGTGCTTACCTTCATCGTGGCCATAATGCACTACGGCGACTTCGTGCAAGGAACGGTGTTCCTTGCCACGATGGCAGTGTGCGCCCTCTATTCGTGGTACAAGAACGGCCGCGGGCTGGGCGTGGCCTCGGGCCTGGCCTACACCTTGTTCAACTTCGTATATGCCCTCGGGGCGATCATCGCCGTGGCTGTGCTGCTTATCCTGATATGGAACATGTTCATGATCGTGCTGCCCTACCTGCTTATGGCCGCAGCGGCGATAGTGGCCTACGCATTCTTGTCGAGCAGCTCGAGCAGCTCGGGCAGCAGTGGCGGTGGCGGCTACGGCAACAATGGCGACCAGTGGACAAACATCGACGGCCACTGGGGAACGAAACACGCCGACGGCTCGTTCACCACCGGCGGCACAACCTACAAGCGCGACGGCCTCACGGGCGAGTGGAAAAAGAAATAAGCCCATGGCCTGGCATCCGCCTGGCTAAGCACAACGCCTCAACAACACTCACGCCAAGGCGGGCTTGCGGCCACAAATGGCCGCAAGCCCGCCTAAACGTTGCCGCGCGCAGCAAGCCGCATCCTGCGTTGGCCAAAGCATGGCTGCGCTTCAACCCAAAATCGCATCAGACTTCAGCCGGATTTCGCGCTGCCAGTCAGATTGACTTCCGGTTTTGCCGAAGATACCATGGCAGAGACGCGGCGCGCCGCGTCTCTACTGCGAGAAAAGGCGGAAGGCAAGATGCCGGCAGCGGTGCGGAAGATGGCTGAAGAGACAACAATCAAGTGAAAATGTAGTTTTGGCGGCCTAACTACCGATTAGGGATAATTGCGAATATGCAAGCAAAGACGCCCCGCTCCACCGTGGCTTCACGGATGCGGCATGCCGCCGCGCAATACAGCCCATATTGAGTTGCAATACGGCCTGTCCCAGCCGCCAAGACGCGCCGTTTCGCAAGCCGCAACGGCACAGCCTGCCAACCGGCTGGACATCAATCGGTTAGCCGCAGCAGGCATTGCCATTTCAGATTAACGCAAAAAACATTAAGCCCCAAGCCTGTTGCCATGCTTCAGCCGGATGGCGTGCCGGCACACAACGGCTTGAGAATAAAGCCTCAAGCCATCCGGGCAAAAGGATTCAGGGCTGAATCACAACAAGATGCCCACAGCCGCAACGATCACGGCTATCCCGACAGCCAAGGCCACCGCGCTCCACACGAACAACATCCGGGGCATGGCGCCCACCACGTGGCGCAGGCCTTCATCGCGCAGTTCCACGCCGCCGCGCCCCTTTCCTCCGTTAGTGTCAACAGTATCGCTCATAGTTCCAACTGATTCTTGACCAACCTGTAATAAGCCCCGCGCAAGGCAGCAAGCTCCTCGTGAGTGCCTTGCTCCACGATGCGCCCACGCTCCATCACCACTATGCGGTCGGCGCCGCGCACGGTGCTCAGCCTGTGGGCTATCACGAGCACGGTGCGCCCGCGCAGGAATGCACCCAGCCCCTCAACAATGGCCCGCTCGTTGCTTGCGTCGAGCGAATTGGTGGCCTCGTCCATGAAGATGTACTCCGGCTCCTTGTAAATGGCCCGCGCTATGAGTATGCGCTGACGCTGGCCCGCGCTCAGGCCCATGCCGTTGCGCCCTACGCGGGTGTCGTACTTAAGCGGCAAGCGCTCGGCAAACTCGTCCACGCGCGCCATGCGGGCGGCGCGCAGCAGCCGCCCGGCATCCACCTCGCCGTCGCCCACGGCTATGTTGCGGGCTATCGACTCGGAGAACACCACCCCGTCCTGCATCACCACGCCAAGGCGGCTGCGCCACCACTGCGGGTCGTAGTCGGCGAGCAGCCGCCCGCCTACGGTTATCGCGCCGGCCTCGGGCGCATAGTAGCCCAGCAGCAGCTTCAGCAGCGTGGTCTTGCCGCTGCCGCTCACGCCGACGATGGCCGTGGTCTTGCCCTCGGCGATGTCGAGGCTCACGCCGCTGAGCGTGGGGCTGGGGGCGTTGGGGTCGTAGCGGAACGTGACGCCTTGCAGGCTCAAGGTGCGCCCCTTGGTGGCGAAGGCCGTGAGCGCGCCCTCGCGCCCCTCGCCCTTGGCCTGGTGCACCTCGCCTATGCGCTCAAGGCTCAGCCTTACGTCCTGCAGCGAATATACGAAGCCGAGCAGGCTCTCCACCGGGGCCGACAGCTGCCCGATGATGTACTGCACGGCCAGCATCTGCCCGAGCGTCAGCCGCCCGTCGATGACGGCCATGGCGGCCAGCACCGTCACCACCACGTTCTTCACGCCGTTGATGAGCACGCCGCCGGCCTCCTCGGCCTGCTGCAGCTTGAGGCCCTTCATGCGCACGCCGTAGAGGGCGGCCTCGGCCTCCTCCCACTCGCGGCGGCGGCGCAGGCGGCAGTCCTGCAGCTTGGCCTCCTGCATGGTGGTGACGAGCTGCCACGTGGTGTCCTGCGCCTCGGCGGCCTTGCCGAACCGCTCGCGGTCGAGCACGCGGCGGCGCCCGAGGAAAGCCCTTATCCACAGGCCGTAAAGCAGGCTGAAGGCCATGAACACGCCGAACACCACTGCATCGTAGGCCAGCAACACGAAGCCGAACACGCAAAACGTGGCGGCGGAGAACAGCACCGTGAGCGCACCGCCGGTGAGAAACTGCTCCACGCGGTCGTGGTCGCCCATGCGCTGCATTATGTCGCCGGTGTGCTTGGTGTCGAAGAAAGCCATGGGCAGGGTGAAGAGCTTACAGAGGAAGTCGGAGACGATGGCCAGGTTGACCCTCATGCTCACGTGGAGCAGCAGCCAGCGGCGCACGAAGTCGATGGCCGTGGAGCTGAGCGTGAGCATGAGCTGCCCGGCAAGCACGAGCCATACGAAGCCTATGTCGCGCTGGGCGATGCCGCGGTCGACTATGGCCTGGGTGAGCAGCGGCAGCAGCAGCTGCAGGGCGCTGCCCACGGCCAGCCCCGCCGCCACGTGGGCCAGGGCGCGGCGGTGGCGCCCCATGTAGCCCAGCAGGAAGCGCAGCGAGCGCGGCCCGGGGGCGCGCCCGGCTCCTGCGTCGGGCCTGAAGCCTGCCGACGGCTCCAAGAGCAAGGCTATGCCCTTGTCCTCGCCGCCGGAGCACGCGCTGAGCCAGCACTCCTCCATCTCGCCGCGCCCGCACACCACCAGCCCCCTGGCGGGGTCGGCAAGGCAGTAGCGCGCCCGGCTGCCGCTGCCCTTTATGCGGTAAAGCACCACGAAGTGCTGCTGCCGCCAATGGAGGATGGCGGGCAGCGGCACCTTGCCAAGGGCATCAAGCGAAAGGCGGCCAGCCACCGTGTGAAGCCCATAGGCTTCGGCTGCGCGGCTCAGCCCCAGCAGCGACGCCCCCTCGGCCGTGGGAGGGCAAAGGGCCTCCACCTCGGCCATGGCGCACCGCCGCCCATAGTGCTCAAGCACCATGCGGAGACAGGCCACGCCGCACTGCATGGCATCGTGCTGGAGATATAGCGGGAAGCGGTTCATGTGATATCAGGAGTTAAGGAGTTAGGGAGTCAGGGAGTTAAGGAGTTAAGACGCATGCAAGAGACCCCGCCACAGCGCGCTGCCCTTTTACCTTTTTACTTTTTTACCTTTTTACTTTTTTACCTTTTTACTTTTTTACCTTTTTACTTTTATGTCATAGTCGCATTATTCCAGACGAGCCTTTCTCCACGTTGAGCTTCTCGCGCTCCACTTTCTTGCGGCCGAAGTCGAAGCTGTAAGACAGGCTGACGTAAGCCTTCCGCCCGTTGAGAGAGGTGGTGGTGCTGTTGTCAAACCTGTAAACGCCGTGGTCGGCCCAAGTGCGCAAGGCATAGTTGCCATCAAAGAAGAGCTGGCCGCCCACGGCCACGTGGAGCCCCTTGTGGTGCCAGGCCAGCTCCGCGATGTAGAATTGCGGAATCTCTTGATAGTAGCCGCCCCACTCGAGGCTGCGCCGCTTGGTGACATACTGCGCCATGATGCTGAAGTTCTTAATGTAGTAGTTGCCTGTAAGGGCGAACAGCCAGCGGCCCGAGTTGCAGGAGTTTAGCCCGGTGATGCGCTGCCCCCTATACTGCAGCGTGGGCGAGAGCTGCAGCGAGCGCTTGAATAGGAACAGCGAGGCCGACACCCCGGCGAGATAGGTGATGTGCTTGCCGTCGGAAATGTAAGTGCTCACCAGCGTTCCGCCCTCGTCCATATAGTAAGGCTTCGTGTAGTCGGTGTATATCGTGGAACTGCCATATACCGAGATGTTGGCGTTCTTTAGCGAAAGGTTGTACGAGGCGTTCACGAAATGCACCTTGGTGATGTCCAAGTGGGGGTTGCCCCGCTGCACGGTGTACTGGTTTACGCGCTGTTCCGTGCTGTTGTAGTTGTACATCTGCGGCACGTTGCTCGCCATGTGCCAATATGCATACAGCGAGCTGCGCCCGTTTATCTTGTAGTTGATGGTGGCCCCGGGGCGCGGCAGCAGCTTGCTTAAGGTGCCTATGCCCTTCACCCTGTACAAATCCCAGTATAGGCCAAAGCGGGCAGAAAGCGTAAGCCGCTTGCCAAAGGTGTGCGAATAGCTGGGGTCAAAGAGCACCACGCCGTCGTCAATCCCCTGGTCGGCAGCCATGGTGCCTGCGTATGTGGTGCGGTTGCTGCTGAATCTCCCAAACAGCATCGCCCCTATGGCATTGCCGTGCTTCAGGTCGGCGTTATATACGAGCATGGCGTCGGCACGGTATTGCTTTTCCTTCGAGTCAGTGACCACGGTGGGCAGCGAGCCTTCGGTGTAAGTGCGGCTGTAGGTGTTGTCGGCATACCAGCCGCTGGCCGAAGCCCGAAGCCGATGACCCTTGGCCACCTCCGTCTCAAGGAAGAAGTTCATCGACGGGGTGGCGTTGCGACTGTGATTGTCGGTCACAGCTTCCGACGAGGGATAGGCCTGCGGCGTGTAGCTCACCATGGTGCTTTGGTGGCTCTCGGGCATCTCGCTCCAGTTAAAGCCGAGGTCGAGAATGGCGGTGGTCTTTTCCGTGCGGTACTTGGTGCGCAGCAGGCCGTAGTGGTTTTGCGTCTTTGTCAACAGGCCGAGGGCAGTCTCCTTCTTGGTGAACGGCGTGGCAAAGCCCACGTATTCAGTGCCGCTGGTGCCGGGCGTATCCTCCTTTGTGAAGCCGGTGCCTGCGTAGAGGGTGAAGTTGAATTTGTTCACGTCGAGGCTCGCCTGCAGTGAATAGTCGCCGTAGTCGAGCCATGGGTAGGCAAGGGTGCTTGTGCGCATGTCTACGTAGCCGCCGCGGTCGTACTTGCGCGTGATGAAGTTGAGCACGGTCTGCTCGCTAGGAAAGGCGGGCGACGGGCGGTCGTAGTACTCCACCCGCACTATGTCCTTGGGCCTCAGCCTGTCGGCCTCCGTGACGTCGGCCTTGCGGTTGTCTATGTATATGGAGGGAGCTGTGCCGTCGGCGTTCTTCACGGTCTTGCCTATGTGGTCCACCAGCAGCTTTGGTATCATCATGCGCGCCAGCAAGCTTATGCCCGAGGCCGAGGCGTCAGCCTGCCGCTTGGTGGGCATGTAGTTGGTGTGGTCGTCCTTTTGTATGGCCATGCGCCCCTCTACGGTGACGCCCCCGAGGTCTACTTGGCGAAATATGCTGTCCTGCCCCGCCGCCTGCGCCGTGCTGTCTGCCGCGGCGGCACGGGCCTCAACGCCGAAGAACGCCAGCAATGCAACAATTGTTAAGCAAAAACCCTTCATAGGCAACAATTTTATGTTATATATGCAAAGATAGTGAAAATCACGCAAACAAGAAAAAAAAAAAGACATTTCGCATATAATCATGTCAAAAAATTCTCGATATGCAAGAAAATGCCTCACTTTGCTTGCTTTGACTTATAATACATATACAGCATATCAAACAATGCATCTTCGTTGTCTTTATATATGCTGCACAGTTCGTAATATTCTGTTAAATATGAATCTCTCAAAAATGAAGAAGCACTTAAAGCACTTCTTCATTTCTGAAATAGCATTTGGTTCACAATGTCAGCACTTTGCGTTTGTACCTACACAGCCGCCACAAACACTGTTGCAACCACACATATTGTGAGTCTCTTGGCATCCGCTATTAGTTCCCAAGCCACCAAGGACTGCGAGGGATTCCCCATCGCTCAGACGCTGAATGATGCTCAGCTCGTTAAGTCTTTTCTTAATTTCCATAATTGTTGTTTTTTAAAAGATTAAACATTAATCAGTGCCGCTAGTAAGGAGGGCACTGTTTATCTTACGGTCAATTTCTTCGTTTACCCTCTCGGTCTTGCGGCCAAAATCAAACGTGTATCGCAGCGAGATGGACACAAAGCGGCTTTGGCTCCTGTCGAATGTGCTTGTGTCTGCCCAATATGCATCCGTATCGGTGACACGATGGACACGCCGCTTAGCAAACGGGCAGCCCAAATACAACTGCGCAAAAAATCCCTTGTGGCTGTAGGAGCAACTGAAGTCGTAATCAATAGGCTCTGCCACGATGGCTGTATTCTGGAAATCAATGTATTTCCGTCGAGAGGTGACATTGGCCGCCAGCATAAAGTCGCCAAGATAGTACAATACACCTGCAAAGCCCACATAGTGGGTGTGAGACATTGACGTGGAACCACGCAACGACGTATACGACACGGCACCATTGCATGTCACTTGCAACTTGTCAGTAAGGCGGTAAGACACGCTCCCCCAAAACGAAACTTCATTCATCTCAATGTCATTGGCATACGTTTTCAGCACCCGCGAGCCATCTTCCACAAGCCCATAGCTGTTGAGCACGAGGTTGTGGCCATAGTAATATTGCGGGTTAGCCATGACGCTGAGCTTGCCGAAACTCTGGCTGTAATATATATTAGAGTTAACGTTGCTCACACGGCGCAGGCTGCCCGTTCCCCTCATGGTCATGTAGGGTGATATTTCCACCTGCGCATTGTTAAACACGTTCATACCGTAAGTGGGGTTGGAATAGAAAGCCTGCCACGACAGCAGGCCATCATGCAGGCGCAACTGCATGGCCACATTGAGCCGCGGGGTAAGCTGGCTGAACTTGCGGCTGCCGTGCAATCGCAACTGCATCCAGTCAAGGCCCGTGCGCAGGCGCAGTGAGAGATTGCGCCCGAATTTCCGCGTATAAGATGCGAGAGCCAGCGACTCGCCTTTCCACAAGTGCTGCCACAAAGGGTTGTCGCCTGTGTAAGAAGAAATCCAAATGTCGTGATAGTGTATCGCCATAGCCGTGAAAGCGTTCTTGCCCTTGGCGTATGAGTACGTCAAATCGGCCATGAAGCTGTAAGCATCCTCCTCGGCATGGGTGGCTGATGCAAAAGCAGCCTCAGTGTAGTTGCGGTCGTAGCTGTTGCGCGAATATGAGCCATTTACTGTATAATTGAGCGTGTGGCATTCCGCCAAGCTCACTTGGCCGGAGAAGTCTATCTTAGGCGACAAGCCCTGCCTGGAAGTCGCCGACGCGAACTCAGAAAGCGAGCTGCCATCGCGCAGCCACCCTTCCTCAGCATCCGCCGGCGTGCTCTTGTTGTAAAGCGTCAGCTTGCCCACCCAATATGACTTATCCCTTTTGTTCTGCACCCTAAGCTGCACATACTCATCGTTATTGCGAAGCGACTGCGCGGCGTTGCTCTCACGCAACACATTGCCGGCAGGCAACTTGTAAAGCTCGGCGCCTGCGGCCTCGCTGCCACCAACGTTCTTGTAAGACGCGCCTGCAAACAATGAGTAAGTCACGCTGCCGCTGCTCATTGTGGCTGCCGCGGAGTAATAGCCCGAGCTGAAACCAACAATCTGCTCTGCTGATGCGGAAACATAACCACCATAACGATACTGGCGCATCACGAAGTTTATGGCGAACTTGTCGTTGGCATACTTGCCGTCGGGCATATCCATGTACTCTATGCGCAATATGTCCTGTGGGCGCATCATGCTCACCTCGTTGATGTCGCAAGGCTGCCCGTTGACATATATGGTGGCCTCAACGTTCATCAAGCTAACCTTTCCGGCCTTTTCGTCTACCTGCAAGCCGGGCAGCATAAGGTTGCGCAGCACTCCAAAGCCATTGGCGGCATGCTTGCGCTGGTCTGCATTGGGGAAAATCCACATGCTGCCGTCTTGCTTCCGCTGCATATTTGAGCCGGTGACAGTGACCTCGCGCACTGCAAGGTGCGCGTCAACGGAATCACGAGTCACGCTATCGGCTCTCTCTGCCAACAGACCAAGGGTGCTGACAAAGCATAGCAACAAAACGGAAGCAATTCTCAGCATATATTACTTGAATTTAAACTAAATTCATCCCGCTGGAAGCCAACAGCAAAGGCAAGCTACGGGAATCAGCCATTCAACAATTTTCTCCTGCAAGCCTCACTTATCACAAATTCATCAACAGTAGACTGGGAGTTTTCGACCACACAGGGCATAGGGTTGCCTGTGTCGCGAGCCTCCTTGCACTTTGCGATGCATGGCCCCATGCATATAGGCAACAGTTTACAAGCCAGGCACCGTTCGTTGTCAAACGTTGGGTGGGAAAACAAACTTGAGCGAAGCTTGTCACTCCATTCAATGTGGCCATCCTGCCCCAACCGCCCCAAGACCTTGTCATCGGCATAATCCTGCGCCGTACACTTAAATACCCTCCCGTCGTAGTTAATGACATAATGATGCAGCCTGTCTGCATAACACCTGTGGAACATCCTTGGAGTAAACGCCCAAAAGTCCACACAAAAGCCATTGTCGGCAAACGCCTTGCGCACCATGCGCAAGCGTTCCAAATCTTCCTCATTGCACTTTATCTGCCACACCTTTTGGAAATCGACCGTCATGTGACGCTTGGCGTTCTCCGTAAAAAGGGGTATTATATCCTCTATGCCGCGCAATGTTCTCTTGTCAAAGTTTATCCTCAATATTATATGAGCATCCGGGATTATCTCCGGCAGCATATTGATGTTGCCAACTATTGCCTTGAACGTGCCGCCCTTGTCTGCGTTTTTCTTGATGACATTGTGATGGCGCTCATTGCCGTCGAGCGGTATCTGGAAGCTCGTGAAATGCAGCTCGGCCATTCTTTGCATCATCTTTTCGGTCATGAAAACAGAGTTGGTAGTCACGTGCTGAGTGAATCCTATGCCATGCTCCCGCACAAGTTCGTTGGCAACGGAGGATATCGGGGCAACAATTTCATCGAAATACATCAATGGCTCACCACCAAACCAGTCCAAATGCAAGGCCGTTATGCGCTTCTTTTCCACCAAGTATGCCATGTGCGATTTCACCGCCTTGACAATTTCTGGCGACATGCAGCCTTCATGCTGTGCCTTGGCGTATTCCGTGGAGCAATACCAGCACCGCAGGTTGCAGTCGAGCGTTGGGTTTATGGTTACGTGATAGCGTTGGTCTTCATAAACCACCTTGTTGTTCTGAAGCCTTATGTAATCAAGCTCATTGAAATCGCCATCGACTATGAAACCACTTTTCTTGAAGTTATCATAAAGAGACGGATAATCATGCCCAAAGCCTTCAAGGTTGTCTGCATAAGCCGACAAAATGGAGTATTCGTCTGCCGTTAGGCACACGAGAGAGTTCGTCAGTGTGTTATACACTAACTTATACGCCCCATGCGGCACAACGATATTATAGTAACTTAATTTATCCATAATGACATTTATATTTTACCCGTATCTTAATTAAACAGCCTTACCCTACCTGCCTATCTCAACAGTATCGGCCAGGCGCGGCACTCCCTCGGTCTCCACAACCACGGTGCACTGAGCGGCATCTGTTCCGGCAAAGGTATATCCTATCACGGTACTACGGTCGGCCGTCTCCTTGTCGTCAACCACGAGCTTGCCGTCCTTGATTATCTTCACACGAATGTCATCTGACTGACGGTTGAAAGCTATGGAAATGGTGCGGCTGCCATCTTCGTGGAACACCTCCACCGGGTTTGTGCCGACATTCCAATTGGGCTTGAAACCTATATCCTTTGACTTTGTAACCTCATCGCTTGCCTGCGTTGGCGAACAAAGGAACTGCATAAATAGCAATGCAGCAACTATAAAAAACCTGCTTCTTTTCATAATAAATTCAATTGATTCGTGCTAGCAAAATTATAATTTAAAATCAATGCGGCAAAATTTTCTGATGAAAAATTAATTTTGCCTGTGACGTTTCAGAAAACTTGAAAATCCCCATAAACAAAGGGATTTAAACGATTTTCAGCCCCAAAACACGCTTAAAACTTTCACACTGAGCGTCATCGAATTTGGCCATTTCGGATGAAATTCATATTTTTGCAGCGGTTAATCTAAGTCATTACTGATATGAACAAGAAAGCAAAAGGCATAAACTGGTGGCAGAAAAAATACATCATAATGACATTTTCAGCCATTGCCATCGTATGCATCGCATTGTGTTTATACCGCAACAATGAGACAACTGAGGCTAACATTACCCAAATTGACACCCTACTGGCACATGGCAAGGCTGACTCTGCATACCAAGCCTTACCAAAGGTGATAAAAGGGGGTATTCAAAGTGAAAGCGAGCAGGCTTATTACAATTTACTTAAGGCTGAGATAATGTTCAGAAAAAGCATTGCCCCGCCAGAATACACTGGCATAAACCAAAGCATCAGTTTTTATGGCAAGGCAAAAGATTACCGTAAACTCGCAAGGGCATACTACGTAAAAGGGAGAATTGCAGACCTGAACGGAAATGTAAAAGAATGCGTAAAGTGCATGGCAATGGCGGAAAGTATGGCCTCCAAGACTAACGATAACCTTCTTAAATGTAGAATATACATAACCCTCACTGCAACATGCTTAAATGGAGGAGAAAGTCAGCTCGCGCTTGAAAATGGGAGGAAAGCAATATACTTCGGTGAGAAATCGGGAAACAAAGAAATGCTATTATACTGTTATAGCAACTTATCTTCAATACACTCAAGACTCAACAACCCAGACAGCTCCTTATTCTACGCAAACAAGAGCCTCCCCTTGATTAGGTACATATCAGACGGCAGCAAAATATATGCATTAACCAACATCGGGGCTGCCTACGAATTCCGCGACCCTGCCAAGGCGAAGGCTTACGCAAGGAAAGCCCTGGAGATAAAGCCTTATGCCAACGCATACCACCTGCTCGGTGCCATTGCATACAGGGAGGGGCGCACCGAAGATGGCAAGGCCCTGCTCTGGCGTGGCATAGAGGTGAGCACCGAACTAATGCGCACCATAAGCATGACGGAAGACCTGGCCGAGTGCGAGCAAAAGGAGGGGAACAGCGGCGAAGCGGCACGGCTACTGAAGATGGCCACGGCCATGCGCGACAGCCTGGCGCGCAAGAACACGGCAGACAGCATAGCCGGGGTGATGGCGGCGCACGAGCTGCTGCAAACCGAACAGGCCGCAAAAGCAGAGCGCTGTCTCTTTAATATAATTATATCAGCATTGGCCGCAGCTGCCGTGATAGGACTGTTGGCTGTTGTGGTTTACTTAAGCCTGTCGAAAAAAAGCCTGCGGCAGGCTAAGGAGAAGGCCGAGGAAAGCGAACGGGAGCTGAGTGCACTAAAGGAGAAGCTCGCAGCACTAAGGGCCACGGGCAAGAAAGAAGCCGACGCACATCAAAAGGAATTGCGCAAGATGGAGGCTCAGCACAAAAAAGCCGTGGAAGCTCTGAACAAGGCCACGGAGGAGACCATGGCCAACGGCCACCGCCTGTACGGGCAGGTGGCGCGCGGAGAGAGCATAGCACAGTGGAAGAAAAGGGAGATGGCTTGGTTTGCCGAATACTACATGGCTATAAACAAGGAGTTCGGACACATGATAGAAAACGGCTACACGGGGCTTTCATACAGGCAGACTACGTTTCTCATACTTGAACACTTGGGCAAGACGCAAGAGGAAACCATGGAGATGATGAACATTAGCTACGACAACTACCGCAAGATGCGCTCGGTGATAAACACGAAGAAAATTTAGCTCAAACTGACCTTTGGCCGGGTCTGTGCCCTGGTAAAGCCACTATGGCATACGGCGCCAGACCTGTTTTTTTGCTCTTCTGGATGGTCTCCGCAAGGGATGCGCATTCCATCAACAGCAAGCGAAAATCCTTATCCAGAACTCGCGCACCACCAAAACCGAATATTGCTGTATAACGCGGCTTGGTGTTATCGCAAGAAATGACAAAAACGCTGCCGGGCTAAGGATTGCCCGGCAGCGCTCATAAATGCATCAATAATCTTTTCATCCATAACATCATTCAGCCTTGGGGGCTTCCTCCTTGGCAGGCGCCTCAGCGGCTGCCTCGGCCTGAGCCGACTCAGCTGCGGGAGCCTCCGTTGCCTCAACGGTCTCGGCTGTTGCCTCTGCAGCGGCAGCCTCGGCCTTGCCCGAGCGGCGAGAGCGGCGCGTAGCCTTCTTCTTCGTGGCGGTCTTGGCCATGTTCTCGTCGAAGTCTACCAGCTCGATGAAGCAGATGGGAGCGCCATCACCCTTGCGGAAACCGAGCTTGATGATGCGGGTATAGCCACCGGGGCGGTCGCCCACCTTGGCGGCAACCGGGCCGAACAGCTCCTTGAGGGCTTCCTTATTCTGCAGGTAGCTGAACACCACGCGGCGTGAGTGGGTGGAGTCGTCCTTGCAACGGGTGATGAGAGGCTCGGCGTACTTCTTCAGCGCCTTGGCCTTTGCGAGAGTCGTAGTGATTCTTTTGTGCATGATCAGCGAGATGGTCATGTTTGCGAGCATGGCATGACGATGGTCTGCAGTACGACTCAGATGTTTGAATTTTCTGTTATGTCTCATTTTGTCTTTTTACTTTTACTGAGCGGCAGCCGTGCGTGGGCGCAACCTGAAAGCGCCCACGCGGCGGACGGCCGTCATTCCTTGTCTAACTTATACTTGGAAATATCGGTTCCAAACGACAGATTCAGACTCTCGAGCAAATCATCAAGCTCGGTGAGCGATTTCTTGCCGAAGTTGCGGAACTTGAGGAGGTCGGTCTTATTGTACTGAACGAGGTCGCCCAGCGTCTCCACATCGGCTGCCTTGAGGCAGTTGAGGGCGCGCACGCTGAGGTTCATGTCAACGAGTCGCGTCTTGAGCAGCTGGCGCATGTGCAGCACTTCCTCATCGAACTCCTGATTGCCGTCCACGTCGGTGTTCTCGAGCGTGATCTTCTCGTCGGAGAAGAGCATGAAGTGGTAGATGAGTATCTTGGCTGCCTCCTTGAGTGCGTCCTTCGGGTGAATGGAACCATCCGTCGACACCTCAAGCACCAGCTTGTCGTAGTCGGTCTTCTGCTCG
Source organism: uncultured Prevotella sp. (assembly GCA_944320235.1). Lineage (GTDB taxonomy): Bacteria > Bacteroidota > Bacteroidia > Bacteroidales > Bacteroidaceae > Prevotella. The sequence continues at coordinate 58,333 of CALUGQ010000010.1, forward strand.
ACACGGTACGGCTCGACTGAATACTTGACGTTGCGGATCGGGGTGTAAATAGAATCGATTGGAATTACGTTGACATCGGTGCAGAACTCCCGGTTCTCGTCGGCGGGAACGTATCCGCGGCCTTTGTTGATCGTAAGGTCAATCTGCATTGAAGCCTTTGAATCTAAATGACAAATCACCAAATCAGGGTTTAACACTTCAAATCCAGTAAGATACTTGCCTATGTCACCGGCCTTGAACTCGGTGGAATTCTCGACTGTGATGCTTACCTTTTCGTTCTCGAATTCTTCTACTACTTGCTTGAACCTCACTTGCTTGAGATTCAGGATAATGTTGGTCACGTCTTCCTTTACACCGGGCACTGACGAGAACTCGTGCTCAACACCCGCTATGCGGACTGTGTTGACAGCATAGCCCTCAAGCGATGAAAGAAGAATGCGGCGCAGGGCGTTACCTATGGTGACACCGAAGCCAGGCTCCAATGGACGGAATTCGAACTTGCCGAACTTGTCCGTGGCCTCCAGCATTACGACTTTATCAGGTTTTTGAAATGCTAATATCGCCATTAATTCAATGATTTATTTAGAGTACAACTCAACGATTAACTGCTCCTTAATGTTCTCAGGGATGTCCGCACGGTCGGGCTTGTGGAGATACTTGCCTCCCATGATGTTGGCATCCCACTCGAGCCATGGATACTTGCTGTGGTTGAAACCTGCAAGCGCAGCCTCAATGACCTCAAGCGACTTCGACTTCTCGCGCACGGCCACAATCTGGCCGGGCTTTACAGAGTAAGAAGGGATGTTAACCACTTGTCCGTCGACAGTGATGTGCTTGTGGCCCACGAGCTGACGGGCAGCTGCACGCGTGGGAGCGATGCCGAGACGGAACACGATGTTGTCAAGGCGGCTCTCAAGGTTCTGCAACAGCACCTCACCGGTGATGCCCTCTGCGCGCGCGGCCTTCTCGAACATATTGCGGAACTGGCGCTCAAGCACGCCATAAGTATACTTGGCTTTCTGCTTCTCTGCCAGCATGACACCGTACTCGGAAGTCTTCCTGCGGCGGCTGTTGCCATGCTGTCCAGGAGGGAAGTTTCTCCTAGACAAAACTTTGTCTGCGCCGAAGATGGGCTCACCAAAACGACGCGCAATCCTTGATTTCGGTCCAATATATCTTGCCATAATTCTTTTTGCTTAATTGTTCTGATATGCTCGTTGACTACACTCTTCTTCTCTTCGGAGGACGGCATCCGTTGTGAGGCAGCGGAGTAACATCCACAATCTCGGTAACCTCAATGCCGGCACCATGCACGGCACGGATAGCCGACTCGCGGCCATTGCCCGGTCCCTTTACGTATGCCTTCACCTTGCGCAGGCCAAGGTCGTAAGCAACCTTGGCGCAATCCTCGGCTGCCATCTGGGCTGCATAAGGTGTGTTCTTCTTTGAACCGCGGAAGCCCATCTTTCCGGCAGAAGACCAAGAGATGACCTGGCCCTCGCTGTTGGCCAAAGAGACGATGATGTTATTGAACGAGCTGTGCACGTGGAGCTGACCCATAGCGTCCACTTTCACGTTCCTTTTCTTTGAAGTGACTGTTTTCTTTGCCATAATTCCTAATTCCTAATTCAAAAATCACAATTACTTGGTGGCCTTCTTCTTGTTTGCAACAGTCTTCTTCTTTCCCTTGCGGGTACGAGCATTGTTCTTAGTGCTCTGACCGCGAACCGGAAGACCGAGACGATGACGGATACCACGATAGCAACCAATGTCCATCAGTCGCTTGATGTTCAGCTGGATCTCCGAACGGAGGTCACCTTCAACTTTGTATTCAGCGCCGATGATTTCACGGATTTTGGCTGCCTGGTCGTCTGTCCACTCGCTGACCTTCAGGTCGCGGCTAACGCCTGCCTTATCCAATATCTTTGCTGAACTACTTCGACCTATACCGTAGATATAAGTCAATGCGATTTCGCCACGCTTGTTCTGGGGCAAATCTACTCCAACAATTCTTATTGCCATTTGTTAATAAATAAATGAAATGATTGATAACTTACTTAACCCTGACGCATCTTGTACTTAGGGTTCTTCTTGTTGATAACGAACAGGCGACCCTTGCGACGCACAATCTTGCAGTCGGGGGTGCGCTTCTTCAATGATGCTCTTGTCTTCATATTACGACTAATGGTTATTTGTATCTAAACACGATTCTTCCCTTGGTCAAGTCGTATGGGCTCATCTCTACCTTGACCTTGTCGCCCGGGAGAATCTTGATGTAGTGCATACGCATCTTGCCCGAAATGTGGGCTATTATCTGCACTCCATTTTCAAGCTCCACACGGAACATTGCGTTGGAAAGCGACTCGATGATCGTTCCATCTTGCTCTATAGCTGATTGCTTTGCCATTTTCAGTATATGTTGCCTTCTAAACGTTCTACTTCTTCGAATGATGATAAAATATCTGCCTTGCCCTTGCGTATTGCTATCGTATGCTCAAAGTGAGCGGCAGGCTTGCCGTCGAGTGTCTTGACTGTCCAGCGGTCGGGCATCAAGCCGATTGCCTTGTCGCCCATGGTAACCATAGGCTCTATGGCTATGCACATGCCTGACTTTAGCATTATGCCATTACCTCTGCGCCCATAGTTAGGAACCTTGGGGTCTTCATGCATCTCGCGACCAATGCCATGACCTGTCAGTTCGCGGACAATGCCATAGCCGTAGCCTTGACAATAGTCCTGAACAGCAGCTCCGATGTCGCCAATGTGCTTGCCAGCCATCGCGGCATCAATGCCCAGATAGAGCGACTCTTTCGTGACCTTAAGCAGTTGCCTTACCTCGGGAGCGACCTCACCAACACAAAAAGTGTAGCATGAATCTCCATTGTAACCGTTAAGCAACACTCCGCAGTCAATCGAAATGATGTCACCATCCTTCAGTATGGTATCGTCGTCAGGTATGCCATGCACTACCACGTCGTTGACCGAAGTGCAGATACTGGCCGGAAACGGCGCGCCATATGGATTGGGGAATCCCTTGAAGGTTGGCTCGGCCCCATTGTCACGGATGAACTCTTCGGCAACTTTGTCAAGCCGGGAAGTGGCAACGCCGGGCTTTATGTGGCTAGCCAATTCGCCAAGCGTCCTGCCCACGAGCAGGTTCGCTTGGCGCATAAGCTCTATTTCATCCTCAGTCTTCAGAAATATGTTCATCGCTGAAGCTCAATCAATATGCAGAGACACCGCCGCGGCCATGAACACGGCCCGAATTGAGCAGGCCGTCGTAATGGCGCATCATCAAATGACTCTCTATCTGCTGGAGTGTGTCAAGCACAACACCAATCAAAATGAGAAGCGAGGTTCCACCAAAGAACTGCGAAAAAGCATCCTGCACATTGAGAAGCCCGGCTAGTGCCGGCATGATGGCGATGAAGGCGATGAACAAAGAACCGGGGAAAGTGATGCGCGACATCACTGTGTCTATGTATTCCGCGGTGTCCTTGCCCGGCTTCACCCCTGGGATAAAGCCATTGTTACGCTTCATGTCTTCTGCCATCTGGGTTGGGTTCAACGTTATTGCCGTATAGAAATATGTGAATGCTATGATGAGCAAGGCAAACACAACATTATACAGCAAGCTGCGATGATCCATCAGCGAGCGCACAAACCAACTGGAATTCTCCGGGGTTGAATATTGCACTATCGCCAAAGGGATGAACATCAATGCCTGGGCAAAGATGATAGGCATCACGTTGGCTGCAAACAGCTTCAAGGGGATGTACTGACGCGCACCTCCATACTGCTTGTTGCCTATGACACGCTTGGCGTACTGAACCGGCACCTTGCGCGTTCCCTGCACGAGGACGATGGCCGCGCATACGACTATGTAAAGTATGAGGATCTCTATCAAGAACATGACGAGACCTCCACCGGTAATGGCCGTGAAACGGGAGCCGACCTCTTGTATGAACGCCTGGGGCAAGCGCGCAATGATACCAATCATGATTATGAGCGAGACGCCGTTGCCAACGCCCTTGTCAGTAATGCGCTCTCCTAACCACAGGATAAACATACTTCCTGCCGCGAGGATTATAGTGGCCGGAATCATGAATACAGACCAGGAAATGCCCGTTGCCAGGGCACTTCCAGCCTGCATCTTGAGGTTTATCAGGTAACTCGGGGCCTGGAACAGCAAAATAGCCACCGTGAGCCACCGAGTATACATGCTGATTTTCTTGCGGCCACTTTCGCCCTCACGCTGCATCTTCTGGAAATAAGGCACAGCAATCGCAAGAAGCTGCATAACGATAGAAGCTGAGATATAAGGCATTATTCCCAACGCAAAGATAGAAGCATTGGAAAATGCACCACCAGAGAACATATCCAGAAGCGACATCAATCCCCCCTGGGTCTGCGACTGTAGTTTGTCCAACATTGCCGGGTTAATACCTGGAAGTACAACGAAAGACCCAAAACGGTAAATTGCCGTGAAAAGGAGAGTGATCAAAATGCGCTGACGCAAATCCTCAATCTTCCAAATGTTCTGTAGTGTCTCAATTAACTTCTTCATTTTCTCAGATTATTGTTGTGTTTCCACCTACTGCCTTGATTGCTTCTTCTGCTGTCTTTGAGAAAGCATTTGCTTCAACATCCAACTTGGCGGTAAGTTCGCCCTTGCCAAGAATCTTGACAAGCTTCTTGCCATTGGTCACACCTGCCTCTACAAGCTCGGCCAAACCTATCTTGGTAAGCTGCTTCTCATCTGCCAACGCCTGGAGCGTAGAGAGATTCACAGCAAAGTACTCCTTGTGGTTGATGTTCTTGAATCCGAACTTGGGAATACGACGCTGCAAAGGCATCTGGCCGCCTTCAAAACCTATCTTCCTCTTATAGCCAGACCTTGCCTTGGCACCCTTGTGTCCGCGAGTAGAAGTTCCACCCAAGCCAGAACCTGGGCCACGACCAATCCTACGACGGGAATGTGTAGAACCAGCAGCCGGCTTCAAATTATGTAGTTTCATATCAAATGTTTTAAAGTTTGAAATAATTAGCCCTCAATAACAGTCACCAGATGGTGAACCTTGCGGATCATACCACGGATGGCAGGAGAATCTTCCTTCTCAACCACTTGCGAAATCTTGTGCAAGCCCAATGCCTCAAGAGTCCTCTTCTGGTCTGCAGGAGCACCAATCTTGCTCTTTATCTGTTTGATTTTAACTGTTGCCATAATAAATTCTCCTAAATTATCCTCTGAACACTTTCTCCATACTTATACCACGTGTGCCGGCGATGGTGTAGGCATCGCGCAACTGTGTGAGCGCCAGGATTGTGGCCTTGACCAAGTTGTGAGGGTTGGAAGAACCCTTCGACTTGGCAAGCACATCCTTTACGCCAACACTCTCGAGCACTGCACGCATAGCGCCACCGGCAACAAGCCCGGTACCGGCAGCGGCAGGACGCAAGAACACGTCAGCACCACCGAAGCGAGCCTCGGTCTCATGGGGAAGAGTGCCTTTAAGAAGAGTCACTTTCACAAGGTTTTTCTTGGCTGCCTCAACTCCCTTGGCGATGGCTGCGGTTACTTCACCAGCCTTGCCAAGGCCGCATCCTATGATGCCGTTGCCGTCGCCGACAACGACTATTGCTGCGAAAGTAAAGGTACGGCCTCCTTTTGTAACCTTGGTCACACGGTTTATAGCAACCAACTTGTCTTTCAACTCAACGTCACTATTTACTTTAACTCTGTTCATTGCCATAATCGTTTAAAAATTAAGTCCAGCCTTGCGAGCTGCGTCAGCGAGCTGCTTCACGCGGCCATGATAGAGATATCCATTACGGTCAAACACAACAGCTGTAACTCCAGCCTCGAGTGCTTTCTGGGCAATCAGTTCGCCGACTTTCTCAGCTTGCTGAACCTTAGGCATAGCCTCCATGCCGAGAGAAGAAGCAGACACAAGCGTCTTGCCTATCTCATCATTGATCACCTGAGCGTATATCTGCTTGTTGCTGCGGAATACACTCAAGCGGGGACGCTCTGGCGTTCCAAAAATCTTCTTGCGAATTCTGTATTTAATCTTGATTCGTCTTTCAATCTTCTTTGTTGTCATAATCGTAATTAATTAAAGTTACTTAGCTGCAGCTGTCTTGCCAGACTTCCTGCGGATAACTTCACCCTGGAACAGGACACCTTTTCCTTTGTAAGGCTCCGGCATACGGAAAGAACGAATTTTAGCACAGATAAGACCCAGCAAAGCCTTGTCGCAAGACTCAAGTATGACGAGAGGATTCTGATTCCTTTCAGACTTAGTCTCAACCTTCACTTCCTTGGGAAGCTGAATGAAGATAGGATGGGTATAACCGAGGGAGAACTCGAGGAGGTTGCCTTGATTAGACACACGATAACCCACACCTACAAGCTCAAGCACTTTCTTGTAGCCCTCGCTAACGCCAACAACCATGTTGTTGACAAGAGCACGATAAAGGCCATGGAAAGCCTGCTTCTGCTTATAGTTAACAGGGCTGTTCTCGTCTACCTCAAAAGTGACGTGACCGTCAGCTATCTTGACAATGATGGAGGAATCTACTTTCTGGGAAAGTTCGCCTTTCGGACCTTTGACGTTAACGGTACCGTTGTCGAGCGTAACAGTTACACCTGCCGGAATGGCGATTGGCAATTTACCTATTCTTGACATATTCAACCCTCCAATTAATATACGTAACAAAGAACCTCGCCACCAATCTTGAGATCAGAAGCTTCCTTGTCAGTCATGACACCCTTGGATGTAGATAGTATTGCGATACCTAATCCGTTAATTACTCTCGGCATATCCTTGTACCCGGTATATTTGCGCAAACCGGGGGTGGACACTCTTTTAAGGCACTTGATTGCACTTGCCTTTGTGGCGGGGTCGTACTTCAAAGCGACCTTGATTGTACCCTGGGGGCCATCCTCAATGAACTTATAGTTCAGGATGTAACCTTTCTCGAAGAGGATTTTCGTGATTTCCTTCTTCAAGTTTGAAGCTGGAACTTCCACAACACGGTGATGAGCCATGATTGCGTTTCTCAACCTCGTCAGAAAATCTGCTATTGGATCTGTCATAAAATGATTGTTTAATTAATCGGGCCTATCCCGACAATATTAAAAACTATTGATTGCACTCCATCATATTACCAACTGGCCTTCTTTACGCCAGGAATCAGCCCCTTGGAAGCCATTTCACGGAACTGAATGCGAGAAAGGCCAAACTGGCGCATATAACCACGTGGGCGACCGGTAATCTTGCAACGGTTATGCAGGCGGATTGGGTTGGCATTGAGAGGAATGCTCTGCAACTTGCGGGCTGCCTCATATGCCTCTGCCGGATCATCAGTTGTTGCAATGATTTTCTTGAGGGCAGCACGCTTCTCTGCATAACGTGCAACGAGCTTTGCGCGCTTTACCTCACGGGCTTTCATTGATTCTTTTGCCATAATCTACTAAATCGTTTTAAGCGTTTTTAAACGGCAGGCCGAAAGCCTTGAGCAATGCAAATCCCTCCTCATCAGTCTGGGCAGACGTAACGAAAGTGATGTTCATGCCTTGAAGACGGTCTACTGCATCTATGTTTATCTCTGGGAAAATAATCTGCTCCTGGATGCCAAGAGAATAGTTTCCATGCCCGTCGAGCTTGGTCTCAATTCCCTTGAAGTCGCGGATACGCGGCAGGGCAACCCTTATGAGCTTCTCGAGGAACTCATACATACGCTCACGGCGGAGTGTCACCATCACGCCGATAGGCATCTTCTTGCGCAGCTTGAAGTTGGCAATATCCTTCTTGGAATAAGTTGCCACAGCCTTCTGGCCAGTTATGGCAGTGATCTCGTTGATGGCCACCTCGATGATTTTCTTGTCTTGCGTGGCATCACCAAGACCCTGGTTGATGACAATCTTCTTCAAAACAGGTATCTGCATTGAAGAAGAATAGCTGAACTGCTTCTTCAAGGCAGGAGCTATTTCCTCAATGTATGTTTTCTTAAGTTGTGCAGTATTCATTATTTAATCTCCTCCCCTGACTTTTTAGCTATACGGACTTTCTTCCCATCCTCTGTGCGCTTGATTGCAACACGAGTAGGCTCACCTGTCTTCGGGTCAACCAAGCTCAGGTTGGAAATGTGGACGGGAGCCTCCTTCTTGATTATACCACCTTGAGGGTACTTGGCAGAAGGCTTGGTGCTCTTTGAAACGATGTTCACACCCTCAACAATGGCACGCTGCTCCTTGACGAGCACCTTGAGCACCTTGTGAGGAGCCGGATACTTGCCGTTGGCACCCTTGACATCCTTGTCATTGCCAGCGAGAACAAGCACCATGTCGTTTTTCTTTATCTTAAACTTATTCATTATCTTGTCACAATTAAATTGTTAAAGAACCTCAGGTGCCAACGAAACGACCTTCATGTTAACTGCACGCAACTCACGGGCAACAGGGCCGAAGATACGGCTTCCACGAATCTCACCTGCATTGTTGAGCAACACACAGGCATTGTCGTCAAAACGGATATACGAACCGTCGGGGCGACGCACTTCTTTCTTCGTGCGCACAACCAAAGCCTTTGATACCGCACCTTTTTTCAGTTCGCTGGAGGGTATGACATTCTTGACAGCTACGACAATAACGTCACCCACACTTGCATAACGGCGGCCGGTTCCACCCAGGACACGGATGCAAAGGGCTTCACGAGCACCACTGTTATCACATACTGTAAGTCTTGTTTCTGCCTGTATCATAATTACTTAGCTTTTTCAACGATTTGAACTAATCTCCATCTCTTGGTCTTGCTGAGAGGACGAGTCTCCATAATCAGCACGGTGTCACCGATGTTGGCCTCGTTCTTTTCATCATGTACATGGTACTTCTTCGTCTTCTGGACAAACTTACCATAAATAGGGTGCTTCTCCTTGAACTTGGAAGCTATGACGATGGTCTTCTGCATCTTATTGCTTATGACCACACCCTGCCTTGTCTTTCTTAAATTTCTTTCCATCTGCGACCCTTGATTATTTGTTAAGCTCTCTTTCACGGAGAACGGTCTTCATACGTGCGATACTACGCCTCGTTGCCCTAATCTCAGAAGGATTCTCAAGCGGGCTTATAGAATGATTAAATTTGAGTTGATTGTACTTTGCAATCTCTGTCTGCAACCTTTCTTCCAAATCCTTGGTTTCAAGTTCTCTTACTTCTTTAATCTTCATGCTTAAGCGTTTTTATCGTAATCACGTCTAACAACAAACTTAGTCTTCACAGGCAGTTTCTGGGCGGCGAGGCGCAGAGCCTCCTTGGCCACTTCAAACGAAACGCCTTCAACTTCAAAGAGGATGCGGCCCGGAGTCACAGGGGCTACCCATCCTGCGGGATCACCTTTACCCTTACCCATACGTACGTCAGCAGGCTTGCGTGTAATAGGCTTGTCGGGGAATATGCGTATCCATACCTGGCCTTCACGCTGCATATATCTGTTGACAGCCACACGGGCTGCCTCTATCTGACGGCTGTCAAGCCACTTGGCCTCAAGGGTCTTGATGCCAAAAGAGCCGAAAGCCAGCTGTGTACCTCTGTGCGCGTTACCTTTGTTGCCACGCCCGTCTTGAGGTCTTCTATATTTTACTCTCTTAGGTTGTAACATGATAGCTTCTTTCTTTAAAACAATTACTTATTCTTCTTGCCACGGAACTTCCTGCCACCATTGTTACCGTTAGAACGTCCGCTGTTCTTCTCCTGAGTGAAGTTAGGCGAAACATCCTGCTTGCCATAAAGCTCGCCACGGCATATCCATACCTTGATGCCCAGCAGACCAACCTTGGTCAAAGCCTCAGCCTGGCAATAATCAATGTCAGCACGGAATGTGTGCAGAGGAGTACGTCCTTCCTTATACATCTCCTTGCGTGCCATCTCAGCACCATTGAGGCGGCCAGTTATCTGGACCTTGATACCCTCGGCGCCGGCGCGCATCGTGTTGGCGATGGCCATCTTTATGGCACGGCGGTAAGCAATCTTGCCTTCAACCTGGCGTGCAATGTTGTTGGCCACGATGGTGGCGTCGAGCTCAGGTTTCTTAACCTCGTAGATGTTAATTTGGATCTCCTTGTCATAGAGCTTCTTCAGCTCTTCCTTCAGTTTGTCTACATCTTGACCTCCCTTGCCAATGACAACACCCGGACGGGCAGTACAAATAGTGATGGTCACAAGTTTGAGCGTGCGCTCGATGACTATGCGCGAAACGCTTGCCTTGGCAAGACGCTCATTGAGGTACTTGCGGATCTTCATGTCCTCGACGAGGTTGTCACCGAAGTCCTTGCCTCCAAACCAATTTGAATCCCAACCTCTAACTATACCAAGTCGGTTGCTAATCGGATTAACTTTCTGTCCCATTCTACTTGTTATTTATCATTAGTTTTAGAGTCAACGAACAAGGTTACGTGGTTGGAACGCTTGCGGATCCTATAGCCACGGCCCTGGGGTGCAGGTCTCATTCGCTTCAAAGTAACGCCTTCATCAACAAAAATCTTTGTGATGTAAAGTTCGCCATCTTCTGCCTTGCGGTCATTCTTGGCTTCCCAGTTCGCAATGGCAGAACGCAAAAGTTTCTCAACGTCAGCAGCTGCTGCCTTCTTCGTGAACCTGAGTACGCCAAGTGCACGGTTTACCTCCATGCCGCGAACAAGGTCAACGACATAGCGCATCTTGCGCGGAGAGGAAGGAACACCGTTGAGCTTTGCAAAATACTGTGTCCTACGGGCTGCTTTTCTTTCTTCAGCCTTGATATGTTTTCTTGCTCCCATTTTTTCCTATTTTCTAATAGACTGCCTGTTACTTCTTGTTACCAGCATGGCCACCGAAACGGCGTGTGAGAGAGAACTCGCCAAGCTTATGGCCTACCATGTTCTCGGTGATGTAAACAGGGATAAACTTATTTCCGTTATGGACTGCAACGGTATGCCCAACGAAGTCGGGCGAAATCATCGAAGCCCTGGCCCACGTCTTGACAACACTCTTCTTGCCGCTCTCATTCATGGCAAGGATTTTCTTCTCGAGTGCGACGTTTATGTAGGGACCTTTCTTTAATGAACGACTCATAATCTTCGCTTAGTTACGTTTAATTACTTCTTGTTAGCTCTTTCAATGATGTACTTGTTTGAAAGTTTCTTCGGCGAGCGTGTCTTGAGACCCTTAGCATACAAGCCCTTGCGTGAACGCGGGTGGCCACCAGACTGACGGCCCTCGCCACCACCCATCGGGTGGTCATGCGGGTTCATTACGACACCACGGTTGTGAGGACGCCGCCCGAGCCAGCGAGAGCGTCCGGCCTTGCCGGAATGCTCAAGGGCGTGGTCAGAGTTTCCTACACTACCAACGGTCGCCTTGCATGCACTGAGAATCTGACGTGTTTCGCCTGAAGGCAACTTGATAACACAATAGTTACCGTCACGAGAAGTCAACTGAGCGAAGTTACCGGCAGAGCGCACAAGCAGCGCACCCTGGCCAGGTCGCAATTCGATGTTGTGAATCACGGTACCAACGGGGATGTTTGCCAGTGGCAGGCTGTTACCAATCTCTGGCGCAGCATCTGCACCCGACACCACCTTTGCACCTACCTGCAATCCATTGGGAGCAATAATGTAACGCTTTTCACCATCAGCGTAATACAAAAGAGCGATACGAGCCGAACGGTTCGGATCGTACTCTATTGACTTTACAACTGCTGGAACACCATCTTTCTCTCGCTTGAAGTCGATAATGCGGAACTTCCTCTTGTGCCCGCCACCCCTGTAGCGGACGGTCATCTTACCGGTGTTGTTTCGACCGCCGGTAGAACGTTTGCCGTAAACGAGAGACTTCTCTGGCACGGATGCAGTAATTTCCTCGAACGTGCCAATAATCTTGTGTCTTTGTCCCGGTGTAACCGGTTTAAACTTACGTACTGCCATTTGTTTTATTGAATATTGCTATAAATATCTATGGTGTCACCCTCTTTCAAGGTGACTATTGCCTTCTTATACGCATTGCGCTGACCTTTCACAAGCCCAGCCTTCGTATAACGGGCGCAACGCTTGCCTGCATAGCGCATTGTGTTTACGCTTACCACCGTGACATTGAACATAGCCTCGATTTCCTTCTGGATTTCGATCTTGTTTGCCTCCGGCTTGACAATGAAGCCATACTTGGGCGTGGCAACCTTTGTGATCTGCTTGCCCATGTTCTTGCCAGCTTTAGGAGTATATGTACGGTCTGCAGAAGTCTTCTCGGTAATCTTGGTCATCTTCTCAGTGACCAGCGGTTTGATTATAAATGCCATAATTCCTTGTCTCCTTGATTATTTTAAGATGCCGTCAATCTCCTTCAGCGAATTCTCTGTAATGACAAGCACATCCGCGTTCAAAACTTTATACGCATTGAGCGAAGTTGCGAGCATGACTTCAGTGCGCTGCAAGTTGCGAGCTGACAAATATACGTTTTTATTTACGTCTGGCAAAAGATAAAGAGCTTTTTTGCCGTCAACTTTAAGATTTTTAGCAATATTTATAAACTCTTTGGTCTTTGGGGCCTCCATATTGAAATCCTCAACAACCACAATGGCATTCTCCAAAGCCTTATAAGACAAGGCGCTCTTACGAGCAAGAATCTTTACTTTTTTGTTGAGCTTGAACCTGTAGTCACGGGGCTTCGGACCGAACACACGGCCACCGCCTACAAGCAAAGGAGAGTTGATGTCGCCACGACGGGCTCCGCCGCCACCCTTCTGCCTACCGAGCTTACGGGTAGAACCAGAAACCTCGCTTCTCTCCTTAGACTTGGCAGTGCCTTGGCGCTGGTTGGCCAGATACTGCTTCACGTCCAAGTAAAGCACATGGTCATTAGGCTCAATTCCGAAGATACCTTCGTTCAACGTAACCTTTCTCCCTGTTTCCTGGCCATTGATATTTAATACGTTAATTTCCATTATTTCTCAATTATTACGGTTGAACCATTATAACCAGCCACACTACCTTTGACAAGGATGAGATTGTGCTCCGGTATCACTTTCAATACTCTAAGATTCTGGGTGGTCACCCTTTCGTTACCCATGTGTCCGGCCATGCGCAAGCCCTTGAACACCTTTGCTGGGTAAGAACAAGCACCGATAGATCCCGGCCTGCGGGCGCGGTCGTCCTGACCGTGGGTGGTCTGGCCTACACCGCCGAAGCCGTGGCGCTTAACTACACCCTGGAAACCCTTACCCTTGGATGTTCCAACGACATCTACGAACTGAGTGTCATTGAAGATGTCAACCGTAATGGTGTCACCGAGGTTATACTCCTCATCAAACTTGAACTCGGCCAAGTGGCGCTTCGGTGTTGTCTTTGCCTTGGCGAATACACCCAACATCTGCTTTGAGGTGTTCTTCTCCTTAGCCTCAGCGAAGCCGAGCTGAACGGCCTTGTAGCCATCTTTCTCTACGGTCTTCACTTGAGTAACAACACAAGGACCAGCTTCGATAACAGTGCACGGCACATTCTTGCCGTCGGCACTGAAAACGGATGTCATTCCGATTTTTCTTCCTATTAATCCTGGCATTTCAATTAAATATAAAAAAACGATACTATACTTTTATTTCTACCTCAACACCGCTGGGCAACTCCAGCTTCATCAAAGCGTCTACAGTCTTTGCCGTAGAGCTGTAAATGTCAATGAGACGCTTGTAGTCTGAAAGCTGGAACTGCTCACGGGCTTTCTTGTTTACGAACGTGCTACGGTTGACTGTGTAGATACGCTTGTGGGTTGGCAGTGGGATTGGGCCACTCACAATGGCACCTGTTGCCTTTACGGCCTTTACGATTTTCTCTGCTGACTTGTCTACGAGCTTGTGGTCGTATGACTTCAGCTTGATTCTGATTTTCTGACTCATTACTTTTGTTGTTATTGATGTTAAACAATGGGGATGCGGCGCTGCTTAAGAGTCATTCGCTAAACAGCGCCGCTCCCATTTCTATCTTGAAGTTTTTAAACCAGGTCGGCGCGGCCTTTTACTTCCTCAAGCACAGCCTTGGCTATAGAGCTTGAAAGCGGTGCGTGATGGTCATACTCCATGGAGCTTGTGGCGCGGCCTGAAGTGATTGTGCGCAGAGCAGTGACGTAACCGAACATCTCTGACAGCGGAACCATGGCCTTGATGACACGGGCGCCGCTGCGGGCCTCGTCCATACCTTCCACCTGGCCGCGGCGCTTGTTCAAGTCGCCGATGACGTCACCCATGTTCTCCTCGGGAGTGATTACCTCCAGCTTCATTATCGGCTCCATGAGCACCGGGCCAGCCTTCACGCATCCGTTCTTGTAAGCGTTGAGGGCGGCAAGCTCGAACGAGAGCTGGTCAGAGTCAACCGGGTGGAACGAACCGTCGAGCAGCGTCACTTTCATGCTGTCCATAGGATAGCCTCCGAGCACACCGTTCTTCATGGCATTCTCGAATCCCTTCTGGACTGAGGGGATGAACTCCTTGGGAACGTTACCGCCTTTCACTTCATTCACGAACTGCAGGCCACCCTCCTTGAAGTCCTCGTCAACCGGGCCGATGTTCACGATGATGTCGGCAAACTTACCACGTCCGCCGCTCTGCTTCTTGTATACCTCGCGCAGGTTGACAGTCTTGGTGATGGCCTCTTTGTAGTTAACCTGGGGCTTGCCCTGGTTGCACTCTACCTTGAACTCACGCTTCAGGCGGTCGATGATGATGTCGAGGTGAAGCTCACCCATACCCGAGATGATGGTCTGTCCGCTCTGCTCGTCAGTGCGCACGGTGAACGTCGGGTCTTCCTCGGCCAGCTTGGCAAGGCCGTTGTCGAGCTTGGCGATGTCAGCCTGGCTCTTCGGCTCAACAGCGATTGAGATCACCGGGTCGGGGAATGTCATTGACTCGAGCACGATGGGGTGGCCCTCTTCACACAGGGTGTCGCCGGTGCGTATATCCTTGAAGCCTACGCCAGCGCCGATGTCACCTGCATCGATTGAGTCCATGGGGATTTCCTTGTTGGAGTTCATCTGGAACAGACGGCTGACGCGCTCCTTCTTGCCAGAACGGCTGTTGTAGACATAAGAGCCGGCCTCAACCTTTCCGGAGTAAACGCGGAAGAACACCAGTCGGCCCATGTACGGGTCAGTGGCAATCTTGAACGCCAATGCAGACGTAGGCTCATCCTCAGAGGGCTTGCGGTCTTCCTCCTCGCCGGTCTCGGGGTTGGTGCCCACGATGTTCTCCGTGTCAAGCGGAGACGGCAGGAAAGCGCAAACATAGTCAAGCAGCGGCTGTACACCCTTGTTCTTGTACGAAGAACCGCAAATCATCGGGGTGCATGCCATTGACACGGTACCCTTGCGTATGGCGGTGATTATTTCGTCCTCTGTTATGGTGTTGGGGTCATCGAAATACTTCTCCATGATGGCCTCGTCGTACTCGGCGGCAGCCTCAAGCAGCTTGCCGCGCCACTCGTCGCACTCGTCCTTCATGTCGGCAGGAATCTCCTCAATGGAGTACTCTGCCCCCATGGTCTCGTCGTGCCACAGGATGGCTTTCATCTTTACGAGGTCCACGACGCCCTTGAAGTTCTCCTCTGCGCCGATAGGCACCTGCATCACCACAGGGTTGGCGCCAAGGATGTCCTTCATCTGCTGCACAGTCTCAAAGAAATCTGCGCCCGAGCGGTCCATCTTGTTAACATACCCGATACGCGGCACGTTGTACTTGTCAGCCTGGCGCCATACGGTCTCCGACTGTGGCTGTACGCCGTCGGCGGCAGAATAGGTGGCCACGGCGCCGTCGAGCACGCGGAGCGAGCGCTCCACCTCGGCGGTGAAGTCAACGTGTCCCGGAGTGTCAATGAGGTTTATCTTGTATTGCTTTCCTCCCCACGTCCAGTTGCAAGTTGTAGCGGCTGAGGTGATAGTGATACCACGCTCCTGCTCCTGTGCCATCCAGTCCATCGTAGCCGCACCGTCGTGCACCTCACCGATCTTGTGGGTCTTGCCTGTATAGAACAAGATGCGCTCCGACGTGGTGGTCTTGCCGGCATCGATGTGCGCCATGATGCCGATGTTGCGGGTCAAATGTAAATCGCGGTTTGCCATTGTCTTTTTACCTTTATGCTATTGATTAGAATCTGAAATGGGCGAAAGCGCGGTTTGCCTCAGCCATGCGGTGCATATCCTCCTTGCGCTTGAAAGCACCACCCTGGCTGTTGAAAGCGTCCATGATCTCGGCTGCGAGCTTGTCGGCCATCGACTTGCCGCTGCGCTTGCGGGCATAAAGGATCATGTTCTTCATCGAGATGCTCTCCTTGCGCTCCGGGCGGATTTCCGTAGGAACCTGGAACGTGGCGCCACCGATGCGGCGGCTCTTCACCTCCACCTGCGGGGTGATGTTGTCAAGTGCACTCTTCCATATCTCAAGAGCCGACTTCTCCTCGTTGCTCATCTTTGCCTTGACAACGTCAAGCGCATTATAGAATATTTTGTATGAGGTATTCTTCTTGCCGTCATACATCAGATGGTTCACGAACTTTGAGACCTTCTGGTCGTTGTAAACGGGATCCGGAAGGATCACACGCTTCTTTGGTTTTGCCTTTCTCATTTTAATTTTAAAAGTTTATTCTGCTTGGGGCTGTCCACTTGTTCTTCAACGCCCGCTCTCGGGCATTTACTCAACCTTGTTTAACAATTCTCCAGCAAAACTGATTTTAACAAATGTCTTTGTCCTGTTTCCTCTTGACGTTGGAGCCGTTATTTCTTGGCCTTGGGACGCTTCGCACCGTACTTGGAGCGGCGCTGGGTGCGGTTTGCCACGCCAGCTGTATCAAGCGTACCGCGCACGATGTGATAGCGCACACCGGGCAGGTCCTTCACACGGCCTCCGCGAACGAGCACGATTGAGTGCTCCTGCAGGTTGTGGCCCTCGCCGGGGATGTAGGAGTTAACTTCTTTCTGGTTTGTCAGACGCACACGGGCAACCTTACGCATTGCCGAATTAGGCTTCTTTGGAGTTGTGGTGTAAACACGGACGCATACGCCACGACGCTGCGGACATGAGTCCAGCGCGGGCGACTTGCTCTTGTCTACGAGCACATTCCTGCCTTTTCTTACCAATTGTTGAATTGTAGGCATTGTTGTTGTTTTTTAGTTATATTGTTTTGTTATTTTTATCTCAACGTCGTGAAACAAGGGCGTTTTGACCCTTTTTGGGGTGCAAAGGTACAAACTTTATTCCATTCTGCCTAATGTTACATTCCCCTTTCAAGCAAAGCACAATCAAATTTAATAATAAATAACATTTTTAACACACCGTTAATCCAATTACAAGCATACAAGTATCAATATTCACTCACGCCTAAGCTCGAAATACATCGGGCGGCACGGCTCTTTCAGCTTTGTAGAATAGAGGTTGAGCCGCCCCGTCACCTTGTCGTCAGCTACATCGAGCACCATGCTGTCAAGCCTGTAGTCCATCTTTCCGCCGCGCTCATAACGCTCTGGCAAGGTCACGCCGCCGGAGGCGAACACCAGCCTGCCGCCAGAGAGCGAACCGCAGTAAGCCGTGTCCACAGAGTCTATCGACAGCTCGCCCGACAGTTCCCCGCCCACGCTGCTCACGGTCATCGCAAGTGGCTGCTCGCCAAGTATGTACTTGCCGCTCCAGTCGTATGTCACGACGAAGCCGCTGTAATGCCCCTCAGCCAGTGCCGCGCCGCCAACCGTGGGCTTGACCGCTGGCAGGCTGTCGGGAATGAACGAATATTCCGCACTGTCGGCATACACCGCGTGCATATATGTCTCCTCGTGCGGGCGGGCCAGTTCGTCGCGTGCGTCGCGGCTGCCCATCCGGGCCGCACGCTTAAGGCAGAAAGCCGCAGCCGCCGAGTCCTTTTCCAACCCGTAGCCGTTGCGACTGCAAAGGGCAAGCATATACCATGAATTCTCGTCGCGGCTGTTGGCAGCAGGCAGGAACGTCAGCGCGGCCTGCTGGTAGTCTTGCCTGCACCCCAAGCCC
Organism: uncultured Prevotella sp.; assembly: GCA_944320235.1. GTDB lineage: Bacteria > Bacteroidota > Bacteroidia > Bacteroidales > Bacteroidaceae > Prevotella. The sequence continues at coordinate 76,383 of CALUGQ010000010.1, forward strand.
TTGTAAAGCATGAAGCCCTTTGCGTAAATGCACCTCACGGAGCCGCGTTCCGCCCCGGTGCAGAAATAGCCGTATGCGCGCCTGAAGTCCTGACGCAAGCCCCCTTCACCGTACTTGTAAATCATGCCAAGGGCGTGATACGCGTCTTTCACACCGAGCCGCCCTGCCTCTTCAAGCAACGCCACGGCTTTCGCCGTGTCACATTCCACGCCGATGCCGCCGATATACGCAAGCCCGAGGGCCTCCATGGCAGAGGCAGACTTGTCCTCTTCCACCGCCTGCCTCAGCGTCCTCAACGCCCATCGCGTCTTCCGCTTGGAGCTTGTCCTTTTCAGTATCGCCTTCCTTGCGCTGATAAGGCTCATAAAGTTAACACTCTCATATTCCTGCCGTCTTTTTAATGAGGAGGCTGCCTTTCTGCGGCTTCTGTAAAAACAGAATGTGCCGCCCACCTGTAAACTGTCGCCTGCAACTGTAATAGGAACGGCATCCCAATTCCACACACCTATCTTTTCGCGCTTTATTGTCCGTGCATGAACTCCTGCATGATATTCAGCATTTTCATAGCCTACTCTTCGCAAATTTTTCCATGATATCTCGGCCCGGCTTACCCAAATGCCCGTGTCTTCTGGATAATCCAAACCTGTATCTATATAAACAAACACATCGTCTGAATCAACTTTTGTGGTTATCTTATTCCCCTCTATGCTGTATATACCCTTCACTTTCATGAGCAATGTCTGAAATCTTGCATTGTCCTTCATCCATTTTGGGTTTTTCCTTACACCGACAGTAAAATATTCACTTGAAGGTGACGACTGTATTTCGCCATTAATCCTAACCGAAAACGTGCCATCGGCTTTGAATTTATAATAGCCCTTGATTTTCGAATAAAGGGTCACCCCAAGACTGTCGAAGAACGCTTTCGAGCAATACCACTTGCCCTCTATGCCACGCGCCTGCGCCGACGGGAGCAAGCAAAACGCAGCCGCGATTATAAGCAGAATCCTTTTCATACGCAACAAAAAACTTATCATAACGTGAGTTCGACGAATTCAAAACAAAGCGAGCTGTGTGTCAAGAGTTCTCGTAACATTGATACACGGCTTTTT
>CALUGQ010000011.1 GCA_944320235.1 uncultured Prevotella sp.
AAGCCGAAGAACAGCATCAACGGCAACGCAATGAAAAGCGAAAATTCGTATATTGTATAATCCATTATTACCTTGTTTTTTGTTAATATCTCAGGCTTGCAGAAAGATTATCGGTTACTTTCCCACTTGCCGGGTACAAAATTACAAGGTTTTTCCGTTATTCTGAATATTGGGGAATATGTATTTCAAAAAAGAATTCAAAAATAATAATTAATATGGCTAATAGTCAATAAAATAGGGCCGTCCAAGCTTGCCCCATGATGAGAATAACGCATCAAAAAACAATTCGTGCATTGGCTAATCCTTGATTCTATTGATGATTTCTGAGGCCGGAATGTCACGCATAAGCGTGAACCCGAACCACTTTTTGCCCAAATCCTTAATCGATGCCCCGATGTGGTACACTTCGTCGTCTATAAGCAGAAAACGGTCATGCGCTTTGTTGAACCGCTCTATCCTGACTGGCGGATATTGAGCGTTGTGACGGTCAACATCCAGTTGGAACCGGTCGCTTACACGTTGTGTGTAGATAGTGGCAGTCACTCCTTTTTCCCTTGAAAATAAGGCCTGCCAGGAAATAACCCAGTTCTGTGGAGAGGCTGCCAATGCCTGCCCCCGTCAACACATCGCTCAACCAATGCTTGTTGTTTGCCATGCGCATCAGCCCCGTGGCGGTAGCTACGGAATAGGCACTGATACCAATCCACGGACTCCTGTGACCGTATTCCTTGGTCAGCATCGTGGCGGTCATAAAGGCAGTAGCGGTATGCCCCGAAGGAAAGGAGTGGTCGTTGGGCTTAACACCGCAGTGATTTTGGCCAAAGGCGGGTTCTGGCCAAAGTCGCGGCGCACATGGACAAGCCGCCAGGCGGCGTATGCCCGCGTGTGCCTGTTTGTACGTTTTCCTTACTTTTGCGGCGCGACCGATGCAGCGTTGCAAGCGGCTGTGAACCAGCGCGTTGAAGGCACAGGCGGCTGTAGCGCGCAAAACAGGCCGCCCTGCGGGCCGTAACGGCCCGTTTGGGAGGGCAAAACGGCCCGCCCTGCAGCGCAAGACGGGCCGTGGCGTGCGGCGTGTAAAGAAGTTTCGCACCAGCAGAGGCACCCGGCGTGGCGGCAACGCCCCGGTGTCCGCACGGCTGTGCGCCGGCTCTATGCGTAGGTATGCAGGCCGCTGCCGAGCAGGTAGTTCACGCCGAAGTACGTCATGAGTATGGTCAGGAAGGCGGCCACCATGAAGGCATGGTAGCAGAGCGGGCGGCGCAGTGCCGGGATGGTGTCGGTATGCACAGCCACGGCGTAGACCATGAGCGTTATCAAGGCCCACGTCTCTTTTGCATCCCAGCCCCAGTAGCGGCCCCACGACACGTTGGCCCACACCGCCCCGATAAATGTGCCCATGGCCAGCGCGGCCAGCGCGGGGTAAAGCAGCAGGCGCGAGAGCAGCTGCAGGGCGGCCTCCTGCCCGCCTGCTCCCCCGAAGCCGCGCAGGCGGCGGGCCGCCGCTGCGGCCAGGGCCGCCACGCCGCAGGCAAACGTCAGCGCAAGCAGGGCGAAGGCCAGCATGACGGCGGCCACGTGGAGCGAGAGCAGGGGCGAGTCCAGCACGGGCATGATGCCGGTGATGGCGGGGTCCATCTGCCCTATGTGCGCTACGAGCAGGAAGAAGCCTGCTGTGATGAAGCCCAACGTGAGCGCCATGCTGAAGCGCCGCGCCGCCACCATCGACATGAGCATGACGAACCAGGCCATGAGCAGCATCGTCTCGTAGCCGTTGGACATGGGTATGTTGCCCGACGCAACCCACCTCAACGCCCCGCAGAATGTGAGCGCGGCAAAAGCCGCAGCCATTGCGCCGAGGCACACCCGGCGCCACAGCCTGCCGCGGCGCCGGGCGGAGGCAGTGGCCCGGGCAGGCTTGCCGAGGCGCATCACCTCGGCGATGAGAGCCAGCAGCCCCATGGCGAGGCAGGCCATGAAGAGCGCATCCACGAAAGGCACCGCGTTGTATGTGCGCTCGGCCCACAACTGCAGCCCCGTTGGCAGCGACGCGCCCCCCTGCTGCCGCTGGTAAACCGCCATCTTGCTTAACAGGCTGTCTGCCCGGGCCGTGCGCCCGGCCAGCACCTCGCCATAGAGCAGCGAGAAAGCGTTCTGCATGTACAGCTTGCGCCCCCGCCCTATCGAGTCGGGGATGCGGTCAGTGGGGGCATACCATGTGGTATTGCCGCCGTGCGTGTAGGGGAACACCTTGAGCAACAGCCCGCGCCTCAGCTCCATGACGAGCCTCAGCTTGTCGTCTATGTCGGCCGCCTGCCGGTGGAACGCGTCATGGTTGCCTTGGTAATACTCCCGTATGTAAGGCCCGAGGATGTATCCGCCCATGTCGGGGTTCAAGAATGTGTTCACAGAGACGTAACGGGGCAGCTGCAAAGCCTCCCGCAGCTCGCCGTCCTTGAGCTTGACAAACGGTTCCGCGCACCACTCCTCGCCCCAGAATATCCAGCCCGCCAGCACCTGTTCAGCCGTCAATCCTCTGTACGTGCGGCTGCCGTGGAGCTTCATGGTGAAGTCGGTGGCAAGCGTCTGCAGCGGGCATATGCGGCCATTCCATAGCACACAGAGCCGCCCGAGGTCGCCGGCCCGGTCGCGCGGCAGCGTGGTAGCGGCGTGGCCCGTGGCAGGAACCAGGGCCGCCAGGGTGGCCACGGCCAGTGCGCCACGCCTCAATGACGTGCTGCGCAGCAGTCGGCGGAAGGTGGCGCGCGGGTCAGCCAGCATCCATACGAGCGATATGAACAGCAAGGCGTAGCCGGTGTATGTCACGGCTATGCCCCACGGGTCGGCTGCGACGGAGAGTATGCTGCCGCCGAGGTCGTCGTCATAGGAGCTTTGGCAGAGCCTTACGGAGCGGTGAGTGGCTATGTTGTTCATCGACACCGTGGCCTGCAGTTCACTGCCACCATCGATTATGGTGAGCTGCGAGCGGTAGTCGGCCGGGGCGCCGGTACCCTCGTGGCATTCTACCGTAAAGCTGTCGAGCCGCAGCTTGAAGGGCAGCGTGCGCGTGGCCACGCCCTCCGGGCCGAGGTCAACGTAGAGTGTGTCGGTAATCCGGCCCTGGCGCAGGTGCACCATGCCCCGCTCGGCGGTGGTGCTTGTAAGCAATGCCCCCGCCAGGATGAGCAGCAAGGCAGCGTGGAGGGCCAGCGTGGAGGGCTGCCTTACGCGACGCCTCACAATCCAGGCGATGCCTGCAGCCGCCAGCACGGCCCACAGCAGCGTGAACCACCACGCTCCGTAGATGCGTTCCATGACAAAGCCGGTGCCTTCATGTTTCTCTATCACCGTGGCGGCGGCCATGGCCACGATTATGAGTATGTAGGAAGTGTAAATGGTTTTCTTGGCCATTGTTTCGTAGTGTCAGCCCCTTCACGCCTCTCCCCGGCGGGGAGAGAGCCGCAAGCCATCGAACGGGGCTGTCCATTATTGGGCATAGCGGCTCTCTCTCCACAGGAGAGGTCGGTGGGTTAAATGCTTCTGTTACTTAAATGGAGCGAAGGAACTTCACCACGGCGTCGCGGTCGGCCTTCGGCAACTGGTAGAACTTGTAGCCACTCTCGTAGGCCTGGCTCTTCTTGCTGTAGCAGTGCCACATTATGGCCTCCACCTCGTTGCGCGCGCGGCAGTCGTGCAGGCGGTCTTCGGCACCGGTGTTGATGAGCGAGAGGCCGCGCCCCCAGAGCGGAGTCGTGCGGCACCATGAGCCATGAATGTCGTTGGCCATGTACAGCTTGTGCTGCACGAAATCAGAGTACGGGTAGATTTTCTGCTTCGGGTACTTTGGCAGGGGCCTCCCCTTAATCACGTCGGGCGTCCAGTAGTTGTCGGCACCCGTGGTCCACGACGGCCTGTGGCACGTGGCGCAACCCATCTCCATGAACAGTTCCTTGCCGCGCTGCACGTCGGGGTCGTTCAAGTTGCGGGCGCGTGGGATGGAGAGCCCGCGGTGCCACACCATGAAAGCGTAGAAGTTGTCGGCACTCATCTCGGGCGAGAAGTTGTGCCACTGGTTGTCAAACTGGTTGGTGCTTGGCGAAAGCAGGTTCTTCACGGCTTCGGCAATGCCCTCGTCAGTGCCGTCAGCGCGGTAAGGCGAGGTGGGATCGCTCTTGATGGCGCTGATCACATCGGGGTTCATGGCCATGGCATCAGCCCAAGCCTGCGTGGTGTAAAGCTTTGGGCGGTCAGGGCGCGAAACGTTGGGGATGTTCCACATGGCGTTGGCCCCGGCCCCGTCCTGGAGGCTTGCGCGTGTCAGGGCGTAGGTGTAACGCTTTATCATGCCATTCACCGGAGTTCCGTCGGCCAGTGCGCCGGGGCTTGTCCAGTTGGTGTAATAAGCGGTGGATGCCCAGTCATTTGCCTCCTTGTCCCACATGGCGGAGTTCACCTCCATGTAACGCGCCGTAAGCTCGTACTGCTTCTTCAGCGAATCCTCTGGTATTGCGTCGATGAGCCCAGTGCCTATGATGCCGATTGTAGACTCAAGGCGCACCGCGTAGTTCGTTGGCACAGGGTAAGTGTTGAACGCCGAGGGGTCGATAGTGACCTCGGGGTAAATCAGTTCATACGAGTCGCCTCCGTTGGGGAATGTCATCGAGAGGCCGCTCTCCATGGCCGTGACCTGCTTCCAGGTGATGTTTATCCCGTCTTCCTCCACAGGCGGGAGGAAAGGCGACACGGCCTGGGTCTGCGGCATGCCCGTAACCTCGCTGATATACGGGCCGTCGTTGCTGTTGGCTCCGTCCTCGGGGTGGCAGATAACGAGCAGGTAGCCGTTGCCGAACGTGGCCTTGTAGGAGTCCTGCCGCTTGCCGTGGCCGTAGCCAGGGTGGCAGTCTATGCACGATTTGCGCACAGACGCCGGCCCGAGGCCGTTGAACGGGGGCGTGTCAAGCGTCACGTTGCGCTCGAAGAACATCTCCCCCCGGTTGAAATCGTTGGTCAGTCCCATGTTGGTAGTGGCCGGTGTCTCGTCCTCGTAGCACCCTTCACTTACGTTGAGCGTCGTGCCCAGCAGTCCGCCGGGATACCACTCGTCGGCCGAGAAGTTGCCCACGGCCTTTCCGATGTACGAAATGTCGTCGATGTTCCCTGGGGTGTTGTCGCCCGGGGCGTTCTCATCGTCGGAGCAGGCAGCCAGCGACAGGCAGATGCAACCGGCGATGACGGGAATGCGTTTTCTCAAAAATAAATCCATAATCGTATTATTTTAGTTTTTAACATGATTGAATCGTGGCGGCATTTCCACCGTCACGATTCTTGGTTTTTCGGTGTCTTGCCCCGCCATCAGTTCACCGCGATCCAGTCGGCGGCCTTGTTCAGCTCCTCGTCGAGGGCGGCGATGGCGTCCATTGCCGTCTTGACGTGGGCTGCCTGAGGTGCGTCGACAAAGGCCACGCCCGAGGCTATGCAGGCATCGAGGGCCGTGAACGAAGCCTCGAGTGCGGCTTCGAGCGCCGTTGCCTGCGTGGGGTTGTACTTCTTCAGGTAAGCCATGAGCGAATTGTCCTCGTTGCGCGAAGCCTCAACCCCGCCGTACAGGGAGTTCTCTATGCTTATTATGTTGTCCTTGAAGTCGGTGAACGACTTCTTGCTGTAAGGCGACTCGATGTAGCTCGGGTCGGCCCCGGTGTAGGCCTGGCCTATTTTCTGCCCGCTCACCTCGGCTGCTATGTTGGAGCATCCGGCCACGAGTATGGTGGTCATCACCGTCCGCCACGTGGCGTAAGTGCTGCCTATGTTGGTAGCTTCGAGCATGTTCTTGCCGTAGGTGTAGTTGTTTCCTTCCACGGTGTAGGGCAGCTCGCACTCGTCGGCCACACGTGTGATATGCGCTTCGGGGGCGTTCTCGTTCCAAGCCACCTCCAGCTGCCAGCAGCGGTCGCGCAGGTCGCCAGCCACGGCGGCGGCATATATCAGCTCCTCGCGGCCCGAAACCTGCACCCCTTTGTCCGTGAAGGCGGGGTCGGTCTCATTGGCCCGCAGGCTCTCAACGGTGCGGTTGGCCCCGTCGCGGAAGAGTATGAACTCTATTCCGTGGAAGCCGAGCAGCTCCTGGCCCATCTTGTTGCCTGCGTAAGCTATTCCCTCGTCGCCGTTGTCGAGCATGGCAATCTTCTCGCTGTTGCCAAGCTCGGTGACGAGCCCGTCGAGGTCGAGCGGCCATGTGTCGATGTGCGGGTCGATGCCGAAGTTGGTCGCCGCGCCGAAGAGGAACGCCTCGCTCTCCTCCCACGACTGGCGGGCTTGCAGGAACTTGGCGCAGATGGCGTCGACCTCAGCCTGCGTGAGGCTGGCCGCGTCGGCCTTGAACTTCTCCTTCGCCTCCACGAGCATGTCGTAAAGTTCGCCTGTCTCGGTGGCAAGGTCGGCGTAGGTGGGGTAGATGACGTAGTTGACATACTGCGTGGTGATGTCTTTCATCATCAGTTCCTTCTCCGTGAGCTCGCCCTGGTCGGCTCCGTTGCCGTCATCGTCGCTGCACGATGTGAGCCCGGCTGTCATCGTCATGGCCATGGCCACGACCGATGCGTAGTAAAACAGTTTTTTCATCTTTGTTTTGTAATATAATGTTTGTTGATAGTTGTTTCCTCGTGTTTCGGGCAGTGTTTTCCCCCTGGGTGCGGGGCTCAGAGGAAGAAGCCCTGGTAGGCTATGCCGAGCGACACCGACGGCTCGTCGTTGTACTGCGACTTGAGAAAGCGCTTGGAGAACTCGGCCTTCACCGCCACCTGCGGCACCGGGTAGTAGTTCACCCCGGCTGCCATGCGTATCTTCTTCGTGTATTCGTACTGCGCCTGGTCGCTGCCTGGAAGGTATGAGTCGTAGTAGTCGTAGCGTCCGAACACGTAGAGTTTTTGGCCGGAGCGGCGGGTCTTGTTGATTTGCGAGAACACGTCGTAGCCTGCCTCCACGCCTATGGCCACGGCGTTCTTGCCCACCGGCGACTTCTTGTAGGGTGCGTCGGTGGCGTTTATGTTGCGCTTGGCCTCGCTGATGGCCGCTGCGTCGCCCACGTAGCCGTAGTCGGCGTTGCCCCTCACTATCCAGTTGTGGTCGTCGTAAGTGAAGTCAAGCGCGCCTATGGCCACCGTCCCCTTCACCTCCTTGTAGCGGTTGCCGTCGTTCTCGAGGTCGTGCGGGAAAGTGTTGTGCATCGAGCGGCCGTAGTACCCGCTCAGGCCGATGCGCAGCCCCGGCAGGGTGTAGTTGTCTACGCGCGCGGCGAAGCCGTACTTGTTGGCCACCTTGAACTCGAACGGCGAGCCTGCGCCGCCCTGCACCCAGTTGTCGCGGTCGAAGAGGAAGCCGTCGAGCCCGGCAATGAGCTGCACCTCATACCTGAAGTCGCCCGCGCGGCCCCAGAAGCTGATGCCCGTGTCGTGCCACGTGCAGGGAAGCACGGTGGCCTCGCCCTCGGGCCGGTAGACGGTGAAGAAGTTGAGAGGCTCGTGGTGGGCGTTGGTAAGGCCCACGGGCACCACGAAGTGGCCCACGCGCAGGTTGGCCCAGCGGGCGAACGACTTCTGTATCCAGAACTGCTCGAGCTCCACCTCGCCGCCTTTCTCGGTCTCCTGCTCCCACTCGCCGGCTTCCTCGAACTCCTTCTCAACGGCTCCGCCGCCACCGCCGTGCTCAAACTCAATCTCGCTCGACATGGTCCAGCCCTTGCCGAAGTCGTAGCTTATGTAAATCACGGCGTGGGGGATGTCGAAGCGGCCGTGGCCGGGGTCGTCCTTGTAGCGGCCCGGCTGGCTGTAGCGGTAAACGTTGTCGCTGTAGAAGTTGCGCGTCAGTGCCACCTCGCCGTAGCCGCCTATGCTCAGGCGGTTGCCCCGGCTGTGGGTGGTGACGCTGTCGAAGGCTGCCTCTTGCGCCACGGCAGGCGTGGCGGCAGGGAGCGCGGCCAGGGCCATGGCCATTGATGCGATAATTGTCTTTTTCATCTTTCTGTCGTTGTAATCTTGGTGTTGCAATTCGTGCTGCAAAATTACTCTTTTGCATACGCCCCGGCAATACCCAAAAATCATGAAAAACTGTAACAGAAACCTAACAAGAGGCCGTTTGGGCGGGCGTGATACCTACAAATGTGTAGCCCCGGGGGCGGGCGGCATCCCTACCCTGCCCTGTTGCGGCGGCCGCAAGGGCCATGGGTGGTTGGCTTTTTGTTTACAAATGCCTGTGGAGCGTGGCCGGGTGTGCCGCCCGGCGGTGCGTAACGGACCGTATCGGCCGGCAAAACGGCCTGTTCCGGGAGGCAAAACGGCCTGTTTCGCAGCGCAATCCGGCTCATCTTGCAACTCACTGACGCTCAATATGTTAGCAACAGCAGCCATTTTGCGAAACTATTTTGACAACACGCCACACCAGCCTCGGGCCAAGCCGACGCACAGCAAGTTGCCATCGCGCCATGTTTCGTTATGTTTAAAATATAAAAATGGTAAGGATTTCAGTGATTTGTATACTTAGTGATTCGGAATTTATTGATAATTTTGCATCGTGGAAAGCCGCAGCAGCCATGCCATGGCACACAGGCACGGCTTTTACGGTAATGTAAAAAAGAAACAAAAGCGTTATGTTAGGAACACCGGAGATTATACTCATCGTGCTCGTGGTGCTGCTCCTGTTTGGCGGCAAGAAAATCCCCGAGCTCATGAAAGGCCTTGGCAAGGGCGTGAAGAGCTTCAAGGACGGCGTGAACGGCATTGCCGACGAGCCGCAGAAACCGGAGCAGAAGAAAGAAGAGTAAGGGCAGCGCACGCTTATGGCAAACGGCATGGCAAACGGCGGCGACACCGAGCTTACGTTCTGGGAGCACCTCGACGTGCTCCGCGGCAGCCTGATACGCATGATTGCGGCCTCGGCGGCGGCGGGAGTCTTGGCTTTCTGCCTGAAGGAGCCGCTGTTCGACATCGTGCTGGCACCGGCCGGGGGCGACTTCTTCCTCTACAAGCTGACCGGCGGCGGCGACTTCAGCCTCCGCCTCGTCAACACAGGGCTGACGGAGCAGTTCATGGTCCACATGAAGGTGGCCCTCGTGGCAGGCCTGCTCGTGGCCTCGCCCTACCTGCTCTACGTCATGTTCCGCTTCGTCTCGCCAGCGCTCTACGACAGCGAGCGGCGCGTATCGGTGCGCCTCGTGGGCGCGGCCTACGCCATGTTCCTAACAGGAGTGGGCGCAAACTACGCTGTGGTGTTCCCGCTCACGGTGCGCTTCCTCGGCACATACCAGGTAAGCCCCGGCGTGGAGAACATGCTCACGCTCAGCTCCTACGTCGACACTCTGCTGATGATGAGCCTCGTGTTCGGCGTAGTGTTCGAGATACCCGTAGTAAGCTGGCTCCTCGCGCGCTTCGGCATGCTCCGCGCCGCGTGGATGAGGCGGTTCCGCCGCCACGCCATGGTGGCGATACTGATAGTGGCGGCGGTGATAACGCCCACGTCCGACGTGTTCACGCTGCTCATCGTCTCGCTGCCCATCTGGCTTCTCTACGAGGTGAGCATCCTCCTTGTGCGCTCTGCCGAGGGCAGGGGCGGCCGGGCAGAGACAGAAACCACAAACACATAGAACCATAACAGAACTGAACAATGCTTAAGAAAGTAAGACAAACCTTGGGTGCAGTGACGTTCACGCTCATCACACTGCTGTTCGTCGATGTATCAGGCCTGCTCCACGGGTGGCTCTCGTGGCTCGCCGAGATACAGTTCCTGCCCGCCCTGCTGGCCCTCAACGTTGGCGTGGTAGTGGCACTCGTGGCGCTCACGCTCATCTTCGGGCGCATATACTGCTCCGTTATATGCCCGCTGGGTGTCATGCAAGACCTCATTTCGCGCCTGCATTCGCGCCTGAAGAAGAACCGTTTCAGACACTCGCCCGAGCGCAAGGCACTGCGCTACGGCTTCCTCGCCTTGTTCGTCGTGGCGTTGGTGGCCGGGGTCGGGTCGCTGGCCGCCCTGCTCGCGCCCTATAGCTCATACGGGCGCATGGCCGAAAACCTGCTCCGCCCGCTCTGGGCAGCAGGCAACAACGTGCTCGCCGCCATGGCCGAGCGCACCGACAGCTACGCCTTCTATTCCGTGGACGTATGGGTGAAGAGCCTGCCCACGTTCATCATAGCCGCCGTTTCGCTCGTCGTCATCGGATGGCTCGCCTGGCGCGGAGGCCGCACATACTGCAACACGGTATGCCCCGTAGGCACTGTGCTCGGCTGGCTGGCACGCTTCTCGTGGCTCAAGGTGCGCATCGACACCGGCAAATGCAACGGTTGCGGACTATGCGAGCGCAACTGCAAGGCTTCATGCATAGACTCCAAGGCGCACAAGATAGACTATTCGCGTTGCGTGGCCTGCGGCGACTGCATAGGCAAGTGCCGCCAAGGGGCGCTCAGCTTCGGCAAGGCGCTGCCCCACTCCACCTCTTCACATGATGACAGGGAGCCGCAAGCCGTTATGAACGAACGTGTGAGCGGCGTGGCGGCCCCCTCTCCACAGGAGAAGACAGGGGGAGGCGCTCCTGTAAGCGAGGCTTCCCTATCGCGCCGCTCGTTCCTGTTGGGCGCGGCCATGGCCACCACCGCAGCCGCCCTGGCCCAAGAGAAGAAGAAAGTGGACGGCGGCCTGGCCGCCATCGAAGACAAGCAGCCAGCCGAACGCGCCACGCCGATAACCCCTCCGGGCGCATTCTCTGCGCAGCACTTCGCCCAGCACTGCACGGGATGCCAGCTATGCGTGGCCCAATGCCCCAACGGCGTGCTCCGGCCCTCCACAAGCCTGCTCACGATGATGCAGCCCGTGATGTCGTTCGAGCGCGGATTCTGCCGCCCGGAGTGTACGCGCTGCTCGGAGGTATGCCCTACCGACGCCATCAACCCAATAACCCGGGCCGACAAGTCGGCCATACAGATAGGCCACGCAGTGTGGATACGGAAGAACTGTGTGCCGCTCACCGACGGCGTGGAGTGCGGCAACTGCGCCCGCCACTGCCCCACCGGGGCCATAACCATGGTTCCTTCCGTTGCCGCCGACCCAAGTTCGCCCAAGGTCCCGGTGGTGAACGAGTCGCGGTGCATAGGTTGCGGCGCGTGCGAATACCACTGCCCGGCGCGCCCTTTCAGCGCAATCTACGTAGAGGGGCATGAACTTCACAGGACAATCTGACAAGGGCCGGGAGCCGGGATTTGCAAACATGGAACAAAAACATGACAACATCGTAAACTCAAGACTATGGCAAAGAACATCAGCCGCCGCTCTTTCATCAAGGCACTAGGCGGGGGCGCGGCCGCCGCCGCGCCGCTGCTGGCAGCGTGCACGGGCGGCAAGAACCCCTCGGATGCCGCCGCACGCGAGCCGCAGAAGGGCAAGATGACATACAGGACCAACCACAACACGGGCGACCGCGTCTCAATCCTCGGCTACGGCATGATGCGCCTGCCCGTGGTAGGGCAAGGCTCTGCCCGCGAACAGAACGATGCGCCAATAGACCAGGGCATGGTCAACCGCGAGGTGGACTACGCGCTGGAGCACGGAGTTAACTATTTCGACACGTCGCCTGCTTACTGCCAGGGCCTGTCGGAGCGCGCCACTGGCATCGCCCTGAGCCGCCACGACCGCTCGAAGTACTTCGTAGCCACCAAGATGTCGAACTTTTCGCCCGACACATGGAAGCGCGAGGCTTCGCAGAAGATGTTTGAGAACTCGCTCAAGGAGCTGCAGGTGGACTATGTGGACTACCTGTTGCTGCACGGCATTGGCATGGGCAACGACGCCTTGGCGGAGTTCAACGCGCGCTACATGGACAACGGCATACTCGACTGGCTCGTGGAGCAGAAGCAACGGGGGCGCATACGCAACCTCGGCTTCTCCTACCACGGCGACGTGAAGATATACGACATGCTTCTACGCTGGCACGACGAGGGCCGCTATCACTGGGATTTCGTGCAGATAGAGCTTAACTATCTTGACTGGAACTATGCCGACGAGATAAACGACCGCAACACTGACGCTGTGTATCTTTACGGCGAGCTACAGAAGCGCAATATCCCTGCCATCATAATGGAGCCGCTGCTGGGAGGCCGCCTGGTGCGCGTGCCCGACTTCGTGGTGGCTAAGATGAAGCAGCGCGAGCCCGAACGCAGCGTGGCCAGCTGGGCCATACGCTTCGCCGCCACGCCCCCGGGGGTGCTGACGGTGCTCAGCGGCATGACCCACATGGAGGACCTGAAGGACAACCTGCTCTCTACGGCGCCGCTCAAGTCGCTCACCAAGGATGAGGAAGCATTCCTCATGGAGATTGCCGACGACATATACAACCTCAAGACCATACCTTGCAACGAGTGCAACTATTGCATGCCATGCCCCTACGGCATCGACATACCGGGCGTGCTCTCGCACTACAACAAGTGCATTGCCGACGGAAACCTGCCCAACCGCGGGGCGATGGATCCCGACTACAGCCGAGCGCGCCACGCTTTCCTCGTGGGATACGACCGCGCCGTGCCGCGCCTGCGCCAGGCGGCTCACTGCATTGGCTGCTCACAATGTGTTGGCCACTGCCCGCAACGGATTGACATACCCAAGGAAATGCAGCGCATAGACAAGTTCGTGGAGCAACTGAAGCAGAATGAACCGGCTTAAGCAGTATCTCGACGACCCGCAGTGCCGCGGCGCGGTGCGCTCAGCCGGTGGCGAGGTCAGGTTGTTCCGCCGCCGCGGCGTGGCCGACCTCTACGAGCTTTCAGCCTCGGAGCCGGGCTTCCTCCGCGGCGGCGCGGCTGCCGACAAGGTGGTGGGCCGGGGCGCAGCCCTGCTCTTTGTGCGCGGAGCGGTGGCCGAGCTTTACGCCCGCGTGATAAGCACCGGCGCGCTCAGCGTGCTCCGCCGCGCGGGCGTGAGGGTGGAGTACGGCGAGGAAGTACCCCACATAGTCAACCGCGCAGGCACGGGCATCTGCCCCGTGGAGCGGCTCACGGCCGCCACCGACGACCCCGACGAAGCCTTCCTGCTGATAAAACAATTCGTGGAAACCCAAAAACAAGAACGATGAACATAGCAAAGACAACAACAATCCAGTCGCTCCAGCTGAGCGACGCACGCACCTACGCATGGTCGGCAGCCTTCGTGGCGTGCAACATCGCGCTGCCCCAACTGTGCCACCTCGTGCCTGGCGGAGGCCTCGTGTGGCTCCCCATCTACCTCTTCACGCTCGTGGCGGCCTACAAGTTCGGCCTCGCCGCAGGCCTGCTCACGGCCCTGCTCTCGCCGATAGTGAACAACCTCGGCTTCGGCATGCCCCCCACGGCCATGCTGCCCGTGATACTCTGCAAGTCGGCCCTGCTCGCCTTTGCCGCCTCGATGATTGCCCGCCGAGTGGGCCGCGTGACGCTCCTCGGCGTGACCGCAGCCGTGGTGGCCTACCAGGCTGCCGGGACGCTCGCCGAGTGGGCCATGACCGGCTCGCTCGCCGCCGCCCTGCAAGACATCCGCATAGGCTGGCCGGGCCTGATTGTGCAGGTGTTCGGCGGCTGCCTCATCATGAGGCTGATTGGCCGCAGGGCGTAAGCCGCAAACTGCAACAGGCTGCAACAACCACGCGATGGCGCAAAGATTGACGGCCACACGTACTGACCATGCAACCACCTGGCGCACAATGAGTTACAAAAACGTGCCGTTTCGCATTGCGAAACGGCACGTTTCATCTTCCAAAACAGCCTGTTCCATGCGGCAAAACAGCCTGCCCGGCACGATAAATGACTCACGTCCACAATGCCGGCAGACTGTAGCAAACATACATTACCGTCCTTAGGGCTATTCAGCTGCGGCGTAAGCCTGTTCGTGCACACCTCTGACGGCGCGCCCGCTCGGGTCATCGGCCTCGGCGAAAGACGCATCCCAGGCCAGCGCCTCGGCTGTGCTGCAAGCCACGCTCGGCACGCTCGGCACACTGCGGGCGGCACTGTCGCTGGGAAAGTGGGCCGCGAAGAGCGAGCGGTAGAAGTACTCTTCCTTGTTGCGCGGCGGGTTGACGGGAAACCGTTCGGCAGCGTGCGCCATCTCGTGGTCGCTCACGCTCTCGGCCGTAACGCGCTTGAGGGTGTCTATCCACGAGTACCCTACGCCGTCGGAGAACTGCTCCTTCTGCCTCCATGCCACCTCAGCCGGGAGCAGGTCGGCAAAAGCCTCGCGCAATATGCGCTTCTCCACCTCGCTGCCCCTGCACATCTTGGCCTCCGGGTTGATGCGCATGGCCACGTCGAGAAAGGCCGTGTCGAGCATCGGCACACGCCCTTCCACACCCCATGCCGCAAGGCTCTTGTTGGCGCGCAGGCAATCATAGAGGTGCAACTTCGACAGCTTACGCACCGTCTCCTCATGGAAAGCGCGCGCCGAGGGGGCCTTGTGGAAGTACAGGTATCCCCCGAACACCTCGTCGGCACCCTCGCCCGAGAGCACCATCTTGATGCCCATGCTCTTTATGACGCGCGCCAGCAGGTACATGGGCGTAGAGGCCCGTATGGTGGTCACGTCGTAAGTCTCGGTGAAATACACCACGTCGCTCAGCGCGTCGAGGCCTTCCTGTATGGTGTAATTCACTTCGTGGTGCACTGTACCGATGTGCCTGGCCACGAGGCGGGCCTTGTCCAGGTCGGGCGCACCGGCCAGGCCGATGGCGAAAGAGTGCAGCCTCGGCCACCATGCAGCCTCGGTTCCTCCGCTCTCTATGCGCCTGTCGGCATACTTCATGGCCACGGCGCTGATGATTGACGAGTCGAGCCCGCCGCTGAGCAGCACCCCATAAGGCACGTCGCTCATCAGCTGCCGGCGCACGGCAGCCTCGAGCGAGCTTCTCAGCGTGGCCGTGTCGGCGGGGTTGCCCTTTACGTTGTCGTAGCAAAACCAGTCGCGCTCGTAGTAGCGGCGGGGATGCTTGTCGCGCTTGGTGAGCAGGTGGCCGGGCGGGAAAGGCCCGTAACGGTCGCAAACGCCCTCGAGGGCTTTCAGCTCACTGGCCACGTAGAGCAGCCCGTCGCTGCCGTAGCCATAGTACAGCGGTATCACCCCGATGGGGTCGCGGGCCACGAGGAAGTCGTCGTTCTCCGCGTCGTAAAGTGCAAAGGCGAAGATGCCGTTGAGCAGGCGGGGGGCACTCTCGCCCTTGTCGCGGTAGAGCGCGAGTATCACCTCGCAGTCGCTGCCCGTCATGAAGCCATATCCCGGATAGCTGCGGCGCAGGTCTTGGTGGTTGTAAACCTCGCCGTTGACAGCCAGCACGAGCTTGCCGTCGGGGCTGAACAGTGGCTGCCGCCCCGACTCGGGGTCAACTATGGCCAGCCGCTCGTGCGCCAGTATGGCCGAGCCGCCGCAGTAAATGCCGCTCCAGTCGGGGCCGCGGTGGCGCAGCCTGCCGCTCATTCGCAACGCTTTCTGCCGCAGTTCGGGCGTCTGGTGCCTGATGTTGAATATTGAAACGATTCCACACATATTGCATCTTGTATTTGATGGTTTGTCAAAACAGTCTATCCAAACAGCCGGCGGCCAAGGCAGGGGATGGCCTTTGAAGCCGTCCATCCCCGCGCCTTGGCCGCCGGCCTCAGCTTAGTTGTATGCGCTCTCGCCGTGTTCGTATATGTCGAGGCCCTCTTCCTCAACACGCTTGTCAACACGTATGCCCACAAGCGCATCGACAATCTTGTACAGCACGAACGTCACCACGCCGCTGAACACCACCGACACGAGCGTTGCCACAACCTGAACCCACAGCTGGTGCCAGTCGCCATAGAGCGCTCCCTGGGCCCCTGCGGCCCCCGTCACGCAGCGAGTGGCAAAGACTCCGGTGAGCACAGACCCTATGATGCCGCCCATGCCGTGCACTCCGAAAGCGTCGAGCGCGTCGTCATACTTGAACCTTTGCTTCACCACGGCCACCATGAAGAAGCATATCACCGACGTGACAAGGCCGATGAAGAACGCCCCGAGCAAGTCCGTGGACCCGGCGGCAGGCGTTATGGCCACCAGCCCGGCCACCGCGCCGGTGCAGGCACCCACGGTCGTAGGCTTCTTGTTGGCCATCCAGTCGATGCACATCCACGTAACGGCGGCCGTGGCAGTGGCGATGTGCGTCACCAGCATGGCGTTGGCGGCCAGCCCGTCGGCCGCCAGGCCGCTGCCGGCATTGAAGCCGAACCATCCCAACCAGAGGAAAGACGTGCCCATAAAGACAAAAGTAACGTTGTGGGGCGTTATCGGATGGCCGGCCTTGTAGTCCTCGCGCTTGCCTATCATGACAGCCATGACGAGCGCGGATATACCGGCATTGATGTGGACCACGGTGCCTCCGGCGAAGTCGATGGCACCCATCTCCTGCAAGAAGCCGCCTCCCCACACCCAGTGGGCCATCGGGAAGTAGGCCAGGATTACCCACAGGACAATGAAAACCATGTAGCCCCTGAACTTTATGCGCTCTGCAAAAGCGCCCAGGATGAGCGCCGGCGTGATGAGGGCGAACATACACTGGAACATGACGAACACCATCTCGGGTATCCCTCCGGTTGTAATCGAAGCCGTGGTCACGCCGTTCAGGAAGGCTTTGTCCATGCCTCCCATGATGCAGAACAGGGGGTTGCCAGAGTCCTTGAAGCCCGTGCCGAAGGCCCACGTGTAGCCTATGGCCACCCACAGCAGGCTGACCACGCCAACGATGAGCATCGTCTGCATGATTATGCTAAGCACGTTCTTCTGCCTCACCAGTCCGCCATAGAAGAGGGCTATGCCCGGTATAGACATCAGCAGCACCAGTATTGTGGCCATTATCATCCACGCCGTGTTGCCCGTGTCGAGCGTCGGGGCGGCTGCCGTGGCCTCGCCGGCCGCACGGATGGCAGCCGGATGCATGGCGGCTAGTGCCACGGCAGCTGCAGTCCGCGCCAGTAAAGAGTGTGTTTTCGTACTAATTTTCATCTTGTTGTCCTCCAATTGCTTTTATGTTTTGTCGTTTTTGTGTTGTGTTTTGCCTTTACCCGGTCACTGTTCCTGCTCGGCATTGTACAGGGCGATGTCTCCGCGCTCGCCGGTGCGTATGCGTATGGCGTCGTCAACGGGCATTATGAATATGCGCCCGTCGCCTATCTCGCCAGTCTGCGCTGCACTGAGTATGGCCTGGACGGCTTTTTCCACATTCTTGTCGCGCACGACGAGCGACACGAGCGTGCGCTCTATGGAGCTGGTGTCGTAGACAATGCCTCGGTAGATGCGCCCCTGGCGCGCCTTGCCGTTGCCCCTTACGTCGTAGTAAGAGAACCATTCGATGTCGGCTTCGAGCAGTGCGTTCTTCACATCCTCGAACCTTGACTTGCGGATGATGGCTTCAATCTTTTTCATAATCGCTTACTTTTTGATTAATTAATAAAGTAATTAGCTGCCATGTCGGGAAGCTTCGCTGCAAAATTACGACAAAATGAAAGATAAATCAACATAGATGAAACAAAACGCAATGTTAAATCAACATATACTTACAATTATATCACAATACCAAATGATATACTTTCATTTTGAAATGCGTGCAAGATAAAAATCAAGAAACTGTAAGCACAATGCCCGACAGAGGAAAATCATTTCAACATTTTAATCATTTTGGATTGTTTTATAACGATTTGTCCGTATAAAGACGCATATTATTAACATTCATAAGTATATTATGGCATTTCAATTCAAATCGAAACATCAGGTCGCTTTATTGATTTTACGTTGCAGAAACAAGCTGTCCGATTGGCAAAATGTAATAATTTTGCAGCGAAACCGGGTGTTTTGCAGCCCCAGGCTGAAGCCGGAAGGCATGGCAGCGAGCGGGGCGGACAGCCCGGACAAACCCTTTAATATAATAATGTTATGGAAAAGAGGAGAAGAGGGCTGGCTACAGCCATGGCGTTGCTTGCGGCGATGTCCGCAGCCAACGCACAAGACAAAGTCGAAGCTACCATTCAGGCAGACGTAGTAAGCCAGTATCTGTGGCGCGGGCAGGAGCTCGGGCAAGTAAGTTTGCAGCCAAGCCTTGGCCTGTCTTACAAGGGATTGTCGCTCACGGCGTGGGGCAGCGTCGGGCTGTCCGAGCCAGGCGACACCAAGGAGCTCGACCTCACGCTGGCCTACAGCACCGGGGGCTTCAACATCGGCGTCACCGACTACTGGTTCAATTCGCCAAACGAACGCTACTTCTGCTACGGGGCGCACTCCACCTCGCACGTGTTTGAGGCCAACGTAGGCTACGACTTCGGCCCTGTGGGCGTGCAGTGGTACACCAACTTTGCAGGCAACGACGGGGTAGGCAACGGCGGCAGCCGCGCTTACTCGTCGTATGTCGAGGTGAGCGCGCCCTTCCGCCTCGCCGGGTGCGACTGGTCGGCTGCGGTCGGGGCAGTGCCTTACGCCACCGATTTCTACTCGTCGGCCGACGGCTTCGCCGTGACCAACGTGTCGCTCAAGGCGTCAAAAGACATAAGCGTGACGGAGCGGTTTGCCATCCCCCTGTTTGCCGGGCTTGCCGTAAACCCGAGCACCGAGAAGACCTACCTGTACTGCGGCTTCACCTTGCGGCCGTAGTGCCATCGCACCCACTGCCGCGCACCGGCGCCAGGCGCGCAGGCCATTCAGCAAAGCCACGGCAGAGAGCCACGGCGCGGTAATTGATAATTACAAAGTCACACTACGGGAGCGGCAGTGGCCGTTTCGCATTGCCAAACGCGCCGTTTTGCCTCGCAAAACGGCGCGTTTCAGCCTCCCGCAAGCCCTGTTTTTGAAAGGCGACCAATCACGCAGGCCAACCTGCTGAGAACCAGGCGATTGGCCACGGCAGCCGTTTTGCGGAAAGTTTTTTTACACCTCGGGCGCGCCTTGACGCCACTTTCAGTCGGCATGGCGCGGTCATCGCCATATAACGGCAAGCGTTTTGAGGAATATTTTTCCAAATCCCACGCATTCGTTTCATATTGAAAGATATTCATAGCTATACACTTTCAATTTAACATAAATCCAACCTATAATGCAATAAAACATAAGCAATCACCCCGGAACACGAATTTCATTGTAAAATTCTGGCCATTTCATTACGCAATATGAAAGCAATTTAGTACTTTTGCAAACACTTTGACAACAAAAACAAGCAATTGTATTATATAATGTAAATCAAACATGGGAAAAGGATTGTATAATGCCGACTACGAGCACGATGCCTGCGGCGTCGGGATGGTGGTCAACATACACGGCAACAAGAGCCACTCTCTTGTGGACAACGCCTTGAAGGTGCTCGAAAACATGCGCCACCGCGGTGCCGAGGGCGCCGACAGCAAGACGGGCGACGGGGCTGGCATAATGCTGCAGATACCCCATGAGTTCATCCTCCTGCAGGGCATCCCCGTGCCGGAGAAGGGGAAATACGGCACGGGGCTGGTGTTCCTGCCCAAGGACCCGGCCCGCCGCCAGGCAGCACTCAGCGTGATGATAGAAGAGATAGAGCGCGAGGGGCTGTCGCTGATGCACCTGCGCACGGTGCCGGTGAACTCGGCCTGCCTGGGCGAGGCGGCCAGAGAGAGCGAGCCAGACATAAGGCAGGTGTTCGTAACGGGCGCTGCCGACAGTGACGTGCCTACGCTGGAGCGCACGCTCTACCTCATACGCAAGCGCATAGAGCGCCGTGTTGCCGACAAGGACTTCTACGTATGCTCGCTGTCGTCGAAGAACATAGTGTACAAGGGCATGCTGTCGAGCCTGCAGTTGCGCCAGTACTACCCCGACCTTACTAACAAGTACTTCACCAGCGGGCTGGCCCTGGTCCACTCGCGCTTCTCAACCAACACCTTCCCCACGTGGAGCCTGGCGCAGCCTTTCCGCCTGCTGGCCCACAACGGCGAGATAAACACCATACGCGGCAACCGCGGCTGGATGCAGGCGCGCGAGAGCGTGCTCAGCTCCGAGGCTCTGGGCGACGCCAGGGAGCTGTCGCCCATAGTGCAGCCGGGCATGAGCGACTCGGCGAGCCTCGACAACGTGCTCGAGTTTTTCGTCATGTCGGGCCTCTCGCTGCCCCACGCCATGGCCTTGATGGTGCCCGAGAGCTTCAACGACAAGAACCCCATCTCGGAAGACTTGAAAGCGTTCTACGAGTACCACTCCATACTCATGGAACCGTGGGACGGCCCCGCCGCACTGCTCTTCAGCGACGGGCGCTACGCTGGGGGCATGCTCGACCGCAACGGCCTGCGCCCCGCGCGCTACACCATCACCAAGGGCGGCGTGATGGTGGTGGCGTCGGAGGTGGGCGTGATGGACTTCGACCCCTCCGAGATTGCCGAGAAAGGCCGCCTGCAACCCGGCAAGCTGCTGCTCATCGACACCGAGGAGGGCCGCATTTACTACGACGGGGAGATAAAGGAGAGGCTCGCCGCGGCGCACCCTTACCGCCAGTGGCTCTCCGCCAACCGCATACAGCTGGAGAAACTGCACAGCGGGCGCAGGGTGGAAAACGCCGTGCCAGACCTCACCAGGCACTGCCTGGCGTTCGGCTTCGGGGCCGAAGACATCGACAACACCATCATGCCGATGTGCGTGGGAGGCCAGGAGCCTACGGCGGCCATGGGCAACGACACGCCGCTGGCCGTGCTCAGCGACAGGCCGCAGCCGCTGTTCAACTACTTCCGCCAGCAGTTCGCGCAGGTCACCAACCCCGCCATCGACCCCATACGCGAGAGCCTCGTGATGTCGCTCACGGAGTACATAGGCCGAGTAGGCTCGGGGATACTAAGCCCCGATGCATCAAACTGCAAGATGGTGCGCCTGCCCCACCCCATTCTCAACAACACCCAGCTCGACATCCTGTGCAACATACGCTACAAGGGCTTCAACACAGTGAAGCTGCCCATGCTCTTCGAGTGCGCAAAGGGCGAGGACGGGCTGCGCGCAGCCATCGACTCGCTGTGCAAGGAGGCGGCGCGCTGCGTCGATGCCGGCTGCAACTACATCATACTCTCAGACAGGGGCATCGACAGCAGGCACGCCGCCATACCCTCGCTGCTGGCCGTCAGCGCCGTGCACCACTACCTCATCGCGGCAGGCAAGCGCGTGCAGACGGCACTAATCGTGGAGAGCGGCGAGATAAAGGAGGCCATGCACGCCGCACTGCTGCTCGGCTACGGCGCGTCGGCGCTCTGCCCTTACATGGTGTTCGCAGTGCTCGACGACCTCGTAAGGCGCAAGAAAGTGCAGGAAAACTACGAGACAGCCGAGGCTAACTACATCAAGGCAGTGAAGAAAGCGCTGCTCAAGATCATGGCAAAGATGGGCATCTCCACCATAAGGTCGTACAGAGGGGCGAAGGCTTTCGAGGCCGTGGGCCTGTCGGAGAGCCTGCTGAGAGCTTATTTCGGCACGGAGACATCCACCGTCGGGGGCATAGGGCTGGCCCAGATCGCACGCGACGCCATCGCCATGCACGACGCAGGCTTCAACCCGAAGGCCGAAACGGCCTTCCTGCCCAACCAAGGACTGTTCCACTACCGCAAGGATGGAATCAGCCATGCGTGGAACCCCGAGACCATATCCGCACTGCAACGGGCCACGAGAACGGCCGACTATGCCGCCTTCAAGGAGTTTACGGCCCTCGCCGACAGCAAGCCCGAACCCATATTCCTGCGCGACCTGCTCGACTTCAAGCGTGCCGCCAAGCCTCTCGACGTGGCCGAGGTGGAGCCTGTGAGCGCGATAGTGAAACGCTTCGTGGCCGGGGCCATGAGCTTCGGCGCGCTCTCCAAGGAGGCCCACGAGGCCATCTGCCTGGCCATGAACAAGCTCGGCACGCGCTCGAACACCGGCGAGGGAGGCGAGGACAGCGCGAGGTTCCACGCCGAGGTGGACGGCGTGTCGCTATCCAGCAAGACGAAGCAGGTGGCCTCGGGGCGCTTCGGAGTGACGGCTGAGTACCTTGCCAACGCCGAGGAGATACAGATAAAGGTGGCGCAGGGCGCAAAGCCGGGCGAGGGAGGGCAGCTGCCTGGCTTCAAGGTAGACGAGGTGATAGCGCGAACGCGCCACTCCATGCCCGGCATATCGCTCATATCGCCGCCCCCGCACCACGACGTATACTCCATAGAGGACCTTGCGCAGCTCATCTTCGACCTCAGGAACGTCAACCCCGACGCCGCCATAAGCGTGAAACTCGTGGCCGAGAGAGGCGTGGGAACCATCGCCGCAGGCGTGGCCAAGGCCAAGGCCGACCTCATCGTAATATCCGGCGCCGAGGGAGGCACGGGCGCAAGCCCTGCGTCGAGCATGCGCTTTGCGGGCGTTTCGCCCGAGATCGGCATCAGCGAGGCACAGCAGACGCTCGTGAAGAACGGCCTGCGGGGATTCGTGCGCCTGCAGACCGACGGACAGCTCAAGACCGGCCGCGACGTGATAATGATGGCGCTGCTCGGCGCAGAGGAGTTCGGCTTCGGCACGGCGCTGCTCATCGTGCTCGGATGCGTGATGATGCGCAAGTGCAACATGAACACTTGCCCGCTCGGAGTGACCACACAGAACCCCGCGCTCCGCCGCAACTTCATGGGCCGCCACGACTACTTGGTGAACTATTTCACGTTCATTGCCCAAGAGGTAAGGGAATACCTGGCCGAGATGGGCTTCAGGAAGCTCGACGACATCGTAGGGCACACGGAGCTGATCGTGCAAAAGCCGGCAAGGAGCGGCAAGGCCGCGACGCTCGACTTCTCGCGCCTGCTCTTCAGCGAAGACGCCCATGGGCCGCTACACTGCACTGCCTGGCGGCAACATGGCATCGGCGATGTGCTCGACCGCCAGATGATAAGCTCCGCCAGGCGCGCCATAGAGCAGCAGGAGGAGGTAAACCTCGACTACGCCATAAAGAACACAGACCGCGCGGCAGGCTCCATGCTCAGCGGGCTGATTGCCTCCAGGCACGGCGGAGCGGGCCTGCCGGACGGCACTGTGAACGTGAAGTTCAAGGGAAGCGCGGGCCAGAGCTTCGGTGCCTTCCTCGCAAAGGGGGTGAACTTCAAGCTCGAGGGCGAGGCCAACGACTATTTCGGCAAGGGGCTCAGCGGAGGGCGCATAGCCATACTGCCGCCGGTGCGCAGCAACTTCTGTGCCGAAGACAACACCATAGCCGGCAACACGGGCCTCTACGGGGCCACCTCGGGAGAGCTGTACGTCAACGGACGGGTGGGCGAACGCTTCGCCGTGCGCAACTCGGGGGCCATCGCCGTGGTTGAAGGTGCGGGCGACCACTGCTGCGAGTACATGACCGGGGGCCGGGTTGTCGTGCTCGGCGAGACCGGGCGCAACTTCGCCGCAGGCATGAGCGGCGGCGTGGCCTACGTGTGGGACCGCCGCCACGACTTCGACTACTACTGCAACATGGACATGGTAGAGATAAACCTGGTGGAGGACAGCGCCGCCCGCAAGGAGCTGCACGAGCTTGTGCGCCAGCACTACCTATACACCGGCTCGAAGCTGGCGCGCCAGATGCTCGACGACTGGGGCCGCTACGTGGACGACTTCATACAGGTGGTGCCCATAGAATACAAGCGGGTGCTGCAGGAAGAGCAGGTGAAAAAGCTACAACAGAAGATAGCCGACATGCAGAGAGACTACTGACGGGATTGCGGCCCGGCAGATGCAGGCCGGGCTGCGCGCCCCGCAGAGTTCCCGCCCGCCGTGCACGGCATGGCCCGCCACGGGCCACCGGCCCTCTACGCGGCGGGCTGCGGGCGGGGGCACGCGCTTCAAATATGAAATATTTAACGTTTAATTGTTTATGGGTGATCCAAAAGCTTTTCTGACAATACACCGCAAAGAAGCGGGATGCCGTCCGGTGCATGACCGGATTCACGATTTCGGCGAAGTGGAGCAGACGCTCAACTCGGGCGACCGCCGCCTGCAGGCTTCGCGCTGCATGGACTGCGGCGTGCCGTTCTGCCACTGGGCCTGCCCGCTGGGCAACAAGCCGCCCGAGTGGAACGACGCCTTGTACCGCGGCGACTGGGAGCTGGCCTACCGGCTGCTCAGTTCCACGAACGATTTCCCCGAGTTCACGGGGCGCGTATGCCCCGCCCTTTGCGAGAAAGCCTGCGTGCTCAACCTCGTGGAGCATGAGCCTACGACGAACCGCGAGGACGAGGCTGCCATCACGGAGCACGCTTTCGAGGAGGGATATGTGACCGCGAGGGCCACCGAGCGCAACGGCATGGCGGTGGCAGTGGTAGGCTGCGGGCCTGCGGGGATGGTGGCCGCAAGCAGGCTCAACATGGCGGGCTACAGCGTGACCGTGTTCGACCGCAATGAAGACGCGGGCGGGCTGCTACGCTACGGCATACCCAACTTCAAGCTGAACAAGGCCGTCATAGACCGCCGCATGGCCCTGCTGCGGGCCGAGGGGATATGCTTCCGCTTTGGCCAGGATATCGACGTGGAGCGGCTGCCCGAGGGATTCGACGCATACGTCATAGCCACCGGCACGCCCGAGGCGCGCAACCTTGACGTGCCGGGGCGAGGGTTGAAAGGCATATACTTGGCCCTCGACTTGCTGGCGCAGCAGAACCGCGTGCTGGCCGGGGCCGAATTCAAGCGCGAAGAGCTGGTGAGCGCTAAGGGCAAGGACGTGCTCGTAATAGGCGGGGGCGACACCGGCAGCGACTGCATAGGCACGGCCCACAGGCAAGGATGCCGCAGCGTGACGCAGATAGAGATAATGCCGCAGCCGCCGGCCGGCCCCGACGACCCGCAGCACCCGTGGCCCGAATGGCCGCGCACGCTGAAGACCACGTCGAGCCACGAGGAAGGGTGCACCCGCAGGTGGAACATCAACACGCTCCGCTTCGTAGGCAAGGACGGCAGGGTGTGCGGCGCGGAGGTGCAGGAAGTGGCCTGGAAGCCCAACCCTGACGGAGGCCGCCCCATCATGGAGCCGGCAGGCAAGCCCGAGGTGATAAAGGCCGACATGGTGCTGCTGGCCATGGGATTCATCAAGCCGCAGCTACCGCAGTTTGCGCCCAACGTGTTCGTGGCGGGCGATGCCGCAAGCGGGGCTTCGCTCGTTGTCAGGGCCATGGCCAGCGGGCGCGACGCCGCCTTGCGGGCAGACAAGTTCCTTACCGGGAAATGAACATCCGTAGGCGCGCTTTAGCCACATACCGGCCACGCAGGGCAGATGCTGCCCTGCGTGGCCGGTACTGGCTTTGCATGACAGGCGGCCCCGCAGGCCGCCGCTTTTTGTAAAGTTTTTGTAGCGCAATGCACCCAACGGCGCAATGCGCTGACCCACAGCAGGTTGCAACACGGCCTGCTTGGCCTTGCCAAACAGGCCGTTCCAGCAGGCCAAACAGGCCGCATGGCAGCGCAATACGGCACGTTGCGCGAGTTGCAGGGCAGCACGTCGTCCGCCATCGCCACCCATTGTAAACATTATGTCTGCCCGAGGCAAACCGCCACCCGCCCGGCGTGAGGCACGACGCCTGCGCAGAAAGTAAAGCCACATTGCCCCTGCAACCGGCCGACCATGCAGTTTTAACATTGTTTCCCATTGCTTTCCCGAATAATTTTTGTAATATTGCAGAATGAAGCCGGCGCGGTGCCGGCCTGCAAGCAAACCCAAAAGGCATGATAAGGATTTACGGAATGAGCACCTGCCCTGACTGCACCTATGTGGAAAAGCAGATAGAGGGCAACGGAAACTACGAAGTGATAGACATAGGGCAGCACGTAAGGAACTTGAAGGAGTTCCTGCGGCTGCGCGACACAGACCCTGCGTTCGCCGCTGTGAGGCGCGTGGGAACGGTTGGCATACCGTGCTTCGTGCTCGACGACGGCACGGTGACACTCTCGCCAGAGAAAGCCGGGCTGAAGCGGCGGCCCAAGGACGAAGCCCCGGCCTGCAGCCTCGACGGAACGGGATGCTGACACCGGCACGCTGACCGGCAGCGCAAAGGAGTGGGCACGGCGGCGCCACCGGCAACACCGCCCCACCCTGCGCGGCTTGCCACGGCGGGCGGAGGGGTGTGTTGGGGCATTGCCTACCGTCATGCCGGAGGCATCAAGCCCCATGGCCCCCAGCGAGGCGGCACGGGGAATGGCTTTCAGGCATTGTGAAAAATAAACATGAAATAATTTGGTGAATTGAAATAAAAGCCTTACCTTTGCATCCGCAAACAAAAAGGTACCTTGGCCGAGCGGTTAGGTAACGGTCTGCAAAACCGTGTAGAGCAGTTCGACTCTGCTAGGTACCTCGAAAGAAGCAAAAGGATGCACCCAAAGTGGTGCATCTTTTTTTTATCCGGCACAGCGGCCATGGCCAACAGCTCCACCACTCCCCCCGACAGCAATCACACGACACAAAGCCCAAACCGGCCATCAGACCGTTTATGGCCACACACATTGCCTCGTTGCCACCAAACAGCCCGGAGCGCAATGACCGATACGGGCAAAAAATCATCGCCCACAGCACGCCATGGCAGCAAAAAATTGATTAACTTTGCAGGCAAGACACAACAGGCAAGACATGGACGAAAAGGAAAGGATACTGCAACTGCGCAAGGAGTTGCACGAACATAACCACAATTACTACGTGCTCAGCCAGCCGACAATCAGCGACGAGGAGTTTGACACGATGATGCACGAGCTGCAGGCCCTCGAGGCACGCCACCCCGAAATGGCCGACCCCACGTCGCCAACGCAGCGCGTGGGCAGTGACATCAGCAAGGAGTTCCGCCAGGTGGCCCACCGCTACCCGATGCTCTCGCTGGCCAACACCTACAACGCTCAGGACGTGGCCGAGTGGTACGAGTCGGTAAGCCGCGGGCTTGGCGGCGAGCCGTTCGAGGTGTGCTGCGAGCTGAAGTACGACGGGCTGTCCATCAGCCTTACCTACGTCGGCGGGCGGCTGGTGCAGGCCGTGACGCGCGGCGACGGGGTGCAGGGCGACGACGTGACCGACAACGTGAAGACCATACGCTCCATACCGCTCGTGCTGCCGGGCAGCGGCTACCCGCGCGAGTTTGAGATTCGCGGCGAGATACTTATGCCCTGGAGCGTGTTCGAGCGGCTCAACGCCGAGCGCGAGGCCGCCGAGGAGCCGCTCTTCGCCAACCCGCGCAACGCCGCCAGCGGCACGCTCAAGAGCCAAAGCTCGGCTCTCGTGGCCAGCCGCCACCTCGACGCCTACCTGTACTACCTGCTCGGCGACGAGCTGCCGGGCGACGGCCACTACGAGAACCTGCAGGAGGCCGCCCGCTGGGGCTTCAAGGTAAGCGGCGCGATGGGCAAGGCGCACAGCCTGCAAGAAATAATGGACTACATAGCCCACTGGGACACGGCCCGCAAGGAGCTGCCCGTGGCCACCGACGGCATAGTGCTCAAGGTAAATTCGCTGCGGCAGCAGCGCGCCTTGGGCTACACGGCGAAGAGCCCGCGCTGGGCGATAGCCTACAAGTTCAAGGCCGAGCGCGAGCGCACGAGGCTCACCGAGGTGACCTTCCAGGTGGGGCGCACGGGCGCGGTGACGCCAGTGGCCAACATGGAGCCGGTGCAGCTGGCCGGCACTACGGTGCGCCGCGCCACGCTGAACAACGAGGACTTCATACGCAGCCTCGACCTTCACTTGGGCGACTACGTGTATGTGGAGAAGGGAGGCGAGATAATACCGAAGATTGTGGGCGTTGACACCGAGGCGCGCACGGCGGGCATGGAGCCGGTAAGGTTTATTGACCGCTGCCCGGAGTGCGGCACGCCGCTCGTGCGCTACGAGGGCGAGGCCGCCCACTACTGCCCCAACGACGCTGGCTGCCCGCCGCAGATAAAGGGGCGAATAGAGCACTTCATATCGCGCAAGGCCATGAACATTGACAGCCTCGGCCCGGAGACGGTGGACGAATACTTCCGCCGGGGGCTGATACGCAACGTGGCCGACCTGTACGACATACGCGTGGAGGACATCAATGCCGGAGGCACGCGCGAAAAGTCGGCCCGCAAGATTGTGCAGGGCATCGAGGCATCGAAGCAGGTGCCGTTCGAGCGGGTGGTGTTCGCCCTCGGCATAAGGTTCGTCGGCGAGACGGCAGCCAAACTGCTCGCCCGCCGCTTCGGGTCGATGGACGCGCTGGCGGCGGCATCGCTGCAGCAGCTCACCGACGTTGACGGCATTGGCAGCGTGATAGCAGGCAGCGTGATTAGCTATTTCCACGACCCAAAGAACTGCGAGATGGTAAGCCGCCTGCGCGGCTACGGCCTGCAAATGGCCATAAGCGCGGAACAGAAGGCTGCCGCAGGCGACGCGCTCAATGGGCTGTCGATAGTGATAAGCGGCGTGTTCCAGCAACACAGCCGCGACGAGTACAAGGCACTGATAGAGCAGAACGGCGGCAAGAACGTGGGCAGCATAAGCTCCAAGACATCGTTCATACTCGCTGGCGACAACATGGGGCCTGCCAAACTGCAAAAAGCCAAGAAACTGGGCATACGCATAGTGGGCGAAGAGGAGTTCCTGGAGATGTTGAAAGTTAAAAGTTAAAAATCAAAATTACGAGAATATGCTTTTGCGGATGTCTGTTGGGGCAGGCACAATTCCCGATGCCCTGCAAAACAAATTCAGCGGGGCTGTCATGAAGCTCGCTACACATCTGTCCGCAAGAGGCACTCCATTACCCGCATACTCTTTAACTTTTAACTTCCCAAGCTCCCCAATGGCATATTTTCTTAATTCTTAACTCTTAATTCTAAATTCATGCAGATTGCAGTTTCCGACGAGATAAAGGCCGCCTGCCCCGCGTTTGTGGGCGCGGCGGTGGAGGCCGTTGCCGTGAACAGCGGCTACAGTGAAGCCCTTTGGGCGGAGATAGATGCACGCAGCGAGGAGTGCAGGCAGAAGCTGACCACGGAGAGCCTTAAGCAACTGCCGGCCATCGAGGCCACACGCCGGGCCTACCGTGCCTGCGGCAAAGACCCAAGCCGCTACCGCCCGTCGGGCGAGGCGTTGGTGCGCCGCGTGCTGCAAGGCAAGAAGCTCTACCAGATTGACACGCTCGTAGACCTCGTCAACCTGGCGAGCATGGTCTATGGCTATAGCATAGGCGGGTTTGACGCCGACAAGATTTGCGGCGACACGCTCACGCTCGGCATAGGGCGCGACGGCGAGCCATACGAAGGCATAGGGCGCGGACAGCTCAACATCGCCGGGCTGCCCGTCTACCGCGACTCCGCAGGAGGCATAGGCACGCCCACGAGCGACAACGAGCGCACGAAGATGGGCATCGGCACAACCCGCGTGCTCTTTCTCGTGAACGGCTACGACGGCGACGGCGACAACGTGGCAGCCTGCGCCGCCTACCTGCAAGAGCTGCTGCGCCGCTACGCCGGCAGCGACGGCGGTACCGTGACCATCTATCCCGCACGCCAATGAAGCTGATATTGTATTCCGCCGACTTGAGCAGCGAACTCAGGCTGGCATTTGCCGACCAGGGCATAAGGGCGGGCTTCCCTTCGCCCGCGCAGGACTATATGTCGGAGAGCATCGACCTCAACCGCGAACTGGTGCGCCATCCGGCCACCACTTTCTACGCACGGGCCGTGGGCGACTCCATGGTTGGCTGCGGGATTGGCGACGGCGACCTGCTCGTAATCGACAAAGCGATAGAGCCAAGGGAAGGCGACATCGTGGTGGCATTCATCGACGGCGAGTTCACGCTGAAGCGCGTGAAGCTCGACCCGGCGGGAAGCTGCCTCTGGCTCATGCCTGCCAACGACGAATACAAGCCCATAAAGGTGACCGAGGACAACCACTTCGTCGTGTGGGGAGTGCTGACGTACAACATCAAAAGGCAGTTGAGGAGGTAGGCCGTGTTCGGACTCGTGGACTGCAACAACTTCTACTGCTCGTGCGAGCGGGTGTTCAACCCCGCGCTGCGCACGCGCCCCGTCGTCGTGCTCTCCAACAACGACGGTTGCATAATAGCCCGCAGCAACGAGGCCAAGGCTCTCGGCATAGCCATGGGAGCACCGTTCTACCAGGCCAAGGCCATGCTCGAGGCCAACAAGGTGGCCGTGTTCAGCTCCAACTACACGCTCTACGGAGACATGAGCCGCCGCGTGATGATGATGCTGGCCGACTTCTCGCCGGAGCTGACGCAGTATTCCATCGACGAGGCTTTCATCGACCTGGACGGATTCGGTACAGGCGAGGCACTCCGTGAATACGGCAGGCAAATAGTGAGTGCCATAGGCCGCGGCACCGGCATTCCCGTGACGCTCGGCATCGCGCCAACCAAGACACTGGCAAAGGTGGCCGCACACTACGGCAAGCGGTACAAAGGCTACGGCGGGGTGTGCATAATAGACAATGAAGAGCGGCGGGCGAAGGCCTTGAGCGGACTTCCCATCGGCGAGGTATGGGGCATAGGCCGACACAACGCTGCCCGGCTGGAAAGCCAAGGGATAAAGACTGCATGGAACTTCGCACTGCTCGGCGAGGCATTGGTGAGACAGTTGCTGTCGATAACAGGGGCGCGGACATGGCGGGAACTGCAGGGCGAGAACTGCATAGACATAAACGAACTGCCGCAGAAGAAGAGCATCTGCACCAGCCGCAGCTTCGCCGACAGCGGGCTGAGCGCAAGATGGCAGCTGGAGGAAGCCGTGGCAACGTTCGCCTCGGCCTGCTCGCGAAAGCTGAAAGAGCAACAGGCATGCTGCGCATCGCTCACGGTGTTCGCCTACACCAGCCGATTCTGCACCGGCCAGCCGCCACACTGCATCAACCGCACCGCACAGTTTGACGTGGCCACCAACGACACTCAAGAGCTGGTTTCCACCGCGGTGAACGCCCTGCGCGCCGATTGGAGGGGAGACGGAAAACACAATTACAAGAAAGCAGGGGTCATAGCCTGGAACACTTGCCCCGCATCAGCGGTGCAAGGCTACCTCTTTGACCATACGGACAGGGCAAGGCAGGCCCGCCTGGCCACAGCCATAGATGCCATAAACCGCAAGAACGGACACGACACGGTGAAAGTGGCAACGCTCGGTACAGGCATGGGCTGGAAGCTAAAGCGCGAGCACGCCTCGCCACATTACACAACCGACATCCACGAGATAATAAAGGTCAAGGCATAAAACGGTTTCGCCCAACATCAGGAAACCACACAGCAGAACGCTCCATAATGCCGCAAAAAAGAAAGAACCCAAACGGGAGCACCGCACTCCTGCCTGGGTTCTTGCCTTGTCACGGACGTCATGCACCTGGATGCGGGTGGCGCGGACGTCAGTTCTTTATCAAGTTGGCGATGGTGGCAATCATCGTGGCCACCGATGCCGTTCCGGAACCTATGGCGACCATCTCGGCCACGGTCAGCTTGTTGGCCCTCGGCTTGGCCGGCACGATTATCTCGCAGCCAGGCAACGGCCTGTTCTTGCGGCTGGCCTTGGCCACAGTTCCGTTCATGTATACGATGTATGTCTGCCTTTTCTTAGCGTTGTTTCCCCATCCGCCGGCCTGGTCGATATAATAGTCCAGCCTTTCCTTGTCGCGGAACGCCACGGTGGTAGGTGTCATCACCTCGCCGCTTATCTTTACCGTACCCGAATATTCAGGCACCACGATACGGTCGCCATCGCGCAACACAACGTCATAGTTGCTGCCTGGATGGGCCATGGCCATGTCGAGGTTGATACCAACATTGTATGTCTCGCCCACGTTCAGCCTCTTCATGTCGAGAGAGTCCATGCCCAGGCCTTCATCCGCCATCTGCCACCTGGCCATCAGCAGGGCATTCTCCATCCTCGTCTTTTCCTCTGTCGTCATGGTGCGCACGAGGCGCGCGCCCTGGGGATAGGCAGTGGTGGTGAAGCCTCCTGCCTGCTTGATTATCTCACTTAGGCGCTGGCTCTTCTTCTCCAAGGTGTATGTGCCGCTGTAAAGCACCTCACCTTCCACCGTCACGCTCTTCTGCTCAGCGTATCCCGGGATTGGACGCACAAACACCTCATCGAAAGGCTGGAGCACAAAGCCTGGCTCGCCGTCTATGACAAACCCGTCCTTCAGCGAGAAAGTGTAAGTGCGTGCTATCGTGTCTGACACGGTGGTGGCCTTGGGGTCGAACACCCTGCGTGACACATCGACTTTCATGACCGAGGCATTGTTCTTCAAGCCTCCTGCCTGGAGCACGAAATCCTCGATTGTCTCGTTGTCGGCATACTGGTATACGCCGGGATACATGACCTCGCCCCTTATGGTGAGGGTGCGCTCCTGCTGCAACTCTTTCTTGCTCGGCACATAGAGCACGTCTTCATTGCGCAGCGGCACGTCGGGCACTTCGCCTGCCATTATGCCGGCTATGTCGACGGCAAGCACCTCGAGCGTGCGGTCCGGCTTCATGCGGTGCATCACCGCGCGGGCCGTGAATGCATCCTCGGTTACGCCCTCAGCGTGCTCAATGAGCGAACGCACGGTTGTTATGTCGCCGCCCACTTGATACATTCCGGGCCGGAACACAGCCCCCTTCACCTCCACCATGTTCGAGTAGCGCGGTATGACAGAGTCAACGTTGACCGAGTCTTCATCGTTCATCTTGAAAGAATTCATGTCAAACTCACCGACATCGTATATGGAATACTTCTGCCCCTCCTTGCGCACCACCTTGACCGACTTCTTGTAAGCATCGCCGGTGAAGCCGCCTGCATACTTCAGCAGCGACCCGAGGCTCTCGTTCTTCTTCATCTCGTAGAACATAGGGCGCCTCACCTTTCCCGTCACGTTCACAAGGCAGTCGTAAGGGCCTATCACTATCACGTCATTGTCAGCCAGGCGGATGTTGCCCGACAGCTTGCCGTTGAGTATATAATCATAAATGTCGACCACGGTCACCAGCCTGTTGTGACGGTACACCTTTATGTTGCGCAGCGTGCCGATGTCATTTATGCCCCCGGCCATATAGAGTGCATGGAACACCGTGGCGAATGCAGACACCGTATATGTACCAGGAGCCTTCACCTCGCCCATCACGTTGACTGTGATTGTGCGTGTCTGGCCAACGGTAAGCGTTATCTTCGAGCTGCTGTAACGCTGCCCGAGCGTTGAGCGCAGCCGGGCGTTGGCCTCTGCCACGGTCAGCCCGCTCACGCTCACCGGCCCGTAGCCCTCGATGGTAACGGTACCGTCGGGCGAAACGGTGCTCTCGATGGTGCTCTGCGAGGCGCCATATATGTCAATGAACACGGCGTCGCCCGGCCCAAGGCGGTAGTCCTGCGGCGTGGCGATGTTCATGTTAGGCTCGAAAGTCAGCTTGTCGTTGTTGAATATGTCGTGCCCGAATATCTTCCGCTTGCCGTCGTCCTCACTGTCCTTCATCATCTGCTCGAGGTACATCCTGTCGTATATCTCCATGGAGTCGGGCATGAACGAGCTGAGTTCGCGCTGCATGAGGAGGAAGTCGGGGTCCTGGCTGTCATACGTATGCCGTTGCTGCGGCACTACGGTCCCGTCCTTGATGCGGTATTTCGAGACATTGCCGTCAGGCCTCTTGTTCCCGTTGTTCTTGCGCAGGCGGTCGCTGGCCTTGCCTGTGGTGGTTATGTCCTTTATCCCCAGGCCTTTGTCTTTCATCTGCCGCTCATACTTGGTCTTCACGCTCCTTATCTGGTCTATCGTAACCCCCCGCTGCATCAGCTTGGTGACAATTTGGGACTGCGATGTGCCTTTTTGCTGTTCTTCGATTACAAAATCCATGATTTGCTGGTCTGTCATCGATGATTGCGCGAAGGCGGCCGCAACGGCGGCCACCAGCAAAAGCATGAAAACGAGATACCTTTTCATCATCTGTCTGTGTGAGTGAGTATTGCCATTAATACGTGATATGTCCTTTAAACAAACACATTTTTCCGAAAATTATTGCAAAGGTACGTATTTTTTCGCATAAAAGGCACTGCATTTCACAGAAATTGTATACCTTTGCAGTGTTTCCGGCGGGAAACGACGTTTACACCATGGGCTTGACTGGATTTGACAGCGGGTTGAAATGGTACGTAAGCATGCGGAGTGACGGCTGTGAACTCCATAATCCACTCGGCCGAAAATTTATCTGGCGAAAACAACTACGCTCTCGCTGCCTAATCGAAGTACAGTAGATTACTGGCTTTATCCGGCCACAAGGTGGCCGGACGAGACATCGCTCAGAGGCTGTCGACCCGAAGCTCTCTGGCCAAGCGGTGCGGTAAAATCGGGAATAGTCGCGCTATGGCCCCGACGGCGCGATGAAACTCAAGGGGATAAGGTGCTGGTTGGTGGTCCGGGTCTTGCCATCACACGAAAACCAAAGTCCGGAATAAGCATGTAGAAAGCGTATGGTTTCCCTGTTTGGACGAGGGTTCGACTCCCTCCAGGTCCACTGATGACTCCCGCAGATTCACCAGGCGGTGAATCTGCGGGAGTCTTTGCGCCAAGGCGCGGCAGGGATGCCGGCCACCATGGCGGCCATGGGCATGCCGCGCCCCTATCCTCTCAGAACTTCAAGCTGAACTTCAGCCTCACGCCGTGCTTCGTGGCCGTGGGCAGGTCGAGGTATGTGAGGCGGCGCACGTACTCTATGTGGAAGAAGCGGAACACGTTGTGCACCCCGGCGGCAACCTCTACATAAGGCTTCGAGGGGTCCATGATAAACGAGCCATCGGGAAACTGCATCAGCACATCGCTGCCTGCGTTGCGTGCCAGGTATGGGTTGTTCTTGTCCGTCAAGTCGCCCCAGAGTATGCGCACCGCCAGGTACTCGCGCCACTTAAGGTGCTTTATCAGCGGCAGGCGGTTGAAGAGCTTCCCGTTCATGTCCCACGACACGTCGAGGCTGGCGTAGCGGTCGTTGAGGAACTCCATGTTGTTTATAAGCTCGAACGTCCCGCGCTGCACGATGTACGACAGGTTGGCGGCCGGCATGATGAGCAGCGGGAACGGCACTTGGTTCCACTGCGCCCCGGCCTTGGCATTGACATCAATCTTTCCCCAGCTCTTTGCCCAGATGCGCTTGAAGAAGGTGGCCTCGGTGAAGTTGTAGCGATACTGCCCGCCGAGCACTCCGCCCAGCCCCATGGCGTGGCTCAGCGTGAGCACTGGTACGTCGCGATTGATTGGGCGGCTGCGCTGCTTGGTGTATACGAGGTCCTCGCCGGGTGCATAGCGCAGTTCTGCCCTCACCTCGGTGGTGCGTATCTTGCGCGACGGTGCCTCCGTGCCATCCCCCGCGGCGGCGGCCAGCGCGGCATCGGCCAGCGTTACGAAGCTGAGCTCGCCGCAAGGCTCGTTCTCCTCGGCGGTGAAGGTGAGCGTAGTGCGCAGCCCCCAGTACTCCTCGCGCTCCAGCTTGAGCTGCTGACGGTTGTAGAACATCATCTTGTCTACCGTGGTCCACTTGAGCGAGGTAAACACATTGTCCTTGTCGGTAGAGAGGAACTTGTCGGTCGGCGCGCACACGTCGTATGTCGACAAAAGCGTGATGTTGCGCCTCAGCTGTTCGTGGGGCAGGTACTCCTTGGCGTTGAACGAGTAGGTGAGTTCGCCCTCATAATAGTCCTTGCGGCTGCCCCACCCGCGCGCGTAATACCCCCTCGCGAAGATGTGCGGGTTGAGGTTGGCCGTGGTCTGCGCGCTCATCCTGGTGCGCAGGCCGTCGATGAAATTGGTAGACACCATGGTGTTCACCGGCCCTATGTCAACCTTGCTGGGGCGGCCTTTCACCCCCGTCTCTATGTAATTCTCCACGAGCAGCTTCAGTCCGAGCATGATGTAGCGGAAAGCCCCTCCCCGCTCCATGCGCCCAAGGAAATCGCCCATGCCCTGCTCGCCGGCCGTAAGCTCCACCTTGCGGTTCTGCGCCCAGTATTCGTCGCTGCGCCGGCTGGCCCCCGGCTCTTTGCTCTCGTTGGCCCTGCCGCTGAACTCGCCCGGGGCGATGGGGCCGAAGGCGTAGTCTGTAAGGCGCGTGTTGCGGATGACGACTGCTTTCTGCACGAAGTCGAACAGCTCCAGCTCCACAATCATGTCATCGGTGGTCAGGAGCCAGTCGCCGTCGGCCGACTTCGTGAACTCCTGCAGTATCGTCATGCCGTCCACGAAGTTCACCTCGCTGCGCTGCGGTATGCTCAGCTCACACCGCTTCACCTGGTAGGTGGAGTCTTTTATTATGAATATGTCGCCGCGAAAGCCGAAGTCCTGCTGGTTGTTGGGCAGGAAGTGCAGGTGTATGCAGCTGTCGCCGCTCACGGCGAGCGTGTCTTCGATGTAGAAGCGGTAGAAGCGTATTGCGTCCTTGCCTATCGGCGAGGTGAACGGGTGCTGCAAGAGGCGTATCTGGTCGTCGTATATGTTGACATCCGTGAAGAAGTCCCTCAGTGCTTCTGTCAGTATGTCGCCCGACTGGAAGAACTGCTCTATGCCCTCCGAGCGTTCGGCCTCCACTATGTCCTTCTCTGCCCGCGGGCGCTTGCGGTAAATGCGGCGCGTCACCGTCTCGCTCACCGTCACGGGCAGTATTAGCTTGTTTATCGGGGGGCAAGGCTCTATCTGGTTGAGCGCGCCGGGTATCTTGCTAAGCAACCCGCTCTGGAAGTCGGCGGGGTCTACGTCGTTGGCGGCGAAGGTGAGTTTCTGGTACTTGCGGTAGCGGTAGAAGTCGCGGTTGGCCAGGTCTGTGCGCTTCTTTGCGGCGATGACTTTCTTCATCAGCTCCACGGCGGGGTTGTCCTTGCGGCTGTACTTGCCCCGCTTGGAGCGCACGGTTATCTCGCTGACGCGATGAGTGCGGTTGAACCACTTTGATGTGTCGCGGCTCACGTCGGCATTGATCTGCGCACGCGCCGGGGCGGCGCAGAGCAACAGCAGCCACAGCAGTACATACGGCCACCTGCCCATCAGCAATACTTGCGGCTAAGCCCGAGGCACAGCTCTTCGTGACGCGAGCGCATTCGGCGGTAGATGACGGTGAAGACCACTATCTCCACCATCGGGTAAACGTAGGGAACGTTGAGAAGGCACGTGGCATAGATGAGTATGGCACGCGAGTTGAACGTGAGCAGGTTGGCGTACTTCATCAGCGGCAGCGAGCCGCGGCGGAAGTCGTCGCGCAGCTGGGCGGGCATGGCGGCAGCTTCGGGGTACTTGGCGCGCACGCACCTGAAGAACGCCTGGAAGGCGGGCGTGCGCCGCTCCTGGCTGCGGCAGTAGTTGGCATAGTTGTAATAGAACTTATGCGCCCAGAACGCCCCCTTGCGCGGCAGCGCGTCGTAGATGGCGCGCTGCGAGGCCGAGTCGTCGAGCTCGCTGCCCTTGCGGCCGAGCAGGAAGTAGAGGTGTATCTGGCGGTAATAGTCGGCCAGCGAGCTTTGGGGCGAGTGGCACAGGAAGCCTGCCGCGCCGCAGAGCACAACTGAAAGGAAGCCCCAGTGAATGCCTGTGAAAGGTATCTCCTGCGGCCAGAGGCGCAAGGCTATGGCCAGGTAGATGGCAAAGAACCACAGGTCGCCCGAGAATCCGTCGAGCACGCGGCCCACAAGCGTCTTCTGCCCGGTGAGGCGGGCCAGCTGCCCGTCGGTGGAGTCGCAGAAGTTGGCCAGCATCAGCAGCCCAACGCCGGCCAGGTTGTGCCACAAGTCGGTGAAGTAGAACATATAGCCAGCCCCTACGCCGAGGAAGATGGACAGCACGGTGATGGCGTTGGGATGCACGTGCAGCCGCTCCCACAGCAACGCGAAGGCCAGCCCTATGGGGCGGGTGAAGTGTACGTCGAGCCACTCCTCGGTGTCCTCCGACTTGAACGAGGCATGGAGCAGCTCCTTGAAATTGCGTTTCTCTGTCATTTTTCCGATAAGAACTCTTCTGCTTTTCGTATGTCCGCAGCGTGGTCTACGTCGAGCACCTTGGTGAAAGGGTAGGCCTTCAGCCTCAGCCCGTCGGCGATGAGCGCCCGCTGGAAGTTGCGCATCCGGCTCTCTCCGCGCCTCATGCAGCCGTCGAGCGTGGCCAGCGCGGGGGCGGTAAGCCCGTAGATGCCGCCCGAGACGTAGCGGCACGAGCCCGAGCGGTCGAGGAAAGCCGTGACGTTCATCCCCTCGTCGGTCTCCACGTAGAGCGGCTTCTCGTCGTCGATGTAGTCGGTGACGCCCATCATGCCCTGGCAGCTGCCGGCCGCCACGGCCTCGCTGAATGCGCGGACATAGCCGCCGAACTCCTCGGGGCGGAAGATGGTGTCGACCGTGGTGACGCAGAACGGACCGCCGCCCATGTAGCGGCTTATCTCGAAGAAACTGTGCATGGAGCTGGGCGTAGACTTGACCACATAGCGCAACGGCAGCCGCCGGCCGTCGAGCCCGCCAAGCTGAAGCTCGCGCAGGTGGGACGCAACCGAGGCCATGCTCTCGTTGCATATCACGGTTATGTCGTCGGCGCCGTTTTGCATGAACACGTCCAGCAGGCGGTCTATGAGCGGCCTGCCGCCAACACGCACCAAAGGCTTTGGCTCGGCCACGCCTTCGGACGCCAGGCGGCTGCCGTCGCCTGCGGCTATTATGGCATATTTCATATCTCTGACTGTCTATGCGTTGTAAGTGGGGGCAAAATTACACATTATAAGCGAGACGGGAAAAGAAATTAGTTTTTTTTGTCTTTTTTGGCTGTGCACGCGCCCAAGAGCAGCCATCGGTATAAAAATAAAATACCAAACCTGCCGCCACGCACAACAGCCTGAGCCTCAACACGTTGCAAAAATGCTTGTTTTAGGTTTCAAAACGGCGCGTATTGCCTGCCGAAACGGTGCTTGCGGCGTGCCAAAACGGCCTGTTTGGCGCGCCGGGACGGCCCGTGGCAGCGCGCGGGAGTGTGCTTGTAAGGATTTATTACCATTCCTGCGTCATGAAGAAAGCCCATGCCCGGCGGCTGCCTCCACTGCGGAAGCGGCTCGCCGGGCATGGGCGCGGTGTAATCAAGGTGACGTGGCGGCGCGTCAGAACGTCATGCGGAACATGAAGCGCACGCCGTGCTTGTGGGCCGTGGGCAGGCTGAGGTAGTTGAAGCGGCGCACGTACTCCACGTGGATTATCTTAAAGATGTTGTGTATGCCGAACGCCATCTCGACGTATGGCTTCTTGGGGTCCATGACGTAGCAGCCATCGGGGAAGGCCATCAGCACGGGGTCGCCGGCGTTCTGGGCCAAAAGGGGGTTGTTCTTGTCGGTGAGGTCGCCCCAGAGCACCTTCACGGCTATGTACTCGCGCCACTTGAGCTTCTTGATGAGCGGCAGGCGGTTGAAGAGCTTGCCGTTGAGGTCCCACGATATGTCGGCGCTGACGAAGCGGTCGTTGAGGAACTCCATGTTGTTTATGAGCTGGAAGGTCTGGTCCTGGATGATGAACGAGAGGTTGGTGGCGGGCATCGACAGCAGGGGGAAGGGCACCTTGCTCCACTGCACGCCGCCGCGCACGTAGCAGTCTACCTTGCCCCAGCTGTTGAGCCAGAAGCGCTTGTAGATGCTGGCCTCGGTGTAGTTGTAGTCATAGTCGCCCCCGAGCACGTTCTTCAGTCCGAGGGTGTGGCTGATGGTGAACACCGGCGCGTCGAGGTTTATCTTAAGGCGGCGCTGCTTGGTGTTGATGTAAGTCTCACCGGGGGCGAAGCGCAGCTCGGCGCGCAGCTCGGTGGTGCGCAGCTTGGTGTCAGCGCCGGTTGAGAGCGGGCGGAAGTGGAGGTAGCCGCAGGCCTCGTTCTCCTCGGTCTTCACGGAGACGGTGGTCTTGAAGCCCCAGTCCTCCTCGCGCTCGAAGGTCAGCTCCTGGCGGTTGTAGAACATCATCTTGTCCACCTTTGTCCACTTCAAGGCGGTGAACACGTTGTCCTTGTCGGTGTGCATGAACTTGTCGGATGGCGAGGTGACGTCGTAGGTAGACGAGAAGGTGAGCGTGCGCTTGGGGAACTCGCGCGGCAGGTACTCTTTCTTGTTGAACGAGTAGGTCACTTCGCCCTTGTAGTAGTTCTTGTGGCTGTCCCATCCGCGGGCATAGTAGCCGCTGAGGAAGAGGTGGGGGTTGAGCTTCGCCGTGGTCTGCGCGCTCAGTCGGGTGCGCACGCCGTCGATGAAGTTGCTCGAGATCATGGTGTTTATCGGGCCGATGTCCACCTTGCTGGGATTGCCCGTCTCCACAAAGTTCTCTATGAGTGCCTTCGCGCCGAAGATGATGTACTTGAATCCCTTTATCTGTTCGAGGTTATGCACGAACGCATCCATCTTGCTCTCGCTCTGGGTGAGGTGAACCTGCCTGTACTTGTTCCAGAAATCGTCGTCGCGCATCATCGCGTCGGCCTCCTTCACCTCGCGCGCCTTGCCCTTGAAGAGCTGCTTGGGCAGCTCGTCGAATGCATAGTCGCTCAGCCGCGTGGTGCGTATCACGATGGCCTTGGCCAGGAAGTCGGTCAGCTTCAGCTCGGCCACCATGTCGTCTTGCGTGAGCACCCACGTGCTGTCGGGCAGCTGGGTGAACTCCTGGAGCACGCGCAGGTTCTCGACGAAGTTCACGTCGCTGCGCTTGGGTATGGTAAGCTCGCACCGCTTCACCTGGTACGACGAGTCGGCCATGATGTATATGTCGCCACGGAAACCGAAGTCTTGCTGGTTGTTGGGCAGGAAGTGGAGGTGGATGCACTTCTCGCGATCCACAAAAACGGTGTCCTCGATGTAGAAACGGTAAAAGGCTATGGCGCTCTTCCCTATCGGCGAGGTGAACGGATATTGCAGCAGGCGCACCTGGTCGTCGTAAATGTTGACGTCGGTGAACACGTCCTTGAGTGTCGTTGTGAGTATGTCGCCCGTCTGGAAGAGGTCGTTGACGCCGCTGGAATTCTGCCCCTTGATTATGTTCTTCTCGCTGTGGGGGTCACGGCGGTATATCTTCTGCGTCACGGTCTCGTCGACCGACAGCGGCAGGATCAGCTTGCCGTTGTACTGGCACTTCTCCACCTGGTCCTTGAGCCACGGCATCTTCTTCAGCTTCGGCGTCTCCAGCTTCTCTGGGGTGATGTCGTTGATGGCCAGTGTTATCTTCTGGTACTTGTTGTACTGGTAGAAGTCGCGGTTGTCGAGGTCGGTGCGCTTCTTGGCGGCAATGACTTTCTTCATCAGTTCCACCGCCGGGTTGTTCTTGCGGCTGTACTTGCCGCGCTTGGCCCGCACGGTCACTTCCTTCAATGTACGCGTGTCGGGCTTCAGGCGTATGTCGAGCCGCGCCTTTGTCTGCGGCCCTATGGCCACGGTCTGCGGCTCGTAGCCCACGGAACTGAACGTGAGCTGCCAGCCGTTGTGCCGCTCTATTGTGTAATGTCCGCTGAGATTCGAGGCCACGGCGACGTTATGGCCGCGGTATATAACGCTGGCGTAAGGTATGCTGTCGCCCGTCGCGTCGTCAATGACATACCCAGAAATCTGCGCATTCAAGGGCAACGC
Organism: uncultured Prevotella sp.; assembly: GCA_944320235.1. Taxonomy (GTDB): domain Bacteria; phylum Bacteroidota; class Bacteroidia; order Bacteroidales; family Bacteroidaceae; genus Prevotella. The sequence continues at coordinate 41,583 of CALUGQ010000011.1, forward strand.
CACCAGCATCAGCACCCAAAGCAAGTATGTTATTCTGTATCTTCCCAAATCTTTTCAGCTTAAATGGCATTATATGTAAGCAAAAAGCGATGGGGCAGGAAAGCCACCGCAGGCGGAAAGGCGCCACCCCCAGTACAGCAGCCGCCTGTTTCAGTGCAGGCTGCGGCATACCGGCAATGCCGGCGCGACAGTCCGGGCAGGCTTTCCAGCCCCATCATGATGACATCTCCGTGGCACAGGGCCACAACGGAGTGCCAGTGTCAGTCTATCTCTTCGTCGGCCTCATATCCGCCCATCTCGCGGATGGCGTTCTTCAGCATCGTGTACTGCTGGTAGAGGTTGTTCACGGCCTCCTCGCCCTTGGTGTAGTCGTGCATGGGGCTCTTCAGGAAGAAGCTGAGGAAGCGCTGTATGCCATAGCGTCCGGCGCGCGCAGCGAGGTCGCTGAGCAGCGTGAGGTCGAGCAGCAGGGGCGCGGCCAGGATGGAGTCGCGGCAGAGGAAGTTGATCTTTATCTGCATCGGGTAGCCCATCCAGCCGAAGATGTCGATGTTGTCCCAGCCCTCCTTGTTGTCGTTGCGCGGCGGGTAGTAGTTGATGCGCACCTTGTGGTAGTAGTCCGTGTAGAGGTCGGGCTGCACTTCGGGCTTCAGAATGGTCTCGAGCGTGGAGAGCTTGCTCACCTCCTTGGTGTGGAAGTTGGCCGGTTCGTCGAGCACGAGGCCGTCGCGGTTGCCAAGTATGTTTGTGGAGAACCACCCACTAAGGCCCAGGCAGCGCGTGCCTATGATGGGGGCGAAGCCGCTCTTGACGAGCGTCTGGCCGGTCTTGAAGTCCTTTCCGGCTATGGGCATCTTAGTCTTCTCGGCCAGTTCCCACATGGCGGGTATGTCGACGGTGGTGTTAGGAGCGCCCATGATGAACGGGGCGCCCTCAGTCAGCGCGGCGTATGCATAGCACATGGACGGTGCGACGTGCTCGCGGTCGTCGGCTTTCATGGCTGCCTCAAGGGCGGCAAGCGTGCCGTGCACTTTCTCGTCGACCGGAACGTAAATCTCTGTGGACGCCGCCCAGATGACAACGATGCGCGAACAGCCGTTCACCTGCTTGAAGTCGCGTATGTCCTGGCGTATCTGCTCCACCATGTCCCAGCGGTCCTTGCAGTCCTTCACGTTGTCGCCGTCGAGCCGCTTGGCGTAGTTGCGGTCGAAGGCGGCCTTCATCGGCACGATTTTCTCTAGCTCGTCCTTCACGGGGTCGATGTCTTTCTCTTTCAGCACCTCGGCATACATAGCTGCCTGGTAGGCGTTCTGTGGATAGACATCCCATGTTCCGAACACAATGTCGTCGAGTTTGGCCAATGGAACTATGTCGCTGTAATGCAAGTACTGCTTGTTCTCGCCGCGGCCCACACGTATCTTGTCATACTGAGTCATCGAGCCAATGGGCTTGGCCAATCCGCGGCGCGCCATGAACACGCCTGTCATGAATGTCGTGGCAACGGCGCCGTTGCCTACGATCATAATGCCTAACTTGCCGTCTGCCGGCTTTACATTAGTCTGTTTCATTACAATTTTAATATTATATGTTTCTTTGTCTGTTGTCATATCCTGCTACCAGGCCTGCCGCAACTGCCAGCCACAGCACTTGTCAGAGCAACTGGCTGAGCGAGTTGATGGTAAAATCTGCCTCAGGCGCTCCTTCCGGCGCGTCGGTTGCCCATCCTTCGCCGCGCATCCAAACCGTCCGGCAGCCTGCGGCCTTGGCCGGCGCGATGTCTTTTGAGTAGCTGTCGCCTACGACGGCAACTTCCGCGGGTTTCATCCCGAGTGCCTCCACTCCGAGAGTGAATATGCGCGGGTCGGGCTTGCGCACGCCTACCACGGCAGACTCAACCACGCCGGCAAACAATCCGGCCAAGCCAAACTCACCGAGCACCGTGCTGATGTTGCCGTAGAAGTTGCTAACGAGTGCCAGTGGCAGCCTCCCTGCCAGATGCCCGAGCACTTCGCGGCTGCGGGCTGTCTCTTCCTGCACCCCTGCATAGAGGTCGGCAAGCACTGCCCCGTGCCACCTTGACAAATCGAAACCGGCGATGTGCCTGCCTATGTACTCCATTTCGATGCGGAGCTTGACCGAGAGCGTGGTGCGAAACGTGTAGTCGGGCTGTATGATGGGATTGCGCCCAAGCTCACGCTCGGCATATACGTATGCCTCGCGGAACAGCTCTTCGCCCACGGGAACGCCCTGCCGCTCATACGAATGCCATATTACGCGCCCCCAATGGTTGCCGCCCGTGTCGAGCGTGCCGCCATAGTCGAAGATGCACCCGCGGATGCCTGTCAGTATACCAGATGCCATGCTCTTTTCTTTTTATTGTCCTCTGAAAGCCGCGATGCCACCAACTGAGCTATGGCCGCAGCTGCCTCGCCGCGACAACGGGAGAAGCTGGGCCAGTCGTTGAAATCAATCACGCAGGCACTACCGTCAGCGCCGACTATGCAGTCGCCGCCATACACATCTATGCCTGCCAGCATGGCAGCACGCTCAGCCATGGCGTGCAATGCCCCATGGCTGAAACGGTAGTGGTGCGGGCGGCCGTTGCGCCGCTCATCGCCAAACTTCCACTGCCCGTCGTCGCCAGGATAGTAGAACCGGAAGAAGCCGGTGGAGCGCACGCCATAGAACTTCAGCAGGTCGCCCACGACGTGGGCGCTTACAATCACGTCGGATATGCCGCGGCGCTTCATGTCGGCCATGATTACAGGGACATCGGCTTCGCTGGCTGCATACCTCACGTCGAGAGGCCCTTCCGCCACGCCCGAGGCACGCTTGAGCCAATAGCCGTGCGACCCTGTGGACGGAGCGACCGGCACACCGCCCTGCCGCAGCACTTCCGTTAGTCTCCGGCGGTTGCAGCATAGGGCCACGCCCGCAGTGCCATTCACTACGATCGCGCCTTTCCCCTCCAGTTCCGCAAGCTGTTCAAGCGTCCGGGCGGCCCTCCCCATCGACAGATAGACATCTGCCCCGCTGCCGCCGCAAAAGTCTGCCTCGGCCGTGGTCTCCACATCGAAACCATCTTGCCTGAGCGCATCGGCGACGCAACGGAGTATAGCAGCGTCCTTGTCAACTGAATTGGGAGAGTAACGCTCCGCCCTGCCTATGGCCAATATCATGTCCGGATTACACTATCTCATTATATTCCGGGCAACAAAGTTAGGCAAAATCTACCTTATTGCAGAAAACTCCGCGCCCATTTTAATTTTTCTTAGCAATATATTTATGCAAACTGTCCTAAACGTCTACGAATCTATCCTGTATGCACCACAAGCACAACTTTCTCCGCCTTCGGGGAATATACAGCCATACAAGCACTCTGGCTGCATGATACGCCACGGCGCGCGGTGCCAGCCTGCCCGTGGCAGCGCCCACTAACGCAGCCCGCCGCACCCGTGGCTGCGTGAGCCTGGGCGCGGCGGGTGCGTGATGCCGATATATGTTATAATGTATTACAGTACGCGTCAGTTGCCGTAGAAGCGGTTTGCCGCACGCAACTGGTGGCGCATGATGCTCAGGAACTCCTGGCTCTCCTGCAATATGTTAAGATATACGAGCGAAATCTTGAGGTTGCTCAGCTCGTGGTCGCTCTGCATGCGGTCATAGTGGCGCTTGCGGATGACGGATAGCTCGTCTTTCAGCCTGTCGGCCTCGGTCAGCACGTCGTCGTACTCCGTGAAACGCGTTGTCGAGAGCATGGCCTCGGTGCGCTCCATCAGCTCGGTTATCTTCTGGCGCACGGGGCTGTACTCCTCCACATACACTTGCGGCAGCGGGTTGAAGTTGTTGTCCACGTGCTCCTTTATCGGTTCGAGCATACGCTTGAGGCAATATATGAACTGCGAGTCGCTGTTCACGCCAAGGTGGTACCACGTGTTGCGCTCTGCAGCTATCTCCATTGGCACACGGCGCAGGGCCAGGAGTTCCTTGCGGCGGTACTTCTTCAGCTGTTCCTGCTCGTTGCGCAGCTCGCGCTGGCTCTTCGAGAGGGCGTGGTGGTTCTCGGTGGCAAGGCCGTCGATGATCTTGTTGAACTCATCGAGGGCAAAGCGGTTGACGAAGCTCTGCGTGCGCGAGACGTGCTTCGTGAGCAAGTCCCAGACAATCTCCGGGTCGCGGGTGCGCATCATCAGGCGGAACACGTCGTCCTTCTTCTCTTCGCTGGCTTTCTTTCCGTACTGGATGTTGCTCCTTACGAGCATGAACACCACCAGGGCCATGAACAGGAACATGGCCACGAAGCCGCCGTAGTACATAACCAGGCAGACAAGCGCACAGGCTCCGAAAGCTACTCCGGCGGTGATGAACCACCCGCCGATGACCGAGATGACGCCCGTCACGCGGAACACGGCGCTCTCGCGCGACCATGCGCGGTCGGCAAGGCTCGTACCCATGGCCACCATGAATGTCACGTATGTGGTTGAAAGCGGCAGCTTGTAGTTCGTCCCGAAGGTTATGAGCATGGAGGCGAGCACAAGGTTCACGGCGGCGCGCACCACATCGAAGGCTGCGCCGTCGGCCAGTATGGCGTCTTCCTTGCGGAAGCGGGTGTCTACCCAGGCAGCAAGCGACTTAGGCACGTACTTGCTGAGGAATCCGCCGGCATCCTGCGTGGCGCGCACTATGCTGCGCGCGGCCTTCGACGAGCCGAACATCTCGTCGCCCTCGTCCTGCCGCGACAGGTCCACGCTGGTCTTTATCACGTTCTGCGCCTTCTTCGAGGTGGTCATGGCCACCACCATGACAATGCCTGCAAGCACAAGGTAGAGTATGGGCGACTTGGCCGACTCCATGAGCGATGTCATCATGAACGACGTGGCGTTGCCGTTGCCGTTGGCGATGAAGTCTTGGTACGAGTCGAGGCCCGCGAGCGGCACGCCTATGAAGTTCACGAGGTCGTTGCCCGCGAAGGCCATGGCCAGGGCGAACGTACCCATAAGCACCACCAGCTTGAACACGTTGACGCGCAGCAGGTGGATCACCTCCATCACGACGGTGGAGCCTATGAAGGTCCAGAAGAGCAGGATGTTGGTGTTCTCCTCAATCCACGCCTTGGACCCAGCCGACACCAGCGGCGACTTGGCCAGGCCCTGGATGAAGATGAAGTAGGCCAGGCAGGTGAACGCTATGCCGCCGAACACGGCCACGGTGTAGCGCAGGTGCTTGGTATAATTGAACGTGAAGATCAGGCGCGAAATCCATTGGACGATGATTCCGAACACGAAGGCTATGGCCACGCTGACGAATATGGCAATGATGACGCTCAGCGCCTTGTTGCTGTTCAGCATGTCGTCGAAACCCAGCGAGGGGTCGGCGTTCATCTTCAGTATGGCCAGCACGAACGTTCCGCCGAGCAGCTCGAACACCAGCGAGACAGTGGTGGAGGTGGGCAGCCCCATCGTGTTGAACACGTCGAGCACAATGACGTCGGTCACCATCACGGCCAGGAATATCACCATCACCTCGTGGAAGTTGTAGTTCACGGGGTGCATGATGCCGTGGCGCGCCACATCCATCATGCCCGCGCTCATCACGGCTCCCACCAGCACGCCGATGGAGGCTATGAAGATGACGGTCTTAAACTTAGCCACCTTGGCGCCGATGGCTGAGTTGAGGAAGTTCACAGCGTCGTTGCTGACTCCCACAAACAGGTCAAACACCGCCAGGATGAGCAGGAAGACCACGATAACCAAATAAATTGCTTCCATAAAATTTTATGTTTCATTCAGAAAATCGCTGCAAAATTAAGTAATCTATGTTACAGGTGCTTTAAACTGATGTTTCATTTCTGTTACAATGCCTCGCGCCACGCCCTGCCCCGCCATGGCAACCCATGCGCCCGCGCCACTGCCGGCGCGCGCGGCAGGCGCCCATGAGCATGCCGGCACGCGGCGCGCCACCTATTTTTAATGTAAAAACGTTTTACCCGCAGGCAGACACGCCAACCGCCGCACCAACCGCCTGGAAGCCAAGCAGTTACAAACTTGCGCCGACACGCGCCGCAAAACTGGCCGCCCGGCGGGCCGAAACAGGCCGAATCAAGCCGCAAGACGCGCCGCATGGAGCCGCGAAACGGCAGCCATGCTCCGGCAGCAAGCGTTTTGTAAGCAAAAATCAAAGCCGCGCCGGGCTGCCGCAACAAAAAATACGCGGCAATCCTTTGCCGTTTGCGCCCTTTGATGTATCTTTGCAGACCAATAGTATTGACACAGCAAGAAGATGAGCAACACCGATTTTGCCCGCACGCTGACGCAGACTGTCGACGAACTGTCCGACCCGGCGTCGCTCAAGGGCCTGTTCCACCAGCACCGCGAGGGCAACCCGCTCCCATCGGGCAAGGTTCTCGAAGAGATAATCGACCTGGCGCGCTCAATCATCTTCCCCGGCTACTTCGGCAAGTCGTCGGTCAATACGCGCACAATACGTTACCACATAGGCGTGAACATAGAGCGGCTGCACAAGCTCCTGGCCGACCAGGTGATGGCCGGGCTGTGCTTCTCGTGCCCAAAGGCGGGCGAGCCGTGCACCGGGGCCTGCGCCGACAAGGCCCGCGACATAGCCACACAGCTCATAGCGCAGCTGCCGCAGATACGCAGCACCCTGGCCACCGACGTGGAGGCGGCCTACAACGGCGACCCGGCTGCCACGAGCTACGGCGAGATAATATCGTGCTACCCCGTGATAAAAGCCCTCGTCAACTACCGCATCGCCCACGGGCTGCACACGCTCGGGGTGCCGCTCATACCCCGCATAATCACCGAGATGGCCCACTCCGAGACCGGCATCGACATACACCCGGCAGCACAGATAGGCCACCACTTCACCATCGACCACGGCACGGGCGTGGTAATCGGCGCTACGTGCATCATAGGCAACAACGTCAAGCTCTACCAGGGCGTGACGCTCGGTGCCAAGAGCTTCCCGCTCGACGCCGACGGCAACCCCATCAAGGGCATACCGCGCCACCCGATACTCGAAGACGACGTGGTGGTATACTCCAACGCCACCGTGCTGGGCCGCGTCACGATAGGCCGCGGCTGCGTGGTCGGGGCCAACATATGGGTGACGGAAAACATGGAACCTAACACCAAGAAATATAAAAAGGAATGACTTCACGCCCGGGAACGACGGCGCAGCCCACGGCGGCTGCCCCAACAGGCAGCCAAGGCGCAGCCCGCTGGGAGGACGCAAGGCACGGCGCGCTCCCAGGCAAACATCCAAACAAGACAACAAATGGAACAAGATTTTGAACTGATTGCCAAGACCTTCATGGGCCTGGAGCCCGTCTTGGCCAGGGAACTGACCGAACTCGGCGCAAATAACGTGCAGATAGGGCGGCGCATGGTGTCGTTCACAGGCAACAAGGAACTCATGTACCGAGCCAATTTCCAACTGCACACGGCCATAAGGGTGCTCAAGCCGATACGCCACTTCAAGGCATCCACGGCCGACGAGGTGTACGACGAGGTGAAGAAAATAGACTGGTCGCAGTACCTCACGCTCGAACAGACATTCTCGGTCGACTCGGTAGTGTTCTCCGAAGAGTTCCGCCACTCCAAGTTTGTGTCCTATAAAGTAAAGGATGCCATAGTTGACCAGTTCCGCGAAAAGACCGGCAAGCGCCCCAACATCAGCGTGGCCAACCCCGACATACGCCTCAACATGCACGTGGCCGAAGACCGCTGCACGCTGTCGCTCGACTCAAGCGGAGAGAGCCTGCACCGCCGAGGCTACCGCCAGGAGAACGTTGAGGCACCGCTCAACGAGGTGCTGGCCGCCGGGATGATACTCATGACGGGCTGGCGAGGCGAGACCGACTTCATCGACCCCATGTGCGGCTCCGGCACACTGCTCATCGAGGCTGCCCTCATAGCCCGCAACATGGCCCCGGGGGTGTTCCGCAAGGAGTACGCATTCGAGAAATGGGCCGACTTCGACAAGGACCTGTTCGATGAAATATACAACGACGACTCGCAGGAACGCGAGTTCAAGCACCACATCTACGGCTACGACGCAGACATCAAGGCCGTGAACACGGCACGCATGAACGTGAAGGCCGCCGGCTTCACGGCCGACATAACCGTCGAGGAGGCCGACTTCAAGGACTTCACCCAGCCAAAGGAGAAGAGCATAATGGTCACCAACCCGCCATACGGCGAGCGCATCTCAACGCCCGACCTGCTCGGTACCTACAAGATGATAGGCGAACGGCTCAAGCACCAGTTCGTGGGCAACGACGCATGGATACTGAGCTACCGCGAGGAATGCTTCGAACAGATAGGCCTTCGCCCCTCAATAAAGATACCGCTCTTCAACGGTTCGCTCGAATGCGAGTTCAGGAAGTACCAGACTTTCGAGGGCGGCATGAGGGATTTCCGCACGGAAGGCGGGGCAGTGCAGACCGACGACGAGCGCCGCCAGATGGCCGAGAAGGGCCGCTTCAAGAAAAACCGCGAGTTCAAGCGCAGGCTCGACGAGGCCGAAGAGAACGAGGAGGGCGACATCCGCTCCTTCAAGTTCCACCACATCGACTTCGACCGCTTCGAGAAACGCGACCGAAGGGATGACCGACGCGACGACCGCAGGGGGCGCGACGGCTGGAAAGGCGACAGGCGCGACGACAGGCGCAGCTACGACCGCGGCGAACGCAACCGCGACCGGGGCGGATGGGGGCGCGATGACCGTGGCAGCCGCGGACGCGACGGCTGGCGCGACGGGCGTGGCAGCGGCGGATATGAGCGCGGCGGACGCAACTTCAACAACAGGAACAAGCGCTATGACAACGACAGGTAAGCCGGCACGGCGCGCACTTGCGCTGGCACTGACCATCATCATGACCCTACCCATGGCGGCACAGCTAAAGCAATTCACGCTCGAAGACCTCAACTTCGGCGGCACCAACTACCATAACATGAGGCCAAAGAACCTCTACCTGGCGTGGTGGGGCGACAGGCTGATGTACCAGGACGCCGAAGAGTGGGGGCTGGCAGACATGGAAAGCGGCGGGAAAACGCCCGTGGCAACCATCGACGAAGTGAACAAAGCCCTCGGAGACGAGGAAATACACTCGGCGATGAACGCCACCTTCCCCTACCCAGGAGAGCCCCTGGTGCTGCTTGAGGGCAGCAAGCGGCGCGTGCTCTACAACTGGGAGGAAAGGCGCGTGGCGTGGTCGCAGCCCTGCCAGGGCGAGCAATACAGCGACTGGGCGGCCCCCTCGCGCGCCGTGGCCTTTGTAAAGGACAACCAGCTCTGCGTGACCGACGCCGCCGGGCATACCAGGCGGCTGACAACCGACGGCAGCCGCGAGATTGTTTACGGACAGGCCGTGCACCGCAACGAGTTCGGCATAGTGAAGGGAACGTTCTGGAGCCCCGACGGGATGAAGCTCGCCTTCTACCGCATGGACCAAAGCATGGTTACCGACTACCCGCAAGTGAACACCTTCAAGCGCGTGGCCGAGCTTGAGCCCGACAAGTACCCTATGGCCGGAGTGGCGAGCCGCATGCGCACCGTGGGCGTATACGACCTGCAGAGTGGCAAGACCCTGTACCTCGACGCGGGCGACCCTACCGACCGCTACTTCTCGAACGTGGCGTGGAGCCCCGACTCCAAGACCGTATACATGATAGAGCTGAACCGCGACCAGACCGACTTCTGGCTGCGCTCTTACGACGCTGCCACGGGCAAGCTGACGGCCACGCTCTACCATGAGCACAACGCGAAGTACGTACACCCCGTGACCCCGATAGCGTTCCTGCCCTGGGACGACGGCAAGTTCCTGCTGCAGAGCGAGCGCGACGGCTACAACCACCTATACCTCTTCGACACCACGGGCCGCTGCCTGCGCCAGCTCACGAGCGGACGGTGGGTGGTGCTCGACCTCATAGGCTTCAACCGCAAGGCGAAGTCGGCCATAATCCTGAGCAACGAGGCCTCGCCCATACAGAACAACCTCTACTCCGTGAGCCTGAAGACGGGCCGCCGCACACCGATAGACAACGGGCGCGGCCTGCACGCGCGCTACTTCATGCGCGGCGAGGCGTCGGCAATGCTCTCAGAGTCTGGCAGCCTGCTCTTCGACCACTACACTGAGCCTGACGTGCCGCGCAACGTCTGCGTAACGAACACGGCCACAGGGCGCAGCGCCGAGATATTCAGCGCGCCCGACCCGTGGGCGGGCTACGCCGTGCCGGAGTACTCCTGCGGCACCATCAAGGCCGCCGACGACTCGACAGACCTATACTTCCGCATGGTAAAGCCCATAGGCTTCGACCCCGCGAAGAAGTATCCCACCATAGTATATGTGTACGGCGGACCGGGTGTGCGCAACGTCGAGGCGGGCTGGCACTACCAGAGCCGCTCGTGGGAGACGTACATGGCGCAGAAGGGATACCTGCTCTTCATACTCGACAACCGCGGCTCCAGCGACCGCGGGCGCGAGTTCGAGCAGGCCACGTTCCGCCACCTGGGCCAGCGCGAAATGGAAGACCAGATGCGAGGGGTGGCCTACCTGAAGTCGCTCGCCTACGTTGACACCACCCGCATGGGCATACACGGATGGAGCTACGGCGGCTTCATGACCACGTCGCTCATGACCACATACCCCGACGTGTTCAAGGTGGGCGTGGCCGGAGGCCCGGTGATAGACTGGAAGTGGTATGAGGTGATGTACGGCGAGCGCTACATGGACACGCCCGAGGCCAACCCCGAAGGCTACGCAGAGACAAGCCTGCTCGCAAAGGCAAAGAACCTGAAGGGCAAGCTCCAGATAATCATCGGCATGAACGACCCCACCGTGGTGCCGCAGCACGCACTGCAGTTCCTCGATGCCTGCATAGAGGCCGGCACGCAGCCCGACTTCTTCGTCTACCCAGGCGAGGGCCACAACATGGCGGGCCACAAGAGCGTACACCTGCACGAGCGAATAACGCAATATTTTGAGGACTACTTGAAGTAAAGTCAACATACTCTGCGCCACGGCGGCGCACTACGCCCAACACGGTTGAGGCCGGCCTGCAGGCCGGCCTCAACCGTGTTTCATGCCCAAAGGCAAGCCCCAGCGCAACGGCATCACCCTCATTGCAGCACGCACCAGCCAGCAAGCTGCTTGCAGGCTTACGGTAACAAAACACGACAAAACCGACATCGGCAAGCCATCCGAACCGTTTTCCGCCGCAAAACGGCCTGCGGCAGGGCGCGAAACCGCCCGTTCCGAAAGCCAGGACGGCCCGTTTTTGAACGCAAATCAGCACACCATGCAAACCGCTATGCGCCAGCGGGTTATGACAAAAGCCCGGCATGGTAAAGAGTTTTTACACTTTCTCCATGCCTAAGCACCATGGGCAACAGGTCAAGCAAGGCCAACAGCCCCCGCAAAAGCCACATTCCCGCCGCCAGGCCCTGCCGACAAATGCTCCGGCGCAACCGCGCCAATTCGCCATGCAGCCCACTTTCCGCGCCAAAGTCTTGCATATTTGAGCGCAAAACGCTAACTTTGCAGGAACAAAGACAAAAAAGCAACGACATGAAGATATTACTCTTAGGAAGCGGCGGGCGCGAGCACGCCCTCGCATGGAAGATAGCCCAAAGCCCGAAGGTGGAGAAACTGTATATCGCACCGGGCAACGCCGGCACGACAGACTGCGGCGAGAACGTAGCGATAGGCGTCAACGAGTTTGACAAGCTGAAAGACTTCGCCGTGGCGAATGGCATAGACATGGTGGTGGTAGGCCCCGAAGACCCGCTCGTAAAAGGCATATACGACGACTTCAAGGCCGACCCCCGCACGGCGGCAATCCCCGTGATAGGCCCCTCGAAGGTCGGGGCTGTGCTCGAAGGCTCCAAGGATTTCGCCAAGGCTTTCATGCAGCGGCACAACATACCGACCGCCCGCTACCGCACGTTCGACGGCACCTCGCTCGACGAGGGGCTGACTTTCCTTGAGACACTCAACGCCCCCTACGTGCTGAAAGCCGACGGCCTGTGCGCCGGGAAAGGCGTGCTCATACTCCCCACGCTCGAAGAGGCCAAGCGCGAGCTGCGCGAAATGCTCGGCGGTATGTTCGGCGTGGCCTCGGCCCGAGTGGTGATTGAAGAGTTCCTGAGCGGCATAGAGTGCTCCGTGTTCGTGCTGACCGACGGCAAGCACTACAAGATTCTGCCCGAAGCCAAGGACTACAAGCGCATAGGCGAGGGCGACACCGGCCTCAACACTGGCGGCATGGGCAGCGTATCGCCCGTGCCGTTCGCCACGAAGGAATGGATGCAAAAGGTTGAGGACCGCATAATACGCCCCACCGTCAACGGCCTGGCCGAGGAAGGGATAGACTACAAGGGCTTCATCTTCTTCGGGCTGATCAACGTAGGCGGCGAGCCCATGGTCATAGAATACAACTGCCGCATGGGCGACCCGGAGACCGAGACCGTCATGCTGCGCCTGAAGAGCGACATAGTAGACCTGTTTGAGGGCGTGGCCGCAGGCGACCTTGACCGCCGCAGCATCGAGTACGACGAGCGCGCGGCAGTATGCGTGATGATGGTCAGCGGCGGCTACCCGCAGCACTACGAGAAAGGCTTCGCCATAACTGGCATCGGCGACGTGGAGGGCAGCACTGTCTTCCACGCCGGCACGGCCCTGAAAGACGGCCAGGTGGTAACAGCCGGAGGGCGCGTGATAGCCGTAAGCTCATACGGGAAGGACAAGGACGAGGCCCTCGGCAAGTCGTTCACCGAGGCAGGGAAGATTCATTTCGAGGGCAAGTACTTCCGCCGCGACATCGGCAAAGACCTCTGAAAGCTATAAGAATCGGGAGTTTTGAATGAAGACACAACAGGTGGCAGGCGGCAGTACCAACCATACTGCCACCTGCCACTGCCTGCATCGCGATGAAACGTCTCCAGAACATAGCATCTGAAAGCCGCCTGACCCTGCCCCTGCTGGCCGTCTATGCCGCCCTGGCGTGGGTCGCTGGAGGGCTCGCGGCAGGCGGACTGTGGGTGCAGTTCGCCTGCTTCGCCGCGTCGACCTACCTGATGGTGGAGCTTAACAACGCCAATGCGCTCATCCGGGTGTACAGCCGCATGGTGTCGGGGGCCTTCCTCGTGCTGTCATGCGCAGCCCCGTTCCTTTTCGCATCGACCGGTGGCAACGCCGCCGAGCTGTTTGCCATAGCCTCATTGGCGGCGCTCTTCCGCTCCTACCAGGACAAGGAAGCCGCCGGGAGGGTGTTCACCGCCTTCCTCTGCCTTGGCACAGGCAGCCTGTTCTGCGTCCACCTGCTCTACTACGTGCCTGTAGCCTGGCTGCTAATGGCGGCGTTTCTCCGGTCAATGAGCATCAGGACACTGTCTGCCTCGGTGCTCGGCACCGCCCTGCCCTACTGGTTTGCAACGGCCATAATGGCCTACATGGGCAAGCTTGGAGCACTGGCCGGGCACCTGGCACAGCTGGCAGACACAAGCCACGCGGGCGACTTCAGCCACCTGTCTGCCCCGGAATGGTCGGCCACCGCGCTCATAGCGACGGCAGCCGCGACCGGCATCGTGCATTACCGGCGGCAATGCCTGGGCGACAAGATACGCACACGGATGCTCTACCACTGCTTCATCACGACTTTCATCGCCTCGGCCGCGCTCCTGGCCGCGCTCCCGCGCCACTACGACCTGGCCATGCGCATGATGACAATCAGCACAAGCCCGCTCATAGCCCACTTCATTGCACTGACCAACACCAAGGTGACCAACATCGCCTTCCACGCATTCTTGGCCGCCGCACTGGCCGTAACAGCTTTCAACTTATGGATGCACTGAACGAAATACTCATCAACTACGGTTACGTAGGCATACTCATCGCGTCATTCCTCGCCGCGAGCATACTGCCGTTCAGCAGCGAGGTGGTGATGGTAGGGCTGCTCGCGGCCGGGCTCGACCCCGCCTACCTGATAGCATACGGCACCGCAGGCAACGTGGCGGGCAGCATGCTCAACTACGGCATAGGCCGCCTTGGCAAGCCGGAATGGATAGAACGCTTCCTGCGGGTGAAGAAGAGCGACCTCGAACGGGCCGAACGCTTCATGGCCGGGCGCGGGGCATGGATGGGCTTCTTCGCGTTCCTGCCGGTGATAGGCGATGCCATCACGGTCATGCTGGGCCTGCTCAGGGCCAACGTCGGGCTGACCCTGCTCTCGGTGACAATCGGCAAGCTGGCCCGCTACGCCGCCTTGATGTATGGTGCCGACCTGTTCATATAAACCAAAGCCACATGAAAAGACTCGCATACCTGCTCATCATCACCGCCACGCTCATGGCCTGCGAGGCCGGCGGAGGGGGAAAGCCTACGATAGCCGTCACTATCGAGCCGCTGAGATATTTCGCCGAGAAGATAGGAGGCGACCGCTTCGACGTGGTGACCATGGTCCCCGGGGGCGCAAGCCCCGAGACCTACGAGCCTACGGCTCAGCAGATGGCCGCGCTGTCGGAAAGCTGCCTGTACATAGAGGCGGGCAACTTGGGCTTCGAGCGCACATGGATGAAGCGGCTCGGGGCCAACGCCAGCCACCTGATTGTGGTCAACTCGTCGGAGGGCATAGCCCCCGTGGCCGCTACCGACGGCAACGCCGGCGACCCGCACACGTGGACATCGCCGGCCAACGCGCTGCACATAGCCCGCAACATCTGCCGCGCCCTGACGCGCATCGACGCCAAAGACTCGGCATACTTCAACGCAAACCTCGACTCGCTCACGCAACGCATCACCGAGCTCGACGCCAAAATAAGCGCCAGGCTGGCCGATGCGCCGAGCCGCACGTTCATAATCTACCACCCCGCGCTGACCCACTTCGCCCGCGACTACGGCCTTGAGCAGCTGGCCATCGAGGAAAACGGGCGCGAGCCCTCGGCAGCATCGCTGGCCAGACTCATAGCGACAGCAAGGCAACGGGGCGCAAGACTGCTGTTCGTGCAGCGCGAATTCGCCAACAGGAACACCGCCACCGTGGCCGGGGAGACGGGCGCAAGGACCGTGGAGATAAACCCTCTGAGCTACGAATGGGAAACGGAAATGATGAAGATAACCGACGCGCTATGCACGAAATGATACGCCTCAGCGACGTGACGGCAGGCTACGAGGGCCGCCCGCAGATAAACGGCGTCACGCTGAGCATAGGCGAACGCGACTTCATAGGCATCACCGGCCCAAACGGCGGGGGCAAGACCACGCTGCTGCGCGTCATCCTCGGACTGCTGCGCCCCATGGGCGGCACGGTGGAATACTTCCGCGGGGGATGCCGCGTGAGCCGCCTGCGCACCGGCTACCTGCCACAGCAGAACGCCATCGACCGCGACTTCCCCATCACAGTGTACGACACCGTGCTCTCGGGCCTGTGCTCCATGAAGCCGCTGTGGGGCAACTTCAACGCCAGGCACCGCGCCATGGCGGACGAAGCAATGCGCTTCACCGGCACCGAAGAGCTGGCCCGGCGGCCCATCAAGGCACTAAGCGGAGGGCAGCTGCAGCGCGTGCTCATGGCAAGGGCCATCGCAGCGCGCCCGGAGGTGCTCGTGCTCGACGAGCCTGACACATACATCGACGCGCAGTTCAAGGAACAGATGCACGCATTGGTGGCCCGCGCCAACCGCCGCTGCGCAGTAATCATGGTGAGCCACGACCGCGACTACATCGCCGCTGCCGCCACGCAGGTGGTAGAGATGAACCGATGACACAAGCCACGGCTGCCTTGCGGCAATCGCCGAGGTGCGGCCTTTTGTAATGATTTCATACGAATGGCAGCACCAACAGTGCCATGCAGCCAACCGACTGACTGCCAGACAGTTGGCCACAACACCGATACAGCCATGCAAAACGCCCTGTTTCACGCTGCGAAACAGGGCGTTTTGCATGGCGCAACAGGCCATTTCGCACGCCAATACGGCTGGCCTGCGGCCACAAGCGGCACTTAGTAAACAATATTTACCACACATATCACGCAGCCAAGCTACCTGCCGCACACTGCCGCCTACCGGCCGTGAAGCCACCAACGGCGAAATGCCGCATGAGAGCAGGCCGCCGCTGCCGTGCGGCAAACAGCCACACAGTGAGTTAAAAAAGACAAAACACACCATATCTACTCATTTTTGTGCTACCTTTGCAGCTGTTAAAAACTTGAACTTAGAACAACAACACATCAAAGAATGAAACAATTCAGGCTTGTGGACAACATCCTCGGCTGGCTGGCCTTTGCCATCGCCGCCTTTGTGTATTGCTCCACCATCGAACCGACAGCCAGCTTCTGGGACTGTCCGGAATTCATAACAACGGGTTACAAACTTGAAATCGGCCACCCGCCCGGAGCACCCTTCTTCATGCTTACGGCCAACCTGTTCTCACAGTTCGCCAGCGACCCGTCGCAAGTGGCGCGCATGGTCAACACAATGAGCGCGCTGCTGTCGGCCACCACAATCCTGTTCCTCTTCTGGAGCATATCCCACCTAACGCGCCGCCTGCTCGTAGGGCGCACCCTCGAGGTGCCGGTGGGCAAGGCGATAGCCATCGAGGCTTCGGCCATGGTGGGCGCGCTGATATACACTTTCAGCGACACGTTCTGGTACAGCGCCGTGGAGGGTGAGGTCTACGCCTACTCGTCGGCCTTCACCGCCGTGGTGTTCTGGCTCATACTGAAGTGGGACGAGCATGCCGACGAGCCCCACAGCGACCGCTGGCTGGTGCTCATAGCCTACATGACAGGCCTCTCCATCGGTGTCCACCTGCTCAACCTGCTCTGCGTTCCGGCGCTCGTGCTCGTATACTACTACCGCCGCTGCCCCAACCGCACGGGCAAAGCCGACCTCTGGGGGTCGATAGGCGCGCTTGCAATCTCGATAGTCATCCTCGCGGCAGTGCTCTACGGCGTAGTGCCGGGCATCGTCCAGGTGGGCGGATGGTTCGAGCTGCTGTTCGTCAACGTGCTCGGATGCCCGTTCAACACAGGCGAGATAATATACATATTCCTGCTCATAGCCTGCATCATCTGGGCCATCTACGAGACCTACAGCGACCGCAACGAGAAGCGGAGCAACATCTCCTTCCTGCTCGCCGTGGCCATGCTGGGCATCCCGTTCTACGGCCACGGCGTCAGCTCCGTGGTCATCGGCATCGTAGTGCTGGCAGTGCTGTGGCTCATCCTGCAGCGCAAGAACAAGGGCAAGGCCATCGTCACCTCGCGCATAAAGAACACCGCGCTGCTCTGCATGCTCATGCTCATGATAGGCTACTCCACGTATGCCGTCACCGTGATACGCTCCTCGGCCAACCCGCCGATGGATCAGAACTCGCCGGAAGACATCTTCACCCTCGGCGAATACCTTGGGCGCGAGCAGTACGGCAACCGCCCGCTCTTCTACGGCCAGGCTTACACGTCGCAAGTGGCGCTCGAGCGCGAGGGCGACTACTGCCGCCCCGTGATGGAAAAGGGAGCGCCCGTGTACCAGCGCAAGGAGAAAGCGTCTGAAGACGAGAAAGACTCATACTTCGTGGTACGCACGAAAGACTCATACAAATACGCGCAGAACATGCTCTTCCCGCGTATGTACAGCGACACGCACGCCGGGGCTTACGAGAGCTGGATGGGCGGAGTGGACGGCACACAGGTGCCTTACGACCGCTGCGGCGAGCAAATCATGGTCAAGATGCCCACGCAGTGGGAGAACCTGCGCTTCTTCCTGTCGTACCAGTGCAACTTCATGTACTGGCGATACTTCATGTGGAACTTCGCCGGACGCCAGAACGACCTGCAAGGATATGGCGAACTGGAACACGGCAACTGGATAACAGGCTTCTCGTGGTTCGACAACTGGCGCCTCGGAGACCAGAGCAAGCTGCCCGACGAACTTAAGAACAACAAGGGCCACAACGTGTTCTACTGCCTGCCGCTGCTGCTCGGCCTCATCGGCCTGTTCTGGCAGTCACTGCGCCGCGGCCACAAAGGCATACGCCAATTCTGGGTTGTGTTCTTCCTTTTCTTCATGACCGGACTGGCAATCGTCATCTATCTCAACCAGACCCCGGGCCAGCCGCGCGAACGCGACTACGCTTACGCAGGCTCGTTCTATGCCTTCGCCATCTGGTGCGGCATGGGAGTGGCAGCCATCATAGACGAAATCAACCGCCGGCTCAAGGGCCACGAGACGCTGCTCGCAGCCATAGTGGGCATTGTCTGCCTGCTCGTGCCAATACAAATGGCATCGCAGACCTGGGACGACCATGACCGCAGCGGGCGCTATACCTGCCGCGACTTCGGCCAGAACTACCTCATGTCGCTGCAGCAGAGCGGCAACCCGATCATCTTCACGAACGGCGACAACGACACATTCCCGCTCTGGTACAACCAAGACACTGAGGGTGTGCGCACCGACGCACGCGTTTGCAACCTCAGCTACCTGCAGACAGACTGGTACATCGACCAGATGTGCCGCCCGGCATACGACTCCCCGTCGGTTCCCATCAGCTGGAGCAGGCTCGAATATTGCTCCGGCACGAACGAATACGTACAGGTTGAGCCTGGCCTCAAGGCCGCCATACATGACCTCTACCGCCAGTATCCCGACGAGGCGAAGAGGGTGTTCGGCGAGAATCCGTTCGAACTGCGCAACATCCTCACCTACTGGGTGCGCGGAAAGATGAGCGCCGAGCAGCGCGAAGTGCTCAAACTGCTCACCGGCAGCGACAACATCCACGTCATACCGACCGACACCGTCTACATAACCATAGACAAGGAGGCCGTAAGGAAGAGCGGCATGATGATGGCGGCTGACAGCATACCCGACCGCATGGTGATTTCGCTCAAGGGAAAGAACGCCCTTTACAAGGTTGACATGATGATGCTGGAGATGATAGACCGCTGCAACTGGACTAGACCCATCTACGTTGCCACCACCGTGGGCCAGGAGAACTACATGAACCTTGGCGACAACTTCGTGCAGGAGGGCCTTGCCAACCGCGTGACGCCGTTCACCACGAACGCCCCGGGGGCAAAGAACTTCGACACGAAGCGCACGTATGACAACATGATGCACAAGTTCAAGTACGGCGGACTCGACAAGCCCGGGCTCTATCTCGACGAGACGGTGATGCGGATGTGCTACACCCACCGCCGCCTCTTCACCCAGCTGGCCATGAACCTCATGGCCGAGGGCGACAAGAAGAAGGCAGCCGAGGTGCTGGCCTACGCTGACAAGATGATTCCCGAGTACAACGTGCCTCACGACTTCAACTCTGGCTCGCTCGATGCCGCACGCATCTACATGGAGCTGGGGCAGAAAGACAAGGGCATGGACATCCTGAAGAAGCTCTGGACCAAGTCGGAGCAATACCTGCGCTGGTACTGCTCGCTCAACGGCATGCGCTTCGCCGGGGCCCAGCGCGACTGCATGCTCCACATATTCATACTGCAACAGGCCGTCATGACGGGCATGGAGGCAGACAAGGCGTGGGGCGACGAGAAAGGGAAAGTGTTCGAGTCGCTGTTGAACCTGTACCAGAGCAAGGGCGGAACGTTCCAAGGAATGTGACAATATGTTGATAGAGCAACCGGCAATCTGGCTGCGCTGGCTATACCCCAGGGCGACATGGAGGATGGACCGCCACGAAAAGGCGGTCTACCTCACGTTCGACGACGGCCCCATACCCGAGGCCACGCCGTTCATCCTCGACACTCTTGCCAACTTCGGCGTGAGGGCCACGTTCTTCATGGTGGGCGACAACGTGCGCAAGCACCCCGACCTTTTCCGCCGGGTGGTGGCTGCCGGCCACCGCATAGGCAACCACACGTTCAACCACATGGGCGGTTTCCGCCACACTGTGGCCACGTATAACGCCAACGCACAGAAGGCCGACGCGCTGCTCCACACCAATCTCTTCCGCCCGCCCCACGGCTGGATGCGCCCCGACCAGTACTTCTGGCTGGGCCGCCGCTACCGCATCGTGATGTGGGACCTCGTCACCCGCGACTACTCAAAGTGGATGACGGCCGAGGAAGTGCTCAACAACGTGAAGCGCTATGCCCGCAACGGCTCCATAATAACGTTCCACGACTCGCTCCGCAGCATCGACAAGCTTCACTACGCGCTGCCCGAAGCCATCAAGTGGCTAAAGGAACAAGGATATGAGTTCAAGACTTTCGACTGAACAGCGGCTCAGCGCGAACATCAAAGCCGAGGCCACGCGCCTCGGCTTTTTTGCTTGCGGAGTGGCCCAGGCGGGTGCAGTAGGCAGCGGGGCGGCCCTGGCTTTCACGCAATGGCTGCGCCACGGCTGCCATGCCGGCATGGACTACATGGCCCGCCACGCCGACCTGCGCCTCGACCCGCGCCTGCTCCTGCCCGGCGCACGCAGCGTTGTGAGCGTGGCCCTGGCCTATGCTCCTGCGCGGCAGATGCCAGAAGGGGAGTTCCAGCTGGCGGCCTATGCCTACGGGCGCGACTACCATGACGCGGTGAAGAGCCGCCTCGGCGGCCTCGCGGCCTACATAGAGCGGCAGGCTGCCGAGGCAGGCTGCCTGCCGGCGGGGGCCGACGGCGAGCAGACACAGGCCACCCGCGTATGCTGCGACACAGCCCCCGTGCTCGAACGCCACTGGGCCTGCCGCGCCGGACTGGGCTGGATGGGGCGCAACCACCAGCTGATCATACCCGGGGCGGGCAGCCAGTTCTTCCTCGGCGAGGTCATCACGACCGTCGCACTGCCCCCCGACGCACCCATGGAGAGCCGCTGCGGCGACTGCCGTGCGTGCGTGGCGGCCTGCCCCACGCACGCGCTTACGGAGTCGGGCCTGCTCGACGCGCGCCTCTGCCTGTCGTACCTGACGATAGAAAACCGCGGCCCCATACCGCAGCGCGTGGCCGCTGCCATGGGCAACTGCATCTACGGGTGCGACCGCTGCCAGGCCGCCTGCCCCCACAACCGCAACGCGCCCACCGCCACAGCGCCCGAGCTGCAGCCATGCGCCGAGCTGCTCGCCATGCGCAAGGCCGACTGGCGCGCGCTTACGCCCGAGGCTTACCGCCGCCTCTTCAAGGGCAGCGCGGTGAAGCGCGCCAAGTACGACGGCCTCATGCGCAACATACGCGCCGCCGACGGCTATGACGCCGACGCATGACGCCTATGGCGCAAGCAAGCCAAGCCTTTCACCATAAACTAAAATTATATTGTAATGAAGACATCGTTAGCAAAGAGATGCGCAGCCATGGCAGCCATGGCTGTATGCATGATGCCAGCTGCGGCCGCCAGCGCCGACGGCGGCAAAGTGTTCAACGCCGTGGTGGCAACCGACGGCACGGGCGACTTCACGTCCGTGCAGCAGGCCATCGACGCCGCGCCCGCGGGCCGCACGTCGCCATGGCTCATCTTCGTCAAGGCCGGCTCCTACAAGGAGGTGGTCAGCATCCCCAAGGACAAGCCCTTCATCCACCTCATAGGGCAGGACAAGGAGCGCACCGTCATCCACAACGCGCTCAACGTGGGCGGCAAGCCCCAGCCTGGCACACCCGCCAAGGACACGGCCTACTGGGCCTGCTCGGTGCACAACCCTGCCTCGCCAGTATACAAGGCGGGCGGCAGCGTGGTCACAGTAGAGGCCAACGACTTCTACACCACGGGCATATCCTACGTCAACGACTACGGCGTAGGCTCGCAGCGCGGCCCTCAGGCACTGGCCATGAAGTCGCGCGGCGACCGCGCAGGCTTCTTCGACTGCAAGCTGCGCTCCTTCCAGGACACGTGGATGACCACCCAGAACGACTCCTACCGCCACTACGTCAAGGACTGCTTCATCGAAGGGGCGGTGGATTACTTCTACGGAGGGGGCGATGCCCTGCTTGAAAACTGCACACTGTACAACGTGCGCCGAGGCTCGGTCATCGTGGCGCCGTGCCACGACAAGGCCCGCTGGGGCTACGTGTTCCGTAACTGCACCATCGACGGCAACGCCGAGGCCGCCCGCGATGCCAAGACGGCCCTTGGCCGCCCGTGGCACAACTCGCCACGCGCAGTATACATACACACCACGATGCGCATACCCATCGCGCCACGGGGCTGGAGCGACATGGGCGCCATACCGGCCCTCTTCGCCGAGTATGACAGCCGCAACGCCGACGGAAGCCCCGTAGACCTGAGCCAGCGCAAGAGCACATACAAGGGCCGTGGCGACAACCCGCCGACCGGAAGCTGCCCCAACACGGTGAGCAAGGCCGAGGCCGACCGCATGGTATACGAGAACATCATACCCGGCACAGACGGCTGGGACCCGCGCGCCATGATGCAGCGGTTGCCTGCGCCCAAGGCCGTCAAGGCCGAGGGCGGCTCGCTCACGTGGCAGCCCGTAAGCGGGGCCATAGGCTACGTGGTGCTATCCGGCCCCAGCGTGGTGGCCATCACCGCCGCCCCAAGCCTCAGCCCCGCCCCGGCAACACCGGAGGGAGGGCTGCGCGTGCGCGCAGTGAACCGCTACGGCACGCTCGGCGAGTAAGCCCCGCCGCCGCACATGAATACGACAATATGTTTACAAAAGCCTTGTAAAGATGCAAAAAGTGCCGTTTGGACGCCCCAAACGGCACTTTTTGCATCTTGAAACAGCCTGTTTGACTCTCCCAGGCCGCCCGTTTCGCAGCGCAGCGCCGCCATGCAGGCAACCATCTGCAAGCCAAGCAGTTGCGCCGTGAGGGCGCAATGGTAACGTATGTTTACAATAAGTAGCTGGTTCATCCCTGCCTGCGGGCGCAGTCGGGGCAGATGCCCTTTATCATGTAGTTCACGGAGCTTACCCTGTAGCCCCCGGGCAGCTCCACCTGCGGCACGCTTATGTCTTCGAGGCAGAACGTATGGCGGCACCGCTCGCAGTAAAAGTGGGCGTGCTGGTCGTCGTCGGTGTCGCTGTCGTGGCTGCGGCACACTTCGTAGCGCACGCCGTCGCCCCCGTCCTCGAGCACGTGCACGAGGTGTTTCTCCTTGAAAACGGCAAGCGCACGGAATATGCCAGACTTGTCAATCGACAATATCTTGCACTCAAGCTCGGCGAGCGACATGGGCCGCTCGGCCGCCGCCAGGCAGCGCATTACCAATATGCGGTTGGCCGTAGGCTTCACCCCGTGGCCCGCCAGTATCTCTTCTATGCTCTTTGTATCCATCAGCCTTTGCCTTTCTTGCCGCCACTCACAGCCGTCCCGTCTCGCGGAACCGCTTGTAGCATCGCTCCTTGACGCGCCTCTCCACCTCGACAGCCGACTTCGAGCCTGCCGTGGCCGACTTCACCCACACGCACAGCACGAAGGCCACTACCACCACGGCTGCCGTGGCCAGCCAGCGCAGCAGCTCGCGCTCTATCGGGGCCATGTCCATGAACACCACCCCCACCAGCAACGGTATGCCGAAGAGCAGTAAGTCGCCCCCTGTCGTCATCTTGTAGCTGTCGGCCAGCTGCCTGTACTCCTCGTCCTCGCGCAGCAGGCGGTAGCCCTGCTCGCTCCACAGCGCCTCGAAGCGCTCGCGGCTCCTGTCTTCCATAATTCAGATATGTATATGTTGCAAAATTAGCCATCATGCCCCAAACGGCAAAATAAAACGCCGACGCATCGGCTTTGTTTACATATTTTTTGCTATTTTTGTAACCGAATATGGAAAAAACAGACAAATACAAGACGGTGGCCGCCCTCGTGCGCTGCTTCTTCGGCGCGTTCTCGGCCGGCATCATCGACTGCCACGTGAAGGACTACGCCGAGAAGCTGCGCCCCATCGTGGTGAAGAAAACCATGCTTGAGCACTACGAGGCAGTGGGCCGCGTGTTCAACGACACGATGTTCTACCCCCTGGCCTACCTCAACTATACCATGAACGGCATTGAGAGCGAACTGCGCAAGCTCGACATGAGCCACGCCACCATGACCGACCTGGTGCGCCTGGCCTGCCGCACAGACGCGCTGCACAAGGCCCTCGTGGCCGAATACAAGCGCAACTTCACCGCCCTGCTCGGCGGCCGGGTGCCGGGCGTGGCCGAGCACCTGCGCCTATACACCCGCGGCAAGAACTTAATACCCGTAGACACCGACATGGCCATATCGCTCTGTGTGCGCACTACGATGACTGCCTACGCCCGCGGCATACGCCAGGCGGCCACGGGCAAGGCTTCGCTCCACCAAGCCACGCTCTACCGGCTGCTGCTCGAAGCCATGACTACGCTGCTGCACGACCGCCCGCTGCAGTTTGCCGACCTGCACGAAGACGACGGCCTGGAGCCTATCTTCATGAGGGCCTGCCGCTCGGAGCACAACTTCGCCGTAATGACGGGCGAAATGGACCGCACATACACCGACCTGGTGAAGAGTGAGGGCATCATTGCGCAAGACGACACGGCCAACTGACGGGGAAGCAGCCCCACCCCGGCCCTCTCCAGTGGGGAGGGAGCATGGCGCAGCCCACAAGCCCTATCAAACTTATTAATCCCATAAGACCAATTAGACCTATTTAACCAACCAAAGCCAACAACAGAAATGCAAAACCTACAACCATCAACCGCCACACCGCGCCAAGCCCCCTCCCCACGGGGGAGGGCCGGGGTGGGGCTTCTCCTCTTCCTCCTTCTCATCAGCCTCCCGGCCTTTTCACAGTTCTCAAAGCCGCGCCGGCAGTACGTGGAGTACCTGCTCACTGCCAGCCACGCCGACCGCAACTATAAGACAGGCGAGCAGGCATCGCTCACCATCGAAGCCTACAAGGGCGGCAACGCCCTCGACGGCGTGATGGTGCATTACCGCGTGGGCGACGAGATGTTCCTGCCCGCCGCCGAAGACTCCGTGGCCTTCGCCGGCGGCAAGGCCGTAATACCAATGGGTACGCGCAGCGAACCGGGCTTCAGGGCCTGCAGCCTGCGCTTCACCGTCTACGGCAAGGAGTATAAAGACCTCGTGAAGGTGGCTTTCAGCCCCGAACGGATAAAGCCCTTCACCACCATGCCGCGCGACTTCGACCGCTTCTGGCAGAAAGCGCTCAAGGAGGCTGCCGCCGCCGAGCTCAACCCCGTCATCACGCCGCTGCCAAGCCGCTCCACCGACCGCGTGGAGGCGTTCCTCGTCAGGCTCACCGTAGGCCCCGACGGGCGCAATATGTACGGCTACCTCACCAAGCCCAAGGCCGAGGGCAAGTACCCCGTGCTCTTCTGCCCGCCCGGGGCAGGGGCAAAGAAGATAGACTTCACCACCTACTACAGTGAGCAGGGATACATATATTTCAACGTCTGCATACACAGTGGCTGCAACCCCGAACTGAGCGACGACCTCTACGCCTCGGCACGCCGCGTGGCCGACAACTACGAGCGGCGGGGCATCGAGCACAAAGACTCGTTCTACTACCGCAGCGTCTACGCGGGGTGCTCGCGCTGCATCGACTTTCTCTGCTCGCTGCCCGAGTGGGACGGGCAGAACGTAGGCGTGACGGGCGGCAGCCAGGGAGGCGCGCTCACCATTGTCACAGCCGCGCTCAACCCCAAGGTGACCTTCTGCGTGCCGTTCTACCCCGCCCTCTGCGACCTCACCGGCTTCAGCCACGGCAGGGCCGGCGGCTGGCCAAAGTACTTCCAGAAAGGCGACGAGGCCCACGGGGCGGCCGAAACGCTGCAATACTACGACGTGGTGAACTTCGCCCGCCGCCTGCGCTGCCCGGTGTTCTTCTCCTTCGGCTACAACGACGACACCTGCTCGCCCACATCCACCTACGCCACATACAACGAAATAACAGCACCGAAGAAGCTCGCCGTAACCCCCACCAGCGGTCACTGGCGCTTCCCCGAAACCAACGACGAAGCCATGGAGTGGATGAAACTAAAGGTAAAAAAGTAAAAAGGTAAAAGGGCTGCGCCGGATAACAGGCGGCAGGCATAAACAATCTGCAAGTTGCCTACAACACCTACCACCCCTACAAAGCCCTACAAAACCCCACAAACCCTA
Source organism: uncultured Prevotella sp. (assembly GCA_944320235.1). GTDB lineage: Bacteria > Bacteroidota > Bacteroidia > Bacteroidales > Bacteroidaceae > Prevotella. The sequence goes on from CALUGQ010000011.1 coordinate 67,632, forward strand.
CGCCCCGCCCACCACCAGGCGCAGCCCTTTTACCTTTTTACCTTTTTACTTTTTTACCTTTAAACGCCCTTTAAGCTTCCCCTTGAAATCAAACAAAATTCATTTATGAACCGTTATGGACTTGTTTTCTGCTTTCATATTCAGTATCTTTGCATCAGGTAAGTTGCCGCAGCCCTACTTTTACAGCCGGCAGAAAGGGCAAGGCGGCATTGCAAACAAACTGATTTTCTACAACTAAAAACTCGGAATTATGAAAGCAAAAAACATCTTCACCCTAATTTTCGCCGCAGCGGCGCTCTGCGCCTGTTCCTCCGGCGACGACGGGGCGCAAACGCCACCCGCCACCCCACCGACCACCGAGCCTGCCGACCCGACAGACCCGCAAGCCAAGCTGCCCATAAACATCAGCACCTCGCTCGTGCAGCTCTCCGGCACCCGCGTTACCGACTACGCCTTCGAGGCTGGCGACAAGATCGGACTTTACGTGGTGAACCGCACCGCCGAGGGCGCAGCGCAGCCACTGAAGCCCACGGGCAACCACGTGGACAACATGGCGTTCACCTACAGCGGCACGTGGACTCCGGCCACGCCAATCTACTGGCTCGACGACAAGACACACGCCGACTTCTACCTCTACTATCCCTACCGGGCCGACATGGACAACGTTGAGTCGATGGCCGTAAGCCTAAAAGCCGACCAAAGCACAGAGGAGGCTTACAAGGCGAGCGACTTCCTCGTAGGCTCGGCCACCGACGTGGCTCCCACGGAGCAGGCCGTGAGCATAGCCTCGCGCCACCTTATGAGCCAGATGCTCATTACGCTCGTGCCGGGCAACGGCTTCACCGACGAGACGCTGGCCGCAGCCAACGTGAGCGTGAGGATAAACGCTGCCATGACCAACGCCACCGTCAACTTAGCCTCTGCCACGGTCAGCCCGACAGGTGCCACCTCGGCCATAACCCCGCTAAAGACGGGCGAATTCAGCTACAAGGCCCTCATCGTGCCGCAGGAAATAAATGCAGGCAACCTCATCACCGTCACCGTAGACGGGCGCGACTTCAACCTGCCGCGCACAATCAGCCTCGAGAGCGGCCACCTCTACCGTTGCACCGTGACGCTCAGCAAGACCAGCAACGGCATCAACGTCAGCATAGACCGCTGGCAGGATGACGGTGTTGACTACGGCGGCACCGCAGAATAGCAACAATGTCCAACAACAGTTTAAACGAATAAGTCATGAAGCTACACATTGTTAATATAATAAGTGCCTTCAGGCACGCCGCCAACCCTTCGCCGCAAGTGAAGGAAAGCGGAGGGGCGGCTTCGTTCATGGCCATCATTGCACTCATGGCCATGGTATGCAGCTGCTCCGACGACCTGTACACAGGCCAAGGCGCACCCGACGGCTCCGCCGGGCGCATAGAGCTTTCGGGCGAGATTGACCAGCTCTCCATAACGCGAGTCAACGACAACGGCTTCTGCGACGGCGACGTGATGGGTGTTTACATCGTCGACTACGACGGCAACACTCCCGGCACACTGCAAGTGAGCGGTAACCGTGGAGACAATGTGCGCCACACGTTCGACGAGGAGGCCTATAAATGGAGTTCGGCCTACGACCTCTACTGGAAAGACAAGCACACCCACATCGACGTATACGGCTACTATCCCTTCGGCTCGCCCGAGAGCATAGAGGAATACCCGTTCACCGTGCAGCGCGACCAGAGCACCACCACCGACGCCAAGGGCATGGGCGGCTACGAGGCCAGCGACTTCCTGTGGGGCAAGGTGGCCGATGTCGCTCCGACCACAAACGTGATTCGCCTGCCCATGCAGCACCGCATGGCCAACGCCCGCGTCACCCTCGTTGAGGGCAGCGGCTTCGCCGCAGGCGAATGGGCCGCGACGGAGAAGACCGTGCTTGCCACAAACCTCATACGCGAGGCCACCATCAACCTCGCTACCGGCGAAGTAACGCCCACGGGCGATGTGGAAAAGACGGCAACCATGCCCAGCCGCACAGGCGACGAGTGGCGAGCCATCGTTGTGCCGCAGACCGTGGCCGCCGGCCAGACGCTCTTCAGCATCACCATAGGCGGAGTGCCTTACAAGTTCAACAAGGCCGAAGCCATGGACTACGTGGCCGGAAAGATGAACAACTTCTCCATCCGCGTCGACAAGAAGGCCGAGACCGGCCAATACGCCCTGACGCTCATCAGCGAGAGCATCACGCCCTGGGAGAACGACCTCGTGAGCCACGACGCAAACGCACGCGAGTATATCGTAATAAACTCCACGGCCGGACACCTTAAAGACTCCATCATCGCAGCAAACAAGGATTACACGCAGGTGAGGAACCTTAAGATAACGGGGCAGATAAACGCTGCCGACTTCCTGTTCATGCGCGACACGATGGAAATGCTGCAAGCACTTAACTTAAAGGAAGTAAGGATTAAGGGAGGCACAACGACAGGGGACAGCTGGGTTCAAGGTAAAGATGACGAAATACCAGATCATGCATTCGAGAACAAAGGAATGCTTACAAATTTTGTATTCCCTGACACACTAAAAGAAATTGGCACCTCGGCATTTCATTTATCCGGCATTACAGGGTCACTTATCATTCCAGAAGGAGTAACAATAATTAACGGTGGAGCTTTTGAAGTGTGCCGTTCCCTAACAGGCACATTGTCGCTGCCATCAACATTAAAGCGCATTGAAGGCGTCAATACGTTCTTAATGTGTCCTTTTGTATGTGAACTAAAACTTCCGGAAAGCCTTGAATATGTTGGAGAGCAAGCTTTTATGAAATGTACAGGATTTTACGGTGAACTAAGGTTGCCACAAAGTTTAAAAGGATTAGGAATAGGTGCTTTCACTGGATGCAAAAATCTTTCTGGAAATCTTGAGATACCACAGTCTATAACAGAAATACCTGCCAGTGCCTTTGGAGGCTGTGAATTTGGCGGAACGTTATTACTTCATGATGGCATTGTCTCCATAAAAAAAGATGCTTTTAATGGCTGTTTTTTCAAAGGGGAATTGAACCTGCCTAAAAACTTGAAAGCCATTGAATCTGGCGTGTTCTATAACAACGACTTCTCTGGCGAGCTGAAGCTCCCCGAACAGCTTGCAACGATAGGAGACCGCGCCTTTGCCTACAACTGGCGGCTCATGGGCGTGCTCGAAATACCTGAAAACGTTATTTCCATCGGAGCTGGCGCATTTGCACAATGCCGCAGCTTGGAAGGTGTGATTTTCCCTGCCGGGTTGGAAAACATTAGGTATGAAACCTCATACGGTGAAGACGGCGGAGCTTTCGAAAACTGCTTCGGAATAGGAACTATCGTCTGCAAGGGAGAAATACCGCCTTATGTGCAAGAAGGTGCTTTCAACGGCGTGGCCAAGGACAACTTCACGCTCGAAGTGCCGGAGTCGGCAATCCAGCAATACCAAGCTGCGGTGGGCTGGAGCGACTTCAAACGCATTGCGGCCCACCACGAGCTGGTGTGCCGCCCGTCGGTGGCTTGCGCACTGAACACCGAACACAAGCAGACGCTTGTTGTTGATGCCGAGGGCGAATGGGAAGTGGAGAGCATGCCCGACTGGTGCGAGCTGTCGCAGACAAGCGGCGGAAACAAGGCCGAGGTGACGCTGACCATTAAGGAAATGGCAAAGGGCTCGGCCGACCGCACGGGCGAGATTGTGTTCAAGCTGAAGGACGAGGAGTACACCCACAAGTGCACCGTGACGCAGTATGACTATGAGTACGGCGAGGACGAGTGGCTCACGTTGCAGAAAGCAACACGCGGCAACACCGGCGGCATAAACATCGTGATACTCGGCGACGGTTACGACGGCAAGAACATATCGGACGGTGACTACCTGACGAACATAAAGCAGGAGGTGGAATACTTCTTCGGCATAGAGCCTTACACCACCTACCGCGACTACTTCAACGTTTACACTGCCTTCCCGCTGTCCACTGAGACGGGTGTCGGCACGGTGAACACCATCCGCTACAACCGCTTCAACACCACCTACACGGGCGGCGTTGGCCTCAGGGCAGACTACGACGCGATATTTGAGTACGCGCTGAACGCGCCCACCGTCACCCGCGACAACCTGAACCAGACGCTCATCATCATAGTGCCTAACAGCACCGACTACGGCGGCATCTGCCAGATGTGGGAGGACGGCTCGGCCATAGCCTTCTGCCCGCAGAGCACATACGGCTACCCGCTCGACTCGCGCGGCGTTATCCAGCACGAGGCCGGCGGCCACGGCTTCGGCAAGCTGGGCGACGAGTACATCTACCACAACGAGTTTATAGACTTCTGCGGCTGCATCTGCTGCGGCCACGTGTTCGAGTTCAACAACGCCAAAGCCCTTGGCTGGTACGACAACCTGTCGCTCACGGGCAAGATGCACGAGGTGCCTTGGAGCCATCTCATCTTCGACGACCGCTACAGCGACATCGTTGACATCTACGAGGGCGGCTTCATGCACAACCGCGG
>CALUGQ010000012.1 GCA_944320235.1 uncultured Prevotella sp.
TTGTTTTGCAATCTGCTGATTTTCAGCGTTTGTTGCGGAGAGAGAGGGATTCGAACCCCCGGTACCTCTCGGTACGGTAGTTTTCAAGACTACTGTAATCGACCACTCTACCATCTCTCCTGTTGCCTGTAAGGCAGGGGCTTCCCTCTGAAAGCGTGTGCAAAGGTAAGGCTATTTTTTGACATGGCCAAACATTTGCGCGCCTTTTTGCCCGTTTGGCGTAAAAAATGCGGTGCAAAAGGCGGCCCCTGGCGGGTTGGCTGGGCGGGGAAGGGCCGTGCAGGCCGGCGCTCCGGGCAAAAAACATGGGTGTTTATTTTGCAGTGTCTGCCGTTTGAGCTACCTTTGCACCATGATTTACCCTAAGAACTTTGAAGCAAAGATAGGCTTCGACGAGGTGAGGGAGCTGCTTAGGCAGCGTTGCCTCAGCCCGTTGGGCAAGGACATGGTGGACGGCATCGAGGCCACCGCCGACGCTGATGCCATCAACGAGTGGATGGAGCAGCTGCGCGAGTTCCGCCGCATACAGGCCGGGGCAGAGCCGATGCCCATGCAGTATTTCTTCGACGTGCGCGAGTCGGTGGCCCGGCTGCGGCTTGAAGGCACCCACTTGGAGGAGCCCGAGCTGTTCGACCTGCGCCGCTCGCTCGACACGATTTGCGCCATCGTCAGTTTCCTGGGCCGGGCAGACAGTGCTGGGGAGGGCGTTGAGCCGGTATATGCCTACCCGGCGCTCCACAGGCTTGCCGACGGCGTGGCCACGTTCCCGCAGATGGTGCAGCGCATAGACCAGATTCTCGACAAGTTCGGGAAGATAAAAGACAGCGCGTCGCCCGCCCTCCAGGGCATCCGCAGCGAGCTGGCGCGCACCGAGGGGAGCATATCGCGCACCCTGGGCGGCATACTCAGGGCGGCGCAGGGCGAGGGGCTGGTGGACCGCGACGTGGCCCCCACCATCCGCGACGGCCGCCTCGTAATCCCCGTGGCCCCGGGGCTGAAGCGCAAGATACGCGGCATTGTCCACGACGAGTCGGCCACGGGCAAGACAGTCTACATTGAACCGGCCGAGGTGGTGGAGGCCAACAACCGCATACGCGAGCTGGAGGCCGAGGAGAGGCGCGAGATAATACGCATACTCACCGACTTCGCCAACCTCGTGAGGCCCCATGTGCGCGAGCTGCTCGACTCCTACCGCTTCCTCGCGGCCATCGACCTGTTGCAGGCAAAGGCCGCCCTGGCCGAGCTTACTGCCGCCGTGGAACCTGCCGTGGAGGCGCGCCCGCACATGGACTGGATACGCGCCGCGCACCCGCTGCTGGCACTCTCGCTCGCAAAGCAGGGCAGGCAGGTCGTGCCGCTCGACGTGGCGCTCACCGCCCGGAAGCGCATCCTCATCATCTCCGGGCCCAACGCCGGCGGCAAGTCGGTGTGCCTCAAGACCGTGGGCCTGTTGCAGTACATGGTGCAGTGCGGCTTGCCGGTGCCGCTGGGCGACCGCTCTGCCGTCGGTGTGTTCCGCAACATAATGATAGACATAGGCGACGAGCAGAGCATAGAGAACGACCTGAGCACCTATTCGAGCCACCTGGCCAACATGAAGCAGATGATGCGCCACGCCGACGGGCAGACACTGTTGCTCATCGACGAGTTCGGCAGCGGCACGGAGCCGCAGATAGGGGGAGCAATCGCGGAGGCGGTGCTCAGGCAGTTCTGCCTCAAGGGGGCCTACGGGGTCATCACCACGCACTACCATAACCTCAAGCACTTCGCCGACTCGCACGAAGGCGTGGCCAACGGGGCCATGCTCTACGACCGCCACGAGATGCGCCCGCTCTTCCAGCTGGCCATAGGGCAGCCCGGAAGCTCGTTTGCCATCGAGATAGCACGCAAGGCAGGCATGCCCGACGAGGTGATACGCGACGCCTCCGAGATAGTAGGCTCCGACTACATACAGAGCGACAAGTACCTGCAGGACATCGTCCGCGACAAGCGTTACTGGGAAAACAAGCGCCAAGCCATACACCAGCACGAGAAGACGCTGGAGCAGCGCATTGCCCGCTACGAAGAAGATATACGCGAACTCGAGCAAAGCCGCAAGGACATCCTGCGCCGGGCCAAGGAGCAGGCCGAGGAACTGCTGCGCGAGAGCAACCGCAAGATAGAGAACACCATACGCGAGATACGCGAAAGCCAGGCCGAGCGCGAGGAGACCAAGCGCATACGCGAGGAGCTGAACGCCTTCAGGCAGGAGGTGGCCGGCATCGACGCCAAGGACAACGACGAGCTGATAGCCAAGAAAATGCGCCAGATACAGGAGCGCAAGGAGCGCCGCGAGAAGCGCAAGCGCGACAAGGCCGCGGGCGAGCAGCAGCGGCTTGAGCAGGCCGAGGCGGCGCGTGAGGCGCAGCGCAAGGCCGGCGAAGCCAGGGCGGCGGTGGCCCCAGGCGACACGGTGAGGATAAAAGGGCTCACCTCGGTGGGCCGCGTCGAGGCGGTCGACGGCAAGATGGCCACTGTCATCTTCGGCGACATGCGCACCAAGATGCGCGCCGACAGGCTCGAGCATGCCGAGAAGCCCAGGCAGGAAAGCCCCGCCGCGTCGCCCTTCACTGCCGTGAGCCGCAGCACGCGCGAGGCCATCGACCAGCGCAAGCTCAACTTCAGGCAGGACCTCGACGTGCGGGGGATGCGCGGCGACGAGGCAGTAAACGCCGTGACTTACTTCATCGACGACGCGATACTCGTAGGCATGAGCCGCGTGCGCATACTCCACGGCACCGGCTCAGGCATACTCCGCCAGCTCATACGACAGTACCTGGCCACCGTGCCTAACGTTACGGCCTTCCGCGACGAGCACGTGCAGTTCGGCGGGGCTGGCATAACGGTAGTCGACTTAGGCTGAGGCACCGCCCCGGCCAGGCTGCAGCGGCGGCGCAAGCGCAAATGCGGCGCGGAACCAAGCCCGGTTCCGCGCCGCATCCGTTTGAGCCCTTGCGCGCCGCCAGCCCCGTGGCGGCAGGCACGCAGGCTTCCCCGCCGCTACATATAGCCCAGCCAGCGGAGTATGTCGTTGAGGTTGGCCACCACCATGAGCAGGATGAGTATGCCGAAGCCCACGTACTCGGCGCGTATCATGAAGTTCTCGCTCGGCTTGCGGCCCGTTATCATCTCGTAGAGCAGGAAGAGCACGTGGCCGCCGTCGAGCGCCGGGATGGGCAGGATGTTCATGAAGGCGAGGATGATGCTGAGGAAAGCGGTCATCTTCCAGAACAGGTACCAGTCCCATATGGGCGGGAAGAGGCTGCCTATCGTGCCGAAGCCGCCAAGCGACTTGGCCCCGTCGGCCGAGAACACGTACTTCATGTCGCTCACGTAGCCCTTGAGCACGTCCACGCCATACACCACCCCGGCGGGCAGGCTCTCCCAGAAGCCATACTCTATGGTTACGGGCTGGTAGAGCGAGGAGGCCGTCTTTACCGTGAAGCCCAGCACAAGCTCGGGCGAGAGCACCACGGCCGACGTGTCGCGCACGCCGCCACGCTCGGTTACGATGGTTGCCCGGCGCACCTTCATGCTGTCTGCCGGTGTCTTGGCCACGGCGAGCACGTCTTTCATGCGGTCTATCTCATCGACGAAGGCGTTCCACGAACCTACCTCCTTGCCGTTGATCCCAACAACCATGTCGCCGGGGCGCATGCCCATCGTGGCCGCCACCGAGCCTTGGAGCACGCTGTCCACGCGGGCAGGGATGAGCGGGCGGACGAACTGTGGCTGCTTCTGCAGCATGTCGAGCATGTTGAGGTCGCCGGGCAGGCTTATGCTCATGGCCTTGCCGCCGCGCACAATGTCAACGCGTCGCGCCTCAGCCAGGTCTCGGTACAGGTCGGCGTTGAAGTCCTTGAACTCGCCTTTCTCTGTGCCGATGAGTATGTCTCCGTCGCGGAAGCCGAGCGCCTTGGCGTCGGCGTTGAACGCCATGCCGTTGGTCATGTTCCTCACCGGGATGTAAGTGTCGCCCCAGTGGAAGAGTATCATGGCGTAGATGAAAAGGGCGAGGAGGAAGTTTACGAGCACGCCGCCTACCATGATGAGCAGCCGTTGCCACGCCGGCTTCGTGCGAAACTCCCACGGCTGGGGCGGCCGCTTCATCTGCTCAGTGTCGAAACTCTCGTCGATCATGCCTGAAATCTTGCAGTATCCGCCCAGCGGGAGCCATCCCACTCCATATGTGGTGTCGCTTTTCTTGGGCTTGAACTCAAAGAGGTGGAACCACGGGTCGAAGAAGAGGTAGAACTTTTCGACGCGGACGCCGAAGAGTTTCGCAAAGAAGAAGTGCCCCCCTTCGTGCAGGAGGACCAGTATTGATATTGCAAGCATGAACTGCAATACGCGAATCAGAAAGATTTCCATTTCGTTGTCAGTTGATGTTTATGTTGGAATGATTTTGCTGTCAGTGGCAGGCTTGGCTGCTGCATGGGCGTCGCCGCCCTGCCGTCGGCTATGCGCGGCGGCAGCCATCCATCAGTTCGGCGGCCACGCGGCGCGCCTCGGCGTCGGTGGCGGTGTATGTTTCGTATGTGGGATTAGCGTCGAATGCCACCCGCTCCATCGTCTTGGCGATGATGTCGCTCATTTGCAGGAAGCCGCAGCGGCCTTCAAGGAAGCCGCGGTTTACCACTTCGTTGGCGGCGTTGAGTATGCACGGCATGTTGCCTCCGCGCCCTATGGCCTCGAAGGCCAGCGCCAGGCAGCGGAATTTCTCCGTGTCTGGCTCGAAGAACTCGAGCTTGTGGCTCAGCAGGTCGAGCCGCGCCGACGATAGGCTGATGCGCTCCGGGTAGGCGAAGGCGTACTGTATGGGCAGCCTCATGTCGGGAACGCCGAGCTGGGCCTTCACCGCTCCGTCGCAGAACTGCACGGCGCTGTGCACGATTGACTGCGGGTGGACGAGCACCTGTATCTGTTGCGGCTCCACGCCGAAGAGCCATTTGGCCTCGATTACCTCGAAACCCTTGTTCATCATCGTCGCGCTGTCGATGGTGATCTTGGCTCCCATGTCCCACGTGGGGTGGTGCAGGGCGTCGGCCTTGGTCACGGTGGCCAGGCGGTCGAGGCTGAACTCGCGGAAGGGGCCGCCGCTTGCGGTGAGCAATATCTTCTCGATGGGGTTGCCGCCCTCGCCTGCCAGGCACTGGAAGATGGCCGAGTGCTCGCTGTCGACGGGCAGTATCGAGGCCCGGTGCTGCATGGCCAGCTTGCATATAAGCTCGCCGGCTACGACCAGTGTCTCCTTGTTGGCCAGGCAGATGGTCTTGCCGCGCCTTATGGCGTGGATGGTAGGCGACAGTCCGGCGAAGCCCACCATGGCCGTGAGCACCATGTCGATGGGTCCGGCCTCTACGATTCCGTCGATGGCTTCGGCCCCGGCGTACACTTTCACGTCGGGCAGGTCGGCCAGCATGGCCTTCAGCTCTGAGTAGCGGTCCTCGTTGGCTATGACCACTGCGGCGGGCCTGAAGCGTCGGGCCTGCTCGGCCAGCAGTTCGGCGTGGTTGTTCGCCGTCAGGCAATAAACCTCGTAGCGGTCGGGGTGTTCCGCTATCACCTGCAGGGCTTGTGTGCCTATCGACCCCGTGGAGCCGAGTATGGCTATTTGTTTCTTTTCCATTGCTTGATAAAATGTTACTTCCCGCCGCGGCACGTGCCTGCCTGCGGCGCAGGCGGGCTAAAGGTCGAACAGTCCTTCGGGCAGGCTGACGCGCACTTCCTTGCGCTCCATGTCGACATCCTCCACGAGCTCCCCGGCGGCTGGCACGAGGCGGCCGTCCTCAAGCTCGAAGAGCAGGTTGGCCGTGGCGTCGTCTATGCGCGCTATGCGCCCCACCGCTGTGCCGTCGGCGGCGCTCACGAGGGCGAAGCCCGCCACTGCCGCGAGCGCCACGTCGCCTTCCCCGGGCGCGGCGAGTGCCGTGGGGAAGTATACTTCGCAGCCCGTGAGGGCGGCGGCCTGCTCCTGCGAGTCGATGTCGCAGAACTTCATGAGTGCCGTCTCGCCGCTGCGGAAGCGGTATTCCTCGATGAAGAACGGCACGAGTATGCCGTCGACGGAGAGCACCAGGTAGTCGGCGTCGGCGCGGTCGAACACGTCGTCGTCGTACCAGAGCACCACTTCGCCCTTCACTCCGTGTGGCCTGCCTATGCGGCCTATGCGGTAAACGTCTTCCAGTCTTATCATTGTATGTTGCCGTTCTTGCCTGTGCCGGCCCGGCTGTGCGCCGGCCGCCCTCAGCCTATGCGTTCTATCTTGGCCCCGAGGCGGCCCAGGCGCACCTCTATGTCCTCGTAGCCGCGGTCTATCTGCTCTATGTTGTCTATGCGGCTCGTGCCCTGTGCGCTCATGGCCGCTATGAGCAGGGCTATGCCCGCCCTTATGTCGGGGCTTGCCATGCGCCCGGCCCGCAGGCGCCGGTGGTGGTCGTGGCCCACGACTACGGCCCGGTGGGGGTCGCAGAGTATTATCTGCGCTCCCATGTCGATGAGCTTGTCGACGAAGAAGAGCCGGCTCTCGAACATCTTCTGGTGGAAGAGCACGCTACCCCTGGCCTGTGTGGCCACGACGATGAGCACCGACAGGAGGTCGGGCGTGAGGCCCGGCCACGGCGCGTCGGCCAGCGTCATGATCGTTCCGTCGATGAACGAGTCTACCTGGTAGTGGCTTTGCTTTGGTATGATGATGTCGTCGCCCTCCATGCACATCCTTATGCCCAGTCGGCGGAACGCCTCGGGTATGATGCCGAGGTTGCGCAGCGACACGTCCTTTATGCGTATGCCGTTGCCGGCCATGGCGGCCATGCCTATGAACGAGCCTACCTCGATCATGTCGGGCAGTATGTCGTGGGCTGTGCCGTGCAGCATGCTTGTGCCTACCACGGTGAGCAGGTTGCTGCCTATGCCGCTTATGCGCGCCCCCATGCGGTTGAGCATGTGGCAGAGCTGCTGTATGTAAGGCTCGCAGGCTGCGTTGTATATGGTGGTGGTGCCGCGTGCGAACACTGATGCCATGATTATGTTGGCCGTGCCGGTGACCGATGCCTCGTCGAGCAGCATGTAGCAGCCTTCGAGCCTGTCGGCCCCTATCTCGTATACGTTGCGGTCTTCGATGTGGCGGAACTGCGCCCCCAGCGCCTTGAAGCCCAGGAAGTGGGTGTCGAGCCGCCGGCGGCCTATCTTGTCGCCGCCGGGCGTGGCTATGACGGCCTTGCCGAAGCGCGCCAGCAGCGGGCCTATGAGCAGCACGCTGCCGCGCAGGGCGGAGCACTTGCTGACGAACTCGTCGCTGCCGAGGAAGCCCAGGTCGAGCCTGTCGGCGCGGAATGCGTACTCGCCCCTGCCGCGCCGGTCTACCTTCACGCCTATGTCCTTGAGCAGCATGATGAGGTTGTTCACGTCGCGTATGTCGGGTATGTTGCGTATCACCACCTCGTCGGCCGTGAGCAGCGTGGCGCTTATTACCTCGAGGGCCTCGTTCTTGGCCCCCTGCGGGGTGATGGTGCCGCTGAGCGGATGCCCGCCCTCTATGATGAAAGAAGCCATCGGCGCACTGTTTACTTGCGTTTCTTCCTCCGCGGGCCGTCGGTTGCGGGGGTTGCCGCGGTCTTGTCGAACCTGAACTCGTTGAGGTTGAGCTGTATCTTCCCGTCGGTGAAGCGTGCCAGGTCGGAGGCCACGCGCTCGTCGTCCATCGACCCGTGGCCCCAGTTCACGAGGTCGCGCTTCATCTGGTTGGCCGTTATGCGCACCAGCTCGTCGCGCTCCTCGCCCTCGGGCATGGCTTTCAGCTTTTCGAACATTTCTTCTATGAGCCGCCCGTAGTGGCGCAGGCGCACGTGGGTGCCTCCGCCCGGCAGCGGCATGGGCTGCGGCTTGCCGAGTATCTTTTCTGCCTCCGACACGTCGTAGGGCCAGTCAATGTCGAGCTGCTTGTGGCTCATGAGGTACAGGTGGTCCCAGAGCGTCTGCTCGTAGTCGGCGTTCTCGCGCAGTTGCGGCACCTTTGTCACCATCAGCCTCACTATGGTCTCGGCGCACCGCTGCCTTTCCTGCTTGCTGGGCAGCGTCACGGCGTAGTCGACCATCTTCTGTATCTCGCGGCCATACTCGGGCATGAGCAGTGGCTCGCGCTGCGTGTTGTAGTCCAATCCTTCTATGTCCATTGCCATGTTGTTGTCTTGTTAGCTTGTAGTGTGGGCTTGCCTCCGTCCGTCAGATGGCCTTGCGCGGCGCCTTGGCCACGAAGTCCTTGAGGTAGAACGGCACGAAGTAGGCCACGTCTTCTGTCTGCCCTGCGGCCAGGCGCTTCTCGGCCAGCGGCCCCATCCAGCGTGCCAGCGGGGCTATCCCGTCTATCAGGTGTGCGTTGGGGTGGCCTATGGCCTCCATGCACTTCTTTGCGCCGTTGCCGAAGAAGTATACCGGGTGGGCGTCGAGCCACTCGCGGTAGGTGTCGGAGTCCACGATGTCGGCCCCTATCGCCCTCACCGGGCGCAGGGCGCGGTCGTAGATGCCGGCGTATACCTCCATGCGGCGCGCGTCAAGCATGGGGCAGAGCAGTGCGTCGTCTTCCAGTTCGTCGTGCTCGAGCAGCACCGGCACGCACAGCAGCTCCAGCGTAGGCACGGCCAGCAGCTTGAGCCCGCGGCCGTAGCAGATGCCCTTGGCCATCGACACGCCGATGCGCAGCCCCGTGTACGAACCGGGGCCGCAGCTCACGGCCACGGCGTCGATGCCTATGCCCTGCCCGTCGGCCGTGGCAATGGCCTCGTCGACGAACCTACCCAGCCTCTCGGCATGGTTGGGCGCACTGAAATCTTCCTTGCAGAACAGGTTGGCGCCGTCCTCGCTGACGGCCACCGAGCATACGTTGGTGCTCGTTTCGATGTGTAATATACACGACATAAGCTGGTGATATAATCCTAATGAATTGCAAAAATACTGCTTTTTCCCGTCATTTGCAATTGTTTACGAGAAATTAACGCGATGTGCCGCCGTGCAGCGGGGCGGCACGGGGCTTCACGCGATGGCGGCCTGCCTCGGCGGCCGGGGCAGGCCGATCGCCGGGGCGGGCGCAACAAATGTTTACAAAAACCGTGGCGGCAGGCGGTGGCGGCCTCCTTGAGGCGCAAGGTGGGCCGTTTGCCGTCGTTATAGAGGCCGTTCGGGCGCGCAGGGCGGCCTGTTTCGTGGCGCGAAATGCCCCTGTGGCGCAACTGCCTGGGTGGCAGCCGCTTGCGCAAACAGGCAGGGGCGGGCTCCGCATGGCGAATTTTGTTTACATAATTGCGGCTGCGCCCTTGTCCGCGTTGCGCCGTTCGCGGCCCCGGCTGCGCCACGGCCTGGCGGAACGCGGCAAATTTAGGCTGCCTGCGCTTGCGTAGTTGGAAGAAAAAGCATATCTTTGCATAACCCAAGCTGCGCTCGGGAAATTGAAAGCAGGCTTTCTTTCCGCTCGCTGGCATTGGCTTTGCATAACCCAAGCTGCGCTCGGCAATCCGTGAGCAAGCTCACATTGCCCTCGCTGGCATCGGCTTTGCATAACCCAAGCTGCAACAAGAACCGACAAACAAAAACGATAATGGCAAACGCACTGACACGAAACATACCCAACGCCATCACCTGCTGCAACCTTGTCAGCGGCTGCGTGGCCACTTACTTCGCCTTCGACGGACTGTACCGGGCGGCGTTCCTGTTCATTGTAATCGGCGCCGTGTTCGACTTTTTCGACGGCATGAGCGCCCGCCTGCTGGGCGTGTCGTCGCCCATAGGCAAGGAGCTTGACTCACTGGCCGACGATGTCACCTTCGGCGTGGCCCCCTCGGCCATGATCTTCACGCTGCTCTCCACGGCCGCGTGGCCCGCCTCGTGGGGCGCGGTGGGCGGAGTGCTGCCCTACGCCGCCTTCATCATGGCCGCCTTCTCGGCCTTGAGGCTGGCCAAGTTCAACCTCGACGAGCGGCAGTCTACATCGTTCATCGGCCTGCCCACGCCTGCCAACACGCTCTTCTGGGCGTCGCTCATCGTCGGCGCGGGCGACTGGCTGGCCTCGTCGCCTTGGGGCGCGCTCGCCGTGGTGGCCATGATGCTTGCCAGCTGCTGGCTGCTGGTGTCGGAGATTCCCATGTTCGCCCTCAAGTTCAAGACCTGGGGCTGGCGCGGCAACGAGGTGAAGTACGTCTTCGCCGCCTCGTCCGTGGCCATCATACTGCTGCTTGGCTTCATCGGCGTGGCCGTGGCCATAGCCTGGTACCTGCTCCTCTCGGCCTTCACCCAACGCCGCAAGGCATAAGCAGCGCGCAGGCCTATGTTCCACTTCCTGGCTTTCATGCTCCTGTTCTTCCTCGTGGCAGTGCTCGTGGCCATAGGCATGGCCGTGTGGGCGCTGCGCCGTGGCATCGGCATGTTCCGCTCGGCAGCGCGCAAGGCCACCGGCGGCGAAGGCCGTGGGGCCCGCGCCCGCGGCTCCGCCGCCGGCGGCACGGGTTCCGCCAGGCGCAGGGCGCAGGCACCGCCGGGCGTGACAATCATCGACACGCGCGACCGCGCCACGGCCAGCCGCCGCATATTTGCCGACGACGAGGGCGAATATGTTGACTATGAGGAGGTGAAATGACACAAGGCAAGCGGCCTGCAACGCCACTGGGGCGTTGCAGGCCGCTTGCAATATCACGCTGTATCTAAGCTGCTTCAGTTCGTCACGGCCAGCACGCCGAACTCACCCGTGGTCGAGGCGCGGTAGCGCGTGAGCTTGTTCGTGGCGTCGTCGGCCTGCCCGCCGCTCCTTATCAGCCCGCCGTTGTTCAGGTCGTAAGTGCGGTGGCAGTTGCCGCAGGTGGCCACGCCGCGGCTGTCGATGTCGAGGGTGCGGTCCACGAGGCCAGTACCCGTGTAGCACACGGGGCATTGCGCGTCGTAGGCGTAGAACACGGGGTTGGTAATGTCGCCGTTGCCGTAGCCAACGATGATGCCGTTCCTGCGGCCCAGTCGGCGCGAGCGCTGCTGGTCGACGGCGTTGGCGCGCTTCTCCGACGACAGGCCGTGGTTGTTCTCGAACTCGAAGAACGTTGCGCCCGACCTCTCCGTCTCTGATATATGGCAGAAAACGCCGGGCGACATGGCCGACATGGCCGAGGCCAGCGTGGCATCCTGGTGCACCGAGTTGTCGAACACGAAGTAGCAAGGCTCGTCGCTGTACTCCTCTTCGGCCTTGGTGCAGCCCGAGAGAGCTGCGGCCACGGCCGCCACGGCCATTGCGAAGGCTGCCCTGGTCATTGCAGGAGCCTCCTTTCGGCCTCTGCCGCGCGCTCGAAGTGGAAGCCGGCGAGCGTCTCCTCCATCATGGCCTTCACCTTGTCGTTCTGCAGGTTGCCCATGCTGCCCTCGTGCGTGTGGCGGATGTGCTTGTCGGGAACGAACGCCCCGGCCTCTATCTCCAGCCCCACCTTCTTGTAGGCGTCGCGGAAGGGCATACCGGCGGCGGCCAGGCGGTTCACCTCCTCTACGGAGAACATGGGGTCGTACATCGGGTTGTCGAGTATGTGCTCGTTCACTTCCATGCGGCTTATGATGTATGCCGCCATCGAGAGGCAGTCTTTCAGCTCTGAGAAGGCGGGCAGGAACATCTCCTTTATCTCCTGCAAGTCGCGGAAATAGCCCACGGGCAGGTTGTTCATCACCAGCGTTATCTGCTGCGGCAGGGCCTGCAGCTTGTTGCATTTAGCGCGTATGAGCTCGAACACGTCGGGGTTTTTCTTGTGCGGCATGATGGAGCTGCCGGTGGTGCACTCCTTGGGCAGGCGCACGAAACCGAAGTTCTGGCTGTTGAACAGGCACGCGTCGAAGGCCAGCTTCGCCAGCGTTCCGGCCACCGAAGCCATGGCGAAGGCCACGTTGCGCTCCGTCTTGCCGCGCCCCATCTGTGCGTATACCACGTTGTAGTCCATCGAGTCGAAGCCCAGCAGGCGCGTGGTCATCGTGCGGTCGAGCGGGAACGACGAGCCGTAGCCGGCCGCCGAGCCGAGCGGGTTGCGGTTTGTCATGCGGTAGGCGGCCTGGAGGAAGAGCGCGTCGTCGGCCAGGCTCTCGGCGTATGCGCCGAACCAGAGGCCGAAGGAGCTGGGCATGGCCACCTGCAGGTGGGTGTATCCGGGCATGAGCACGTCCTTGCATTGCTCGCTCTTGGCCTGCAGCTCGTCGAAGAGTGCCTTGACCAGGGCCGTGATGTCGGCCAGCTCGTGGCGTGTGAAGAGCTTGAGGTCCACCAGCACCTGGTCGTTTCGCGACCGCCCGCTGTGTATTTTCTTGCCCACGTCGCCCAGACGGCGCGTCAGCATCAGCTCCACCTGCGAGTGTACGTCCTCAACTCCTTCTTCTATTGCGAACTTGCCGTCCTCGCAGAGGCGGTATATCTCTTTCAGTTCGGCCAGGAGCCGGGCCAGCTCATCGGCCTCGAGGAGTCCTATGCTCTGCAGCATGGTGATGTGGGCCATGCTGCCAAGCACGTCGTACTTGGCGAGGTAGAGGTCGAGTTCGCGGTCGCGGCCTACGGTGAACCGCTCTATCTCCTTGTTCACCTCGTAGTTCTTGTCCCAGAGTTTGTTTGCCATTGTCGGTTGGTTGTTGCGTTGGTAAATGGTTTTGCGGCCCCGCCTCACTCGTACTTGATGGCGGCCAGTGCGTCGGCTATGCGCTCTATGCCTTCGGTGAGGGGCTTCTGCACCATGCCTTTTATCAGGGGGTTAAGCTCGGCCTTGATGGTTAGCTTCATCTTCGAGGACGTCTCGGTGACGGGGAGCACCTGTATCCAGAGGTTGAACGGCACGGGCGACTGCTCGGTCTCGAACTTTATGCACTTCGGTTCTTCGCGCTCCACGATGCGCAGGCGCACTTCGCCCACCGGCGGTGCGCTGATGGCTATGGTGTCGCGGTCGAAGCGCAGGTCCTTCAGCTTGTCTTGGGGCAGGCGGTCGCGCACTTTCTCTATGTTCTCCAGGTCGCTCAGCATGGCGTAGACGGCCTGCTGCGGATATGGTATCTGCTTTATGCTGCTTTCAAACTTGCTCATATTTAGATGTATGAAGAATGGTTGGCGTTGCTGGCCGGTGGGCGCGGCGGCCGTCCGTGGCTGCTCCAGCCCCGGGTTGCGCGCCGCTCCGCGCCTGCCGCCCACGGTTTATTGGTTGTTCCAGTTTGCCGGGTCCTTGCGCCACTCGTGTATCACGTCAACGTCGCCTGGCTTTATGTAGCCAATCTCAAGCGCGTGCTTCACCACGTGCTCGTAGTCGGTGAGCGTGACGAGCTTCACCCCTGCGGCCTTGAATGCCTCTTCGGCCACGGGGAAGCCGTATGTGTATGATGCCACCATGCCTATCACCTCGCAGCCGTTCTTCCTTATGGCCTCTACGGCCTTGAGGCTGCTGCCGCCGGTTGACACGAGGTCTTCGACCACGACCACCTTCGAGCCCGGCTCGAGGTTGCCCTCGATGAGGTTTTCAAGCCCGTGGTCCTTTGGCTTGCTGCGCACGTAGGCGAAGGGCAGGCCCAGTTCGTCGGCCACGAGCGCCCCCTGGGCTATCGCCCCTGTGGCAACGCCGGCTATGGCCTCCACTTCAGGGAAGTTGGCTTGTATGGCATGGCACAGCTCTGTCTTCACGAAACTGCGCAGGCGGGGGTACGACAGTGTCTTGCGGTTGTCACAATAGAACGGCGACTTCCAGCCCGAAGCCCATGTGAACGGGCTGCTTGGCTGCAGCTTTATGGCTCTCACCTCGAGCAGCTTGGCCGCGAATGTTGTTTTGATAGGGTCCATCTCTTGCATAGTTTTGTTTATGTTTAGTTTGCAAAGGTAGGAAACATTTGGCAAAGTGGCTGCGCCGCGCCGTTAAAAAAGATTATTGCGCGCCTGCCGCGGGGTTGCCTGGCATGGCCCTGCGGCAGGCATGGGCCCGAATCGGGCCGTCCTGCGCCCTGAAACGGGCTGTTTCGGAGTGCAAGACGTGCCGTTTTGCAGGGCAAAACGGCACGTCTTGCTAACTCGTTGGCTGCCAGGCAGATGCCAGTGCGGCGTGGCAGCGGGCGCAAGCCGCTGCCGCAGGGCCTCACTTCGAGAAGCCGAGCGCCATGAAACTTATCCTTATGCCTGGCACACGGGCCATGGCCGTGGCGCAGGCTATGGCTGTGGCCCCGGTGGTCACTACGTCGTCGATGAGCAGTACGTGGCGCCCTTCGAGCCGCGAGCTGTCTTTCAGGCAGAACGCCCCCTCCACGTTGTCGAGCCTTTCCTGGCGGCTAAGCTCCGTCTGGCTGCCACGGTAGAGCGTGCGCACCACCGCCCGCGCCTCAACGGGCAGGCCCGTGGCCGAGCTTACGCCCCGGGCGATGGCCTCGCTCTGGTTGTAGCCTCGCTCGCGCTGCCGCCTGCGGGCCAGCGGCACAGGCACAGCCACGTCGATGCCTGCGAGGAATCCGGCTGCGGCAAGCTCCACTGCGGCCTGCCGCCCGAGGGCCACGCCTATGTCGGGCCTGCCGCGGTATTTCAGTGCATAGATGAGGCGGCTCGTCTCCGAGCGGGCCTCGTAGTAGAAGAGTGCCGCCGCGCGCTCCACCGCCGCCTGCCCCCAGAAGAGCCGCGCCACGGGGTTGTCGGACGGAGTGAGGCAGAAGCCCGTGCGGGGCAGGCGCAGGCAGCACACCGTGCAGACGGCGTGCTCCGTGAGCGAGAGCCGCCCGCCGCACACGGCGCATCGCCGCGGCGATATGAAGTCGAGCGTCCTACTCCACAGTGTCGTCGCCATCAGCGTCCTCCATGTCGTCGGGTACGTCGATGCACTGCCTTATCAGCCTGTAGTCGAAGCCTCGGCCCAGGGCGAAGCGCACCAGCTTGCGGTTGTGCTCGCTGCCGTCGGCCGCCTTCAGCGAGCTGCTCCGCGCCTTGAGCAGCGGGCGCAGCACGGCCAGGTAGTCGGCGTCGGCCACCTCGCCGAGCACGCGCCGCCGCGTGGCCTCGTCGATGTGCTTTGCCCAGAGGCCCTGGTCCACCTTGCGGCGGCCCCACTTGTTGTACTTTACCTTGTCGCGCACGTAGGCTCGTGCGTATCGCTCGTCGTCTATGAACTTCAGTTCCGCAAGGCGGCCGAGCACCCTTGCGCGCTCGTCTTCGGCCATTCCCCAGCGGCGCATCTTCTCTTCCATCTCGTAAGAGCAGTGCTCGGCCTGCGAGCACAAGGCCGAGAGGCGCAGCAGGGCTTCCTTTTCTGATATTTCTTTTTGGGGCATATAGTGGGTGTTTTTATTGGGAGTCATGGGAGTTTTGGGAGTTATGGGAGTGCTGGGCGCGGCATCCCGTGGCGTGAGTGGTGGGTGCGGGCTTGGTGGGCGCGGCCGCCGCCACCTTCAGGCGCAGCTTTTTTTACCTTTTTCCCTTTTTACTTTTTTACCTTTAAAAGCCTTTCCCGTCCGAAGCGGTCGCGGCGCATCTCCGCCGGGCCGAGCCCGGCAGCCGTTAGCATGGCCTGCATCTCGGCGGCAAGCAGCGGGTTGATTTCGAAAAACAGCTCGCCGCAGGGTTTCAGCGCTGCGGAAGCATAGTCGGCAATGGCGCGGTAGAAGCGCAGCGGGTCATCGTCGGGCACGAAGAGCGCCTCGGCCGGCTCGTAGGCGAGCACGTTGGGCTCCATGGCGGCGCGCTCGCTCAGGCAGACGTAAGGCGGGTTGCTCACCACCATGTCCCACCGCGCCACGTCGCGGGGCGGCCGCAGCGCGTCAACGCGGCTGACGCTCACCTCTGCCCCGAGCCGCGCGGCGTTGGCCGAGGCCACGCGCAGCGGCACGTCGGCCACGTCCCACGCCTCGACGCGCGCCCCGTCAATGTCCAATGCCAGCGTCACGGCAATGCAGCCGCTGCCCGTGCCTATGTCGAGCAGGGCAGGGGCTGCCACTCTGCGCGCCGCCGCCGACTCCACGGCCCAGGCGCACAGGTCCTCGGTCTCGGGCCGGGGAATGAGCACTCCCGGCTCCACGCAGAACGTGCGGCCGCAGAAGTCGGCCTCGCCGAGCACATACTGCACCGGCTCGGCCTGCATCAGCCGACGCATTATTTCGCCCAATTCGTGCTGCCGGTCTGCGGATAATTGTGTAACTTTGCCGCAATAAACGTCGGCGGCGGTCAGCCCGAAGCGCACGTCGAGCACGTAGCGCACGATGGCGCGGGCCTCGCCCTCGTCATAGACGGCGGCAAGGGGCCGCCAGAGTTCGTCGTAAGTCATGGTGCAAAAGTAACAAAATAAACGATATGAGCCAAATATTTGAAATCGATAAGCAACTGCAGAAAGACGCATTGTACATGAGCCGCTGCCTGCAACTGGCCGCCTGTGGCATCTACGGGGCGCGGCCCAACCCCATGGTGGGCGCGGTCATAGTGGCCCCAGGGGGCAGGATAATAGGCGAGGGATACCACGCGAAGTACGGCGAGGCCCACGCCGAGGTTAACGCCTTTGCCTCGGTGCGCGCTGCGGACGAGAAGCTGCTGCCGCAGTCTACGCTCTACGTGAGCCTTGAGCCGTGCTCCCACTACGGCAAGACGCCGCCCTGCGCCGACCTTATAATAGAGAAAGGTGTGCGTAGAGTGGTCGTAGGGTGCGAGGACCCGTTTGCCAAGGTGCGCGGGGCGGGCATGAAGAAGCTGCGCGAGGCGGGCATTAGCGTCACCGTGGGCGTGCTTGAGGAGGCGTGTCGCGAGCTGAACCGCCGCTTCATCACGTTCCACGAGCAGTGCCGCCCGTACATCATACTGAAGTGGGCGCAGTCGGCCGACGGGTACATAGACTTTAAATACCGCCCATTCATGCTGTCAACGCCCTACACGCAGATGCTCGCCCACAAGCTCCGGTCGGAGTGCCAGGCCATCCTCGTGGGCCGCGTCACCGCCGAGCGCGACCGCCCGCGCCTCGACGTGCGCTGCTGGAGCGGCCCCGCGCCGCGCCGCATGGTACTCAGCCACAACCACGTCATAGACGCGGTGATATACGAATGCCACCGCGACAACCTGCAGACGTTGCTCGTGGAGGGCGGAGCACTCACCCACCAAGCCTTCATCCATCGCGGCCTGTGGGACGAGATACGCGTGGAGACAGCCCCCGTGGCTCTCGGACAAGGCACTCATGCCGCCTCGCTTCCCTCCAACATAGAGGAGAAGAGCCACGCCATTTACGGCCGGAACACCATCACCGTTTACAGGAAAAGCATTCCGCAAAACTTTGATTTCTGACCCGCCGCACCCCACGCGCCCCGTCTCTGTAACTCATTGATAACCAGTGGGATTACAAAACGTGCCGTTTTGCACTGCAAAACGGCACGTTTTAGCGTCTGAAACGGCACGGTTTGGGATGCAAAGCGGCAGGCTTTGATATTTTGCACGTTTCGGTCTGCGCGCCATCCCGCCATCAATGCGTGTCGGCATACCACTCAGTCTGGGTCCATGCCTCGGCATATTGGCTCACTGTTGGCGCCGAGGTGGTGATGCCGGAGTAGGTGCGGATGGGCTCGACCCCGGTGAAGCGTGAGTAATACTGCGGCGTGTGCGCGCTGTAAGGCACTGTGCTGGCGAGCTGCGAGCGAAACTCCTGGAGCAGCGCGGGGTCGGGGCAGAGGGCTGCCATGTAGTCGCCAAGGTCGTAGAATATGGGCGGCGAATAGCCGTCCATGCGCTGCAGGGCCGGGCGCAAGGCCGGGTCGAAGTCGTAGGCAGCCTCAATCTTGCCGACAACGCGGGCAAGGCTGTCGAGCTCGGCGGTGCAGGTAACGCCGATGGTTCCGTAGGGCCAGGTGTAAGAAGTGTAGAAGTCGAGGAACTCGGAGCACACTTCCGCGTAGTCGGGCGTGCCGAGCAGGCGCGGCGCGATGTCGGCGTAAGGCATCCCGTAGCCCATTATCTCCGTCGGGCAGCCTATGATGTAGTCGGCCACGTGGCGCAGGTCGTATGCCGCCTCGACCGACGACATATAGCAATCGTCGAAGAGAATGAATTCCATGTGCATCCCGGCGGCCTCTATCCCCTCGGCCAGTGTGGCGATGTCGGTCTGCGTCTCGGGCGCCATCCCGCCGAAGAAGCGTGTCAGCGGGCCGCCCGCAGCCTCCCAGTGGTAACGGAAGCCCGGGGCAAGGCCGCGCGAGCGGCTGCGCGCGACGGGCACCCAGCCCATGCCGTGGCAGCCGACGGTCATGGCGTAGCGCGGCGCGGGGGCGGCGGCACGCACGTCGGCGAGCATCGAGGCTATGCCGGCGGCGGTGGTGTAGGCCGGGTCTTGGTATTCTTTTATAGGCTCGTGGATGCACGTGGAGCCTTGTGGCACAAGCTCGTAAAGCTCGGCCTCTGTGGCCGAAGTGCACATATATACCAGCACTCGCACGCTGTCGCCTGCCGAGGAGGCCACGGCCTGCCCCATGTCGGCGATGTTTTTGTAGAAGAACGGCGTAAGGTCGGAGGCCCAGGGAAAGTACATCAGCACCGTCTTTACCGTAGTCTCAGGGGTCGGGCGCGGCGGAGTGGCGGGCTCTTCGTCCTCGCATGAGGCCACGGCAGCGGCCACCATGAGCACCGCCGCGAGCCTGGCCAAGGGGCGGAAGGCGGCTGCCGGATATGCGATGAGAGTTTTTATGGGTAGCATGGGTGTATGTTTTTGTGTCTGCGCGGCGGCTTCGTGCCGGTCTAAAGGTAGTCGAGCAACTGCGTGAAGCGGTCGATGCGCACGAGGCGCGTGTGCTCAAAGTCTTCGGTCTGCTCCAGTCGCCACGTCACGTGGAACGGTATGTGTATGGCGTGCGCCCCTGCCGCCAGCGCGGGGGCGACGTCGCTCTTCAGCGAGTTGCCCACCATCAGCACTCGGGTCGGCGATACCCGCAGGCGGCGGCACAGGCGGAGAAAGGCCCGCTCGGTCTTGTCGGACACTATCTCTACGTGGTGGAAGTACTTGTCGAGGCGCGAACGGCGCAGCTTGTTCTGCTGGTCGAGCAGCTCGCCCTTGGTGAACACCACCAGGCGCCGGTCGCCGCGCTCGTGCAATTGCGCCAGGGTCTCCTCGACACCTGGCAGCGGCGTGGCCGGCAGTTCGAGCAGGCGCTTGCCCAGGCGCAGCAGTTCGCCGATGGTGCGCCCGCCTACTTGTCCGCCGCTCACGCTCACGGCGTTCTCTATGAGCGACAGCACGAAAGCCTTGCATCCGTAGCCCAGCAGTGGCATGTTGGCCTCCTCGGTGCTGAAGAGCGAGGCCGAAACGTCCTCGGCACGCGCCCACGGAGCCAGCAGGCGGCAGTATTCGCGCTCCACGTCGTCAAAGTACGACTGGCAGTCCCACAGGGTGTCGTCGGCATCGAATGCTATTACCTTTACGTTGGCGAACTTTTCCATGGCTGCAAAGGTAAGCAAGTTTCGCGAAGATGGTGAGGGCGGTGAGTTAAAGAAACTAAAGCTGCCTTTCAGCCGCGTCATTGCGCGATGTTGAAGCGCAGTCCTAGCGTGAGGCTGAAGGCCACCGGGTTTTCCGAGTAGAACGTGCTCACGCCGCTTCCGTTGTCGAAGTGGCAGGTGACGCCCGGCTCTGCATATGCTCCTATGTTGCTGCTGAAGTGCCACTCGGCCCCTATGGCTGCCGTGGCCGAGAGCTGCAGCGGTCCGATGGCGACGCTATGGCTTCCGCCGGCGCGGCTGTCGGATCCTACGGTGGTCACTGTTTCGGCCCGTCCGCTCACCATTTTCTCTGCCATTGCGCCAGCCTTGGCGTACAGGCTGAAACGGCGTGTGCGCCAGGCTGTGTAGCTTACGGCAACCGGTATGCCTATGTAGTGCAGCCGCTGGTCGGTGGCGGTGGAGTAGCCCGTGCCGCTTGTGGTCGTCTCTGAGTGCAGGTAGCTGTAAGCCACGCCTGCCTCCACGGCCCAGCGGCGGTTGATTGGGTATGCCATTGTGAGGGCCAGGCGTAGCGGCTGGCTGTGGTGTGTCTTGGTGTTTGTGGGGTTTGAGTGTGCCATCAGGGGCTTGCTGGCGTTGCTGCCGAACGTGCTTGTGTACTGCCCGATGGGGTTTGCCTTGGAGAGCATGGCCGTGGCAGACGTGGCGGCAGGGGTGTTGGCCGACAGTGCGCCTGTTACCGACAGCGAGGCCAGCACCGGCCGGCTATGCTTGCGGCTTGTTTCGCGTATGGTTGCAAGCCTGTTGCCTTGTGGCACGCTCCCGGATGGGGCGTGGTGCGTGGCTTCCTGCGTGCCGCCAGTGCCGTTGCCCGCCTGCCTGTCAGCCGTTTCCGGCTTTCCGTGTGCCTTTTCCTGCACTGTAGGCTCAGGCCCGTGAGGTGCAGGCTCAGGCCCGTGAGGTGCAGCTGTGGCGCTGGACGTGGCGGTGTGAGGGCCGACAGGCGTTGTTACGGCGGCCGCTTGCGCCACGGCCATGGCTGTGGCTGGCTCGCTGCCTGCTTGGGGTATGCAGGGCATGATGGTGCGCGAGGCAGGCAGGGCTATGGCTGCTACGGCGGCTGCCGCCGCGATGCGCTGCGCCCACAGGGCCGCCATGCCACGCCGGCGGGCCGAGGCGGCGGCCTGTTCCATGCGCTTGAGCAGCGCAGACGGGTCGGCGCAGGGCGGTTCCTGCTCGTATTGGCTCATCATCTGCCTTATGTCGTCTTGCCATTTCGGTTCCATAGGCGTGTCAGTTGTCGTTTCTCTTCTTGTATTCTTCAATCTTCCTGGCGAGCATCCGCCGCGCCCGCAGGAACTGCGAGGCCGACGAGGCTTCCTTGATGCCAAGTGCCGAGGCTATCTCGCGGTGGCTCTTGCCTTCTATTACGTAGAGGTTGAATACCGTGCGGTAGCCGTCGGGCAGTTCCCTTATCATGTTGTGGACGGCTTCTGGCGGTATGTCGGCCACGTCGGGGCTGCTGTCTGCCGTGTCGGGCACGTTGTCGTCGGCGGGCAGTTCGGCGAAGTCGATCCTGCGGCGGTTGCGCAAGAAGCTGACCGCCTCGTTCGCCGCGATGCGCATGGCCCACGCCTTGAGCGAGCCGGGGCCGCGGTATTCAAAGCGCGCGGCGTTCTGCACGATTTTCACCATTGCCTCCTGGAACACATCCTGCGCGTCGTCATTGTTGGCGACATAGCGGGAACACACGCCCGCCATGGAGCCGGCGTAGAGTGCGTAGAAACGGCGCAACGCCGAGGTGTCGCCCCGGCGAAGCTCCGTGGCGAGTGATTTCTCGCCGCAGTCGTCAGTGATGTGCATTCCCACAATGCAGGTATTGTTGTCAGTCTTTGCGCGGACGGTACTTGAATGTATGCGTTTTCGGCCCGCTGTACGAGTTCCACTTCAGTGTTAGCGTGATGGCCGTGTCGGGGCGGTTGAATTCCTCGCCGAGGCGGAAGGCCACGATGTCGTCGGCCACTTGCCCCTTGTCGGGGTCGGCCCCGGCGTCGTGGTACAGCTGCAGCAGGTATGTGGTGTCGGCGTCGGCTCTGTGCACGAGGTTGATGCGGTGCGTTACGCCTGCGGCCCAGCGTGTGCGGAAGCGCAGGGTGAGGTATCCGTCCTCGGCAACGGTCTCCCAGCTGTCCACAATCTCCACTGGGTCGTCGCCGTAGGCCGCTCCGTTGCCCGCCGCGAGGTCGGTAGCGGTGGGCTTGGTCAGCACGCTGTCAATCCAGCTTACGGCCACTGGGCTGCCCTCCATCCCGGCTGGGCCGTAGGCGGGTACGTAGTTTACGAGCGCCCTCACCTCCTTACGCCCGAACGGCGACACCCTCATGTTCATGGGTATGAGCGTGGCAGTGTCGTCCAGTTGCAGGTAGAACGATGAGTTGTCGGCGTTGGGCTTCACGGTCACTATGGCCGTGGGGTGGTTGTACTCGTGGTAATAGTAATAATCGTCATCGTTGTCGCACGACTGCAGCGTGGCTGCCACGGCCATGAGCCACGCCATGGTGGCGATGATGCTTGCTCTCTTCATAATCAGTGTCCCTTTCATTTTTTTTCTTGCTGTTTCCTACCTGTGAAACAGCGCGCGTGGTCATACCTTGCGCCGCGGAAGGTTAAAGTAAGTTAAGCGCGACGGCTGCCGGCACGGCCGTGCGGAACGCCCCTCTCAGCGTGGGCCAAGGCGTGGCGTGGCGCCCATGGCTTCAAGGCGGCTGCAATGTAAGCCCCTCGGCCGGCTGCAAGTGGGGGCTGGCGAGGGGCTTGCCGATGGTGTGAGGGTGTGGCCGGCGGCTTGGAGGAGCTGGCCTACAGCTTCTTATATATAAGGTCGAGCTTTGTGTACTTGCGCTCCTGCGGATTGTTGCAGTGCTCCATGAGGCCGAGCGGGCCGCTGAGGGGCTGCCCGTCCTGCTCCGGGTCGTACTTGGTGCCGCTGACTGGTGAGGGGATGGTGGCTGCCTCGCGCAGGTATTCGTCGCAGTAGTTGAAGCTGCCGAACTCAGGCCACTCGCCGATGAGCAGGTCCATGCCCACGGCGTCGCACGCCAGCGGGTCCTGCGAGGCTATGAGCGAGCAGCACCAGTCGCCGTTGAATGGCGGTTTCTGCCACTTGGGGTTGGGCGCGCCGTTCACATCGCGCGAGCCATACGTGCCGTCGATGAGGAAGAGCAGGCACTTCTGCCCCAGGTCCTTGTGGCCGATGAAGTCTACGAACGTCTTGTACGACGGCTTGCCGTGCTTCTTGTCGGGGCTGAAACCGTTGTGCGCGTTCTTGCGCCACTGCAGGTTTATGTCGGTGGCGCCGTACCAGTTCTTGGCCGTGAGCGTGACGCCAGGCCCCTTGTGGGTCTTGAGCAGCGCGCTGTTTATGAGGTAGTCGGCATCGACGATGCACTTAGCCAACCCCCGGGCCAGCCTCCCCGTGGGGGCCGAATACTTTATTTGCTCCTCGTAGTACTCGCACTTCTGGCGGCCGTCGCCGCCGATGTTGTCGATGAACACCACGCCGGGAAACTCCCTGTGGCACTTGTCGAAGATGCTGTCGGTGATGGCCCGGCTCGGCTCGCACACGGTTATGTCGGCCTCGCGCACGCCGCCGTCGCGCACGAGCGAGCGCACAAGGGCCAGCGTGACGAAGGGCGAGGAGTTAAGCTCGACGGTGTCGCGGTGCGTGATGGCGTTGTTCATGTTGAGCTTTATGGCTATTTTCTCGCCGGGCTTGTAGCCCCGGCTGCCGCGCCCGTGGGTCTTGTTGAAGTGGCGGAAGAGGGCTGCCCACGCTTTCTTGGCCGACCGCTCGCCCGTTAGCTGCATCACGGCCTCGCGCACCATGGCGTCGGCCTTCTGCTGGTCGTTCCAGCGGTCTTCCACCCAGAGGCCCGTCTGCCCGTCCCACGAGGCGACCCCGGGGCTGTGAATCCACGCCACGCGGCCCGGGTGGATGCCCACGCCCTGGCCCAGCGGCTCGTTTGGCCCCACGAAGAGGCGCGGCTGCGCCCCGGCCCGCAGGCCGACGAAAGCCATGAGCAGGGTCATGGCCAAAGTGAAGAGATAGTTCTTGCGTTTCATATCATGAGTTGTTGATTGTTAGTGTGTATATGGCATCCCGCTCGGCGGCCCGCCTGCCCGGTCCGGTGGCTGCCTGGCTGCCGCGCTTTCGTTGACGGCTGCGTAACAGTCTGGCTGCCAGTGGGTTGCGAAACGGCCCGTTTGGCACCGCAAAACAAGCCGTTTTGGGGCGCGAAACAGGCTGTTTCAGAGCGCCAAAGGGCCTGCGCTGCGCGGCGGGTCAGTCCTTGCCCGTCGGCGCGCTGGGCTTTGCGGGCGTCTTGCCAGCCCCCGGGGCGAGGAAGGCGGCCACGAGGCTGACGGCCTCTCGGCGCGACTTGCCGCCGAAGCCGTGGCCGGCTCCCTTGATGACATGCAGGCGCGCGTCGTGGTAGGCAGCCTCGGCGCGTCGCGAATAGTCGAGCGGCACTACGGCGTCGCGGTCGCCGTGGAGCAGCAGCACCGGCCCCCGGTAGCGGCCTATCGTGGCGTATACGTCGATGGCGCGCGCCTCGATGAAGAAGCGGCGGCCCAGCGGCACGCCCCACACGCGGGTGGTGTCGGGTATGTCGGCCTCGGTCTTGTAGGCCGCGTTCCAGTTGTCGGGTATGCAGAGCGCCGGGTATATGAGCACCATGCGGCTCACGGTGTCGCCCAAAGCCGATGCGGCCAGTGCCGAGGCCAGCCCGCCCTGGCTCTCGCCAATGAGCGCGATGGCCGCCGTGTCGGTGTCGGGCCGGGAGCGGAAGTGGGCCACGATGGCCTCGATGTCGGCGGCCTCGTCGCGGACGGACATATCCATAGTGTTGCTGTCGCTGCGGCTTTTCAGCGAGCCGCAGGGGAAGTCGAAGGCGTAGCAGCGGTAGCCCAGCGAGCAGAGCGTGTCGAAGTAAGCGCGGGCGAAGTGGTGTGTGCCGTTGAAGCCGTGGGCCACTATGGCCACGGGCAGCCGCCCCTCGGCTCCCTCGGGGCTGGCCATCACGCCGTAGATGCGGCGCGGGCCGTTGTCTATCCACAGCTCTTCGGTCTTGTATCCGCCGGCCTGGGCGGCCGGCGCGATGGCAGCGAGCGCCAGCGCGAGGCAGGCTGCAATCAAAAGTCGTGTTTGTCTCATAGGCAGGTGTGCATTGGTTCGTTGCAGTATGAAAGGGGAAAAGCGTTCCCCCTCTGCCTGCAAAGATAGCAATTTGCCCGCATCCGTGCAACAGCATGGCGCGTTTTCTGCGGCCTCGGGGCGGCGTGGCGTGGCAGTAATGGCAGGTTTCACATCCTTTTTATATGCCATGGATGCTTGTTTCGGCATATTTTGCGTAACTTTGCAGAAGCCAAGCTGCACTCGGGAAATAGAAAGCAAGCTTTCTTTCCGCTCGTTTGCATTGCCTTTGCAGAAGCCAAGCTGCACTCGGGAAATAGAAAGCAAGCTTTCTTTCCGCTCGTTTGCATTGCCTTTGCAGAACGCAAGCTGCGGCAGGGAAGGCGAGGGCCGGCTTACTATCAGCCCGCAGGCAACATAAAAAAACAAGGATGAAATCACTAAGGGAAATATACAGGATAGGCAAAGGGCCGTCGAGCAGCCACACCATGGGGCCGCAGAGGGCGGCAAGGATGTTCGCCGGGCGCAACCCCGGGGCAAGGTCGTTCACCGTTACGCTCTATGGCAGCCTGGCGGCCACGGGCCGCGGCCACATGACCGACGTGGCCATAATGGGCGAACTGGAGCCGGTGGCGCCCGTGAGCATAGTGTGGCAGCCGCAGGTGTTCCTGCCGTTCCACCCCAACGGCATGAAGCTCGAGGCCCACGACGCCGAGGGCCGCACGGCCGACGAGTGGACTGTCTACAGCGTAGGGGGCGGCGCGCTCTCGGAAGGAGGCGCGCCCGGGGGCGTGCTCGACACGCCCGAGGTGTACGACATGAACACCATGACGGAGATAATGGAGTGGTGTGACGCCACGGGGCGCAGCTACTGGGAGTACGTAGGCATGAGCGAGGACGGCGGAATATGGGATTACCTGCGCGAGGTGTGGCTCACCATGCAGGCCGCCGTGGAGCGCGGCATCAACACGGAGGGCCGCCTGCCGGGGCCGCTCAACCTCATGCGCAAGGCCCCGATATACTATGTGAAGGCTTCGGGCTACAAACAGTCGCTGCAGACGCGCGGCCTGGTGTACTCATACGCGCTGGCCGTGAGCGAGGAGAACGCCTCGGGCGGCACCATCGTCACCGCTCCCACGTGCGGGGCCTGCGGCGTGCTGCCCGCCGTGCTGTATCATGTGTACAAGGGCCACGCCTTCTCTGAGGAGCGCATACTGCACGCCCTGGCCACCGCCGGGCTGATAGGCAACATCGTGAAGCACAACGCTTCGATCTCGGGGGCCGACGTAGGTTGCCAGGGCGAGGTGGGAGTGGCCTGCGCCATGGCCTCGGGGGCGGCCTGCCAGCTCTTCGGCGGCAGCCCGTCGCAGATAGAGTATGCCGCCGAGATGGGCCTGGAGCACCACCTGGGGATGACGTGCGACCCTGTGTGCGGGCTGGTGCAGATACCCTGCATAGAGCGCAACGCCTTCGCCGCCACGCGCGCCCTCGACGCCAACCTCTACGCGTCGTTCTCCGACGGCACCCACCGCGTGTCGTTCGACAAGGTGGTGGCCGTCATGAAGCAGACCGGCCACGACATCCCCTCGCTCTACAAGGAGACCAGCGAGGGCGGGCTGGCCAAGGGCTTCGGCGCCTGAGGCGGTACAGTCCGCCGCCGGGCGCACGGCGGTCAGAGCTTGCCCTCCTCGCGGTATGAGTAATAACGGCCGTCGGTGACGATGATGTGGTCGGCAAAGTAGATGCGCATCACCTCGCAGGCCTGCCTGACGCGCTGCGTCAGGCGGTCGTCGTCGCGGCTGGGGCGTGGGTTCTGGCTGGGGTGGTTGTGCGCCAGGGCTATGATGGTGGCGTTGTTCAGCAGGGCCTCGCGGATGATTATGCGTACGTCGACCGCCGTCTCGCTGATGCCGCCGTGTGATATCCGCTCGCGCTTTATGAGCTTGAAGTTCTGGTTCATGAGCAGGATCCAGGCCTCCTCCGTGTCGAGGTCCTGCATGAGCGGGTGCAGGTGGTTGTATATGGCGGTGGCCGAGCCGAGGTCGGGGCGTTCTTCCGCCTTTTCGAGCTGGCGCCGCTTGCCTATCTCGCAGGCAGCGAGGATGGTGATGGCCTTGGCCGGTCCCATGCCTTTGTAGCGCGTAAGGTCGGCTATGGTGCGCTTGCCGAGGGTGTTGAGGTTGTTGTTGCAGTCGCTCAGCACTCGCTTCATGAGGCCGACGGCGCTCTCGTCTGTCGACCCCGAGCCTATCAGTATGGCCAGCAGCTCGGCGTTCGACAGTGCGGCCGCGCCCAGGCGGGCAAGCTTTTCGCGCGGCCGGTCGTCCTCGGCCCAGTCGGCGATGGTGAGCTTGGTGGCCTGTGGCAGGGGGCTTGTGGCAGGGTTGCCCTCGCTGGCTGGGCCGGTTGGCGCGCCGAGGGGGCAAGGCCCGGCGCCGCCGGAGGGCATGCTGCCTGTGGCCGGCTTACTGTTTGCAGGCCGTGAGCTTGCCTTGCTTTCTTCAGTTTGCTTCATTCCTTGATTTGTGGAAGTCCTTCCTGTTGTTTGTGGAAGTTCCTCCTGTTATTTGTAGAAGTTCTTCTCGAACGCCTGGTATTCGTCCTGGCCGAGCACACAGCGTTTCCACCAAGCCTCGATGAAGCCGAAGCCGTAGCCCATGAGTTGCACGAAGGCGGCGGCGACCGACAGTAACCCTATCTTCAGGCTGCGGTTGCGGGCGGTCGAGTCGGCTGCTATGAGTAGGCTGTATGCCATGATCGGGAGCCATGGGCCGGCGCATAGCCAGTACCAGCGGTGCAGGTCGTCGTAGTGCATGAGCAGGCGTCCGGCCGCCGAGGCGAGCACGAGGGCAATCACTCCGACGGTGAATAGGGTGGGGAGCAGGTGGACCGGCTTGAGCGAGCCGGGGTGTCGCTTCGCCAGGTTGATGCGTGCTATGCCGCTGTTGTACACTTGCCGGAAGAATTTTCGGAAGTCGGTGCGCCGCTTGTGCCACACCCACGCCTCGGGGAAGAGGCGGCAGCTGCATCCTGCCTCGAAGATGCGGAGGCTGAAGTCGATGTCTTCGCCGAAGCGCATCCGTGAGAACCCGCCGAGTCGCAGGTATACATCGCGGCGCACTCCCATGTTGAACGAGCGCGGGTAGAACTTGTCGAGCTTCTTCTTCCCGCCGCGGATGCCGCCTGTGGTGAAGAAGCTTGTCATGGAGTAGTTTATGGCTTTCTGCGTCGGGGTGAACGCCTGGTGTGCGCGGTCGGGTCCGCCGAAGGCGTCGGCCGGCTCGCGCCGCAGCTCGTCGGCGACGGCCTGGAGGTAGCCCGGTGGCACTACGACGTCGGAGTCGAGCACGATGAGCCATTCGCCGCGTGCGCGCTCGGCGCCGTAGTTGCGGCTGGGGCCTGGGCCGGAGTTCTTCTTTGCGAAGTACTTCACGTCCATGCGTGCGGCCCATTTCCCGGCCACGGCGCGGCAGTCGCGCTCGGAGCCGTCTTCGACTATTACCACCTCGAAGTCTTTCACCGTCTGGGCGTCGAGGCTTTCGAGCAGTTCTTCCACTTCGTCGGGGCGGTTGTAAACGGGTATGATGAACGAGAACCCGCACTGTGATTCGCTTTTTTCGTTGCTCATGGGTATGTTGCCATTGTTGGGCGGAAACGAAAATGCACGCCCCATAACCTGCCGCAGGCAGTTGTTATGGGGCGTGCATCGCCCTGGCTCCGCCGTGTCGCGCCAGGGCGCGTGGCTGCCTTGCCTTTGTGGCTGCCGCCGTTACTCCTTCACACGGTTGAGGTAGCTGCCGTCGCGGGTGTCAACCTGTATGAGGTCGCCCTCGTTGATGAACAGCGGCACGCGTATCTCCACGCCTGTCTCGAGCGTTGCGGGCTTGGTGGCGTTGGTTGCGGTGTCGCCCTTGATGCCCGGCTCGCTGTGGCTTACGCGCAGGTTGGTCTTGACGGGCATCTCGGCGTAGAGTATGGTGCCGTCGGTGGTGTCGGTGACTACTTCCACTACGTCGCCTTCCTTCATGTACTCGTGGCCTATGACGAGGTCGTTGGCGATTGGTATCTGCTCAAACGTCTCCTGGTTCATGAAGATGCGGCCTGTCGGGTCTTCGTAGAGGTACTGGTAGGGGCGGCGCTCTATGCGCACGTCCTCAAGCTTGAAGCCCACCTGGAACGTGCGGTCGAGCACGCGCCCGTCGGTTACGTTCTTCAGCTTGGTGCGCATCACTGTGTTGCCCTTGCCAGGCTTTACGTGCTGGAAGTCGATGCAGACCCACACCTGGTTGTCCAGGCGGATGCAGGTGCCTTTCTTTATTTCCTGTGAATTGATCATTGTTGTTATTGTTTGTTATGTGTCTATCTTTCGATTGCGGTTGCAAAGTTACTGAAAATCAAGCGAACAGCAAAGGAAATCGGCCGTTTTTTGTCTCCGTATGCGCCCTTTGGGGCGTTGCAGTGCGGCTTTGTTGCAAAAGTTTTGGCTAAAATGGGCGCAAAGTTTTGCCGATTTGAAAAAAATGACTACCTTTGCAGCCCAAAGTGTGCGAACAATGACAATAATAAAAAATAAGGAAAGATGAAAAGAACGTATCAGCCTCATAACAGGAGGAGAGTGAACAAGCACGGTTTCCGCGAGAGAATGCAAACTAAAGATGGCCGCCGCGTGCTGGCTTCGCGCCGTGCCAAGGGCCGCAAGAAGCTCACCGTGTCCGACGAGAACCACGGTAAGTAACCGTAGCGCAGGCATGCCGGGCTGAGGCCCGGCGCTCAGCCGGAGTGGAGCAAGGGCCGCCGGGCCGTTGCTCCACTCCGGCTTTTGTGTCGGTGCGCCCCGCGCTGCTGCCAGCAGCGCGGGGCATGGCTTGCGGAACAGGCCGTTTTGCCGTCCAAAACGGCCTGTTCCACGCGGCCATACGGCCCGTTTCGCAAGGCAGGACGGGCCGCCCCCGCAACAGCCTGGCCGCCAGGCGGTTATGGGGGAGCCTGCAAAATGCTTGGGGCAGACCCCAACAAAATGCGCCAATTGTTTTGCCGAGAGAGCCAAAAACATTATCTTTGCATAGCTGAAAAGGCGCGCGGCGGCCGCGGCGGCCGCGGCGGCCCCGCGCACGGTGCCAGACAAACGAAACAGACAAGATGAACATAAAGGAGTTTTTCGGAAAACTGCTCGACAGGCGGCTGTGGCTCAACCTCCTCGGCATGGCCGTGGTGGTGGCCGCACTGTGCCTCGGGGTGAAGTACGGGCTCGACCGCTACACGCACCACGGCGAGGAGATACCCGTGCCCGACGTGCGCGGCATGGGGGCGGCTGCGGCACGGGCCCTCATCGAGGGCGACGGCCTGCGCGCCGTCGTTGCCGACACGGGCTACAACAAGCGGATGCCGGCCGACTGCATACTGCTGCAGAACCCCGTCGGGGGCGCAAAGGTGAAGTCGGGGCGAATCGTATACCTTACGGTGAACTCCGAATCGACGCCGACGCTCACCTTGCCCGACATCGCCGACAACAGCAGCGTGCGCGAGGCTGAGGCCAGGCTCAAGGCCATGGGCTTCAGGCTCTTGCCGCCCGAGGAGATAACGGGCGAGAAAGACTGGGTGTACGCCGTCAAGGCGCGGGGCCGCAGGCTCAGCGTGGGCGACCGCGTACCCATCGACGTGCCGCTGACGCTCGTCGTGGGCAGCGGCACGTATGACGACAGCCTGATGGAGATAGACTATGTGTCACCCTCGGAAATAACCGTCACATACGGCGGGGAGGACGACTTCGAGGCGGTAGACGCGCCGCCGGCCGACGCAGGCGCGGCGGATGCGCAAGGAGCGATGGAGGCGACGGAATGATCGAATACGACGAACTCGACGACGAGCTGGGGCAGGGCGTCGCCACAGGTGGCGACGGCGAAGGCGGCGAAGGCACGCTCTACGAGCACTTCCGCGTGGAGGTGGACCGCGGCCAGGCACCCGTGAGGGTCGACAGGTTCCTCGCCGAGAAGCTGCAGCACTCCAGCCGCAACCGCATACAGAAGGCCGCCGAAGCCGGCTTCATACACGTAGGCGGGAGGCCCGTGAAGAGCAACTACAAGGTAAGGCCCGGCGAGGTGGTCACGCTCATGCTCGACCGCCCGCGCTACGACACCACCATAGAGCCTGAAGACATACCCCTCGACATCGTATACGAGGACGCCGACCTAATGGTAGTCAACAAGCCGGCCGGCCTCGTGGTGCACCCCGGGTGCGGGAACTTCAGCGGCACGCTCGTCAACGCCGTGGCCTGGCACCTGCGCGGGCTCGACTCCTACGACCCCAACGACCCCGAGGTGGGCCTGGTGCACCGCATAGACAAGGACACCAGCGGACTGCTCGTGGTGGCGAAGACACCCGAGGCCAAGACAGCCCTGGGCGCGCAGTTCTACAACAAGACCACCCACCGCAGCTACAACGCCCTCGTGTGGGGCAACATGGCGGCCGACAACGGCACCGTGGAGGGCAACATAGCCCGCGACCCACGCGACCGCCTGCGCATGGCCGTGTTCCCCCCGGGCAGCGAAGTGGGCAAGGCCGCCGTCACACACTGGCGCGTAATCGAGCGCTTCGGCTACGTGACGCTCATCGAGTGCATACTCGAGACAGGGCGCACCCACCAGATAAGGGCGCACATGAAGCACATAGGCCACCCTCTCTTTGGCGACGAGCGCTACGGCGGCACCGAGATACTGCGCGGCGAGCGCACCGGGAGCTACCGCCAGTTCGTGCTCAACGGCTTCAGGCTCTGCCCCCGCCAGGCACTCCACGCACGCACGCTGGGCTTCGTACACCCACGCACGGGCCGGCAGATGGACTTCTCCTCCGACCTGCCCGACGACCTGAGGCAGCTCATAGAGCGCTGGCGCAGGTACATGAACGCAAACAAAGACATAACAAACATAGACTGATGGAACACATAAAGAGAAACATCGCCATCGTCTGCGGTGGCGATTCGTCGGAACACGACGTCTCCCTGCGCTCGGCGCAGGGGCTGTACTCTTTCTTCGACAAGGAGCGATACAATGTTTATATAGTCGACGTGAAAGGGGTCGACTGGCACGTTGACCTCGGCGACGGCACCACCGCGCGCATCGACCGTAACGACTTCTCGTTCCTGAAAGACGGAAAGGCCGTCCTCTTCGACTACGCATACATCACCATCCACGGCACACCCGGCGAGAACGGGCTGCTGCAAGGCTACTTCGACCTCATCGGCCTGCCCTACTCAACGAGCGGCGTGCTCGTGGAGGCAATGACGTTCGACAAGTTCGTGCTCAACCAATACCTGCGCGGCTACGGCGTGCTCGTGGCCGACAGCCTGCTCATACGCAGCGGGTACGAGGAGATAGTGAGCGACGACGAGGTGGAGCGGCGCATCGGCATGCCCTGCTTCGTAAAGCCGGCGGCCGACGGCAGCAGCTTCGGGATATCCAAAGTGAAGGACAAGGACCAGCTTGCCCCTGCCATACGCAAGGCGATGCTCGAAAGCCCCGAGGTCATGGTGGAGGCTTTCATACCCGGCACCGAGATATCAGTGGGCTGCTACAAGACCCGCGGGCGGGCCGTGGTGCTGCCCGCAACGGAAGTGGTCACGAAGAACGAGTTCTTCGATTACGACGCGAAATACAACGGGCAGGTGCAGGAAATCACCCCCGCGCGCCTCAGCGACGACACTACGCGCCGCGTGAGGGAGCTCACGAGCCACATCTACGACATACTCCACTGCAACGGAATCATACGCATCGACTACATCATAAGCCGCGGGCCGGGCAGGGACGGCGGCGAGGTGGACAAGATATACATGCTCGAAATCAACACCACGCCGGGCATGACGCCAACCAGTTTCATACCCCAGCAGGTGCGCGCAGCCGGCATGACCATGACCGAAGTGCTCACCGAGATAGTGGAGAACCAGTTCAACTGACATTAACCCGCAGGCGGCTGGCCTGCCGCCCGGCCGCCTGCACAACACGACAAGCATGGATGAAGAGTTGAGGCGCTTCGACGCCATACGCCCATTTGAGCCGGAGGAACTGCCGGCTGTGTACGAACGGCTGCTGGCCGACGCGCAGTTCCGCGCCGTCCTGGCCGCCGCCATGCCCGGGGAGCCCTTCGACGCGCTCGCCGCGAGGATGCGGGAGTGCCGCACTTGCCTTGACTTCCAGGTGCGTTTCTGCTACAATTTCCTCGCCGGGTTGCTCAGCCGGGTGAGCGACGGCTGCGAAATGGACTGCTCGGCAATAAGCAAGCAGGGCCGGTACACGTTCGTCAGCAACCACCGTGACATAGTGCTTGACTCGGCTTTGCTCGACAAGCTGCTCATCGACTCGGGCTTCGGGACCACCTGCGAGATAGCCATTGGCGACAACTTGCTGGCCGCCCCGTGGATAAAAGACCTCGTGAGGCTCAACAAGTCGTTCATCGTCGAGCGCAGCGCCGGCCTGCGCGAGATGCTCGCGAGCAGCAAGCGCATGGCCGACTACATGCATTATGTGATACAGCGCAAGCACGACAACATCTGGATAGCGCAGCGCGAGGGCCGCGCCAAGGACAGCGACGACCGCACGCAGCCCTCGGTGCTGAAGATGATGGCCATGGGGGGAGAGGGCTCGCCGGCCGAGAGGCTGCGCCAGCTGCACATAGTGCCGCTGGCCATATCCTACGAGTACGACCCCTGCGACTACCTCAAGGCGCGCGAGTTCCAGCTCAAGCGCGACGTCGTGGGGTGGAAGAAGACCCGGCAGGACGACGTGCTGAGCATGAAGACCGGCATACTGGGCCGCAAAGGGCGCATTCATTACCACTGCGCCCCGTGCATAGACACGTTCCTCGACGCGCTCGACCCCGCCATGCCCAAGGGCGAGCTGTTCGACGCCGTGGCCCGACACATAGACCGCGAGATACACAGCCGCTACCGCCTTTACCCCGGAAACTACGCCGCCGCCGACCTCCTGTGGCCGGGGCAAGGCTTCGGCCGGGGCTGCACGGGGGCTGAGCGCGATGCCTTCGAGCGGTACATAGAGAGCAGGCTGGAGCTGGTTGACCTGCCGCAGAAGGACGAGCCGTTCCTGCGCGAGTGCCTGCTCAAGATGTATGCCAACCCTGTGCGCAACCACGCGGCTGCCGCGTCGTGCGGCTGAATGTGTACAGGCGGCGTTTCGCCCCGAAAGGACGAAACGCCGCCTGAGTGTTTTTTGTACAATGACATTTGCTGTTTCCCGATATGGAAATGAAGAAACTGCCCGCTTTTTTGCTCGCCGCTGCGATGGCCGCCTGCCAGGTTGACAGCTATGAGAGCGGCCAGGGGGATTACTCCTTGCTCACGGCCGACTTCGTGGAGCTGCGTACCGGCGGTCCGTGCGCCGTGAGCTCTGCCGTCACCGATGGCGGCGACTCGCTCGTGCTCGTGCCTGCCGTCACTCTCGACTGGGCCTTGCGCCCCGACACCGTCTACCGCGCCATACTTTATTATGACCGCTCCGGCGGGCCGCAGGTGAGGGCGAGGAGCATCGTCGAGGTGCCTGTGGTGCGCCCGGCGGCTGCCGCTGGCGTAGACAGCGTGCTCACCGACCCGGTAGACCTGGAGAGCGTGTGGGTGAGCGCGGGCGGGAAGTACATCAACATGGGCCTTTACATGATGGTGGGCGAGGGCGGCCCGGAGGGCGCGCGCCACACCGTGGGCCTTGTCTGCGATTCCGTCGAGGTGGGGGAGGCAGGCCGGCGCACGGCCCACCTGCGCCTTTTCCACGACCAGGGAGGCGTGCCTGAGTACTATTCGTCGAAGGTTTACGTCAGCGCGCCGTGCGCGTCGGTGGGAGCCGACTCCGCGGTGCTGCGCGTAGAGACCTACGACGGCTTGGCCGTGCGCCCCCTGCGGCTCTCAGAGCAGTGAGCCGAGCAGGGCCAGCTCCTCGTCTGTGGTGGCCCAGCTCGTGACGAAGCGGCAGATGGTATGGCTCTCGTCGGCCATTCCCCAGTGGGTGAACATGATGTCCTTCGAGAGCCGCTCTACGTCGTCGTTGCCCATTATGATGAACTGCTGGTTGGTGGGCGAGTCGAGCCAGAACCTGTATCCTTTCTCCGCGAACATCCTGCGCATCTTCATGGCCATGTCTATGGCGTGGCGCGATATTTCGAAATAAAGCCCGTCGGTGAAGAGTGTGTCGAACTGCACGCCCAGCAGGCGCCCCTTGGCCATGAGCGCGCCGTGCTGTTTCTGTATGGTGAAGAAGTGGCGGTGGGCGTTGTTGTGGGTGAACACCACCGCCTCGCCGCAGAGGGCGCCTATCTTCGTGCCGCCGATGTAGAACGCGTCGCAGTGGCGGGGCAGGTAAGGCAGCGTGATGTCGTTGCCCTCGGCCATGAGCCCGTAGCCCAGGCGGGCGCCGTCTACGTAGAGCGGCAGGTTGTTGCTGCGGCACACCTGGTAGATGGCGTCAAGCTCGGCTGCGCTGTATAGCGTGCCAAGCTCTGTGGGGAAGGTGATGTACACCAGCCCGGGGAACACCGAGTGGGCGTTGTTGCCGTCGTGCTTGAAGTCCTCGAGGTATTTGTGCAGGTCGTCAGCGTGCATCTTCCCCTCATGCCCGGGTATGTTTATTATCTTGTGCTCGGTGAACTCTATGGCCCCGGCCTCGTGCACATTGATGTGGCCGGTGTCGAGGGCGATGACGCCTTCGTACTGGTACAGGAATGAGTCGATGACCGTTGCGTTGGTCTGCGTGCCTCCGGCGAGGAAGAAAATCACTGCGTCGTCGTCCTCGCAGGCAGCCTTTATCTTAGCCTTTGCGTCCTCGCAGAAGCGGTCGAAGCCGTAGGGCAGCGTGCGCTCGTCGTTGGTTTCCATGAGCCGCTGCAGCACCTTGGGGTGCGCGCCGTTGTTATAGTCGTTCTCGAATGAAATCATAAAGCGTTTTGTTTCGGTTCTCGTTTGCCTCCGCCCGTGCGGCTGCCATGGCCGGCCGCCGGCCGCGCTGCGGCTTGGGCGGTGCAAAGTTACAGCAAGTAAGAGACAAATCAAAGGAAAAGCCCGACTTTTTTTCTGTTCCCGCGCGCCAGCCGTTGCATGGCCGTGCAGGCGGGGCGGCGGACGGCGCGCGGGTGGGCGGTGCGCCGTCTGCGGGTGCTTGCCGCGCTGTTCCTTCACGTCAGGCCATGGCGTGCCGGGCTGGCTGCCTGTCCGCCTGGGTAAATATTTTTCGCAAGGCTGGCCGCCTTGCGCAATGCCATATGCCTCAGCGTGTTGCGCTGCCTGCCATTTCGCTTTGCGGCATGGCCTGTATTGCAGTGCGAAATGGGCAGCATCGCGGGCTGGAATGGCCCATATTGCAGGGCAAGTCCGTCCTTGCCTCATCCTGAAGTCGTGTCTGTAAGTTTTTTTTGCGTGCCTTTAGAGTGTGTGGCGTGCAGTCCGTGCTTTCCATGGGTGATGCAGAAAATGTTGCC
Organism: uncultured Prevotella sp.; assembly: GCA_944320235.1. Classification (GTDB taxonomy): domain Bacteria; phylum Bacteroidota; class Bacteroidia; order Bacteroidales; family Bacteroidaceae; genus Prevotella. The sequence goes on from CALUGQ010000012.1 coordinate 36,120, forward strand.
GGCAGTGGCTTGTTTACGAAATAAATGCTTACTTTTGCACCGTCGGCAGCATCGCGGTAGCCCGCAGGGCAAGTGTGGTGGATGTCTTTTCCCGTCGTGCGTGCGTGGCCCTCATGCGTTGCGCGTACCCCGGCAGGCGGGGTAGTCCTGGCAGCTCCAGAACTCGCGGCCGCTGTTCTGGCCCTTGCGTGCCATGCGCCTTACCATCGGCTTGCCGCAGAGTGGGCATGGTGGCGCGCCGTCGACGGCAGCCTTTGCCTTGATGGCGGCGAGGCGTTCGGCGGTCATGTTCTCAGTGAACCCGCCTTCCTGCCTGAACAGCTCCATGCGCCCGGCCATCTGCTTGCGCAGCATCGTGGTGAGGCGTCCGCAGAGTATCAGCATGGCGTTGGCCGCCGTGGAGGCGTCGGCTGACTCGGTCCACGGTTCGAAGAGGCGTTTCTGTGCGATGATGTGTGCCGACACGTCGTGCATGAGGTCGCTGCCGTAGTTGGGCTTTGCCAGTCGCGTGGCCTGCACAGCTGCCCATTCAGGCCTGCTCTTGGGCCAGGCGGCCTCGCCTCGCGCCATGATGAAGCATAGGTAGTCGGTTGCCAGCTCGCTGAGGCTTGCCCGCGCCACGTCGGTGAGCTTCAGTTCGGTCTCGGCCGATGTCTGGTGGCGCGCCGCCCCCTCGGCAATGTTGGCCTGCACGGAGCGTGCCGCCTGCGTCATCTGGTCGTACTGCCTCCCGCATGGGTCGTTCGTGCGGTTGAGGAAGCGGCGGCAGAAGCTCAGCGTCGACAGGTAGATGACGTTTGCCATCACCCAGCTGTCCAGCCACAGGTAGCCCGCGGTAGAGCCGATGTTCACGCCCATGGGCACACTCCTTTCATCGTGCACGGCATCAGGGTAGCTTCATCTTGCGCTGCGGTTTCCGGCGTTTGCCCGCCCGGTATCTCTTGTTTCCCCATGCTTTTGCGTTTTGTTGTGTCTTGGTTGTAGCTTTTGGGGCGGTTTGCATGGCGTTTTGCTGGTGGTATTTATCGATATATATCGTCATATGTCGTTATATGTCGATATATATCGACTTATATCGCCTGGTAACGCCATGCAAGCCGCCGTCAGAGAGCTTCGAGCATTCTCTTTATCACCACCGAGGCCGAAATCTCGCGGTTGGCGGCCTCGGGTATGACGAGCGACGAGGGGCTTTCTATCACGTCGTCGGTCACGATGAGGCCGCGGCGCACGGGCAGGCAGTGCATGAACTTGCCGCCATCGGTCACGGCCATGTGCGCCGCGTCGATGGTCCACGACATGTCGCGGCTCAGTATCTTGCCGTAGTCGGCGGGGCGGGTCACGCCCGGGCAGCTCCAGTTCTTGGCGTACACGAAGTCGGCGCCCTCGAGGGCCTTCATCTGGTCGTACTCCACGCGGGCCGGGCCGACGAACTTCGGGTCGAGCTCGTAGCCCTCCGGGTGGGTGATTACTAGGTCAACGTCTGCCGCGTTCATCCACTGTGCGAACGAGTTTGGCACGGCCTGGGGCAGCGCGCGGCAGTGGGGCGCCCACGTGAGCACCACCTTCGGCCGCGCCTTCGCCTTGTGCTCCTCGATGGTTATCAGGTCGGCGAAGGCCTGCAGGGGGTGTACGGTGGCCGTCTCCATGGCGAACACGGGGCGGCCGCTGTACTTTATGAACTGGTGGAGCACGGTCTCGGCGTAGTCGTACTCGCGGTCGGTCAGCCCGGCGAAGCTGCGCACGCCTATCATGTCGCAGTAGCAGCCCATCACGGGTATGGCTTCGAGCAGGTGCTCGCTCTTGTCGCCGTCCATTATCACGCCGCGCTCGGTCTCCAGCTTCCACGCGCCTGCGTTCACGTCGAGCACGATAACGTTCATGCCCAGGTTCATCGCCGCCTTCTGCGTGCTTAGCCTCGTTCGCAGGCTGTTGTTGAAGAAAATCATCATCAGGGTCTTGTTCTTGCCCAGGTGCTGGTACTTGAAGCGGTCTTCCTTTATCTCCCTGGCCTCGGCGAGAGCCTGCCTGAGGTCGCCGATGTCGTCAACGTTGATGAAAGAGTTCATAGAATTAAAAGTTAAAAGTTAAAAATTAAAAGAATATGCGGGCGTGGCGGCATTCCGTTTAGGGCCGCGTCTGCCCCTCGCCGTCTATGAGCCACTTGTAGGTGCAAATCTCTTGCAGGCCCATCGGGCCGCGCGGGCCGAGCTTCTGTGTGCTTATGCCTATCTCGGCGCCAAGGCCGAACTGCGCCCCGTCGGTGAAGCTGGTGGGCGCGTTCACGTAGACGCAGGCCGCGTCCACGCGGGCCTGGAACTCGCGTGCGGCTGCCCCGTCGGCCGTTATGATGCTCTCGCTGTGGCCGGAGCCGTAGCGGGCGATGTGCTCCAGGGCCTCGTCGAGCGACGCCACGGTGCGCACGGCCATCTTGTAGTCCATGAACTCCGTGCCGAAGCTCTCGTCGGTGGCTGCCCGCAGCAGCTCGCCGGGGTATCGCCCGGCAAGGGCTTCGAGCGCGTCGTGGTCGGCGTAGAGCGTCACTTGCTTGCCGGCCAGCGGCTCGCAGAGCGCGGGCAGGTCGGCGAGGCGCGAGCGGTGCATTATCAGGCAGTCGAGTGCGTTGCACACGCTCACGCGGCGCGTCTTGGCGTTGAGCACTATGCGGCGGCCCATGTCAAGGTCGGCGGAGGCGTCGAAGTATGTGTTCACAACGCCCGCGCCGGTCTCTATCACCGGCACTCGGGCCGTGTCGCGCACGAAGTCTATCAGCTTGCGCCCGCCGCGCGGTATGCAAAGGTCTACAAGACCCACGGCGGAGAGCATCGCGGCGGTGGCCTCGTGGGTGGCGGGCAGCAGCGTCGCGGCGGCGGTGTCGATGCCGTGGCGGCTCAGCACGCCGTGTATCAGGCCCACGGCCTCGCGGTTTGAACAGTCGGCATCCTTGCCGCCCTTGAGCACGCAGGCGTTGCCGCTCTTGAAGCAGAGGGCGAACACGTCGAAGGTGACGTTGGGGCGGGCCTCGTAAACGATGCCTATCACGCCGAACGGAACGCTCACCCGCCTTATGCGCAGGCCGTTGGGCAGTGTGCGCTTGCAGCTCTCCATGCCCAGGGGCGACGGCAGCGTGGCCACGTTGCGCATGTCAGAGGCTATGCCGTCGAGCCTGCCGGCGGTCAGCTTGAGCCTGTCGTACAGCGGGTTGGCCGCGTCCATCCGCGCCAGGTCGGCCGCGTTGGCGCGCAGCAGCCGCTCCTTGCCGCCAGCTATTGCGTCGGCCACGTCGCGGAGCACGTCGTTGCGCTCCTTGTCGGTCATCATGGCGAGGCTGCGGCTTGCTGCCTTCGCCCTTAGGAAAGTGTCTTTGTGTGTCATTGGTGTAATCTTTTTGTGGCATGTATGTGATGCCGTGGCGTATGCCTGTGGCCCGCCTGCCGTATTCAGCCGCCTATTCCAGGCACAGGTAGTCGTAGTGTATGAGCGGTTTCACGTCGTGCGCCCCGATGAGGCTGCGCGCCTCGTCGCTGCCGTAGGCGGAGCGGCCCACGCCGATGGCGTTGCCGCAACTGTCAGCGATGGTCACTATGTCGCCCTCCTCGAAGTCGCCGTCTATGGCGGTGACGCCCACGAGCAGCAGGCTGACCGCCCTGTCGCCGCGTAGGGCCTCGGCGGCCTTGCCGTTGACGCGGACAACGCCCTTGGCGAAGCTCGCGCTGTGGGCAATCCACTTCTTCATGGTGGACGACGGCGTGGGGCTTGGCACGAACTCCGTGTGCGGCACGGCCTCGGGGGCGGCCATCAGGTCGGCCAGTATGCCGTCGCGGCGGCCGTTGGCTATCACCACGCGGATGCCCTCGTCGGCCACTTTGCGCGCTATGCTGCACTTTGTGAGCATCCCGCCGCGCCCGAAGCCGCTCTTCTCCTGCCTGATGTATGCGCTGAGGTCGCGCCCCGGCTCCACGCGGGCAATCACCCTTGCGCCTTCGTCGCCGGGCTTGCCGTCGTAGATGCCGTCGATGTTGCTCAGTATGATGAGCGCGTCGGCGTCCATCATCGTGGCGATGAGGCCCGACAGTTCGTCGTTGTCGGTGAACATGAGTTCCGTCACGCTCACGGTGTCGTTCTCGTTGACTATCGGCACCACCCCGTTTTCGAGCATCACGGCCATGCAGGCGCGCTGGTTGAGGTATTCGCGGCGCGTGGCGAAGCTCTCCTTCATCGTGAGCACCTGGCCCACGGGTATGCCGTAGTCGCGGAAGAGGCTGTAGTAGAGGTTTATCAGCTTCACTTGCCCGATGGAGGAGAACAGCTGCCGCTGCTCCACGCTGTCGAGCTTGTGGTCCACCTTAAGCTCGCCTCTGCCGCTGGCCACGGCCCCGCTCGACACGAGGATGGCCTCGTGGCCCTGGGCGCGGAGCGCGGCCACCTGGTCTACCAGGGCCGACATCCGCGTTACGTCGAGCTTGCCGTCGCTCCGCGTGAGCACGTTGCTGCCCACTTTTATCACTAATCGCATGAAAGTTAAAAATTAAAAGTTAAAAATTAAAAGAATATGCAGCAGGGCTGTGCTTGCGTGTCCATTCGCCCCCAGTCTTGTGTGTTGGCTGCTGCGCTTGCGCGTCCATTCGCCGGCTTGCGCATTCCTTTGCGTTCGTTTTTCGGGCTTGTGTGGCGGCAGCCGTGTTGTGTAACATATACTTGGCGTGTCTCGCATATTCTTTTAATTTTTAACTTTTAATTCTTAACTTTCTTGTCTTTCTCGCGTATCTCCACGCGGCGTATCTTGCCGCTGATGGTCTTTGGCAGCTCGTCGACGAACTCGATGACGCGCGGGTACTTGTACGGCGCGGTCTCGTGCTTGACGTGGTCCTGCAGTTCCTTCACCAGCTCGTCGCCCGCGCGGTCGCGCCATGCCTTGCTGAGCACGATGGTGGCCTTCACCACCATGCCGCGTATCTCGTCGGGAACGCCCGTTATGGCGCACTCAAGCACGGCGGGGTGGGTCATCAGTGCGCTCTCCACCTCGAACGGGCCGATGCGGTATCCGCTGCTCTTTATCACGTCGTCGATGCGGCCCACGAACCAGTAGTAGCCGTCTTCGTCGCGCCATGCCTCGTCGCCCGTGTGGTAAACGCCGTCGTGCCAGGCCTGGCGCGTAAGCTCCTCGTCGCGGTAGTACTCCTTGAACAGGCCTATGGGCTTGCCCTTGTCGGTGCGTATCACTATCTCGCCCTTCTCGCCGTCCTCGCAGGGCGTGCCGTCGGGCTTGACGAGGTCTATGTCGTACTGCGGGTTGGGCAGTCCCATGGAGCCTGGCTTCGGCTCCGTCCAGGGCATGGTGCCGAGGGTCATGGTGGTCTCGGTCTGGCCGAAGCCCTCCATGAGGCGTATGCCCGTTAGCTTGAAGAACTTGTCGTAGACGGCGGGGTTGAGTGCCTCGCCTGCCGTCGTGCAGTAGCGCAGCGAGGATACGTCGTATTTCGAGAAGTCCTCGTGAATCATGAAGCGGTAGACCGTGGGCGGCGCGCAGAACGACGTTATGCGGTATTTCTCGATCTGGCGCAGTATCTTGTCGGCGGTGAACTTCTCGTGGTCGAACACGAACACGGCCGCGCCGGCGAACCACTGCCCGTAGAGCTTGCCCCAGACGGCCTTGCCCCAGCCCGTGTCGGCCACGGTGAGGTGGATGCTGTCTTCGGCGAGGTTATGCCAGAACACGCCCGTGGTCAAGTGGCCAAGGGCGTAGAGGAAGTCGTGGGCCACCATCTTCGGCTCGCCGCTCGTGCCGCTGGTGAAGTACATCAGCATGGTGTCCGAGTTGTCGTTTGGGTGCTCCGGGCGCACGAACGCCGGTGCCTCGGGCCACTCCTTGTGCCAGTCGTGGAAGCCCTCGGGCACCTCTGGGCCAACGCTCACGAGCACCTTGACCGACGGGCTCTCGGGCATGGCGGCAGCCACCTGCCCGAGCACATACTCCTCGCCCACGCACACTATGGCCTTTATGCCGGCCCTCGTGTTGCGGTAGACGATGTCGTGCTTCGTGAGCATGTGCGTGGCGGGTATGGCCACGGCGCCTATCTTGTGCAGTGCCAGCATCGACAGCCAGAACTCGTAGCGGCGCTTGAGTATGAGCATCACCATGTCGCCCTTGCCGATGCCGAGCTGCATGAAGTAGGCCGCCGTGCGGTCGCTCTGCTCCTTGAGGTCGGCGAAGGTGAACTTGTGGCACGCGCCCTCGTCGTTTGTCCAGATGAGGGCCACCTTGTCGGGCTTTTCTTCTGCCCATACGTCCATTACGTCGTAGGCGAAGTTGAACCTTTCAGGCACGATGAACTGAAGGTTCTTCTTGTAGTCATCCTGAGAAACGAAGCTTGTTTGCTTCAGAAATCTTTCTATCATGTTCGGTTCTTGTTTTTGCGGAGTTGTCTTTGTGGAATTCTTTTTGTGGAATTGTTTTGTGGTGTTCTTTTAGGGGAGTTGCGGTAAATGCCAGTCACTTTGCTCCCACGTTGTTCACGTGCTTCTCCCACGTTGTTCCCACGTTATGTCAGGCTTGCAGCCAGCCCCATCTGAGGCCGTGTCTGCCCCTTCCGCATATTTTTTAATTCTTAATTTTTAACTTTTAATTTAAATGACCACCACGAGGAACTTCACCGGCCGCCCGCCGAGCGCCCTCATGCAGTGGGGCTGCGTGGCGTCGAAGTAGATGCTGTCGCCCTCGCCCAGCTCCATCACCTTGTCGCCGATGGTTATCTCCATGCGGCCCTCCACGATGTAATTGAACTCCTGCCCGTCGTGCGAGTTCTTGCTGTACTTGCGGTCGCCGGGCAGCGGGTCCACCTGTGTCATGAACGGGTCCACCTTGCGCCCGCGGAAGCCGCTGGCCAGGCTCTGGTACTTGTACTCCTTGCGCCTTTCCACGCTCAGGCCCTGGCCCTTGCGCGTAAGGAAGTAGGCGCTCATGCGCGGTTCCTCGCCGAACATTAGCACGTCGAGCGCTATGCCGTAGCGCTTGGCTATGCGCGAGAGGCGGTATACCGACGGGTCGGCCTCGCCGGCTTCTATCTTCATGTAGTGTTCAAGGGTGATGCCGCACAGCTCGGCCACTTCCTCGGCCGGTATGTCGAGCACTTCGCGCAGCCCTTTCAGCCGCTGTCCTATTTGCTTTATTGCTTCATCCATGGGTGAAAATAGTTTTGAATCGCACAAAAATACTAATAATCCGTGACATATTGCTGCTTCCGTGGCAATATTTAACGATATTCAGCATATCGCCCCGTTCGTAGGCGAAAGTGGCTCTTCCAGCCACTCATGATTGCAAACCCGCTGCTACGGATGTTTGCATAAGCCGAACTCACGTTAACTCCTTCAGCTCCAATTTCTCAAGGATGTCTCGGCCTTATGCGCTTGAGCAGCTGCGTAAGGTTTTCTTTTATGCTACGGTTGAGTATAACCAGGACGACAGCAGCCAATATGAGCGTTATTCCTACGGCCTCGCTCAACGTGAAATCCTCACCAAACACTATCGCACCGATGCACACCGCCGTGACAGGCTCAAGCGCACCGAGGATTGAAGTGAGCGTGCCGCCGATGTTGCGCACGGCCAGCAGCAGCGTGATGTTTGATATTACGGTAGGCGCAACGGCCAGCAACACAACATTGACCGTCGACACGGCGTCGGGCAAAGGCTGCACCCCATCGCCCAGGCCGTTCTTTACGGCGAACATCAGCGTGGTGAACACAAAGACGTAGAACGCCAGCTTGCGGCTGTGCATATCCCTTACGCGCGACTTGTTCACGGCGATTATATAGCTTGCATACCCCACTGCGGAAAGCAGCACCACGCCTACCCCGGCCGGGTCGAGCCTCAGTTCCGTGCCGTTGAGCGAAAGTTTTGCCACTCCGGCTATAGCCAGCACAACGGCCGTCCACGTAACCCACGACGCCTTTTCCCTGAAAAGCGCGAACATAAGCAGCGTTACGAACACCGGGTAAGTAAAGTGGAGCGTAGTGGCAACGCCTGCGCCCATGGACTCGTAACCATAAAGCAGGAACATTGACGAGGCAGTGTAAAACACCGCCAGCAGCATGATGACCTCCAGGTCGCGCCAGCTTACCTTGAACGGCTCCTTCTTGACAACCATAATCAGCGCCAATGCCGCCGTAGCCGTAATGAAACGGTAAAACAATATGGAGTCTGACGCCATGCCCTTCTGCATCAGCGGCAGCGTGAACAGCGGAATGAGACCGAACGTGACCGATGTGGCCACGCCGTACATAAAGCCCTTTACCTTAGCATTCATTTTTTATATATAAACTCAGATTCGGAGTGCAAAGGTACAAACTTAACTGAGAAGCTGTTTTGATTTTATCAAAATTGAATTTATCTCAGTCGTTTTGAATGCCTTTTCGGCCATGTTCGTCCGTTTGTTTCGTCACATAGCCCGCTATGCTCCTCGCCAAACGGGCAAATATGCCTCGAAAATTCAGTTCAAACCGACAGTTGATAAAATCAAAACAGCTTCTGAGAAAAAAACAAATACATTCCATCAATTCTTCCGGCCGGAAAACATTGGCACGGCATAAAACTCATCCGGCTAAACCATACAACGTATGGCACCTTTCACCCAGTAAAAGGCCATGTTCCATGGCGCAGAAAGGCCGCCTTTCGTGCTCCGAAAGGCGGCCTTTTATGAAGACACCGCTCAACGGGTGTAATTTCAGAGTTCAGCCGTTGGCCTATCTTGCGGCCTTTACAAACTTCACGGCATCGTTTCCGGCCTTGACGATATACGTTCCGTCAGAGATGGCCGCTGCCGGGATTACATGCACATACGCGTCGGCCGATGTGCCGCTGTAGAGCACTGCCCCGTTAACGTCATAAAGAACTACTGCCGTTCCGGGCTTCAGGCCGTACACCTTGATTTCGTCGTCATCCGCGGCAACACGAAGTCCGCTCTCGCTCTTGGAACCGTTTATGCCGGTTGCGGTGAGCGTAACGGGAGCTGAATACTTCTCGCCTGATGCCGAATAGACGGCAGACACCTGATACTCAAGGTATTTGTTGTCTATCGGTTTGTCGTCGGTGTAAGTCGTTGCCGTCACCTTTTCCGTGTTCAGACGCTCACGGTTACGGTAAACGTTGTAGCCCATGAACGCGTTTTTCTGCGACTTGGCCTCTGCCTCTGCCGGCACAGACACAAGTTTGCTGCCTGCCGGCGAAGCCTTGGGGGCAAACGCCTTGCGCGCCCTGCTCATGGCCTTTGCAGGCCCAAGGGGAACGTTTGAGTAAGGACTCAAGCCTATGGAGATGTTCCAGTTGGCGTCGATGCCTGTTTCAGAGTCGTTGAGCAATCCCCACGTCTTGCCGTCGTTGGAATATAGGTTGCCCCTTCCGCTGTTTGCAGGGCCACGGTCATAGCCGAGCGGGGCGGTTATTTCGTTGTGCTCTATGTAAAGGGCCACGAGCAGGTCCTTCGACGTGTTGATGGCGAGAGGCTCGTCAAGCTTGACGTTGTTGAACGAATACTGGCGCATCGTTGGCACGTACTGCTGGCGCACGAGGGTGTTGCCTTCATAGATAAGGATGAACAGCGCGTCGGGTATCTGGTTGATGTAGAACTCGACATCGGTAAGTGTCAGCTGCTCATAATCCTTAAGGTCGTCGGCGTACCAGCGTGCTCCTGCGTAGAACGCGCCTCCGCTTGACAGTCCTCCGGCGTCATAGCTGTTGCCGTCGTGCCAGCGCAGGTAGAACGGTTCGCCCAATGCCGGGAACTGCCAGCTAAGCTTTACGGAGCCGTCAGGCTCGTATCCGGCGGTAAGTCCTGTCGGTGCAAGTCCGCCGTTGTCATAGTCAAGGTCAATGCCAACCTTCTCCGACAGGTCGCTGACAGCCGCCATCGGTGTGGTGAGGCGTACCTGGTAGTCGTAGTGGCCGGGCAGCAGGTTGCGGTCTATGTAGCTTATGCCCTGCACAGGCTCCGTGTTGATTTGCTCGCCGTCGCGGAATATGTCGTAGGCGTAGACGTTCTGCACGGGTTCAGATGCGAACAGGCGCACCGCGTCGACAAGTTGTGGGGTCACGCCAGCATCCTTCCTTATGGCGATGTACGACGTTCCGGCAGGTATCTCCGCCTCAACCTCGCTCCATGCCTCGTTGGTCTGATATACGTTCATGCGTATGAAGTCGGCGTCGTCAGTGCCTCCGATTGAGCGCAAGAGCGTCAGGGAGCCGTGCCCGTTGTGGTCGTCGGCGTTGCGCACGGCCATCTTCAGGTGGGTGCTTCCGTTCACAGGAATGATGATTGTGGCCTTGTCATTCTCGTCGGCGGTTATCGCCTTCGTGCCGTCGTATGCATAGTCGGCTGTCGCCTTCCATGCGTTGCCGGTGTTGCCCCATCCGTCTATTTTTACGGGAGCCTGCAGTTCGGCCTCCTCGAAGCCTTCGGCCAAGGCTGCGCCGGTGTTCATCTGCGGGTCAACGAACGATAGCAAGACATTGTAGCCGTAAGTGGACTGCACTGCCTTTACGTCGGCAGGCACTTCAGCCGTGCCCTTGGGCAGGATCTGTACGTCTGCCGTCGCACGGCTGTCTGACGTGCTTCCGTCTATATATACCGTCTCGACTTCATACTTGTAAGACCCTTCCTCGTCAAGACTTTCCGCAAAATAGCGGCGTGTCAGCGGTTCGTCGTTCAGCTTGTCGCCGTTGCGGTAAACGTTGTAGCCCGCAACCCCGCTCACGCTTTCAAGCTCGATGAACGCGAACTTGGTGTTGGCGTCCTGGCGTTGCAGTGCCAAGGCAAGGAACTTGGAGCCGTCGGGGCGCGACACAACAGACATACCTCCGGCTGAGGCCGTTGATATTCCTGTTATCTCGGAGTAAGCTGTCACGTCGATACTGCCCACCCGCTGCGATGTCGCGAAGTCGTAAATGCCGATTGTGCGGGTGTTGTCGCCGCCCTGTTCGAAGGCGTACAGCAGGCCGTCATTATATGCCGTGCCGCTTGCTCCGAGCAATGCCGGGCCGTTGCCAATCTTGCTTCCGTCCTTCCTTACGTAGATGCTTGTTTCCCAGTCGCCAACCTCGAAGCCGCCATTGCCGCCGTCAAGTTCGGGGATGTATGCCAGGTGGCGTGAGAACTCGGAGATGGTCATCGTGGCAAGTACCGTGTGCGACTCCATGTCAACCTTGTAAAAGCTGGTGCTGTAATCGCTCACATAGAAGTCGGTTCCGTCGTAAACGATGTTCCTTATGCCCTCGATGCCGTCTATTGTAAAGCTTTCGATGTACTCTCCGTCCATCGAGTACTTGTTTACATAGCCGTCCTTAGAGTAAGTGGAGGTGTAGATGAAGTTGTTGTCCGATGCTATGCCCATCTCAACTCCCTCGTCATGACCCGTAAAAGAGTTGACATATTCCGGCATGTCGCTGTCAACCGTTACGGGGCGTGTCGTGATGTCGGCTTTCAAGGTATGCGTTCCGTCCGTAGGATAGTCCCAGCGCATGGTTACATCCCTGTTGATGTTCACGTTGGCGTCAACCGCCGATGGTGCGTAACGGTTGCTTATGCCGATTATATTGACGCTTACGCGCTCGCTTTCAGCCGACTCTCCGCCGTCAGAATAAACCGAAGTGACCGTATATTCGTGAGTTCCGGCCTCGCCGGCAACATCGGTATAGCTCGTTTCCGTCACCAAGCCACCGTTCACCTTCACACCGTCGCGGTACACGTTGTAACCATAAGGGGCCTCTTCCGTTGCGCTTTCAGAAGGCTCCAAGTTCACTTTGATGTTGAAGTTGCCCGATATGCCCTGGTAAGAAGCCGGGAACCATGTATTGCCGTCCATCGAAAGGAGGTTGCCCTTGCCGTCAACGGTCTGGCTGTCGTCCATTCCCAAAGGCCTGATGTCTTGCGCATTCTGCAACTGGAAAGCGAACCTGTACTCCGAACAAGGCTCGATATAAAGCGGCTCGTCTATGGTCACATCGGTATATGTGCCGTCATAAATGAAGTTCGCGTTGTATATCTTCGAATAAACCGTTTCGCCGTCTTTATACACGAACAGCCTGAGGTATGAGCAAGGGTTGACGAGTTGCACCGATACCGACGATATGCGCTTGTTGCGATAAGGCACAAGGTCGTCAACGTCCCACGCCGACGCAGCATAGAATGTGCCGCCTTCCGAAACGCCCATTGCATCGGCATGCACGCCGGTAGACCACGATGCGCTGGCCGCCTCGCCTGCGTTTGCAAGCGGCGACTTCCACGTAAGGTTGACGCTCGTGTTGCCTTCAACCGTAGCGGCTGGTTCAAGCGGAGCGTAATACTGCGCGCCTTGCTTTACGAAAGCAGCCACAGAATCTGACGGAAGCGACTCAACGTCGCCGTCATATACGGCTGTCACCTTATAATGATACTCTCCATATACAAGCTTGTCGTCAGTGAACGTGGTCTCTTTTACGGTTTCCGTGTTCATTTTGGTGCCGTCGCGGTAGACATTGTAGCCCTTTGGCAAGCGTGCTTCGTCGCCCGGCTTCCATGTAATCTGCACCGAAGCCTGGCCCGGCTCAGCCTTAAGCCCTACGGGGCGCGGCGACGCTGCTGCGGCGTTGACGTTCATGTTTACGGTCAACGCTTGTTTCCCCAGTTCGGGAACAGTCAGTATTTCGGCCGAGGTTGCAAACTTGTCGCCGTTCTTTGCGTCAACGGAATTGAAGCCGAAGGTGATGTTCTGGCTTTCGCCGGGCTGTATTGTGCCGTGCTTCGGCGACATTGCAACCCATTTGCCGGTCTCGCAAAGAGTGTAGTTGAATATCAGTCCGGGCGACTGCTGCAGCACTCCGGTAAGCGTAAGCGTACCCTCCTTTATGTCGAACGACGACGACAGGCCGCCAAGCCTGTTCACTCCCGTGGTGGCATCGCCTATTTTGTAGCCCGGAACATCGGTGGCAAGATGCTTTACGCCGGTAAGGCGCGCCCTGTTCAAGTCGTATTGATATATCGTGATGCAGTCAATCATGTTCTCCGAGGCTGTTCCGTCGGCCAGCCAGAGGTAAGGGCCGCCGGGCGTAACGTTGTCATAGGCCGAGCCAATGACCGAAAGGGTAGTGTTGCGGTCAAAAACCGCAACCGGCACATTGATTTTTCCTGCCATGTCGATAAGGCCCAGCGTGTTCCATCCGCCAATCCAAAGACCGCCAAGGTCGGGGTCGTAGCAGCAGTGGGTGATTTTCAGGGAAGGCAAGGCATCCACCGTAATGATGTCGGCCACACGCTTGTTGTAGAAGTCGAACTTGAACACACGGTTTGTGCCGTCGCCACCGTAGAAGTAGCGTCCGTCGAAAGTGAGGTCGTAAACGGGGTAATACATGTCGGGCAAGCGGAAGCGTTCAACGAACTTCCCGTCCTTGTCGTACTTCCAGAACTCGCCAAGCTCGGTGAACGAGCTGGTGTAGTAGTTCTCGCCGTCGAACGCTACGCACGACTGTAGGTCGCCCGACGCGGTGAATGTGCCTTGCATTTCCCAAAGGCGCGACGCGTCGCCGCTGCCGGCCTTATGCTGTGTATTGAGATACCATGTCATCGGGCCGTCGCCGGCATTGCTCAAGGTTACGGTCTTCTCCGCGCTGCTTTCAGCCGCGATTTCGGCTGTCACGTCGGTTGCCGACAATGATATAACAGGCCGTTTAAGCTCTGCGGTGAATGCGTTTTCGCCTTCCTTGCTCACGGTCCACTCGCCTTCATATATGTTATAGCCGCCGTTCACGATTGAAACGGTGTACGTGTCGTCCTCTATTTCGCCGAACACGGCCTTGCCGTCATCGCCGGTGGTGGCTGTGTACACGCCTCCCGACTTGCCTGTAAGCGTTACGGGGCATCCTGCAACAGCTCCGTCGGCCGACGTCACGGTGAGCGTAGCCGTTGTCCATTCGGGATTCCAAATCTTTATGTCGTCAACATACCAGTAGTCGATGTACGTCGCCACGCGTCCGTAAGCGCGGAAACGCACGCGGAAGAGGTTGCTGTCGAGCTGGCTGCCGATGTTGTACTGGCATACTTTCCAGTCGAAAGCGCCCTGCTTGTTGTCGAATGTCGCCACGTTCTTCCACGTCTGTCCGCCGTCGCTGGTCACTTCCACTGCAAGGTAGTCGTCGTTCTCATGGCGCTCGTTTTGCAGTTTCAGGTTGAAGCGCAGGTAAGTGGCAGCCCTGTTTTCGGTGTTGAGCTCGCTTGTCACGAGCGACTGGTCGTAATTTACCTGGCTTGAATATCCGAAAGTTGCGCACGGGTCTACAAGCCCCTTGGCATAGTAGTCAATGCCCCAGTTGTTGCTTTCGTTGGCGTCTTCGTTCACCGTGCTCCACTTGTGTTCGGCCAGGGTCCATGTCTCGAAGTCGTCCTCGAAAGGCAGAAGCCTGATGTCGGGCACTTCAACCGTCAACGCTTCAGACCGCTCCGACTCGCTCCCGTCAGAATAAACAGCGGTCACCGTGTAGCTGTACGTGCCGTACTCATCAACCGTATCGGTATATCTCACCTCGTTGACAGGCTCTTTGTTTACCTTCGTGTCGCCACGGTACACGTTGAAGCCGGTGAGTTTTGCCCCTGTGGCAGGCGCTCTCATCGGCATCACATCCGGGCGCACATTGTTCGTGCCGATGAAGATGTCGTCGATGAGCAGCATGAAAGCGTCGTCGGATACGCAGTTGATGGTGACGTACTTCGCTTCCTTCGGTATGTCATACTCATACAAGTTCCACGCCGCAGGCAGCTCAACATAGTCGCCTCCCTGCACCCATGTGAAGTTTGACGGGCTGATGCCGGTGGTTGAATAGCCCACGCGGACGCGCTCAAGTGCATAGTTGTCATTGTAGCTCCGCGCGCGGAAACTGATTTTGAAGTCGCTTGCGAAGTTGAGTTCGGGCGATATTATGAAGTCGTTGTTTTGCACGTCTGCCGCGCAGAAGTCAACCAGCATCTTCTTGCCCGAGAATGGTTTGTAATTCGGATAAGAGTCGGTGGCAGGCGATGTCATCGACGGGTTCATCACGATGAATGCCATTTTCTGCCCCATGTTGGGGAATGTGCAGGCCTGCCACGTGTACGTCATGGCGTTGTCGGCGTCGATATACTGCCAGCCCACGCTGCCGGCCGAATTTATTACGAAGTCGTCGTGTGTCTCGAAGTCGTCCCAATAGCCGTCCGTGGCCTCGGGAGTGTTCCAGCTTAGCGACACCTCCTTGTTGTTTACCTCCATCAGGCGGAGTCCGTAAGGAATGCCGTCATCGCTGCCTTCAAGGCTTATCCGCGAATAGGGCGACCGTTGAGTGTCTACCTTGGCGGGCATGTTTTCCGCCGGCTTCACTTTTTCCTGTTTGTCGTCATTGCGGCCGTCGCCTATCGCGGCCACGCAGACGGCGCACCCGGCTGCCGCCGCTAACGACAAGATGTATTTCCTTATTTTCATCGTTTTGTTGTTATCTTTTTTATCTTACTATCACCTTTGTACGGTACGCCTGGCCGTCGCCTTCTATGTTTATTATCACGATGCCGCGCTGGCCGTCAAGCCGTATGTCGGCGTGCTGGCTGTCAGCCACGCCGCTGTAAAGCAGCGCGCCCGAGGGCGAAGCGCACGTAATGCGGTAGCCAGGCTTCAGGCCGTCAAGGCCTACATAGCCCTCGCTCGCGGTTACGCTTATGCCCGACTCGCCTATCACGTCTGTTATCGATGAGGATACTCCGTACTCATAATAGGCGTTAGCCGACTGGTCGTAGAAGAACTGGCCGTCGCCTGAGGCCACCCATGCAACAAACCTTCCGTCGTTAAACTCGCCGGGAGTTGTAGCGGAGAATGTAACGGAAGTGCCACTGACAGCGCCGGACCCCCTGTCTTCAATTATCATTCCGTCGGTATAACCGAGCGTAAGGTACTTCACGCGTCCGTTGCGTCCGCCGTGAACGAACTTGAAGCGCAGCTTCTTGAAGCCTTGGCCTTTTACATAGTTAAGCCAGTCGCACTCCTGCCCTTCGTTGTCATATTCGCTGAGAGTCAGCCTCTGGCCCACGCTTGTCCACGTAGTGCCGTCCTTCGTTCCCTCCACAAGCAGGGTTGAAGTGCCGACGGGGCCAGATGTCAAAAGCATGAATTTAAGGTCGGTTATGCCGTCGGGGAATTCCTTAAGCTCAACGGTGGCGTCGCCGGTGAAGAACATCGAGCCTGCGCTGAGCTGCACGTCGCCCTCCGTTTCCTCAAAAAAGTCCATCGGGGCGAACACCACTACATCGTTAGGCTCATCGGTCTCTTTGCCTACATAGAGGTAGTACCTTACGGCTTTGTCAACAGGTGTCCATTCCACGGTCATCTTGTCGGGAGCTGTCTGCTCGAACTTTGTAATGGTAGGCGAGGGCAGTTTCTCGGTAACGGCTACATTCCAAATCCACAGGTTGGTCTGAAGCTTCTCAGAACAGCACCTTAAGGCGATGTAGATATCCTGCCCGGCAAAGCGGCTAAGGTCTACTTCCTCTATGTGCGACTCGCTGAAATAGTCGGCAAACGACATCTTCTCAATCAGGTAGAAGTCATCGATGTCGCTGCTCTTGGTTGATACATAGATTTCCAGATCCTCAACGGTGGTGGTTTCCGTCACGCCGCGCGAGAAGAACAGCACGCCATTCTCCGGCACGTGTATGCGCCTCTTGCTTATAAGCCAGTCGTCGGCGTTGTTCCAGTAGTTGAACTGGTAAACCAGTCCGCCGCTGCTTTCGTCGAGAATCCACGTTGAGCCGTCGCCGTTGCGGTCTACGATCTGCCAGCAGTCAGGCTGCCCGTTAGTCCACGACAGGAAGTCGGCAATGAACGGGGCGGTTGCCGTGGCACATTCTGTTGCAAACAATACTGACGAGCCATAGTTTACCGTTCCATCGTCCATCTTTGCGTATGCCCTTACGTTGTAATTGCTTCCGGGCTGCAGGTTGTCTACGGCTACGCTGAACTTGCCGTCAGCCATCGCCGCGGTCTTGTGCTCTCCATCTACCGTGGGGTTCTCCTCGTGCGACCAGCAGAAACCGGTCTCGTTCACGCCAGCCGTGTTTCCAGTCATCTCGGCATTGAAGGTGGCCGACACGTCACGTATGTCTGTCGGCACGTTTGTCTTCACCATATCCCACACCGACGTGCCTCCGCTTACCTGGAAACGTATGATGCCGTCCTGCTCTATGATGTTCGTCACAGGCACGTTTACCGGCTCGTTGTTCCAGTTGAGCGAGTTTGGTGTGGAAGTGTCGGTAAACTCGGTGTTGGCGCTTGTTCCTGGGTAGGTGTCGCCGGCACGCGAGTTCTCGTCGTCAACGCCGTCGGCCGCCTTGATGTACATGCAGCGGTGCTTTGCGTTGTTGTTCGGGCCGTTCACGCTCCAATACTCGTCCACCATCTCCTGCGTGTAGTCATAGTGGTATATTAGCAGTCCGTGCGCCGGTATGTACGAGTCCCAGCCGGTCTGCTGCCTGTTTTCAAGCACAAACCACTCGTAGCCCGTGCCGGGGGCGCGGTCGGGCTGCGCGTTGATATATCGCGCCTTGTTCGTCGAAACGTTGTCGAGCGTCACGTCTTCGGCAGCCTTCAGCTCTACTATGTCGGTGCCTTCCTTGGCCCATCCCATCTGCAAACGCTCGAAAGCCATCAGGCAGGGCGGCGTGCGGCTGTCGTTGTTGTAGCTGCCTGAAGCGTACAGGCTGTAGGCGCCAGGGTCAACCCCGTAGCCATTTGTGTAGTCGTCGGTGTCGTACATGTCCTTCAGCCCGAGTATATGGCCGAACTCATGGGTGAACGTTCCGATGCCGTCCATTGTCGGTTCTTTCGGCGCATTGGGCATACCCACAAGCTCGGCGGAGCATGAGTACTCGTCAATCTGCACTCCGTCTATCGCGAACACATCGTCACCCATTGTCCAGCTGTGCGGCCACATGTCGTCAGCGTTGGCCGTGCTGGCCTCGCTATAGCCTGCGTATATTATGTAACAGTTGTCAACGACGCCGTCGCCATCGTTGTCAAACTGCCTGAAATCAAGGTCGGGGTTGGCCTTCTTGGCCAGGTCGCAGGCCTCTTTTACCATTGCGCGGGGATTCACGTCCTCGCCGGTATCTTCTGAATTGCCGGCGTAATACACTTGGTTCTGCGACAAAGTGTAAGGGCCTACCACGGTAAAGTTGGGCACAAACTGCCCCATCGAGTTGTCGCGCCAGTAGTCTTTTACGCTGCCGGTGCCGCCGTTTGTGCTGTAGCCTGGCTCGTTGAGCCATGTTTCAAAGTCTTCATTCTTGTATTGGAACGCACAATCGGCGAAGTTCACGAGTATCACGAGATACTGGCTTTCGCCGTTGGCACTGTTAGCTGCGGTGGCGTTGGCGGCACCGACCTTCATCATAGGCTTTTTCTTGAGCCACGGCCGCACCGTGCGGCCCGGCTGTTTCAGCGTCACCGTGCCGCGTGCCTTCATGTCGGCGGTAATCAACTGGGCCGCTTTCAGGTTGGCTACAAAGGTCTTTTCCTCCGCCGTGCGTTCACCAACGTTGCGCGCACGCTGCGCAGAGAGGGCCTTCACGCCTGTTTTGAAGTCGTAATCTACATAACGGAAAAAGCCGGCCTTGTCTCTTTCGAGCATGAAACCGTCAATTGTCGTGGTGTAATGGAAACTCTCGTCACCGTGTATCCTAACGGTGATTTTCGTACCGTCGGGCTGCGTAACGGTGACGGGATGCGGATAAGCCTTGACGGCATCGGCATCTTGCGGCACGCAGAGCAGCAAGCCCAAGCCCACAAGAATTTGCTTCAGAATCTTCATGTATTGAACTTTTATGAGATTGTAAAGGCGTTTGCCGCCCCGGCAATGCAGGGGCGACAAACGCCGATAAGGTCTTTGATGTTATCTTACGATGACTTTCTTCACCGTGTTGTTTATCTTTACAACATAAATGCCTTTGTCCAGGCTGAACGAAGCGTTGCCCGACACCTTCTCGCTTACAACCGCCGCGCCAGAAAGGGTGTAAACCCTTACATCGGCATTGTCAGCATTGATGTTGAGGGTGTTGCCGCTCATGCTGATTGCGGAGCCTGCGCCAACGCTGCCTATGCCTGTAGACGTTGCTGCAGAGAGCGTCATGTTGGTATTGCCATAGCACTGGTCTACCTTTATGTAATAATCGCCTGCGGCCTCAACGTCCTTGGTGAAGGTGTAGGTTGTTGCATAAGTTACTTCATCATAGTCGTAGGTGAATGCCATTGATTCGCCCGAGCCGGCAGTAGACTCCAAGCCTTGATACCAATATCCGCCGATGAAATTGTCGGCTGTAATGGTAACCTTGCATGCTTCCGGCAAAGAAACCTTGTACCACACGGGCGTTGTGCGTGATACGGAAGGCACAACCACGGGTTCGCCTGCAGTCAGTTCGATGGCAGTGGAAGCTGCCTCTCCTTCCTCAAAGTCTCTTATGGTGAATGTCACCGTGCATCCATCGTGGGGAGCGGTCATCTTCAGGTTGACGAGGAACACGTCGCCTGCTGATGCAATGACCTCAGCACCGTAAACGGTTGTAGATGTGCTGCCGCCATAGTTGCTCATTACCATGTCAGACAAATAGCTGTCAGAAGTCTTGCCATACAGCATCCTTTCCGTGTAGTTATAGGGAACGTCGCTCTTGATGACAAGCATTCCGGCCTTGTCGGCGGTGTATTGCAGCCAGTAGTCGCCGTAAGTCTCCGTGCCGAAGGTGAACGTTCCGTTCTCTACAATTATCGGGTTGTCGCGCGTCTCGCCCTGCCCGAACTCGGCTTCTGCAAGAGTGAACTCGTCGCCGGCCTTGGCATTGTCTATCTGGATGTAATACTCCGTGCCCTCGGTGGCCGTAAGCGAGTATTCGGCCCCTGTGTGCAACGCTGTGACAGGGCTGTAATATCCGTAGCTGTACACAGAGAACGACACTGCCATCTCAACCGTTCCGGCCAGGACAAGCTTGCAGTCCTTGGTGGCGGTATATTTGTAATACCTTGTGCCATCGGCATCGATTGCGTTGGTGCCGAGCTTAGCCTCAATAGGCTCGCTTATCAGGTCGCCCGGGCGGATGTCTTCAAGCGTTACGGTGAAAGCTATCGGCTGCGTCTCTTGTGATGTCCACTTTATGATGTAACGCTGGCCCGAAGTGCCGCCGTTCACCTCCGCGCGGACGGAAGCGTTGCCGCTCGTAGCGCCGTAAGAGTTGCCCGCCGGATATACAGCCACCGATGTGGCCGTGTTTGCTATTTCAGAGGTGGCCTCTACGTTGAGGAACTTGTGCTCGCCGGCAGGCACATCGTAAGCGTAATAGTAAGTGCCGCCTGCATTCCCGGTGGTTACGGGCTGCGTCAAGTCAGTTAGGACGATGGGGTTGTCTTCCTTTTCGCCCTGCTTATAGTCTTCAACTGCAAAGGCAAACGTGCTCGGTTCATCGGCATTGCTGCCACGGGCCACACATATATAATATGTATTGCCGGGATAAGGCAGCTCGAAGCGTACATCAAGGCTGCCCATTTCCGACTCGGCATAGGTCTGTCCGTAATCAACGTAAGCCTTGTTGTTGTAGACCTTCACCTGCGACCTGAACAGCTCGCCGCCGTTGATGGCGCCATAGCCTGTGCCGGTGTTTGTGAACGTGTACCAATATTCGCCGCTCTCGGCAGGCAGCTCGTTGTCACCTTCTACAAGCGTAAAAGGCATGTCAAAAGTTCCCTCAACGGGATGGGTCATCTCCGCCGTGAGGATGAACGGACTGTAGTGGGTAAACGTAAGGTCGTACTTCTGGCCGTTCTCAACCGAGAATTTATATACATACTCGGTGCTGCTTACCGACTCCGCATACGCCGGCGTGCCGCCGTTGACCGAAACCTGCACGTATGTTGTCAACGAGAGTTCCAGCACACCGTCCTCGTCAGCGGTATACGTAGCATACGATGTAAGGTTGCTGCCGCCCACAATCGACGAACCCATATAAGCCTCCTCGCCTACTGCGATGGGCATCGGGTCGTCAGCAGACAAGCCCTTGCCAATGTTTCCGCCGGTCTCCATGGCGGCGGTGAACGTCACAGTGGCACCGCCTCCAGCCTGAAGGTAATACTTCCGTCCGCCTTCCAGGCTGTAAATGCTCTGCGGAGACAGGTAAACGCCACTTAACCGAGCTTGGTTGGCATTGTCACCTTCGCCGTCATACGTGTAAGCTGCCACATACCCGGCCGAGGGGGTAATCGTAAGAAGTGTGTTTTCAGAAGGCGTATACTGCCAATAGGCATAACTGCCGGAGGTTTCAAGGGTATAAGAATTCTCCCCCGCCTCCAATGCCAGCGCTGTTTCTTCTGTTGTCTGCGCCTTTGTCGTGATGGCGAAGACCGCCGTCAAAAACAAGAGTAATAGTTTTTTCATGTCCAATGTGTATTTAGTTGATATTAATTACCATGCTTAACATTTTATCGCAAACAAAGCACTTACAATGTGAATAAATCACTCTTTCGCCCGCAAATTTACAAAATTAAAATGAAAACAATAGTTAAAGGTGGATTTTTCTTACAAAAAAATTCACTCCTCAGTATAACTCATCTATGTTCGGGCTATTTTAATCTATAATATGCCCGGCTTGGCGTGGAAGTCTGAGTGGGTTTTCAAACCCGCCAGCGTTGGCTCCCACGTGTCTCCCATGTTCTGGCAAGTTTGTGTAGAAGTCAGCGTTGGCTCCCACGTGTCTCCCACGTTCTGGCGGGTTTGCAACCCGCCAGCTCCCGTGGCCGGGTCTGTGACCCGGGGAAGCGAACAAAACGAGCATGGCGCGGGTTGCAAACCCGCAACAGGATGCAGGCTGGTTGCAAAACAGCCTGAGCGTGGAAGTCAGCGTGGGTGATATTGTGGGGTGTGCACCCCGCTTGATTGCGGGCGGTTGCGCCATGGGCTGCGGTATGGGCTGTTTGGGCTTGCGAGATGGGCTGTTTGGCAAGTCGGAACGGCGCCTTTGGCAATGCGTTGAGGGTCAGGTGGTTGCGATGGGAGGCCGGTCCTGGCCCCGTTAACTTGATTGTGTTAAGTAGATGTTCAAAATTAAGAAGCTGTTTTGATTTTATCAAAGTTGAATTTATCTCAGTCGTTTTGAAGGCCTTTTCGGTCATATTCGTCCGTTTGTTTCGTCACATAGCCCGCTATGCTCCTCACCAACCGGGCAAATATGCCTCGAAATTTCAGTTCAAACCGACAGTTGATAAAATCAAAACAGCTTCTAATTGCCATCAAATTGTGCGCTATTCAGGAGATGCAGGCCAAAGTCCGGAGAGGGAGTGTAGCTGGCTGCACGACCAACGACCGGAGGTTAGGGCGACAATCACTTAACGACCGATTTTGTGTAAACGCCCCGGCGGGGCGGGTGGGCACATAATAAAAGCGCCCCGGCCGAAGCCGGAGCGCTTGTTTAATCAGAGCGGATGGGGTCGTTACTTAACCACAACCTTCTTGCCGCCAACGATGTAGAGGCCCTTGGCCAGGCCGTCGAGCGACTCGCCTGCCTTGCGTACCATTACGCCGTTGATGGTGTAAACATTGTTGTCAACGCGCTTAACACCTGCGTTCACGTTGGTGATGCCGTCAACTACCTTGTCTTCGTCGCCCACCTCGATGCTGTAGATGTGGCAGCCGCTGGTAGAGCTTACGAGCACGTCAACGATGTCGGTGCCAAGGTCGGTCGGGATGGTCCACTTGTAAGTCTGCTTGCCGTCAGACGGTGTGGCTTTGTCGCCCACCTGTGTGCCGTTTACGCTCAGGCTTACGCCGCGGGCGTCGCCGTCCTTGTGCGACTCAACGTCCATCATGACTACCTGTCCGGGAGCTACTGCGGGGATGGTTATCTGCAGGTCGCCGCCATTGAGCCAGATGTAAGAGCCGCCGTCGTAGTCGCTGAGTGCGTGCGGATAGTCTATGGCTATGGCCACGGTGTTGTTCAGCTTGGTAACGTTGTTGAACTTCAGGCCCTTTGTCTCGGCTATGGTCACGCCGTTGGCCTTAAGCTCTGTAGGCTCGCTGATGTAGCTGCCGTACCAGTAGATGGTGCCTGCGTCCTTCAGACCATCGGTCTCGGTCCACTCGGCTCCGTCCTTCTCGTAGCGGCGCCAGCCGGTCTCGGTGCCGGCGGGTGCGGGAGCCGTGGTGTAGCCTGCGGCCTGGAACTCGGCCTCGAGGTTGTCCTTCGTCTCCTGGCTCCAAGCGGTGAAGTCCCACTTGCGGTGCTCCTGCGGCTCGCTCGCGGTAACGGTGAACTTCACGCCGTGCAGTGCCACGTCGCCGCCGCTGCCGTCGGTGTTGGTGCCGGTGTAGTCAACGGCATACTGCTTCGTCGGGTCGAGCGTTATGGTAACCACGGCCGTGGTGTTAGGCTGGCTCTCGGCGCTGCCCGTCACGGCCTCGCTGCCGTCGGCAGGCGTTGCGGTGACTATGAGGTTGCGTGCCACGTCGCTGCTGGTGCTTACACCGTAAGCTGTAAGCTCGTCGATGCCGGTGACGTAGGTTACGAACGACTTGGCAGCGTTGCCCTTCTTCAGGCCAACGCCCGGGAAGTTCTGCGGCTCAACGGTCTCGCCCGTGGCCGGGTCGATTGTACCCTTCTTGTTGACTGTGTAGTTGCCGCCGTGCTCAACCCATCCTTCAGCTACGGCTGCAGTCACGTTCTCAGCTGTTGGCAGGAACACCTCGCTCTTGGTGAACGTCTTGTAAACCTGCTCGGGCTCGGGCTCGGTGTAGCTCAGCGGCCAGAACTCGAAGTTGCCAACGTAGACATCATAGTAGATTACGCCGGTGAGGTCTACGGCCTCCGTGGGAACTTCAGCCAGCTTCTTGAACTTGTCTACCATGGCTACCTGGGCCGGTATCTGGGCCTCGGGCTGTGTCACGGTGTAGCCGGCTGTGGCGTCGCCGGAGATGGTGGCACCAACGTACTTCACGAGCCTCAGAGAGTTCTCCTCAACCATCGACTCGGCCACGCTCATCTCCGTAGGCATAACCTCGGCTGCTGCTGAGGTGACGGTAGAGCTGGCTGTCTTGTCGTTGGCGCTCAGGCTGATGTCGCCGCCAGTGTTGGCGAGGGTGGCGGTGAGCGAGCCGTTGAGGGCTATGCCGCTGCCGGTGAACACGGTGCTCAGGGCCTCGGCCACATCGGCGCTGATGGCCACGGCGCCGGTGGCGTCCTCAACGATGATGGTGCGCTCGCCCTCGTCGGCCAGCGGGTCGGGCTCGCCGCCTTCGCCGCTTTCGCCGCCCTCATCCTCGCCGGATGCGGCCACAGTCTCGTCTACGGTAACCTTGGCGTTGGTGAGCGTCAGCTCAACGGCTATGTTGCCGGGCATGTCGCGCAGGGCGGCAATGTTGGCCGCCTTCTCGGGCTGCACGTTGGCTGGTTCAATGATGTCGTCGGCGCTAACCGGGTAAATCTCCTGTGCGACGCCATCAGATCCGCCAATGGCCAGCAAGCTGCCTATCTCGGAGGGATACTCGTAGCCATCGGGCAGAACGTTGAAGTTGTCGTCAATCCATACCGAGGTGCCGCCGAACATCAGCCAATTGCCACTAACCGACATTGAGCCTACGAGCTTTATGAGGCGGTTGGTGTACATCATGCCGTTCAGGCCCTGAACGGTGGCCAGCGTCGGAGTGACTGTGGTTTCCTCAGAGGTGAACTCAGAGGTGGCCGTCTGGGCGTTGGAGCCTAACGATGGGATGCTGCCTCCAGTGTATGTGGCGTAGAGGTTGCCTTTGAGGGCGGTGCCTGCGGTGAGGCTGAGACCTATGTTATTGAGCTTTATGGCTCCGGTCTCGTCCTCGATGAAGGCCATGTTGTCCTTGACGAACGTTACCACTGCCCCGTTGAGCTTCAGGTTTACGTTGGTGCCGGTGGCTATGCCCTTGAGCGCGCCGATGTTTTCCACGTCGGTGGCAGGCTCCACGTAGTCGCCCACGGTGATGCCAGTGATCTCAGTGTCGAATGCGCCGTTGGTGAATGTCACCTCTTCCTCGTCGCCAGTCCAAATCTTGCCATTGAGCGTGCCTTGTTGGGCCTTGATGCTGAAATTGCTTGATGAGGTGAACACAACGCGGTTGATGCGCTTGCCGTCCTTGCCTTTAATGACTAAGTTGCAGCCGGCAGCTTCTATGCCTATGTACTTCTTGCCGTTAAACTCGCGGTATGATACATTGCCGGTGAAAGTTGCGGTGAATTCGTCTGCCTCGAGCGTAAGCGTGTTGTCAACAATAGAGCTTGAGCCGAGGTCTTCAATAGTGGCGAAGTCCAACTTGCCCACAGCATAGGTGGGAGTGGTTTGCTCCACGTCGCCAGTCTTCTGGATGAGCACATAGTCGATGCCACGTCCTTCGTCATCAGTTGGGTCGAGGGTGATGTCTGTCTCGGCATTGAGCGTGAACTCCTCGCCCGTACCATCGGTGCTCGAACCACTTGTGGTGAGCGTCAGCACGGTTTCGTCGCCTGCCTTGAATACAAAGTCAGTGCCAGCACTGCCCCATACGGTTGATGTCAGTACATACTTGCCTGCGGGAAGGGTGGCTACCACTGCCGGTTCAGTTCCTGCATTGTAGGCAGCCTTGCCCATTGACATACGGATGTCAGAGTTTGCAGCTGTTGAGAGGGTCAGCGTCTTAATCTCCTCAGCCTCTGAGAAGTATGTCACGTTGGTCTTGTCTGTAGCGTTGTAGCCTTCTACAGTAACGACCTTGTTGTCAGTGTCGAGCGAGAAAGAGTTTTGATACCATGTGCTTCCATTCTTGGCTATCTCGTAAAGTGTGCCGTCCACGTTGATGTAGCGCGGGTAATTGTACTTTACGGACTCGCCCTCAAAGTTGGAACCTTCGCCCACTTTGATGGTCTGGTCAGCCACTGAAGCGTTGATAGTGTAGGCGTATGTTGCGGCCTCGCGGAATGTTACGGTCACAATTGTTGATCCGCCCTCTGCCACTGTCTGGCTTGCGGCATCATCACTTACATATATGTACTTCTTCGTGTTGTCATCGTTGAAGAAGCTGGCCTTGTCCTCGTCCTCTATTGTTGGGGCCTCGCCCACGAAGCCGAGGCGTGTAGAAGCCTCTTTCAGTTCGGTGCTGTTGCCGTCGACGAACTTCACAGTGTAGTTTGCCGTGGCCTTTGTGGACGTAGTTACCTGTACGGTAGGATTCTTAATGTATCCACCGGCTGCGGCAGTCTCGTAAATCACGATTGTTGCCACTTTGTCGTCATCGCCGACGAGTGCGTCGGTGATGTCGAAAGTCAAAGACTCGAAAGTACTTGCCGATTTTGTGGAAACGCCTTGTTCGCTTCCTATCAATGTTATGCTCTTGTCTGCTGTGTTGTATGTCATGTCTGCAGACCAAGCGGAGCTGTTGTAACCAACTCCCCAGCTTGTTTTGCGCTTGCTGTCAGTGGAACCGGAGAATTCAGCTGTAAGCGTGGCACTGACTATTGTTCCCTCAAGGGCAGAGGCGTCTACCTGGAGGTAAGTGATATAGTTCACATTCCAGCCTGTGTTGCCGAAGCCCACTTCTCCTCCGGAGATTTTGTTGTAGCCAGCTGTTGCAGTGCTGCCAGCAGCAATCTCGCCCATCGACTGGTCGGGGTTGCTTTGGTCTACATACGTCATCTTCACGGTGGCGGCACCTGTCTGTTCCTGCGCAACCGTCGTGGTGGTAAGCATACCAAATGCAGCCAGCATCAGCGTCTTTAGTAGATTTTTCTTTATCATGCTGTATTTGATTGGTTTTGTTTTGCGCCATTCGGCCTGTTAGCGCCGATTAAATGTATAATGCCTGTACGCTGCCACAGGCCGTTCAATCCTCCCAGTCTTAGTGGTAAGGATGGCAGCGTGGTTGTTCTCCTTTTGTCTCTTGTTTTGGTTTTTAGTGTCGTTATTATAGTTTGTATTAATGAAGTCGCAGTAGTTTTCAGCGGTCTAAGTTACTGTTTTTTTTGTAAATACAACGAAATGCGGGTTTGTATTTAAGGTTGTTTAACTATTCTGTTGCATTCGTTTGCCGTCATGCCTTGCCCGCTTTCGGCCAGATACCACTTTGAGTATTCCACATAGTGGGCGGCGAAGCTCTCTGCCTGTCCTTCGCGCGCGTTCTTGATGAAGCGTGCCGGCACGCCTCCCCACAGCTCGTGCGGGCCTATCTTGGTGTTCTGCAGCACCAGTGCGCCTGCGGCCACCACTGCGCCCTGCCCCACGTCACAGCCGTCGAGCAGCGTGGCCCCCATGCCTATGAGGGCGCCGTCGCGTATGGTGCAGGCGTGTACGGTGGCGTTGTGGCCTATGGTCACGTCGTTGCCTATGACGGTCGGGCCCGTGGTGTTGGTCACGTGGATGCAGGCCCCGTCCTGCACGTTGGTGCGGTGGCCGATGGTTATTGGGGCCACGTCGCCGCGCACCACGGCGTTGAACCACACGGAGCACTTGTCTCCCATTGTCACTTCGCCCACTATCGTGGCGTTCTCGCTGAAGTAGCAGCCTTTGCCCCACTTGGGCGCGAGGCCCTTTATTGGTTTTATCAGTGCCATGAGTCAGTTTGTTTGTTATGGAATAAATTTGTTTTCGATTTGCAAAATTAGCTTATTTTCCTCAAGGCTGCGCAGCTTTGGTTCTTTCTTTTGCGCGGAATTGAGTAATTTTGGGCTTGCTAAGACACTATAATATAATAATATGATGTAAATATGTTGGAAACAGGACTTACACACACGAGCAGCATCGTTGTCAGCGACAGCGACACTGCCATTGCCCTCGGCTCGGGCGACATGCCCGTGCTGGCCACGCCCGCCATGCTTGCCTTGATGGAGAATGCCGCCATGCTTGCCGTGGCGCCGGAGCTGCCCGAGGGCAGCACCACCGTGGGCGGGCATATATCTTCGTCGCACCTCATGCCGTCGGCCGTCGGCGCCGAGGTGCACGCGCGGGCCACGCTTGAGAAGATTGACGGGCGCAAGCTCTACTTCAACGTCGTGGCCACCGAGGGCGACAGGCTGGTAGGCGAGGGCACCCACCTGCGCTTCATCGTTGACCGTGAGCGGTTCATGGCCAAGCTGTAGCAAGGCGCAGCCCTTTCAGTGCTCCCAGGATTCACAGCCCTGCAAGTACTCCCGGCTCTCGCAAAAAAAAAATCAATCCCCCGCGCAGCGAGCTGCGCGGGGGATTGCTAGGTATTGCCTTGTTAGAGGTTGGGGTTCACCTTGCTCCACTCGGCTATTGGCGGCACGATGTTGAGCGTCACCAGCTCGTCGCGCATCTTGCACAGGTGCTCGTAGCTTGCGTCGAGCTTGGCGTTCTCCTCGGCGGTTCCCTGCGGCACCTCGTAGTGTGCGCCGGTGGTGTCGAGCGTGGTGGCCATGGCCATCATGATGTGGTCATACTTGTCGGTGCTTACGTATGTGCCTACGGGGTACTTGAACGGCTCGCCGCCCATGACCGAGCGTATCATCTCAACCGACAGGTAGGCCGGGCTCTGGAACGATGAGCGTCCGCGCAGCTCTATGATCTTGGCGCCGCCCTGGGTCACGTCTTTCTTCATCTGCTCCCACTCAGCCTCGGGGAACTCGTCGGTGCCTATGATGTCGGTGAGCTTGCGGCCGTCGATGGTGACGTGAGATCCGAACACAGCCATCTGCTCGCCGTGGCCGCCATATGTGGCGCAGCCCTTCACCTCGCTCTGCATCACGCCGAACTTCTTGGCCAGCGCGCTCTGCAGGCGCGTGGAGTCGAGCGCGGCGAGCGTGGTCACCTGCGATGGCTTCAGGCCCGAGTACAGCAGCGTAACGAGGCCGGTCAGGTCGGCGGGGTTGAAGATTATTACCACGTGCTTCACGTCGGGGCAGTACTCCTTGATGTTCTTGCCCAGGCCCTCGGCTATCTCGCAGTTGCCCTTGAGCAGGTCCTCGCGGGTCATGCCGGCCTTGCGGGGTGCGCCGCCTGAGGATATGATGTACTTGGCGTTGGTGAATGCCTCCTTAGCGTCGGTGGTGGCGGTTATCTTCACGTCGCCGAAGCCGCTCTGGCGCATTTCCTCGGCCACGCCTTCGGGTGAGAACACATCGTAAAGGCAGATATCGGTTGTAAGACCCATGGTGAGCGCTGTCTGCACCATGTTGGAGCCAATCATGCCGGCTGCGCCGACGATTGTCAGTTTCTCGTTAGTTAATGCCATAATCTTTCTGTATATTAATGATTAAACGTTCCTGATTACTCAAATCCAGCGCAAAGTTAAGAAAAAAATGCGTATAGTGTGTGTTTATGCAGGCTTTAATTTGTTATTAATTCTGAAAAGTAATACCTTTGTAAAGTCTAACTTGCAATTTCATAGTTATGGTAGATGACATACAGAACAGACTGGCCGCCCTGCGCAGCGAGATGCGGCGCGAGAGCATAGATGCCTGCATACTGCCGAGCACCGACCCCCACTGCGGCGAGTACGTACCCGACCACTGGAAGGGGCGCGAGTGGATAAGCGGTTTCGGCGGCTCGGCCGGCACGGCAGTGGTAACGATGGATGCTGCCGCCCTGTGGACCGACTCGCGCTATTTCATAGCTGCCGCCGAGGCCCTGCGCGGCACGGAGTTTGCCCTGATGCGCCAGGGCGTGGACGGCACGCCCACCGTGGCCGAGTGGATAGGGCGCAAGCTGGCTGCCTCGGGAGGCACCGAGGCGGCCATCGACGGCATGGCCGCCCCTGCGGCCTATGTGGAGGCACTTGCGGCAGGGCTGCGGCGGCAGGGCGGCATAACGCTGCGCACCAACCTCGACGTGCTCGGCCGCATCTGGGCCGACCGCCCGCCGCTGCCGGCGGCGCCCATAGTGGTGCACCCGGAGGAGTATGCCGGCGAGACGGCGGCATCGAAGCTGGCCCGCATACGCTGCCGGCTCAAGGCCATGCACGTGGACGGGATGCTCATGTCGTCGCTCGACGACATTGCCTGGGCGCTCAACCTGCGAGGCTCCGATGTGCACTGCAACCCCGTGTTCCTTGCCTACTTGCTGCTGGAGGGCGACGAGGCGTGGCTCTTCACCGACCCGCGCAAGGTGGGGCGCGAAGTGTGGAAGCACCTGCAAGGCATCGGCGTGGAGAACGTGGCGTATACCGACATCGCCTCGGCGCTCACATCTTACTCCGAATACAACATACTGATGGATCCAGCCACGACCTGCCATACATTATATAAATGTGTGCGGCGGGCAGAGGTGGTGGCCGCACCGTCGCCAGTGGAGGCCATGAAGGCGGTGAAGAACAAGACGGAGATAGAGGGCTTCCGCCGCGCCATGCTGCGCGACGGTGTGGCCATGGTGCGCTTCTTGCGCTGGCTGCGCCCCGCCGTCGAGGCCGGCGGCCAGACGGAAATGAGCGCGGCGGCCATGATAGAGAGCCTGCGCGGAGGGCAGGAACTGTATAGAGGCCCTTCGTTTGACACCATTGCTGCCTACGCCGCCCACGCCGCCATAGTGCACTACGAGCCGTCGCCGGCCACCGACGCGCCACTGCGCCCCGAGGGCCTGCTGCTCGTGGACACCGGAGGGCAGTATCTCGACGGCACCACCGACATCACCCGCACCATCGCCCTCGGCCCTGTGAGCGACGAGGAGCGCCGCGTATACACGCTTGTGCTCAAGGCCCACATAGCCCTGAGCCGCGCCGTGTTCCCCAGCGGTGCGTCGGGCACACAGATAGACGCGCTGGCCCGCGAGCCGCTGTGGCGCGAGGGGCTCAACTACCTGCACGGCACTGGCCACGGCGTGGGCTGCTATCTCAATGTGCACGAAGGCCCTCACCAGATCCGCATGGAGTGGAAGCCCGCCCCGCTGCTCCCCGGAATGACCGTCACCGACGAGCCGGGAATATACATCGAGGGCAGCTTCGGCGTGCGCACGGAGAACACCTTGCTCATAGTTCCCCACTCTGAGACCGAGTTCGGACGCTTCCTGGCTTTCGAGCCGCTCACGCTCTGCCCCATAGACAAGGAGCCGATAGTGGTCTCGATGCTCACCGACGGCGAGCGCCGCTGGCTCGACGGCTACCACCACACGGTATACTCGCGTCTCGCCCCGCTGCTGGCCGACGACGAGCGCCGCTGGTTGGCCGACGCTTGCAGCCCGCTGGAGTTTAAGAATTAAGAAAATATGCAATGAGTGCTGCCGTGAAACGCTGATTTCCATGTTGTGGCGGGTTGCAAAGCCGCCTGGGCGTGGAAGTGAGCGGCGCGGGCCGTGGTAGCCGCAGGCGCACTGGTGAGGCAGTGCCATGGGGATGCCCGCACGGGCTGTGGGGAGGAGTGGCGGCACGCTTCGCCAAGACGGGCGCGATGGCCAGGCCGAGAGCTTCTAAAGAAAATGTACGGAGGAAGGATGGTGAAGTGTGAAGAATGACGACTGAAGAACCTGTGTGAGAGGGCATTCGCCAAATAAAATTGAAAAAAAAAGGCTAAAAAGTTGGTACATTGGCAAATAAGCAGTAATTTTGCACCCGCTTACCATAGGCGCATAGCCGTTGGAGGCGCAGTAACAATGCATATAATATAAACAAATAGAAATTAAAAACCAAAGCAAAAATGATTATTGTACCTGTAAAAGAAGGCGAGAACATCGAGAAAGCCCTCAAGAAGTTTAAGAGAAAGTTTGAGAAGACAGGTGTCGTAAGGGAACTTCGCGCGCGTCAGCAGTATGACAAGCCGTCTGTCCTCAAGAGGCTTAAGATGGAGCACGCCATTTACGTACAGAAGCTCAGGGCTGCCGAGGATTAAAAATCCGCGGGAAAATTTGGTAGTTTGAATAAATTTCCGTAAATTCGTTGCCGAAACCGTAATGGTGCAGCGATTTTATGTTGATAAGACGATTTTTGGACTACTTGCGCTATGAGCGCGGATATTCAGCGCTGACGGTGCAAAACTACGGCAAGGATCTGAAAGATTTCGAGTCGTATGTCGAAAATTTGGATAGTCATCTCTCTTTGGAGACAGTAGACTCCGATGTCATCCGTGACTGGATGGGGAGCATGATGGATAGAGGGAACACTGCCACCACAATCTGCAGAAGGTTGAGCGCGGTGCGTTCCTTTTATCGTTTTGCCCTATGCGAGGGCATCGTCAAGTCAGATCCTGCACTAGTGGTGAAAGGGCCGAAGAAAGGGCGTCCGTTGCCACAGTTCCTTAGGGAAGAGGAGATAGGCACGCTGCTCGACGGCGACGGTATGTGGGGCGACGGCTTCAAGGACGTAAGGGCGCGCACGATACTCGATGTGTTCTACGAGACGGGCATCCGCCTGGCAGAGCTGATGGGCCTTGACGACAAGGACATTGACTTTGCCGGGAGCCAGCTGAAAGTGACGGGCAAGCGCAACAAGCAGCGCGTGATTCCCTTCGGCCGCCGGTTGGGGGAGGCCCTGCGCCTATATATAAATGTGCGCGACGCGAACGTAAGCCGCGAGGATGGCGCCCTGTTCGTCACCGTGAAGGGCAAGCGCATGAATGCGGACCAGGTGCGCTATGAGGTGAAAAAGAACGTTGCGCGCGTCTCAACGCTCAAAAAGCGCTCACCCCATGTGCTCCGCCATACGTTCGCCACGGCCATGCTTAACCACGGCGCCGGTATAGAAAGCGTAAAGAAGCTCCTGGGCCACCAGAGCGTGGGAACGACAGAGATATATACTCACACCACGTTTGAACAGCTCAGGAAAGTCTATAATGAGGCCCTCGACAGGGCATAGTCTTTAACCTTTTTAAAAACAGGAGGTATTTATGGAAATCAAGATTCAGTCAATTCACTTTGACGCTACCGAGAAACTACAGGCGTTCATTGAGAAGAAAGTCGCCAAGTTGGAAAAGACATACGAAGACATACAGAAAGTAGAGGTGCAGCTGAAAGTGGTTAAGCCCGCCACTGCAAACAACAAGGAGGCAAGCCTTACGGTTACTGTTCCGGGAGGTACCTTGTTCGTGGAGAAAGTGTGCGACACATTTGAGGAGTCAATAGACCTCGGAGTGGACTCAATGCGGGTTCAACTGCAGAAATACAAGGAAAAAATGAGGAATTACTAAAAAAAATCGCGAAAAGTTTTGGCGGTTGGAAAATAATGCGTATCTTTGCAGCCGTTTTCAAGCAGGTTCGAAATCATCGCGATGACGGCTGCAAAGAACGCCTCTTTAGCTCAGTTGGCCAGAGCACGTGATTTGTAATCTCGGGGTCGTTGGTTCGAATCCGACAAGAGGCTCGACCAAGGCCCGGCGACAAAGGGCAACTGGAAGCAAAGAAGGAACGCAAGGCAGGAGCGACTGCCACGGCGAATATAACAAAACATAAGGGTGGTTACCAGAGTGGCCAAATGGGGCAGACTGTAAATCTGCTGTCTTTCGACTTCGGTGGTTCGAATCCATCACCACCCACTCTCAAAGTTTTTTGCGGAAATAGCTCAGTTGATAGAGCACTAGCCTTCCAAGCTGGGGGTCGCGGGTTTGAGCCCCGTTTTCCGCTC
>CALUGQ010000013.1 GCA_944320235.1 uncultured Prevotella sp.
CACCATCGCCGCTTCATACAATACAACGGCCACTCTTTGCGCAAGGCTTTCGCCGTCCGCCAGGTGCTGCCGAACCACAATCGCATTATCCTAAATCATTAGACTTCAGCCGGATTTCGTGCTGCTGTATGGCAGATTGATTTTCGGTTTTGTCGAATATGCCATGGTAGAGACGCGGCGCGACATGGTAGAGACGCGCCACGTCTCTACGGTGAAAAAAAGCGGAATGCAAGATGCCGACAGCGGTACGGAAGACGGCTGAAGAGCCAACAATCAAGTGAAAAATGTAGCCTTGGCGGTCTAATGTGATTGGGGTTAAGCTTTAGGCAGAGAGCACTGACAAAACCTGGGCCTCAAAAAATCACCGACAGGCCAAACGGCAAGCACCGAAACAGCCCTGCCTTTGCGGGCGCTTGCGCAACAGGCTGGCTGTCAGCGCGTTGCAAAAAGGGCTGTTTCGCGTTGCAAAAAGGGCTGTTTTACATTACAAAAAGGGCTGTCTCGCATTACGAAACAGCCCTTTTTGCTTGCCAGGACCGGCAAGCCTTACAAGCGAGCGCCCGTTAACCCAGGCCATGGACGACTCTGCCTTGGCCGTTTTTCAGTCATTGCAGGGGCGATATGCACACCATTCATTACGGAGAGGGGGCGCACATCGCATCTACGAGGTGGCAGCGGGGCGATGCCCCATGCCCGGGGGCTCATTCCGCCCGTGACTTGCCGTCAATCTTCTTGATGTACTCCTTCAGCCCGTAGGGGTCCGACGGGCGCGGCGGCCTG
Source organism: uncultured Prevotella sp. (assembly GCA_944320235.1). Lineage (GTDB taxonomy): Bacteria > Bacteroidota > Bacteroidia > Bacteroidales > Bacteroidaceae > Prevotella. The sequence goes on from CALUGQ010000013.1 coordinate 781, forward strand.
CCTGGCACTATGCGCCCCTGGCGGTCGATGACCCTGTACGTGGGGTAGCCGCCGACGCCGAGCAACGCCTCGACGGCGGCCTGCTGCGCCTGCGGCAGGTTGTAGTGGCGGCAGTCGTCTCCGCCGAGGCCGAAGCGGGCTATGTTGGCGCGCCACGACTCGTCGCTGGAGCGCGAGCAGAGGTAGAGGTAGACCACGTCCATGCCTTCAAGCGCTTTCTTCATTTCATGCACGTGCTTCATCTCCTCCTTGCACGGCACGCACCACGTTCCCCACACATCGACGTAGATTATCCGCCCGCGGTATGGGGCGGTTATGCAGTCCAGAATCTCCTTGCCGTCGGTCAGCGTGGCCAGCCTGGCCGTGTCGACGGGCTGCGCGGCCTTGGCGGGAGCGGCCTTGGCATAGTCGGCCAACTTCTTGCTGCAGGCCATGATGTAGTCGCGCAGCGCGGGCGTGGACACGTTGCGTGTTATCATGTCTGCCTGCTCGGGCGTGAAGCTCTCGCCCGTGTTCTCAAGGTCGGTGACGAAGAGCCACGCAAGGGCCATGTCCTCGGTGAGCCGGTCGAGGCCCATGCCGCTGATGATGCGCATCTGCCCCTTGGCATCTTCCGTGCGGAACCATTTGTTTATGGCCGGTTTGTAGTAGAGTGCGCTTGCGGCTTTGAGCACGTCCATGTGCTCCTCATAGTACCGTTGCGCCGAGTCGGCCGGCATGGATGCCGTAACGCTGTCTATCGCCACAGCCTCTTCTATCAGCGCCAGCTCCGCGTCGGTGAGGCTGAGCCGCCCCTCGCGCCCAAGTTCGTGGGCAGCCTTGCGCAGCAGGCGCGGCGTGGAGCCTTGCCCGGCCAGCCTCGTGAGCGTCACATAGTCGGAAAAGAGGCTGAGCATGTCGTCGTCGGCCATGAACGGCACGGTGGGGTTGAAGTATCCGCCGCGCATGAGCGTGTCCGTGGGCAAGCCGAGAATCTCCGTCCTCGGCTGGTTGTACGCGTTCTGCGTAAGGCCGTAGGCAAAGGCACTGCGGGCCTTTGCGCGTTGCAGGGCAGCCCACTTTGCCGAGAGCGTGGGGTGCTTGCGGGCTATGGAGTCGGTCTGGGCCAGACTCGCCGAGAGCATCTTGCCTCCCTTGCCGATATAACTCTCGGGCGTGAGCCGCCGGTTTTCGCCGTAAGAGACGTGGACTTTCTTCGGGGCGGGTGCGCACAGCAGCTCGTTGGAGAGGCGGGCGTTGCTGCCCATTACGTAGTATCTGCCGCGCCGGTGGTCGATGTATGCCGTGACGGTGTCGCCCGGTTCAGGGTAGAGCGGTATGAACGTCCACCCGCGCCCACGGCGGCCGGAGAGTCGCACCGTCAGCTCCTTCGTACACGGCGCGGGCAGGGTAACCTCGGCGCGGCCCGTGCTGTCGGGGGTGATCTGGATTCTCTCGGAATCGTTGAAAAACTTGTTGTAGCTCAGCTCCGCCCCGTCCATGCCGCTGCCCTTGGGCATGACGAGCCTCACGGTAAGGCTGTCGAGCCTCGGGGGAATCTTGTCGGTGAACGGCGCGTGGTCGGCCTCGGGGTAATAAGGCACGGTGCGGCCCGTCAGCTCGGAGCACCTGTGGCTCCTGCCGCCTATCTCCACGCTGCCCTGGGCGAGGCTCACGCCGATGGTGTCGCCGCCGCAGCAGAGCGTCATGCTGCCGCCGTCGCGGGCGGCGTACTGCCAGAAACGGTTGTCGTAGACGGCGAAGTCGGGGAAGAAGCCTATGAGCCACTCGCCCGTGGCGTCGTCGCGCAGCAGCTTTTCGCCGCCGGGCTGTGCGCCTGCGGCCGTTTGCAGCAGCGCCAGGGCGAGGGTGATTGTAGTAGCCAGTCTGTTCATGGGTGTGTATGCCTTGGTTTTCAGCATCTGCAATGTTATGCAAATTCAGCCAACCGCCCATCGCCGGGGCATGGGTTTAACATACGTTTGGGGCTAAAATGGCATTATGTCAAACGAAAAGGTTATCTTTGCGGCATGAGAATGACATTCACATACATCAACACCGCGCTGGCTCTCGCACTGGCCTCGGCCCTGGCGGCCTGCGGCACGGCGGCACGGACGGCGGGCGGGCCACAGGCCGCAAGCACAGGGCCAGCCGCCACCCCACCCGACAGCCTGCGCATAACCGTGGGTATGGCCACGACGCAGCGGGGAAGCACCATACCGCTCTCGGCCGACTTCTTCGTAGAGCTGCGGGGCGACAGCGTGACGGCGCAGCTGCCTTACTTCGGGCGCGCCTACGTGGCGCCCATGGGCACTGACAACGTGCTCCACTTCGCCACGCGCATCACCGACTTCAGCTCAGCGCGCGGCGACGGCGGGGCAGAGCGCATGGAGTTCAAGGCGCGCACGGTGGAAGACCTGTTCCGCTTCCGCATCACCGTATATGCCGACGGGCAGGCCGAGGTCGACGTATACCCGCAGCGGCGCGAGCGCATCAGCTTCGACGGCAACACCGAGTGACGCCACCGCCGCCGCTGGGCCGCCCGGGCCTAAAGCCGCCCGGCAGCCCCGGGCTGCCCTTGCGCCTGGGGAGGCGCTCGCGGGCTACCGGGGCAACGACACAAAAAAGGCGTGGCAGAAGCCGCCCTCGGCAGCCTGCCACGCCCAGTGTCGTTATACCGGTTTTGCCCTCATGGGCATTCCCCTGAAGCCCCGCGGGGCTTAGAAGCTGTTTTTGAGCTTCTTAGTATCCCATTTTGTCGAGCGAGTCGTTGAAGTCGCGCGGCTCGTGGTTCTCGTCGCCCATGTGGTCATGGCGGCGCTCATTGCCCTGACGGCGCTCAGGCCTGGGGCGGCGCTCGCCGCGCTCACGGCGCGTGGGTCGCTCCACGTAGCCCTCGGGCTTCGGCACGAGCACGCGGTGGGAGAGCTTGTACTTGCCCGTCTTGGGGTCAATCTCCATGAGCTTCACCTTTATCTTGTCGCCCTCGTGTATGCCGGCCTCCTCTACGGTCTCAAGCCGCTTCCAGTCTATCTCGCTGATGTGCAGCAGTCCGTCCTTGCCGGGCAGTATCTCCACGAAGCAGCCGTAGGGCATCACCGAGCGCACGGTTCCGTCGTATATCTCGCCCACCTCGGGTATTGCCACTATGGCGCGTATCTTGGCCAGTGCGCCGTCGATGCTCTCCTTGTTGGGCCCGCTTATCTGCACCTTGCCCACTCCGTCGGTCTCGTCGATGGCAATGGTGGTGCCGGTCTCGTCCTGCATCTGCTGGATAATCTTTCCGCCCGGGCCTATCACGGCTCCGATGAACTCCTTCGGAATCTCTATCTGCACGATGCGCGGCACTTGCGGCTTCAGCTCCGGGCGCGGCTCGGCTATGGTGTCGGTCAGCTTGCCCAGTATGTACTCGCGCCCGGCCTTGGCCTGCATGAGTGCTTTCTCGAGTATCTCGAAGCTAAGGCCGTCGCACTTGATGTCCATCTGCGTGGCGGTCAGTCCGTCTTTGGTTCCCGTTGTCTTGAAGTCCATGTCGCCGAGGTGGTCCTCGTCGCCGAGGATGTCGCTAAGCACGGCGTACTTGTCCTCGCCGGGGTTCTTGATCAGGCCCATGGCGATGCCGCTCACGGGCTTCTTCATGGGCACGCCTGCGTCCATCAGCGCGAGCGTACCGGCGCATACGGTGGCCATTGATGACGAGCCGTTGCTCTCAAGGATCTGGCTCACGAGGCGCACCGTGTAGGGGAAGTCCTCGGGTATCTGGCCTTTCAGCGCGCGCCATGCCAGGTGGCCGTGGCCAATCTCGCGCCGGCCCACGCCGCGCTGCGCCTTGGCCTCGCCCGTGCAGAACGGCGGGAAGTTGTAGTGGAGCAGGAAGCGCATGTAGCTCTTGTCCAGAACGTCGTCAACGAGCTTCTCGTCGAGCTTCGTGCCGAGTGTGCAGGTGGTGAGGCTCTGCGTCTCTCCGCGTGTGAATATGGAGCTTCCGTGAGGCATGGGCAGCGGCCCTACCTCGCACCAGATGGGGCGTATCTCGTCGGTCTTGCGTCCGTCGAGGCGTATTCCCTCGTCGAGGATGCAGCGGCGCATGGCGTCGCGCATCACGTCGTGGTAGTAGCGGTCCATCATGGCCTGCTTCTCCTCCATCTCGTCCTCGGTGAGGTCGGAGTGTGCGGCGGCGTAAGCCTCCTTGAAGTCGGCCAGTATCTTGTCGAAAGCCTCCTCGCGTGCGTGCTTGTCGAGGGCCTGCTTGGTCACGTCGTAAGCCTTCTGGTAAAGCTCGTCGGCCATCTGCTTGCGCAGCTCCTCGTCGTTCACCTCGTGGTCGTACTCGCGCTTTACGTCCTTGCCCAGTTCCTTCGAGAGCTCTGCCTGCAGCTCGCACATGGGCTTTATGGCGGCCATGGCTGCCTTGAGGGCGCCTATCATGTCTTGCTCGGACACCTCTTTCATCTCGCCTTCCACCATCATGATGTTCTCGGCGGATGCGCCCACCATTATGTCCATGTCGGCCTCGGCCATCTGCTGGAACGTGGGGTTGATGACATACTCGCCGTTCACGCGGGCCACGCGCACCTCGCTGATGGGGCATTCAAACGGTATATCAGAGCAGGCCAGGGCTGTCGAGGCGGCGAAGCCGGCGAGGGCATCGGGCTGGTCGACACCGTCGGCCGAGAAGAGGATTATGTTGACGAACACCTCGGCGTGGTAGTTGGATGGGAAAAGCGGGCGGAGCACACGGTCCACGAGCCTCGAAGTGAGGATCTCGTTGTCGCCCGGCTTGCCTTCGCGCTTGGTAAACCCGCCGGGGAAACGGCCTGCGGCGGCGTACTGCTCTCTGTAATCAACCTGCAAAGGCATGAAATCTGTTCCGGGAACTGCATCTTTTGCGGCACAAACAGTGGCCAGGAGCACGGTGTTGCCCATGCGGAGCATACACGAACCGTCGCACTGCTTTGCCACTTTCCCGGTCTCGATGCTGATGGTGCGGCCATCAGGCAACGATACGGTCTTCGTAATTACGTTCATCTAAATTTTTCTTATTGTTTCTTTTGACATCTAAATCGGCGCAAAGGTAAATAAAATATGTGTAAAGCGGCAAGGTTTCCGCATTTATTTACAGTTTATTATGAAACGGGCAAGCCGCGCTCTCTCCCTGAAGCCCCTCCCCTCCGCTCTACCCGCGAGGGGAGAGGGCTGCTGCGCCCATGGCCCTGGCGCTTCCACGGGCATCCGGCCCGGCGCAGGAAGGGCTGCGCCCTGTTGCCCGGCGCAGCCCTTCCTGCATTTTTGCCTTTCAAGTGCATCATCACTTTCATGGATATCCGCATGCAGCCCATACGCCCTATGCCCGGCTATGGGCACGCGCCGCCACCTGCACTTTCATGTCGCAGTCACCGGCAAGGGGCGCCCGTGCCAACAGCCTGTCTCTCAGCGGGTTGCAAAACGTCCTGTCTTGCATTCTGAAACAGGCCGTATTGGCGGCTGAAACGGGCCGTATTGCAGCGCGGAACGGGCTGTCCGGCACTGCCATATGCGCATACTGGCTGCCGGAGGCAGCGGCCTGTTGCCATGGCTTTGGCTGCGCATTGTCAGGCATTGGCAGGATGCGGACATTCACAATCACTTCTTAAACACCAGCCCGTCGCTGACGTAGCAGTCGCCCATGCCCTCGTCCTTAAGCACGCGGGTGCCGCTCACGGTCACCTTGCCCGTCGCGGGGTCGAGCGTGAGCACGGATGAGTAGGTGTTGCCGTCGCGCCCGCCGATGTAGGTGACAGTGGCCGTGTTGCCTTTGGCCTCCCATGCGGTTATGGGGCAGTCGTCCACTTTCTGCCCGTAGGCCACGTAGATGGTGCCGTAGCACTTCATCTCGTTGCCCATGGCGTCCATGCCGTCGATGCTCTTGCCGTAGAAGTCGAGCGTGAGCTTGCCCTCAACGCCGTTGCCCCGGAGCGTCCACACGCCCTTGAACGGCCCGCCCGCAGCCTTGCCTGCCGTCGGCATGGGCGGCACTGCAACGTTCCTCAGCTCAATGAAGCGGTCCTGGTAGCCGCCGGTGGGCGTGTGCTGCTGCGTGCGCATCTGGCAGAGGCTGAGCTTCGTGCCGCCGCGCGGCATGTCGAACAGGGCGAACGTCACCTTGACAGGCACGCCCGGCTCGAAGTCGAAGTCGCCGTTGCCCAGCGATGTGACGCTGCCGCCCACAAGGCTGCGCGCCTGGAGCTGCGTGCCGTCGGCGCCCACCACCTTCATCTTGTCGAAGTAGTAGACGCGTTCGGCCTTCTCCCCGTTGTAGGTGAGCATCATGTCCACGCCGCAGAACTCCTTGTACCACGTCACTCCCTTGTACTCCAGGGTGAAGTCCTTGAGGTTGCAGGTCACCTTTGTGCCGTCGGCGGCCGTCTGCTGCCCCGTGGAGGCAGTCTCGGAGCCGGTGTCGAGCACCTTGTCGACAGTCTTGCTCACGTCCTCGAGGGCCTTGCCCAGCTTCTTGAAGAACTGCGCCTCGGCCTGCTGCGGCGCGAAGGCGAGCATTAGTGCCGCCAGTGCGGCTGTAGTAAATGAGTGTTTCATGTCGTTACGCATTTTGGATGTTCTTCATCGGCCCGGCCCCACGAGGTCCACCTTCCACTCGCCGCCCTGCATCTCGAGGAGCACGCGGAGGTTGTAGCCCGAGGGCTTGCTCTTGTACGAATACTGCTTGTTCTGCGTCCCCAGGTCTTCTTCCCCCTGGCAGGTGTAGGTAGAGTTGGCCAGCGTCTCGCGCAGGTCGGCCAGCGAGCGGGCGTAAGACTTGTCGCCCTTCATCTGCTCCTCTATGGCCAGCTCATCCTTGAGCTTGCGCGCCCCGTTCTCGGTCATGTGCGGCAGCAGCTTCTCGCGCTCGCCCGTGCGGTAGCACTCCACGGCGAAGTCGGCCAGCTCCTGCGGCGTGGCAAACTGCTCGGTTGCTTCTTCTTCTGCCGCAGCCTCCTGCTGTGCGGCAGCCTCCACAGCGGTCGAGTCGGCCGGTGCGCCGTCTTGCTTTGCCCCCTTCTGCCCGCAGGCGGCGAGCATGGCGGCCATGAGGCAGGCCGCGAGCCATGTTTTCTTTCTCATCGTGATGGTGTTGATTGATGGTTGTTGCGGACAGCCACTGTGGTTGCGGCGGCCCGGCCCACGCTGTCCGCACTGTGTGCGCCGGGCCGCCGTAGGGTCATTTGAGCCGCAGCTTCACGGCCTGCGTGCGCCCCGCGCCGTCGGTGAGCCGCAGGATGTACACGCCAGGCTGGCGGGCAGCGAGGCTGGGCGAGCCGCCCGCGGCCACGTCCACCTGCGCCCCGGCGGCGGAGAAGAGCGCGGCCCGGCTGCCCTCGGGCAGTCCGCCGACATTCACGCGCAGCCCGCTGATGCCAATCTCCAAGCCGTCGAGCGGCAACCGCCCGACAGCCGACGGCCCGCTTACGAAGAACTCGCCCCAGAACATGAACAACGGCATGTCGGTGCAAGTCATCTCCACGCTGTACCAACCTGTCTCCATGATGGCGTACAAGCCTCCCAGCGGCGGCATCTCGGCGCCGTCGCGGGCAAGTTTGACAACCACCGGGTGGCCGTCGGCGGAGAACAGCTCGCCGCTGAGGTCGAGCACGTCGCCCGTGCCGGGATCGAACGGCGGCTGATACCACAGGCTGACGGGTCTGTCGTTCCCGATGGAGCCGTTTACCACGGCGGCCTGCATACGGTCGGGTATCTGCGAGAAGCCAAACGAGTTGCCTGTGCAGCCCAGTTTTAAGAGCTTGGCCTCCGGTGCAAAGGCCAACCGCCTTATGCGGTTGTACTCGCAGTAGAGATACTTCAGGCTCGTGTTTTCGGTGAGGTCAAGCTCCGTGAGCTGGTTTATGTCGCACGACAATGTGTGCAGCAAGAGGCACGGCGACACGTCGAGCGAGGTGAGCGCGTTGGCACCGAGGTGAAGCTCGTAAAGCCCCGGCATGGTGGAAAGGTCTATGCGGTCGAGCTGCATCCCGTTTATCTCAAGGTAGAGCAGTCCCGACATGGACTGCGTGTGCAGGCCCGACATCCTTACGCTGCCATAGGCATCGGCGGCTCTTATGGTTACCCGCGACGGCCCGTCTATCGCTATGGCATGGCGTGTGGTGCCGGCGGGCAGGCTGTAGGGCGTTTCGCCGTTGCCTCCCTGCCATACCACGCGCCCTTGGCCGTCGTAAACCTCGTAGCCGTTGCTGCTGCGCACATCCAGGAGCACCTCGCACGGCTTGTCGGCGGTGAGGTCGAAGCTCATGTGCGCGGCGTCGAGGTCGGCCTTGCTCACGGTGTATGCCGCGGTGGCTGTTACGTTGGCACCGGCGGCGAACTCGGCCACGGGCGCGCCGTAGCCCTGCCCGCCCACGCTCCAGCCGGCAAACGAGCACGCCTTCCCGCCCTGGGTCTCTGCCGTGGCGGAGGCTTCGATGCGCACCTCCTGGCCCGGGGCGTAAAGCCCGGCGCCCTTGAGCACCGCGCCGTCCACAGCCGACTTGGTGCGCACAGTGTATCCATACTCATCTATCTGCTGGCAGCGGCTCCAGTCTGCGTCGGCAAAGTACAGGCCGCGGCTGCCTATAGGCACGTGGAGCGTGACGGCCTCGAGCACGCCCTCGCCGAAAGCATCGCCGTAGCCGGGGGCGACTGTGTCGGCGGCCAAGTATATGTCGGTGAGCGCGGGGCTGCCGTTCACTACATCAATGCCACCAAGGTCGGCGGGCAGGCGCAGCGTGGTCAGCGAGGTGAGGTTGAGGAGCGAGGATATGCTTTCAAGGGCGTAGCAGCCCTGCAGGTCAAGCTCGGTGAGCTTGGTGCAGCCCACGATGCCGTCGCCCGCTATGTTGCGGAGCGTAGATGGCAGGCGCAGCGTGGTGAGCGATGACTGCATGTGGCGATTGCGGGAGCCGCCGGTCACCACCACGCGCGTGGAGGGCGCTTCGGCCTGCATGGCCTCGGGCAGCAGGCCGAAGCTGATGCCGTAGTACTCCTGCAGGGGCGAGGCCGAGAAGTCCACCACCTCCAGCAGCGGGCAGTAGCTCGGCCCTGTGGCCTCGCGCAGCCGGGTGGCGGCCGAGGCGTCAAGCGTGCGCAGATGCAGCATATTGCTTATCGTGAGCCTTTCGAGCGAGGCGGGCAGGCGCAGCGTCTCCACGTTCCAGCCACCCACGCTGAGTTCGCGCAGCCCCTCGGGCAGCGTCACGGTCTCCACGGGGCCATCTGCCCCGTAGAGCTTCTGCAGGCCGGCGGGCAGCAGCAGCGTGCGCAGGCGGTAACAACCGCTGAAGGCAATCATGTCGGCAAGCCCCGTGCAAGCCGAGAGGTCGGCCTCGGCAACGAGCGACGAGTTGAATGAGTTGGCCTCAATGTCGGTGAGCGTGGATGGCAGGCGCACGGCAGTGAGCATGGGCACGCCCGTGCAGTTGATGTATGTCACGCCCTCTGGCACGGCGAGGCTGCCGCCGAGGAAGGGGCAGTCGGTGATGGTGAGCGCATACCGGCCTTGTGGCAGCACGAGCGAGCAGAGGGCGTCGCTGTTGGCGAACGCCGCCTCGCTGCCGGTGAACGTGGCTCCGGCGAGGTTGAGGAAGTGGAGGTTGGGCAACTGCGCCAGCCACTCCACGTCGGCCTGGCCTATGGTGCCGCTCACGGTGAGGCTGCGCACGTCGGCAGCGCGCAGCCCCGTGTCGCCCACGGTGCGGGCCAGCTGGCCCTCGGTCTCGCAGCTTACCACAATCTCGTCAATCTTGTCGGTGACGTCGACGCCGGGGAACGCCTCGGCGTAGTCAGCCGGATTGGGGGCTATGACGTAAGGGCAGCTAAATTCGCCCTGCTCGCCGAAGCTCACCGTGGCCGCGCCCTTTATCTCGATGCCGCACAGGGTGGCGCCGTGCAGGGCGCTGTCGGCCACCGAGGTGACCGTGGCCGGCAGCGTGAGGCAGCCCATGTGCCTCGGGGCAACGGCCAGCAGGCGGGTGAGCTCGCGGTCGTAAACGGCTCCGCCTATGCTCCGCGCCGTGGCAGAACCCTCCGGCACTTCTATCTCGGCGAGGTAGCCCATCTTCCAGAACGCCTCGGGGCTTACCGAGCGTAGGCCTGCGGGCAGTACTATCTTGGTGATGGTAGCGCCGTAGTGCCACTTGGTGAGCGAGTTGTCGCCCACCCCGGTGAAGGCGTGCACGGGCATCTCGCCGGCGCGGTAGAGGCGCGGTTTCGCGTTGCCCACAATCCAGTCGGGCAGTATCGGGGTGTAGCTGCCGCCGGTGCCGCTGTACTCGCAGATGGTGGCCTCCGAGAGGTCGAGTTCCTGCGTGGCGCCCATCGTGGCGGCCTTCAGCGTCACGAAGTCGCGCGCGTCGATGTTGCCCGTCACCTTCAGCCGCGTGGCTATGAGGGCCTGGGGAGTGAGCGCGAGCGTTCCCGCCGAGTTGGAGTGTATTGTCACTACGTCGGCTGCGAGCGTCACGCCGCCCGACAGCCACAGCATGGCCACGCCGCACAGCCACCGGGCCGCACTGCGGGTGCCAAATGTCATTTTCCTTTTGTCCATAAATCTGGTTCTTAAGCTGAGTACATTGATTATTGCCCCCGCATTGAACGTGGGCTTGCCCACAGTTTCCCGGGCGCGGCTTGCTTTATGCAAAGGTAATATAAAAAAGTTAAACATTTTACCATCACTGATTAAATTTCATTAAAACAAGCTATCCGTAAACAAAATTGGCAAGTCTGGCGTACCATTCATTGAAATTGCCCGGCGGCAACGAAGGCCGACAAGCCCCGGCAAGCCGCCTGCCGCCCTGCCGCCCTGCCATGCAAAAAAAGGGCAACGCGAGAAGCCCGAGACACACGCCGGCACAACCGCCTGTAAACCAGCCACTTGGCGGCAGCAGCGCAAAACGGCCGCCCCTGCGCAGGGGCGGCACCGGAGGCCGCCCGCGGCAGGCACGCCGCCAGGGCGGCAGCCAGCGCAAAAGCAGGCAAAGAAAGCACAACGTATGTTAAAGACACAGGCAAGGGTGTCAGCCACACACATATTTTTCGTAACTTTACAAGCCAAGCCTGCCCACGGCAGGCAGCCCGCGAGGGCTACGCTACAATCAATGACTAACTTCCCAAACAAACCCAGCATCATGACAAAGACCATCATCGCCCTGGCCCTGGCCGCGCTCACGGCCACTGCGGCAGAGGCAAAGAAGCAGCCGGAAAGCACAGGGTACCCGATAACGCAGGTGCCGTTCACCTCAGTGAAGATATCGCAAGGCACATTCTGGGGCCAGCGCATAAAGGCCGCGCGCGACGTGACCATACCCCTGGCCTTCAGCAAGTGCGAGAGCGAGGGCCGCTACGGCAACTTCGCCAAGGCCGCCCACCCCTCGGCCGAGTACGACGTAAGCTCGTTCATGGGCTACCCCTTTGACGACACCGACGTGTACAAGACCATAGAGGGCGCGAGCTACGTGCTGCAGACCTACCCCGACAAGCGGCTCGAAGCCTACATAGACAGCGTGCTCGACATAGTGGCCGCCGCGCAGGAAGAGGACGGCTACCTCTACACCGCCCGCACCATCAACCCCGCCAAGCCCCACAAGTGGAGCGGCAAGCAACGCTGGGTGCAGGAGGAGGAGCTGAGCCACGAGCTTTACAACCTGGGCCACATGGTCGACGCGGCCTGCGCCCACTACCAGGCCACGGGGTCGAAGAAGTTCCTCGACATAGCCCGCCGCTACGCCGACTGCGTGGTGCGCGAGGTGGGGCCCGCCGAGGGGCAGGCCCGCGTGGTGCCCGGCCACCAGATAGCCGAGATGGCGCTGGCGCGGCTCTACGTGCTCACGGGCGATAGGAAGTACCTCGACGAGGCCAAGTTCTTCCTCGACTGGCGCGGCAAGACCAAGGTGCGCCGCGAGTACAGCCAGAGCCACCGCCCCGTGACCGGGCAGAAGGAGGCCGTGGGCCACGCCGTGCGCGCCGGGTACATGTATGCCGGCATGGCCGACGTGGCCGCGCTCACCGGCGACTCGGCCTACATCAAGGCGATAGACGCCATCTGGCGCAACATAGTGGAGAAGAAGATGTACCTCACGGGGGGCGTGGGCGCGCGCCACTCGGGCGAGGCCTTCGGCTCCAACTACGAGCTGCCCAACCTCACGGCCTACAACGAGACGTGCGCCGCCATCTCGATGGTATACCTCAACCACCGCATGTTCCTGCTGCACGGCGACGCCAAGTACATAGACTGCCTTGAGCGCACGCTCTACAACGGCGTGATAAGCGGCATGAGCGCCGATGGGGGCAAGTTCTTCTACCCCAACCCGCTGTCCGCCGACGGCAAGTACGGTTTCAACCACGACGGCTCGATGGAGCGGCAGGCATGGTTCGGCTGCGCCTGCTGCCCGAGCAACCTGTGCCGCTTCATACCGTCGATGCCCGGCTACGTGTACGCCACGCGCGGCGACAGCCTCTACGTGAACCTCTTCGCCGGCAACACGGCCACCATGAGCGTGGGCGGCAGGGAGGTGACGCTGCAGCAGCAGACGCAGTACCCCTGGAGCGGCGACGTGGAGCTGAAGGTGACGCCGAAGAAGGAGGGCAGCTTCACCATGATGGTGCGCATACCCGGGTGGGTGCGCGGCGAGGTGACCCCCGGCGGTCTGTATGAGTATGCCGACTCGGCAGTGCAGGAATACTGGGTGGCCGTGAACGGCAAGCGCATCGGCGGCAGCCTGGCCAAGGGCTACCTGCCCATAACGCGCGAGTGGAAGAAGGGCGACGTGGTTAGCCTGCACATGGACATGACGCCGCGCACCGTCAAGGCCGACAGCCGCGTAAGCGCCGACCGCGGGCGCATGGCCATAAGCCGCGGGCCGCTGGTATACTGCGCCGAGTGGGCCGACAACCAGTTTGACGTGATGCACTTCGTCATCGACGCCAAGCCGCAGTTCACCCTCACCGACGCGCCCACGCTGGCCGGTGGCGTGAAGAAGCTCGCGGCCACCGGCACGCTGCTCGAGGCAGTGGCCGACGGCAAGCTCACGGCCACGCCCCGCGCCATAACGCTGATACCTTACTACGCATGGTGCCACCGTGGCCCGGGCCGCATGCAGGTGTGGCTCGCCGCCGGCACGGAGGTGATGGAAGAAAGGTAAGATAAAGGTAAAAAAGTAAAAAGGTAAAAAAGTAAAAAGCTGCGCACAGATTAAAGGTAAAAAAGTAAAAAGGTAAAAAGGCTGCGCACAGATTAAAGGTAAAAAAGTAAAAAGGTAAAAAAGTAAAAAGGCTGCGCACAGATTAAAGGAAAAAAAGTAAAAAGGTAAAAAAGTAAAAGGCTGCGCACGGCGGCTGGCAGCAAAGGCAAGGCCGGCCAAAGAGATACACTACCGACACTTGAAAAGCAAAAAGGCTGCACCAAATGAACGGCGCAGCCTTTTACTTTTTTTACCTTTTTACTTTTTTACTTTTTAAAGATTTCGTCGAGCAGGCGGTCGGCGTGGCCCCACTTGTCCATCATGTAGATGACGTAGCGTATGTCAACGCCAATGCAGCGGGCCAGGTGCGAGTCGAAGAATATGTCGCTTGAGAGGCTGTCCCAGTTGCCGTCGAAGGCCAGTCCGATGAGGCGGCCCTGCCCGTCGAACATGGGCGAGCCGCTGTTGCCGCCGGTGATGTCGTTGTTGGTGAGGAAGCAGAGCTGCATCTTGCCCGATGTCTTGTCGGCATAGCGGCCGAAGTCGGTGGCCGACATGAGCTGGTGCATGACGGGCTCGGCCTTGTAGTCGGCCATGGTGTCGCCCTTCTTCATCTTCTCGACGATGCTCTCAGCCGTGGTATAATAGCCCGAGGGCTTGCCGCCGAGGGTGAATCCGCCCACCTGCCCGTAGCTCAGGCGCATGGTGAAGTTGGCGTCGCTGTAGTTGGGCATGTCCTGCTCCATGCGCAGCTTGGCCGCGCAGAGGTAGCGCTCCTGCTCGTCGATGGAGTCGTAGATGGCCTCGAGCGGTGCGTTCATGTCGCCCAGCACCTCGGTGATGTCGAGCCCCATCTTCACGCCCGGGTCTTTGAGGAACGACTTCTTGTTGATGTATATCTTCTCGCCCGGCTTCATGAGCACGGAGTTTGCCCATACGTAGTCAACGTACTTGCGGCAGTCGCCGCCGAAGTTGGCGTCGATGTCCTTGTAGAAGGCGGGCAGGTACTTCTCCGGCACCTGCTTGCGGTAGTTGGCCAGCAGCACGGCGTAGACCTCCTTGTCGGTGGCCTCATCCCACTTGCTGCTGTTGTCGTCGAACTCCACGTACTGTTTCTTCTTCTTTTTCTCTGGGCCTTTCACCTCCATGCCGTTATGCACGCGGATGGCGCGCGTGGCCAGCTCGTTGGTGCCGAAGAAAGTCTCGCTGAAGAACGTGCGCGAGCGTATCAGGTCGAAGCAGCCGGCGTATACGCGGGCAAGCGCGTCGAAGTCGAGCTTGCCCTTGAGGTAGCCCGTGGAGTCGACGTAGCGCTTCACCTTCTGCTCGAAGGCGGCCTTCTGGGCTACCAGCCCAATGCTGTCGATGCACTTGTTCATGCCGATGGAGTTCTTCCAGTAATTGGAGCTCGAGGCGTAGGCCGTCTCGTACTTTATGCGCACGGCGTCGCTCTGGGCCATGTGGCGGGCCATCACCTCCTGCTTCACGCCGCGCACCTGGGCCCGCGGCTCGTTGCGCGCGTCGCGCCTCTCGCGTATGCCGTATGACGAGAGGTAGCGGTTGGTAGTGCCGGGGTAGCCTATGGTCATGGCGAAGTCGCCGTCCTTGTAGCCGTCGAGCGACACGGGAGCCCATGCCTCTGGGTGGTAAGGCACGTTGTCCTTGCTGTAGGCGGCGGGGCCGTTGGTCTTGGGGTCGGCGTAGATGCGGAACACGGAGAAGTCGCACGTCTGGCGGGGCCACATCCAGTTGTCGGTCTCGCCGCCGAACTTGCCCATCGACTTTGGCACGGTGAACACGAGGCGCACGTCGCGGAAGTCGCGGTAGGTGGTGGCGTAGTACTTGTTGCCCTCGTAGAAGGGCTTCAGCTCCAGGCGCAGCGTGGAGTCCTTGGCCTTGACGTCTTTCGACCATGCGTTCTCAAGCGAGTCTACGAACTCTGCCTGGCGCGATGGCTTCATGCTGTAGATGCCCATCTGGCTGAGCTTGTCGGTAACGTCCTTCTGCTCGACCATGAAGCTCACGAAGAGATCCTCGTTGGGCAGCTCGTCTTCAAACGACTTGGCGAAGAAGCCGTTCTTCATGTAGTCGTGCTCCACGGTGGAGTGGGCGTTGATGGCGCTGAAGCCGCAGTGGTGGTTGGTGAACACGAGCCCGTCGGCCGAGACGACCACACCTGAGCAGAAGTCGCCGAAGTTGAGCACGACGTTCT
The DNA here is from genome assembly GCA_944320235.1 of uncultured Prevotella sp. Lineage (GTDB taxonomy): Bacteria > Bacteroidota > Bacteroidia > Bacteroidales > Bacteroidaceae > Prevotella. The sequence goes on from CALUGQ010000013.1 coordinate 16,177, forward strand.
TCAGCGCGTTCTTCGAGGAATAAAGCCCATCGTAAGGCACGGTGAAACCATACTGCTGCATCTGGCTGTAGACGGCCTGCGGCAGGTCATAGAGCGTCCACATGCCTTCGTCGGCCACGGACGGCACCGCCGAGAGCGCGGCGGCAATCAATAATGTTGCTTTCTTCATGTTTGTTGTATTTAGTTTTGATTGTTGTCGTTGTCACCGGCAGACGGCTTCCTGAAGTGGCGGCCTATCACCGGCAGGGCAGATAGCGGGAAATCGCGCCTCACGGTATAGGCCACGAAGACGGCTATCAGGGCTGTGTTCACCCCCACCGCCCCCCAGAGGGGCAGCAGCGAGTTGGCCGCCGCCATGCCGCAGTAGAGCACCGCGGCCAGCGCGACGTAGGAAAATATGCGCCTGAGGGGGTAGTCGATGGGGTAATGGCGCTGGCCCACGAAGTAGCTGAGCAGCATGGCCGTGGCATAACCGGCCACGCCGGCCCAGGCACAGGCCATGTAGCCGTAGCGGGGAACGAAGATGACGTTGACCGCCACGAGCACGGCGCAGCCCGCACCCGAGAACCATGCGCCCCAGATTGTGCTGTCGGTGAGCTTGTACCAGAACGAGAGGTTGAAGTAAACGCCCATCATTATCTCGGCGGCCATGACAATCGGCACCACGCGCAGGCCGCTCCAGTAGTCGCGCCCGATGATGAACTTGAGCAGGCCGAGGTAGCCCACCACCACCAGGAAGGCCAGCAGGGTGAAGATGACGAAGTACTTCATCGCCCGGGCGTAGGTCTGGCGGTTGTCCTTGTCGCGGGCCTTGCCGAACACGAACGGCTCGTAGGCGTAGCGGAAGGCCTGCGTTATCATGGCCATTATCATGGCAATCTTCGACGCCGCGCCGTATATGCCAAGCTGCTGGTGGGCGTCGGGCGAATCGTATACGTAGGGGAAGAGTATCTTGTCGGCCGTCTGGTTGAGTATGCCGGCCACGCCCAGCACGAGCACCGGCCAGCTGTAGGAGAGCATACGGCGCATGAGGGCGCGGTCGAACACGTAGCGGAAGCCCGTAAGCTCGCGCCAGAAGCAGAACGTTATGGAGGCCGTGCAGGCCAGGTTGATGTAGAAGGCGTAGCCAACGTCGGTGGGGCGGCCCGTAAGCTCGGGCAGGGCGACAAAGAAGAACAGGTTGAGCGCGATGTTCATCACGATGAACAAGAGCTTCAGCGCGGCGAACTTCAGCGGCCGCTTCTTGTGGCGCAGGTAGGCGAAAGGTATGCACTGGAACGCGTCTATGGCCACGGTCACGGCCATCACCCACACATACGAAGGGTGGTCGGCATAGCCCATGAACGACGATATGGGCCCCAAGAACGCCAGCACGAGGGCTACGAACGCCAGCGACGTGCTGCCAACGCTCAGGAGTATCGTAGAGTAGACGCGCTGCGGGTCCTCTCCCTCCTTGTTGGCGAAGCGGAAGAACGTGGTCTCCATGCCGTATGTGAGCACCACGAGCAGCAGCGCCGTGTAGGCATACACGTTGGTTATCACGCCGTAGCCGCCGCTCTCGGCCGACAGCTTGGCCGTGTAGAGCGGCACGAGCAGGTAGTTGAGAAATCTCCCGACTATGCTCGACATCCCGTAAATGGCCGTGTCCTTGGCCAGAGATTTGAGGTTCTGCATTATTCTTGATGTGGTTTTGCAAGGGAAAGTAGGTATTGTAGGGGTGATAGGTGACGTAGGAAGCGGCGGCAGTACACCTTTGCGCAGTTCCTACGCCACCTACATTCCCTTCTTGACCTACCTTTGTTGCTTATCTTCTCCCTTTTGTTCTTTTTTATTGCAATCATCGTTGCGCTGCCTGTTGCGGTATTCCAGCCGCGCCCGGTAGCGTTGTTCCTTCACTCCTCCCTCACGTAAGAACTTGCGGTCTTGGTAGTCTATGAGGCCGCGAAGCAACGCAAGGGTCTGATGGATGACTATCAGCGCGATGTTGGCAATGTCCTCCGCCGAGCGGCCTTGTATCTGCCGGCGATACCACGCACTGTCGTTGTGCTTGCGGAACAACGGGAGGCACGCCATGTATTTATAGTGCTGCGGCCCCCATTTCTCCAGCCCGTTGTTGCGCAAGTAGTCTTCGTAATCCTCCTTCAGTTCTTCGAGGCTACCCTTTGCTATCACTGTCAGCTTGTGTTCCGACTCCGTCGAGCCTTCGGCATCGCTATACCCTTCCACTATGTTCTGCTTGCCCGAACGCGCGGCCTGCTGCATCTGGTCGGCCGTGCGGTCGCGGCTGCGGTCAAGAAACGCCCTGACGAAATAGTAAGTTATGTCGAACACACACTCACTCTTCCTGTAAGCCAAAAGCGACTTGTAGCTGCTTATCTTCTTGTCTGTCTCGTCCATAAGCCTTTTTACCCTTAAAAGAACAGGTAGCACACGGCGATGGCGGCGATGACTCCGGCCAGGTCGGCCAGCAGGCCGCAGGCCACGGCGTGGCGGGTGTAGCGTATGCCGACGCTGCCGAAGTAGACGGCGAGGATGTAGAACGTGGTGTCCGTAGAGCCTTGGAAGATGCAGCTGAGGCGTCCCACGAACGAGTCGGCCCCGTAGGTGGCCATGGCGTCTACCATCATGCCGCGCGCCCCGCTGCCCGAGAGGGGCTTCATCAGGGCCGTGGGCAGCGCGCCCACGAACTCGCCGTCGCCCCCGCAGGCCTCCACGGCGGCGCGTATGCCGTCAACAATCATGTCCATCGCACCCGAGGCGCGGAACACGCCGATGCCCACGAGTATGGCCACGAGGTAGGGAATGATGCGCACGGCGGTGGTGAAGCCCTCCTTGGCTCCCTCGATGAAGGCGTCGTAGACGTTCACCTTGCGCCGCACGCCGGCCAGGATGAAGCCCACGATGATGGCCATCAGCATGATGTTGGCCACCGATGTGCTCACGGTGTTCATCGTGTCCTTGTCCATCCGGCCAAAGCCCCATATCACCGCCGCCACGGCCAGGCACATCCCGCCCAGCGTGAGCAGCAGCGTGCGGTTGAGGAGGTTGATGCGCTGGTATATGCTCGTGGCCACGATGCCGGCCAGTGTCGAGAAGAACGTGGCCAGGAGTATGGGTATGAACACGTCGGTGGGCTGCGCCGCGCCCATCTGCGCGCGGTAAACGAGGATGCTCACCGGTATGATTGTAAGTCCGCTCGTGTTCAGCACGAGGAACATTATCATGGGGTTCGTGGCCGTGTCCTTCTTCTTGTTCAGGCTCTGCAGCTGCTCCATGGCGCGCAGTCCGAGCGGCGTGGCGGCGTTGTCGAGGCCGAGCATGTTGGCAGCTATGTTCATGAAGATGCTCCCGGTGGCCGGGTGGCCCTTGGGGATGTCGGGGAAGAGCCTCACGAAAACGGGGCTGAGCAGCCGCGACAGCGCGTCGACCACGCCGCCCTTCTCGCCTATCTTCATTATGCCGAGCCACAGCGAGAGCACTCCCGTGAGGCCGAGCGAAATCTCGAACGCCGTCTTCGACGATGAGAACGTGGAGTCCATCATGGCCGGAAACACCTCCGTGTCGCCCATGAACACCAGCCTCACCACGCCGATGGCGAACGCTATCAGGAAAAAAGCTATCCAAATGTAGTTCAGAACCATATCCCCATCCTGCAAGTTACATTCTGCAAAGATAGCCTAAAAAGACTGAACGGCAAAGAAAAACGCACGCTTCTTTGCAAAATCGGGGGCTGCCCGACTGTTTGCCTGTGATGCCTGTGCCTGCACGGAGTGGCCTTGCGGCAGGCAAAGTGGCTGCATTACGGAAACTTTTTTGTATCTTTGCACATGGCAATCATCGTTAAACAACCAGTCAACATGAACTTAAACGAACTTCTAGACTTCACGCTTTTCGGCTTCTCGCTCCGCAGCGTGGCCGTGTTCTGCCTCAAGGCAGCCGTCATCTACCTCTTCGTGCGCCTCGTCACGGCGTTCATCAAGTACCTCTTCCGCCGCTCGCTGCGCCGCCAGGGCAAGCTGGCCGTCGACGAGACCAAGGCCGGTTTCATCCGCCAGATAGTGGTGGCTGCCGTCTACGTCATCGGCGTGGCGGCTGTCCTCTCGCTCATACCGGGCATGGAGAAGGTAAGCAACTCGATATTGGCCAGCGCGGGCATCGGCGCCATGGCCGTGGGCCTGGCCTCGCAGGACGCGCTGTCGAACATCGTGGGCGGGCTGTTCATCATCTTCTCCAGGCCGTTCAAGGTGGGCGACTTCATCATGGTGGACGACATCATCACCGGCACCGTGGTGGAGATAACGCTGCGCCACACCGTGATACGCAACGCCGAGAACCGCATGATACTCATCCCCAACAACAAGATGAACTCGAGCACCGTGGTCAACTCGTCGTATGGCGAGACGGCCACCTGCGCCTTCGTGGAGGTGGGAGTGTCGTACTCAACCGGCCTCGACGCCGCCATGGAGGCCATGCGCGACGAGATAATGAAGCACCCCATGCTCATCGACCACCGCTCCGACGCCGAGCGCAAGGCCGGCGCGCCGCAGGTGGTGGTGCGCGTCACCGCCCTTGGCGACTCGGCCATCACGCTGCGCGCCTGGGCCTGGGCGGCCACGCCTGGCAACGCCTTCACCATGAAGTGCGACCTGCTCAAGAGCGTGAAGGAACGCTTCGACAGCGAGGGCATAGAGATTCCCTACCCGTACTTCAACCAGATAGTGACGCAGGCCTGAGCCGCCCGGCGCGCCCTATCTCACCTGCAGCTTGTGCGTTTCCTGCTTGCCGCCCGTTGTCTCAACCACCACGATGCACACCCCGGGCCCTGCGGCCAGCGTGGCGTAGGCCGCGCCGTGGAGAGCATGGTCGGCCACCTTGGCACCGCCGAGGCTGTAGACGGCCACCCTCTCTATCCCGCCTGCCGCCGCCACGGTCACCAGCCCTCGGCCCGGCGAGTAGCATCGCGAGGCGGGCGTGGCCTTCTCGGCGGCCAGTGCGCTTCTTGTTGTGATGAAGTAGCGGCCATGCTCATTGCCGCAGAGCGTTAGCGCGGTGCCGTCGGCCAGTGGCGTGGTGCTGCCGCCCTTGGCGTCGTAGAGCAGGAGCGTGGCGCCGGTGTTGCCCTCCACGCTTACGCTGAGCCTTGTGGTGCCGCCGTTGCCGCCCGCGATGCCCACCGGCAGCATGCCTATCTCCGGCAGCATGTTTACGCTTACGGCCTGCGCCCCGGCCACGGTGTAGGGCGCAGGGCGCGCGCCGTCGGCATCGTAGGTCAGGAGTTCGGCGTCCTCGCTGTCGGCAAAGCCGGCCTCGGCGCCGTCGGCGAGCAGCACGGTGGCCTCGGCGCCCCCGCCCTCGGCCGTAAGCCTGAGCGTGCAGGTGGCCTTCGTGGCGCGTCTGGCCCTTGTGTGTGCGGTGGCCTGGCGCGTTGCCATGTTGGCTATGAAGGTTACGTCATCAGCCGGCTCGCCCTCCGCCTTCTTCACGAAGAAAGCCTGCATGGGCGGCAGAGTGCCTAAGTCGCCGGCCGTGTGGGCGGTCACCGTGCCGCCGCTTATCGTCCAGTATTTCTTCTCCAACTGCGTGTTCAGGCCGAAGAAACCTTCCATGTCTATCGAGCACATATATGGGTTGCCCACAATGTAGAGCCCGTTGCCGTCGCTCTCGTTGGCCATGGGCTGCCTCACCGTGCCGTAGCCGTCGGCATTGCCGTTGTCGAGCAGCAGCCGTCCGTTGCCGCTTCGGTCAAGCGGGCCGGTGTCCTGCCCGTCGTCCTGCCCGTCGTGGCTGTAGTAATCATAGGTGGTGTCGCCCTTCGGCAGGCGGAGCAAGGCGTCCTTCGGATACGCCGTGCCGTCGCGTCCGGCCTTGATCATGAAACCGTTCAGCCCGCCGTCGGCCCCGTTCCAGTACTTCACGTCGGCCTCGTTGTAGTTGTGGCTCCAGTGCGTCTGTATCACAGTGGCTTCCTGCGCCGCTCCATCCCACGCCCAGTCGATGGCTGCGCCATAGTCGCCGCGCGCGTCGCCCTCAGGCGTGATTACCACCGATGCGGCCCTGTCCCAGCTGCGCTGGTATATTGGATATTCGTTGCGGCCGTAGCTCAGGTTGTTGAAAGTTATCGGCATGAAAGCCTCGGTCTCCTGCCGCCCGTTGGCCTTCGGCACATACATATCGCCCGAATAGACGCCTCTGAGCGGCGATGCCAGCAAGTTCCACGTGCCCGGGCTCAGCTCCTTCTCCACCCACGCCGTGTCGTATGTGAGGTAATGCTGGTTGCGCAGTTCGGCGCCGGGCTTGAAATATATCTGCCCACAGGTGTTGGCATAGAACTTCTCGCACTCGTACCTGCCATCTTCCGGCTCCGTCTTCACCATAAGGTCATACTCTATGCCTTCGGTGGCGGTGTAGAAGTCGCTGTTCACGAGGCTCTCCTCCCTTATTATCCCGTTTGCGTGGGTGGTGGCCTCGGCGAGCAGCGGCGGGCGCACCCTTGCGGGTACAGTAACCTTGGTGAACTTCATCGGGGCATACGAGGGCTGCTGCGCCAGCAGGGCAAAGTCTCCCTCGCCATAGTCCGTATAGTCGGCCTTGTATAGCTCGGCCTTCGTTGAGCGTGTCCAGTTGGCGTCGTTGTTCCAGTTGGAGCTGCCGTCATTGTCGGCGCGGGCTGTCCACGTTATAAACTCCGGCACCACCTTCAGCGTAAGGAACACGTCGCCCAGGCAAGCCTCCTGCCCCTGCTGCAGCCCTGCGGTGTGCGCAGCGTCGTGGAACCTGAAGTTAAGCTCATACCAGTAGCCCTCGTGCAGGCCCGCCGCAACCTTTTCCGCCAGCGCCAGGTCCACGTGGTCGGCGGCAATCTCTGTCACGGTGCCAAGCGGGGCGGCTGTCGCCGTGCTCCACGTGGGGTCGTTCGTGGCGCTCACCGTCACGGCATTGTCATCATCGTAGACTGCCAGGCTGAACGTGGCCGAGCCGTTGCCGTCCATGTTCTTGTAGCCGTTCACCGGCAGGCGCAGCGCCTTGCCGCCGCCGATGGCTGCCAGCTGCCCCAGCCCGGCCCTCACCGAGCGGGTGGCGCCGTTGAGATACTGCACGTCGGCGAAGCCGAGCGTCAGCTCCGGGCTGCTCACCCTCACCCTCAGCGACATGGCTGCAGGCTCCAGGCACAGTGCCACGGCCTTGCCGCCGATTGTCACCGATGCCGTCACCGGTATGAGGCAGAGGTCGAGCGAGCCGTGCAGGGCGTCGGCCTTGGTCACGCCCCGGCTTATTTTCTCTGCCGCCAGGTGCAGCCGCCCGTCGTTGACGAACTCGCGGAGCGCGGCCTTGTGCGCCTCGGTGTATGTTCCCGTGGCGTTCTGCTCGCAGCTAGCCACGGCGTCGGAGGGGTAAGCCTGGCGGAAAGTTTCCAGCGCCTCGCGCAGCCTTGTGCCGTTTCTCGCGGCCGCTTCATTATATTCTTCGAGCGTGCCGATGAACCAGTCGAACTTCACCCCCTGGGCCGCCACCATGCCGCCGTTGTCGGGGTCGGGCACTTTCAACGAGGCTGTCAGCCCCACGCTGGTGGTCTCCACGCCGTTGCAGGGCAGGATTATCTCCGGGTTCACCGTCGCGGTGGCGTCGTGGATTTCCAGTTCCTGTGCAAGAAGGGTGAAGTAGTCGCTGTAGACGGAGCACACGTCGTCGGGCATTCCCCAGTTGCCGGGGCGGTAGTCGCCCTCCTCGCCCATGGGCAGTGCCACCGACACGTAGTACTCCTCGCCGGGGGCAAGGCCGAAGTCGCGGTCGGCCAGGATGGCGTAGACCTCGCCGCCAACCAGCTCGTAGCCGTCCTTCAGCGTGCCGTCGGCGTTGCGTGGGTAGCGCACTATTGTCGCCGTGCCGTATTCCTCGGCGGCCTCGCCGCCGTAGACGCCCGTAAGCGGGGTGCCGTCGGCCTTGCAGATGCGGTAGTAGATGGGCTTGCTCTCCCACACCTCGAATATGTTGAGCAGCGCCACCAGGCTTTCATGCTTTGCCCTCAGTCTCACCGTGGCCCCGCTCGGTTGGCTGTCGTCGCAGGCGGGCCGCTCCTGCAGCGTCTCCACCTTGGCGTTGCTGGCGTAGATGCGTATGTCGTCCACGGCGTAGTCGGCGCCGCTTGTGCCGTTGCAGAAGTTGTCGATGCTCACGAGAAACTTGCTGTAGTTCTCCACGCCGGTGCCTTGCTGCAAGGTCACTCTGGTGTAGACCTGGTACCACTCGCCAGTCTTCGAGGCGTTCACCGTATTGAAGTCGCCCGAGGCAAACGAGTGTATGAGCTTGCGGCTCGTTATGTTTCCGTATGCGTCGGTCTCCACCCCGTAGAGCTTGAATATTACCTGTGGCTTCGTGATCTGGGCTGTCATGTCTGCCACTGCCGCGCTCAGCACTATGGTGCTGCCCACGCACAGGTTGCCCTCAAACTCCACCGAGGCTATGGGGCGCGACTCGTCGGAGGCGTCAACATACAGGAAATAGCCCGACTGCGCCCCGCCGGTAAGCGTGTATGTCCTGTCGCGCAGCTGATTGTTGGCCCACCACTTGAACTTGTAGTTAGTGCCGCCCCACTGCACACCGCCGTCTTTCGACACACCGTCCACGTTGATGCTCTTGTAGAGTCCGTATTCGCCATGGCCCGGCGAAAGCCCTTGGTAGTTGGTCGACGCCTTGTCGTAGTAGGCATAAAGCCCTGGGTAGACAAAGCCGTAGTAGCGCCGGTTCCATGCCGAGGGCAGCTGTGTCATGTTGTCGAGCGGGTTTGTGGGGGCGGCGAGGCTCGTTCCCTCGCAGTCGTTGTCGAAGGTTATCTCGGCCACCTTGGTGTATTTCGTGTCGAGGAAGCTCACCCTGCGGTATGCCGGCACCTCCTCTACGGTCATGGGGTACGAGTCGCTGATGAAGCGGCAGTTGAACTTGGCCACCGGGCACATGTTGCTGCCGGCGTCGGCGGCGTAGGCCACGATGTATGCCACGTGGCCTATGTCGTATGTTATCTGCTCCGATTCCCGCGATTCCCCGTCTAACTTGCTGAAATAGCCGCTTAGGTTGTCAAGGCTTATGGAGACCATCCGGCCATTGTCGAGGTTGTTTGTGAGTTCCTTCGACAGACTGCCCGTTTCGTCGTACACAAACCAGCGTATCCTTGTTGCGTGTATCAGCTCCGTGCCGAAGTCGCTCTCCGTCACCTCGTGGCCCTCGGGCACGAGCTTGTTGGAGAAATTGTAGTTGTAGAAATAGTAATCGCCCACGTCGTGGAACCCTACCCGCAGGTTTGTGGTGCTGTTCCTGTCGTATGCTCCCATGCTTATGTTTCCTTGGTCTTCGAGCACGTTTTGCGGGCCGGAGAGTATGGCGTTCTTTATCGCGTTGGCAATGTCTTCGGCCGGGCGGATGTTGAAGATGTAGCGCATGGAGAGTGTAGGCTCGTGCAGCAGATACCGGCCCGAGGCATCGAGTCCGTCGATGTAGCGGCTCACGTCGCAGGCTATGGTCTCGCCCGTCCATCCCTCCGCCGGGGCTACATAGTCAACCGCCGTGCTCGATTCTTTCGCGTTTCGGTTTTGGTTCCATATCATCAGTCCGCGGCTTCCGCCTGTCGTGGGATAGGGCTTGAGGTCTTTTCCCCATTGTTTGTTGTCGATATTCCCCGACGCGAGGTCTGTGTCGTAGTTGTACCAGCGGAAATATCCGGCAGGTTCGAGCACGTCTCCGTGGGTGAAGGGCAGCTCAAGCGTTATTTTCTCCCCCGGCTTCACATAAATGCTGTATGTCCAGGAGTGCACCTGCTGGCGGCCTTTCTCGTCGAAGTCGCTGCCCGAATAGCCCTTGTAGTGCTTGAAGTCGGTAGGCACGGCGCGGTAGCTGTAGATGTATTTCAGCTTGAAGTCGGGTTCTTTAAGCACATAGTCGCCCGCAGTCTCCGGCGTCTTGTCGGCTATCAGGCACACTATGCTGTAGCCTTCCTGTAGCGACGAGGCAGTGATGTTGTTGAGAAAAGTGTATAAGTTGCCCCAGTTGAGATTATTCCACTGGTCGCTCAACTTTTTTGCAGCCGTGGCCGAATTGTAAACCATTCCGGCGCTTATCTCCTTGTAGTCGGTGGCGGCTTGGTCGTGGCCTATGCTCCCGGCGGCAAACACGTTGTTGCCCTCGGCGTCGGCGATGTACCAGCGGATGTAGCACTCCTGCATGTTGCCGCCCATCTCGGTGTGCAGGTTGCTGTAGTCTTGGAACAAGTTTACTGTTTGGGATGATGGGAAAGACTCCAAGAGCAGGGTCTTTTCATGCATGGTGGCGTTGCTCTCGCTGCCGGGGGTGAACATGGCCTGGGCCTGCTCCTCGGTGATTATCTCAAACGAGACGGCGGCCTCGATGTTGTCAGGGTCGCCCGTGATTGCCCATGTGGGCTCGTATGTGTGCTTCGGGTCTTGCGTGGACAGCAGGCAGACAACGCGGCATGCCCCTGCCTCGCCCTGCCCACTGAAAGTCAGGCTGGCGCTTGATATCTTCTTCTGGTTGTCGGCGTTGTACGCGTCGAGCCAGCTTTCGCTGGTTCCCTTTCCTTTCCACCATATCTTGCCGTAGCCGCCCACGTTGGCCGTCTCGTAAAAGGGCAGGGATATGGCCCATGCCTCCGCCATGTTCTCCACCGGCGCGTAGCCGCCATCGGCATTGGCCACAAACCAGCGTATGTAGAGGCTGTTTATGAGGTCTGCCGCGGTGCCCTTGCCGAGGTCGGCGGCTATCTGCCCCAGCTGGTCGTAGAACGATGCGCTTACGGTGCGCGTGTCGCTTTCGTAGAGCGCGTACATACTGTACGTGTGGGCGGGGGCTATGCTCGCGGCGGGGGTGAACGCGCCCTGGCCTTGGCCGCGGGCCATGCCGAAGGCGGCTATGGCCAGGATAGCGGCCAGCAGCAGCCTTGGGCTTATGTGGTTCTTTGTTTGCATACGCTTGTTGTGCTGATGAGTCATTCCTTTATTATGCAGATGCGGTAACTTAGGGTGCGGGCGGCCTGCCCGCCAGTGCCGCCTACGCTCACCGTCAGCGTGTGGTAAGCGCGGCCTGTGGCCGTTTCGTTTATATTGCCTATGATGCAGCGGCTCTCTTCCACCCATGCCGGCGCTCCGCCATTGTCGGGCTGGTCGGCTGTGGCCGTGCCGCCGGTGTATATCGCGGGGTTGCCGTCGGTGGTCCACCCTGCGTATTGCCACTGGCCGGAGCCGCTGCCGTAAGCGAGGGCCTGGCCGGTGCTGTAGCGCATTACCTGCGGCACGAGGTGGAAGTGGCCTCCGGCGTGGAACGTGCAGGTGAAGAGTCCGTCCTCCTCCTTCACCGAGGCGGGGTAGACGCCGATGGGCGGGAAGTCGTAGGGCGTGAGGTCGAGGCGGTAGTCGTCGAGCGTTACGGGTATTACGCGGTGGTCGTTGCGCCCTATGTAGTTCCAGTTGCCGTCGTCGTTGGTTATCAGGGCGTAGCGCATCTCGTCCTCTTCGCCGCCGTCGCGCTTCAGTGCGAGCGTGAGGGTGAACAGCCCGTGGGCGTTGGCCGGCGTCAGACTCTCGTTTACGTAGAAAACAAGCGTCGCCGGCTCCTCTGCCCCGGCAGGCACCGCCACAGTCTGCTCCCATGTGTGGTTGCCCGCTGCGGCGCCCTCCGCTATGTTCGGACTGCAAGCCCCCGTTTCGCCGCCGCCGGCCGGCTGGGGCAAGAGCATCAGGTTGCCGACGGCGTTCTGCGTCACTCCGTCCAGCGTCACCCCGGTCACCGTGAGGTCGGAGGCGGTGGCGTTGGTGAGCCTCAGCTCCATCTTGGCCAGCATTCTCACCACCCACAGCTCAACGGTCTGCGTGGCCGCGCCTATCTCTATGGTCTGGCTGTTGCTCATCGGTATGCCTCCCTCGGGCAGCGTGAGCGTGTTTCCGCTTACGCCGAAGGCCATCGTGCCGAAGTCGGGACACGGTTCGCCCTCTTTGGGCGAGCCTATGTCGGCCATGCTGATGTTGGCGAACGAATAGAAAGTGTATGTGCCTGCGGGCAGGGTAAGCTTGCCAATGTCGTCGGACTGTATGTCGCCGAGTCCGCCGCCGGTCAGTACCTTCACCACGGTGCCGCTGTTGTCGGCCACCACCACGGCCCAGCTGTCCATGCCCTCGCCTGCTGTGGGGGCCGACTGCGAGCCATCCCATGCCCGCGTGGGGGCGGCAGGGGCCGCCGCGAGGCGCAGCCTCACCGTAACGGGGCTTCCGTATGCGTTGGCTGTTGGGTCGTCGGCCGAGCACGCCACGAGGCTGAGCACGGCAGCCAAGGCCGCCGCCCACGCCGCAAATGCGTGTTTCCTTATTGTGTGTGTGGTTATGTTCATTGTCGTTTTTGGGGTTACATCACTATGCCGGAGTGGCTGAAGAGCGCCCACTTGCGCACATTGATGGTGGCTTGCAGCTGCGGTGAGCCGCCCTCGTAGGCCACGCCGTCTATCTTGACGCGGTAGATGTTGTTGCGCACGGTGCCGTAGAGCATGGGCTGCGAGGCATCGGCGGAGTCGTCGGGGTCGCTGTGGCGCAAGGTGTAGGTGAATGTTTTCTCCTCGCCGGTGGCTCCGTCGGCGGGCCCGCCTGTCTCCTCGTTCCACTCGGCGGCCTTGTAGTAAGTGCCCGTGAAGCGCAGCGACGTGGCAAAGGCGGGGTTGTTGTCGAGCGTGGTGTTCTCCATGGCGTAGGCCAGGATATAGTAACTGTCGCCGTCACTGTCGGTGTGCTCCGCAGGCTTGGCGGCCACGTCGGCGGCAGTACCGGCATAGAGCGAGGCGTCTTTTCCCTTGAGTGTCCACGGGTCGAGCACCCAGTTGGTCTGGCGCTTGTCGGCGTCGGCTGTCTCGGCGCCTAAGTATTCTATGCCTGTGCCTCCATGGCCGCACACCCGCTTCAGCAGGTAGGAGCCTGCGGCCATGACGTTTACGGGCGTCACGGAGCGCAGCACGAAGCGGTCGCCGGTGTCGGTGCCGCCCTCGGCCAGCACTCGGTAAGTGTATGTTCCGTCCGCCGCGCTCCATGCGCCGCCGCCCGGAGCTATGTCTATGCGCGCCGCCAGCCGCTCCACGCTTGTGCTGAGGGTGTAGGGATTGGCGCGGGAGCCGTCGCCGTCGGCGAAGCCCAGCGTGGCGTCCTCGGCAGAAGCCATTGCGAAGCCGTCGCACTGCTCGGCGTCGGCGGCCGGTGTCCAGGCTTCCTTTATGATGTCGTCGCGCACGCAGGCCACGGTTTTCCCTTGATATTCCGTGCTTACGTCGCCCATGTTGGCCACCACTATGGCGTGCCAGGCGCCGCTGGCAGCGGTTATGCCGCACTCAGCCGCCTCCGAGGTGTAGGCCGTGCCGTCGGCCGACGCGACGAGCGTGGGGAAATACACCGTGTGCTCCACGGTGGCCGTGCCGTCGCCGTTGAGCCCTGTGGAGGCGTCGGACTGGCGGTAGAGCAGCAGCGTCACGTCGCTGACGGCGTTCTCGCGGTCCATGCCCGGCTCCCTGCCGTCGCCGTCGGCGCCCCCGGCGGGGCCGAGGCGCGTGGCCTCCGGCTGTGCCACGAGCAGGCGCACCGACACGTAGGCCGTGCCTCCGGCAGCTGTAGAATCCTTGGCCGTGACGTCGTCGCCGCTGCAGGCCGACAGCCCGCAGAGAGCGGCGACAGCCGCAAGGACGGTGTAGCGTAATGCAAATCTCATTTATGTCCTGTTGCTCCTTAAATGCGTTTTCAGAGGCCCAGCTCCTCATACTGCACCCGCTTGCTCCAGCCGAGCACGCTGATGCTTATGTTGATGTAGGCCAGTCGGTCGCCCCGCAGGAAGATATCTATCTGGTAGTCGTAGCCCCGGTCGAGGAACTCCTGCTCGCTGTAGCGGTGAATGTCCTCGCTCGTGCGGAGCCGCGAGAGCACGTCGGGCAGGTTTATCGTGGCCACCTCCACGCCTGTCAGGCGGTTGGTCACGGTGAGCCGCCCGTCGTCGGCCGGGTCGTCGTGGAAGATTATGCGCGATGTCATGAAGTCGGCGTGGCCTATCCTGCCCGGCGCCTCAGTGGCGGTGCCGTCGGCCGAGGGCGCGTCGGTGCGGTCGGTGGTGTTCCACGTGGCGTGCGGGGTGTAGACGACGGCGTCGCTCTCGTCAAGCGAGTTGTCCCAGAGGATGTGCGAATTGCGGTCGGTGATGCGCAGGTCGTAGTTGGCTATGTCCATCTCCGCCGGGTTGTCAAGCTCGCGCAGCGTCACGTTTATCTTCTTGGTGTCGCGCACGAGCGATATGGTGCCGTAGGTGGGGCGTGTGGCCGACACCTCGAAGCCGCCCGTCTCCATGCCGTGCCACAGCGTGTCGAGCGGCAGCGAGCGGTTTTCAATGTTGTATATCCCATTGCCGGCGGCCACGCGGTCGAGCCTTACGTCGAGCTGCCGCATGGGGTCTCCGGCGCCCATGTCGGCGCGGACGAAACGCGCCCTGCCCGATGCCAGCATGTCGGCGTAGGGCTTCTGGCCCGCCAGGGCTATGAACTTGTAGCGGCCCGGGGCCAGGCCGGTGACGTGCATGGCGTATGCCGGGTTGGCCAAGGGCGTTGCCGTGGCAGTGTTCGACTCCTCGCGGATGCTTACCAGCCGCTCCTGCTCGTCGAAGATGTAGAGCGTCAGCGAGCCCACATGGTCGTTGAACATATCGGCTCGTTGCAGGTTATAGTCGTACTTGAACGTCAGGTAGAGTCCGTAAGGGCAGTAGTCGGTCTCCTCGTGCATCATGTCGCACGACGTGGGCACCGCCGCCGTGGCGAGCAGGGCCAGCGCAAGGCCCAGTGTTCTCGTTGTCTTGGTCATTGTCACGCTGTTGTTCTGTTTGTGTTGTGTAGCCGCTGTTGGCTGTGGTGATGGTTGCGGCCATGCCCGCCGGTGGGTGCGCATGGTCCGTTTGCAAGGGTCAACGGCGGCGGGCGGGCCTGTGGGCGGCCCGCCGCCGTTGTGCGGTCATGCCTTCGGGGGGGCGCCTTACTGGAGCGTTACGCTCTGCTTGCGCTTTGCCCACGAGAGCAGGTTGATCTTCACTGAGATGTAGTTCTCCACCTCGTCGTCGGGCGTGGTGTCGGCGTTCACGTTAGGAACGGTGGCGCTGCCGATGGCGCTCACGCCTTTGACCTCAATCTCGTACCAGTTGTTGCGGAGCACGCCGTAGCGGCCCAGCCAGTTCTTGTCGGCCTGCTCGTTGGGATAGGCGACAGTGGTCTTGTTGGCGCGGTTCCAGGGGGTAAGCTCGTCACCGAAGTGCTTTATCAGCACTGTGTAGTAAGCCTCGGCGTTGGTGTACTGCGTCACGGTGATGGCGTTCTTCACGGCCTCAAGCTGCACTCCGTTGAGGTCGTAGTCCTTTGTGGTGGCGTCGCCGCCATCTTCGGTGGCGGTGAATGTCACCTTGGTGAGCGTGAGGTTCTTCGTGTCTGCGTCTACGGTGTAGGTGACAGCCTTTGGAGCCACATTGATTTTTTCGGCGTCCACAAAGTCGGCGTCGCTTGTTGCCGTGGCCAGGATGTCGTTGTTGTAGAGGTCGCCGGCCTGCTTGAGGATTGCTTTCTCGGCCTCAGACTTCTTGTAGATGGTGGTGCGGATGCCGTTCACGGTGTAGAAGTCGTTGCCTTCCCACTCGGCGGGCAGGGTGAACTTGGCCTTGATGATGGCGCAGGTGGTGTTCTTCACGTTCTGGTGGGCAACGTCGAAGGTGTTTTCGAGGCAATACTTAGTGTTGTCGTCGAAGGTCATTCCGCTTGCGGTTGCAGGAGCGTCGGTGAACGAGGCATCGTCCTTATAGTTCGGGTCGATGCCGAAGTAGGTGCGGTAAGCAGCCGTTGCGGGGTTGCCGCTCTCCTCCTGGGCCAGGCTGTAGCCGGCGAAGCGGTAGGGGTTGGCGGTAAGGGAAGGGCTTTCCGACTTACCGTCGCCGTCAGACCTGAGCGCGTACCAGTCGTCGCCGCTCGGGGTGATGCCCTCTGCGCTCTGGTTCCAGTTGCGCACGATGTAAGAAGAGGTGTTCTGGTTGGCCAGCGCCCAGCCGCTGATGGTGTAGGTCAGCGTGTTGGAGCCTACGATCAGGTTGCTGCTTGTGATGCTCTGCGTGAGCTGCACCTTGGCCACGGCGCGCTCAACGAAGATGTCGGCGGCGGGGTTCTCCTGTGCGAGAAGCTCTGTCTGGTAGATCTTGTCGCTTACATCGGCGAGTATCGTGGTGGTCTGGCCGCTTATGGCCGTGCTGCCGGGCTTGTCGGTCATCACGGCGTTGGTCATGAAGTAGCCGTTGCCGGTGAGCGCGGTTGCAGAGGCGACGGTCTTTTCGGTGAAGTCCTTGAACGAGCCTGAGAACACGTCCGGGCCGAACTTGATTGTGTTTGCGGTGTTGTCAACGGTGAACACGCTGTTGCGGTTGAGCACCACGAGGGCGTAAATCTTCTCGCCACCGGCGGTGGTGATGGAGTTGATCTTCTGCACCTTGGTTCCCTGCGACGTGATCTGGTCGTCGTCGAGGCCCTGGTTCCAGTTGAGCGTCATGTCGTAGGCAGCCTGGAAGGTGGCGGCGTTCTGGTCCTCGCCCTTGAAGAGCAGGAGCGTGGCGTTGTTTACGGCATACTCGGTTGCGTCGCCGTCGTCGGTCTGGTCGTTGGCGGCGCGTGTGCCTGCGCCAGCGCTCTGCGTCGGCAGGTTGATCGACAGTTTCAGGTAGCCGGTGCCGTCGGCGCCGAAGCCGGTGTTGCTGTCTGCGGGGGCGGTTACCTCATCGCTTGAGCATGCAGCCATGGCAAGTGCGGCAAGCGCGAATGTGAATAGCTTTAACTTTTTCATTGTTTTGACTTTTATTAATAAAATATTTGGTTGTGAGTGTTGCCTGCGTCTTTACCTTATGTTTTCAAGGTTGGCGCGCGCCTGCTCCAGTCCGGCGTCGGCGGCGCGGCGGTAGAGCGCGGCGGCGGCCTCGTCGTTGCCCGTCAGCTGCTGGTAGGCGGCGCGGGCGTTGAGTGCCTGCGGGCTGTCGCCGGCCTTGTCGAGGTAGGGCTTTGCGCCGGCTGCGTCGCCCGCGTTGAGGCGTGTGCAGGCTGCGTTGAGGTTGGCGGTGGCGTCATCGGGAAACATCCTGACGGCTATCTCCATAACCTCGTTGAACTCGGCGCTGCCTGGCTCGCACGTCTGGGCCACGAGAAACATCTCCTCGAGCGACAGCTGCTGCGGCTTGGTGAACACGAGGCGGCGCGCCTCATCAACGCTGAAGGGCCGCACAATGTAGCTTATGTGGTAGTCGGAGCGGCGCAGCGCCGGGTACCATGTGGCCAACATGAAGCGGTAGTCGGCGGGATAGTCAGCCCTGATCTTGCGCTCGCGGGCGTCGGGGTCGAGGGCTGGGTCGGCCATTATGGCGAGTATGGCGTCGCGGTTGCCGAGGTTGCTGCCCTTGAGGAAGGCCGCGAGGCCCTGCCAGTTCTCTGGCGTGTGGGCCACGGAGAAGAGACTGTCGTCGAGGCTTACGAGGCGGCGCACATAGTCCTTGAGGGTGCGGGCGCGGCCGCGCGCCAGGAAGTCGTTGTGGCTGTAGGGGCTTTCGGGCGAGGCGAAGCCGTGTATCTCAATGTGGCGTATGCTTAGGTTGGGGTCGGCCTTCACCATGTTTATGGTGTTGACGATGCTGTCAAGCTCGGCCGGGTTGCGCCGGTAGTCGGGATGAAGCTCGGTGCGGTCCACGGGGAAGTCGATGTAGGCCGTCTTGTCTATGTGGCGCTCCTTCCGCGCCTCGGCCTGCGGGCGTACAAAGGCCATGAGCGGCTTGCGCCGGCGGCGCAGCAGGTAGTCGTTGCCGTCGAGGCTGTCGCCGCAGCCGCAGAGGTCCTCGTGGATGGTGACGTCGTAGTCCGTCAGCTCTGCGCTCAGAGGCACGGCGGCGCGGTAGGGCAGGCTCTGCGCCCTGCCGTTGGCGCGGCGCACCACCGTGGCGCCCTCGGCGAAGCCGCTGCGGTCGCCGCGCTCGAACATGATGTGCTGGCGGCGGCCGTTGATGACAATCTGTGGCATGGCCTTGCGGCCTGCGGTACTGGTGAGCACGGGGGTGTAGACAAGGCGCGTGTTGGCAGGCAGGTCGAGCGAGTCGAGGTTGAGCGTCATGTCGAGCACTACGAAACCGCCGCCGCTGCTCACGCTGAGACTGTCGAGACGTATGCCGCCGGCGGCCATCCTTGTCGGCTCCGTGGTCGGCGATGCGGCTGCCGGCCCGGCGGCTGCCAGTGCCGCCACGAATATACTGCTGATGATTGCTTTCATTTGTTGGTGCTTTGTTTGTCGGTTAGAAAATGTAGAGCACAGAGAGGGCTACCTTGGTGGGGCCGAAGTAGTTGGTGTGCGATTGCTTCACCTTCTCGCCGCACTCGCCACACAAATACTTGTCGTACTTTATGTAGTCGTAGCCCAGGCCCACCGAGGCTTCCACGTTCCAGTGGCGCGACAGCGGCCACTGGTAGCCTGCGGTGATGCCGCCGCCGGCATACCAGCCCTCGTAGCGGTGATCCTTAAGACCGCTGAAAATGCCCAGCGGCAGATCGACGCCCGACATGTTGAACTCGCCTCCCATGAGGTGGGCGCCAATGAACCAGCCGTTGAAGCTCTGGCAGAACCAATAGCGGTACTCGGGCATCAGCAGCCAGTGGCGCAGGCTGGAGCGGTCGGCTCCCGACTGGCGCCACGGGTTGAGCCCGTAGAACAGCTGCACGGAATGATGCCGCCCGGCCGACATTTCGGCACCGATGTTGGGAGTGGTTGTGGCGAGATAGAGCGCATTGGTCTTCAAGGCAAAATCCTGGGCCTGTGCCGATAGCAGCGGCGTCAAGAAGGCGAATGCGCTGGCAAGCAACTTCTTTGTCATACCTGTAAAATGGTTTGTTACCCCGCGTGGGGCAGTTTTTATGGGATTTCCTAAATTTTAGCAGTAACCGGAATATGGCTTGAATTACACAGCCGCCGTCCTCACGCTCTCATCGCAAGACGTGGATTCCGGATGGCGGCTGCCTGGGTGCCAGAGAGTGCGCCTTGCGGCGCATTACAATGTCAATGCGCGCCTTGGGTGGCGCATAAATTTTTGCTAAGCAATCCTTGCCTTATTTTGTCCGGATTTGTTTCCGCCGCGCCTTGGCAAGCCGTAACTATGTTGTTATACAAATGTCATCACTGTTTTTGGCGCAAAGGTATTAACTTTCGTTCAAAAGGTTTTACCCCCCCCGTTAAATATTCTTAATTACATGGGTTTCGTGGGAACATTTTCCAAGGGACTAAATGGCAAGCATCGGAAATGCAATGGGAAGACGGCAAAATGGCAACAAACCCAGATTCCGCGCCGGCCAGCCAAACAGTAGGGGTGAGCAAGCTGGCCCAGGCTGCCGGCGCGCCGCATTGGGCGGCAGCCGGCAGCCTGATGGCTTTCATGTGGCGTCTCACACCTCCAGCTCGCCGGCCTCGCGGCGGTTCTTGCGCCTCGTGGTGTACGACACGTGGAGCCACCGGCAGCCACCTTTCACACGCCGCTCGAAGAGCAGCTGGTCGAAGTCGGTGTGCCGGCGTATGAAGTCGAACATCTTGCGGCCCACCTCCATGTCTGAGATGTGTATGTCGGCGGCTTCGCCGCGTATGTGCTGCGAGTCGGCCACGCCGCCGACGGCCTCGTTCAGCTCGGGGCAGCGGTAGCCGCTGGTTATGCGCGTCGCGCCGAAACGGCGGCGCACAGGTTCGAGCACGTTGAGGCACAGTTGCCTCAAGTTTTCCACTTGCCCGGCCGCAGGCTCGTTGTCTATCTTGCGGCGCAAGGCCTCGCCGGAGCGTGTCATCTCTTCGAGCGAGAAATGCTCGCTCAGCATTGTCTTCATCATTGTTATTAAGGTAAAAGATAAAAATTAAAAATTAAAAAAGGCTGCGCGATGGATGGGGCAGAAGCATGGGCTACTGCAACTCCCCCCCCGCGAAGCATACGTATGCCTCCCGCTCACCGCCTCACCATTGCGGCCAGCAGGTTGCCGCCCAAGCCCTGCCTGAGGCGCAGGCGGTAGCGGCTCAGCAGCGAGGCGCGGCGCAGCCCCTTGCGCGCCGAGGCAAGGCTGGCACGGCTGCGCGGGTTGCGCGGCGGCCTCACGTGCAGGTTCTGGCAGGCTATGGCCACCATCACGCAGAAGGCCAGCGGGTTTCCCTCCTCGTCGATGCATATTCCCTCTGCGTAGGCTGTGTGGGCCGCCTCCATGAGGTCGGTGGTTGGGCCTGCCCACGTTGCCCCTTCCTCGGGGCTGATGTCGAGCAGCCGTGCAAAGTGGGCCGCCATCAATGCCCGCGCCCTCTGCGTAAGTTGTGCTTCCATGGCTCTTTGTGTTTCTCTGTCCGCCTGTGGCGGGGTCTGTCGGTAATAGATTTGTTCCATAATCATTTATAAATATGTAATAAGCAAGTGTGCCTGTGTGTCGTTTCCCGTTTTCGGCGGGCGGCCCGCCGCTGCGCTGCGAATGGCTTTGACCCTGCTCGCGGTTGCAAAGTTACTGCCGCCGGGCGCACAAATGGTTCACTCGTGCGCCTGTGATAGTTAAAGAAGATTAACTCCGCAGGCCGCTTCGGTGAAAGCGCGAAACATAATGACGGCAGCAAGGCGGAAGAAATGGTGGCGAGACAACAACCAGCGGCAGATACACGTTTGCCGCCCTAAAGGCCCACTGTGGCCAAAAGCTGCGACAGGCCGTTTGGAACGCCCAAACGGCCTGTCGCTTCATGGAGTGGCGGCTGCGCCGTCAAGCCTCACGGTGTCACTTCCACGCTCGTGCGGAACATATTCAGTCTCACTATCGCGTTGTTCTCCACGTCCATGCTCCACAGGCCCTGCCCGCTGCCCGGGTCCTGGTAAACCTTGAGCAGCCTGCCCGGGCGGCCCGTCGTGGTGAGCAGGCTCACGCTGCCCTCGGGCGACGGGGCGGCGGCGCGTGTAGCGCCCACAACCGGGGCCGAGGCCAGCAGGCTGCGGCCGAACACGTCGAGCGTGCCGTCATGGCGTGTCACGTACACCTTGTCTGCCGTTATCAGCAGCCCCGTGGGCCGGTAGTCCAGGGCGAAGGCCCGGCTGCGCAGGTCTTGCTGCTGCCACACCTTGCCCTGCTCCACCCAGCGGTCGGCCCCCGACGGGTCTATGCGGTATATACCTTTGAAGTCTCCGCTGTAGTCGGTGAGGTACACAGAACCGTCCGTCGGGTCGGTGGCCCACTGTGCAGGCTGGTGGCCCGAGTGGGTCATCGTGCGGTTGTCGCGCGTAACGCAGGTAATCTCCTCAAAGCCCGCAGCCGTTATGTCGCCGTAGAGATACGTGTCGAGGCTCATGTCATCGCGCACGAGCAGGTAGCCCTCGGCTGCAAGCACAGCCCCGCTGCCGCTGAGCCTGTTGAGCGTGTAGGCTCCGGCGATGCCAAGCTTGCCTATGCGCGTGACGTAGGCCGGCGCGCTGGGGTCGCTGATGTCGAACACCTCCACGCACGACTGGCGGCGCGCCACGTAGAGGCGGCCGCGCCTCGCGTCTACGGCTATGTCGTCTATCCGGTCAGCCGCCCCGCCGGGGCCTTTGAAGCTGAGCGTCTGCCCGCCGTGTGTCCACTCGGCTATGGTGGCCACGGTCTTCCTTGCGTCCATGTCGTAAACGATGACCGACGGGCCTTGCCCGCCCGTTGCGTCGGCACCTGCGTTGTTGGCCACGAAGATGTATCGCCCCTGCCAGAAGGCCATGCCGCCGCCTGCCACGAACCCGCCCTCGGCCAGCCCGAAGTCGGCTGCCTGCAGTGCCTCTGCTACGTAGGGCGTCTCGTATTCAATGGTGCCGTCGCCTCCGGCATACACCGCCACCTGCAGTTGCAGACCGGCCGCCCGCAGCGTGACGGTGGCCGGCTCGCAGTCTGCCGCGGCATATCCGTCCTTCAACGTAAAGTCCACGCTTGCCGTCACGCCCTGCGCGCCGCCGGCAGCCGATGCCTCAAGCCACTCGGGCAGCCCTGCCAGCTGCCACCCTCCGTCAGCCGTCGAGAGCACCTGCAGCCGCGCCGGCTTGCCTGCGGCCACGTGCATCCAGGCCTTGTCGGCGGCGATGAATGCCGCCCCGTTGTACACTATGTGGTTAAGCCCGGCCGCGTCGGGGCGCAGCTCCAGCGTGGCCTCTATGTTCTCGGCTGGCTGGCGGCTGGCCTCGTCGGCGGTGGCAAAGCCCTCGCGCCCCACTTCGGTGATGTTCAGCAGGTAGCGTTTGCCCCTCAGCAGGTCGGCCGGGCGCAGCAGCCCCGTCGCGGCGTCGCGCGACGAAATGGCCACCTTGTACCACGACAGCTGCCCGCCATGCCCGTAATACCCGCCTATGAGCAGCGCCATGCCGCCGCCGGCAGCCGTCTCAGGCACTATCACCCTGCCGCGCAGGGCATCGGTGGGCTCGGTGCCGCTGGTCCTGAAGGCCATGGTCTGCGCCCCGCCAACCACGGTGGGCTTGCTCACGGCATACCCGTCGGTGGCCTGCGCCCCGCCGGTGCCCACGGCCCAGTCGAAGTGGCCGGGGGCAGGCGCGGCGTAGCCCTCGGCAGGCACGCCGCGCACCTCTATGCAGGCCAGCTTGAAGCCGGGCAGGCCCATGGCCTCGGTGGCGTTGCCGTTGAGCACCACGTCGATGGCGGCCACCGGACGCAGCAGCGACACGCGGTTGAGGCTCTGTACGGCCGACTGGCTGTCGTAGCCCAGGCGCGTCTCACCCCACAGCGGGTAAGGCTCGGCGGCGGTGGCCCAGTCCTTGTTGGCAAACTTCACCTCTTTGTAAAGCTCGTCTTTCACCGTCACGCGGCCTTCGGCAACGGCCCGCCCCACCTCTTCGCGCAGGTTGGCGAAGAAGACGAAGCGCAGCCCGTGGGCCTCGGCGGCGGTCAGCGGCAGCCGGTAGAGCCAGTTCTTCCCGCCGTCGATGGTGTAAAGGTCGCCTGCGGCGAAGTGGCCTGCAAAGCTCCCGTCGGGACCGAAGGCCAGCACGTCGAGCGTGGCTATGGCGTTTTCTGCCGCCACGGCAGGTGTGCGCGTCGCGCCGGCAACGGCAGTCTCCACGCTCAGCTGAAATGTCACGCCGCCCGCGGCCGGCAAGGCCGGCGCGGCGGTGTCGTCGGCCTGGCAGGCAGCAAGCATCACGGCCACGGCTGCAACGCAGAGGCCTGCCAGGCGTTTAAGGCAATGTATGTTTGTGTTCATCGTCATCCTTTGGCATTAAGTCAGTTGTAATACAAGTTGGGGTTGTTCTTGCTGTCGAGATATTTCGTAGACTCCACCGGCAGCTTTTCCCTGTGGTCAAGGTAGAAGTTGCTCATGAGCTGTTGGGTCCAGGGGCCGCTGGTGAAACTGCTGCTGTGGTTGTAGCCCAGCACGTGGCCCAGTTCGTGGAACACCACGGTGCAGGCACCCCAGTCGTCATGGTAGTTGAGGTAGCGCCACTCGTCGAGCCCGAACACGCCGTAGCCCCCCAGGCCTGCGGCATGAGTGGGGCTTACCAGCCCTACCTTGATGCTCCGGGGCTCACGCATCTGCGCCATCACCCGTTCGGCCGTGACGGGGTCGCCTTTGCCCCCGTTGCCGTAGAGCAGATGTTCGTTGGCCCTTATCATCTCTTCGTGCTCCTTCATGTCGGTGATGAAGCACACATTGAGGAACAAGGCCACGGCCTCGCGGCAGTGCACCGGGCGTATGCCCACCCAGTTAGGCGTAGGGCCTCCGTCGGGCTTGGTGGGGTCGCCGCCGTACAGGCTGAAACTTATGTTCCAGCCGTGCTTTATTCGCTCCAGCTTGCGCCAGTAGTCGCAGTACGACGTTGGCCGCAGCGTGAGCATGGCATCGGGGAAATAAGGGTTCTTGCGCACGGTGACGCGCTTGCCCGAAGCCGTGGTGAAGGTGCAGTCGCGCGTGAGGAAGGGCAGTTCGCGGTAGAAGTCGGCAAACGGCGCCACCTCCTCGAGGCGCGCCAGCAGGAACTCCTCGCCCGTCACGCCGGGCATGGTGGCCCATATCTCAACGTCGTCGAGCTTGCACGGCGAGTAGAAGCGCAGGTGCAGCCGGCCGCCCTCTACCGTGGCTTGCAGCGGCATGGCAGTGTTGAAGGCGCGCTGCTCCGGGTCGCAGTACACCGAGGCCGGCTCGTCGTCCTGCAGTATGCGCTTCGTGGCGGCACCGTTCATCTCGGCGGCGGTTACGTAAATGGCGTCGTCGGCCGTGGTTTCCACGTCGGCCTGAGTCACGGTTATCCACTTGCGCAGGTTGCCCGAGGCGAAGCAGAGCGTGCCGCTGCGCCCGGCTGTGGCTGGCTGGGCGGTGAGCCTCAGGTTGGTGGTGCCCTGCGGGGCCGAGGTGATGCCTGGCGTGAGCCATTCGGGGCATTCCTCCAGCGTCCACCCGCCGCTGCTGGTGGCCGCCACCCGCAGCGTGGCCGTGCCTCCAGCCAGCGGCAGTGTCAGCCTGTCGGCGCTGACGGAGAAGGCATCCTGGCCGAAGCTGATGTCGTCGAGGCGGTCAGCCTCCCACGCCTGCACGCTCAGCCCGTGGTCTACGAGCAGCTCGAAGGTGTAGTACTTGCCCGCCTCGAAGCGCGCGCCCTGTATGCGGTCGCCCGGGAAGGCCAGCGTCTTGTACACGGCGTCGGCAGTCTCCACCTCGAAGGTGAACTCCACGCCGCCGGTGGCATTGGGCAGCATGGCGGCATATGCCGAGAGCTCGCCGCCCCCGGCCACGGCGCAGCCGGGGGAGCCATCGTCGCCGCGCAGCTCGACGGCCAGCGTGGCGTAGGCTCCGCCCCGCTCCATCACGCTGTCGGCAAGCACGTAATAAGAGCAGCCGGCCTTGAAGTAATCCGTTGAGCCGTCGGCCCGGCGCGCGCTCACGCTCACGCGGCGCACGTCGATGGGGTTGGCCTGGCGGTTGAGCACGCGCAGGCGCATCAGGCTGGTGCGGTGGGTGAGGCTGAAGTCGGGCAGCCTCACCAGGCTTCCCTCCTGGGCCAGGCTCCCGCCGCTGCCGCTCCTGTCGATGTCCACCTTACCCGAGGTCATGAGCATATACTTGGCGAGGTGGCGGCTGCTGGCCCCGCTCTGCACCTGGGTGGCGGGGAAAGAGTAGTTGTACGTGGCTCCCAGCGCAGGGTCGTCGCCCATGCCGAGCGTCTTGGGGAATATGGCGTAGTAGTCGGTGGCGCCCTGCAGCAGCCACGGCACGAGGTACTGGTTGATGTCGCCGGCCGGGGTGTCGGCCAGGTCTACCTGGAAAGTGGCCGTCTTCTGCCCGTCGGAGCCGGGCGACGCGCTGAACGTGCCTGTGAACATGGCCCCGTAGCTGCTGTAATAGCTGTCGGTGACCATCACCGTGTCGGCGGCGTTCCAGAAAAAGCCGCCTTTCCCGTCAACGTATGCGCGCGTGGCGTCGCCGCCGCCGGGCATGGTACCGCGCAGCAGCAGCCCCGAGGGCGTACCCGGCGGCGCCGACGGCACGCCGGCATCCTCGCTGCAGCCTGCCAGCAGGGCAGGCATGGCCAGCAGCAAGGAGAGCATGGTGCTTGTTGTTTTCTTCATCTGTCTGTGCATTGGGTTAAGAAGCTGTTTTGATTTTATCAAAATTGAATTTATCTCAGTCGTTTTGAATGCCTTTTCGGCCATGTTCGTCCGTTTGTTTCGTCACATAGCCCGCTATGCTCCTCGCCAAACGGGCAAATATGCCTCGAAAATTCAGTTCAAACCGACAGTTGATAAAATCAAAACAGCCTCTAAATCATTCTGTCTGTCATCCTGAAATGGGTCAATCCCACACGTCGTACTTTGTGTTCTCCCAGTCGAAACCGCTCCCGGTGCTCTCGCGGCCGTAGTAACCGCCGTCCTGGAAGTCGTTGCCCACGATGCCCGAAGCCGCCATCAACTGTTCTGTCTCCATCTTGATAACTGTCATTTCCGGTTTTGAGTAACTTCTCTTCTTTGCTTCATTTCTTTCCATAATCATCATTGTTTTGAATCAAAATACAGGTATCATTCATTTGTAATCGTTGCAAAGATATAATGATTACAGTAAAACTTCAGCATCGTTTAAGGGCTTTTAGCATTCTTTGCGATATATCTGCAAATTGCGCTGCGGCAAACCTGTCCACAGGCACAGTTCGATTTGCAAGATAAAGTGGTCTGTTTAAGAAGTTTTCTGCGCCGAGCGCAGCAGCCCGAAAGACTAACCCGCTGATTGCCAGGCAGGTACATGCAGCCATCCTTCAAGCCGTTTCCCGCCCTTGCCACGGTCGCAGGCCCTTCGGGTTTTCACCCCCTCAGCGGTGCGATGGCCTGCTGGGATGCGTAACGCCACAGCGTGCCAAACCCATGGCAGCATCATACTTCGGCCTGGCCATGCGCCAACGCAGAGCTGGCTGCCTTGCCCTTAGCCGACGGCACAGCGGCTGCGCCGGGGCGGGCGGCAAGCAACATGCCGACAGGAACGCGCAAGCAGGCCAAAGAGCACGGGAAACGCGGACATATCCAGCCATTGCGCACTGATATGATTTGAGGTTAACAATGCCAACGGCGGCAGTCCGGGCTAACACCCTGGCCCACAGCACGTTGCGCAACGGGGCGTTCGGCATGCCGAAAGAGGCCGTTCCGGCCTGCCGAACAGTTCGTTTGGCAAGCCAGAACGGCCCCTTTCGGAATCCCGCCGCGCCACAGTCCGACAGGCGGCAGCGCGCTGGCGGGTGCGGGCTGCGCATATGCACGTCAGCGCAACTGCCCGTTGTGGTATATGAGCGTGGTCATGCCCCCGGGCGCGAACGTCTCCTGCGCCACCTGCTGTATGTCGCCCGCGGTGATGGCGTCTATGCGGGCGAAAAGCTCGGCGGGGTCTTTCTCGCGCCCGTAGTGCAGGTATGTCTTGCCAAAGTCGAGGGCAAAGCTCTCGCGGTTGTCGCAGGCCACGGCTATCTGGCCCTTTATCTGCTTCTTCGCGGCGGCGAGCTGCGCAGCCGAGAGCGGGCGCTGCGCCACGCGGTCGAGCTCGCGCGCCACGAGGCGGCGGCAGCGCGCCACGTCGTGGGGGTCGCAGCCGAAGTACACGCACCACGTGCCCGTGTCGCTGTATGAGGCCATGGAGCTTTCCACGGTGTACACCAGGCCGTTGCGCTCGCGCAGTGCGAGGTTGAGCCGTGCGTTCATGCCCGGTCCGCCGAGGATGTTGTTGAGCAGGTAGAGCGCCATGCGGCGGCTGTCGTGCGCACAGTACGCCCGCGCGCCCATCATGACGTGGGCCTGGTGGGTGGCGCGGTCGGAGTGCGCCTCGCGCGGCTCGTAGGGCGGCAGCGGCGCGGCCCGGCGCGCCGGCAGCGGCTCGCCGGGCGGGAAGTCGGCCGTGGCCTTGCGCAGCATCCGCACTAGCCGGCCGAAGTCCACGTCGCCGTAGGCGAAGAACACGGCCCGCCCGGGCAGGTAGTGGCGGCGGGCGAAGGCCAGCACGTCGGCCGAGCCGAACGTGCGCAGGCGGTCGGCACGGCCCAGTATGCCGCGGCCCAGCGGGTGGCCGCCGAAGAGCAGGCCCTCAAACTCGTCGTAGATAAGCTCCGAGGGCGAGTCGTTGTAGCTCTCAATCTCGTCGCATACCACCTCGACCTCCTTGTCGAGCTCCTGCTGGGGGTAGCGGCTGTGGAACACGATGTCGGTGAGCAGGTCTACGGCGCGGGCCACGTGGTCGCGCAGCGTGGCCGCATAATACACGGTGTCTTCCTTTGTCGTGAAGGCGTTGAGGTCGCCCCCCACGCTCTCCAGGCAGTTGAGTATGTGCCAGGCGCGGCGGCGCGCGGTGCCCTTGAAGGTGGTGTGCTCGCAGAAGTGGGCCATGCCCTCCTCGCCGGGCAGCTCGTCGCGCGTGCCTGCGGCTATGGCATAGCCGCAGTAAACGACCGGCGAGGCCGACGGAAGGTGGATGACGCGCAGCCCCGAGGGCAGCGCAAGTGTGTTGTATTCCATAACAGCGGCAAAGGTAGCGAAATAAATTAAAAGGGAAAAATTAAAAATTAAAAGAATATGCAAGGGGAAATTAAAAATTGAAAGGGAAAAAGGAATAAGGAAAAAGGGGAAAGCCAGAAGACTCCTTGGCTTCCCAAGCTTACGCTACTCAGTCGCTCCTGCGGCTCATTGCCCCCTCTTACACCGCCCCGCCAAGGATTAACTTTTGTGAAAAAGCCCCCGGCCTGTTTGCCGTTTGCCAAAAAATGATGATATTTGCAGGTTGTAAACAAAACAAGACATGCGCAAGGTAATAGGCATAGGCGAGACTGTGCTCGACATAATCTTCAAGGACAACCAGCCCATAGGGGCTGTGCCGGGAGGCTCGGTGTTCAACGGGGTCATCTCGCTCGGGCGCGCCGGCGTGGACGCAACGTTCATCAGCGAGGCGGGCAACGACCGCGTGGGCCGCAGGATAACCGGCTTCCTGCGCGAGAACGGCGTGAACGCCGACAACGTGAGCATCTACCCCGACAGCAAGTCGCCCATCTCGCTGGCGTTCCTCGACGAGGCTAACAACGCGGAGTACATATTCTACAAGGACCACCCGCACGACCAGCTCGACTTCGCCTACCCCGACGTGGCCGAGGGCGACGTCGTCATGTTCGGCTCGTTCTATGCCGTCAACCCGGTGATACGCCCGCAGGTGGTGGCCTTCCTCGAATACGCCCGCAGCCGGGGAGCGATTCTCTACTACGACGTGAACTTCAGGGAGACCCACCGCACCGACCTCATCCGCGTGACACCCAATATACTCGAGAACCTGGAGCTGGCCGACATCGTGCGCGGCAGCACCGAGGACTTCGGGGTGATGTTCCGCAAGACCGACCCCGACGCCATTTACCGCAGCGAGGTGTCGTTCTACTGCCGCAACTTCATCTGCACGCAGGGCAGCGGCCCCGTGGCCGTAAGGGGAGAGGGCGGCTTCGCCAAGGACTACCCGGTGGAGCCTACCGACACGGTGAGCACCATAGGGGCGGGAGACAACTTCAACGCGGGCCTGGTGTACGGCATGCTGAGGCACGGGATAACACGCGCGGACATAGCACGGGGCCTCAGCCAGGCACAGTGGGACAGCATGGTGGGCTGCGCGCAGCTCTTCGCCGCCGACTGCTGCCGCAGCATAGGCAACTCCATCGACCCCGCCTTCGGGGCCGCCATGAAAGCCGCGATGGCCGGGGAGTGACCAAACAACGACAAACAAAACACAAAAGGATATGCAGGAGATAACAAACAAGATTTACTACGTGGGCGTGAACGACCGCAACAAGGCCCTGTTCGAGGGCCTCTGGCCGCTGCCCGACGGTGTGTCGTACAACTCGTACCTCATCGTGGACGAGAAAGTGTGCCTCATCGACACCGTGGAGGCAGACTTCTTCGTGCCGTTCATCGAGCGCATACGCGAGGTGATAGGCGACCGCCCGATAGACTATCTCGTGGTGAACCACATGGAGCCCGACCACAGCGGCTCAATAGCGCTCATAAGGAAGTACTACCCCGGCATAAAGATTGTGGGCAACTGCAAGACGTTCGGCATGATGCAGGGCTTCTACGGCATCGCCGACGGCACGCTGCAGGTGAAGGAGGGCGACACGCTCTGCCTCGGCTCGCGCGAGCTGAAGTTCGTGATGGTGCCGATGGTGCACTGGCCTGAGACGATGGTGACGCTCGACACGCAGAGCCGCACGCTCTTCTCGGGCGACGCATTCGGCTGCTTCGGCGCGCTCAACGGCGGACTGGTGGACTCGCAGATAAACTGCGACGGCTTCTGGCTCGAAATGGTGCGCTACTACTCTAACATCGTCGGCAAGTACGGAACGCCCGTGCAGAACGCACTCAAGAAGCTCGCCGGCGTGCCTTTGGACTACATCTGCTCCACCCACGGCCCCGTGTGGCACGAGCACATCGACCGCGTCATGGGCCTCTACGACCGCATGAGCCGCTACGAAACCGCACCGGGCCTCGTGATATGCTACGGCACCATGTACGGCAACACGGAGCGCGCCGCCGAGGTGGTGGCAGCAGCAGCCAGCCGCGCCGGACTGAAGGACATCGTGATGTACAACGTGTCGAAGACCCACCACTCCTACATCATACGCGACGTGTTCCGCTACCGCGGCCTCATCGTGGGCGCGCCGACATACAACGCCGGCCTCTACCACGAGATGGAGGTGCTGCTCTCCGAACTGGCGGGCAAGGACATAAAGAACCACTGCATCGGGTGGTTCGGCAGCTACGCCTGGGCCGGCAAGGCCGTGGCCAAGATTGCGGAGTGGAACGACGAGCGGCTGCACTTCGAGCCTGTGGGCAACCCCGTCGAGATACGCCAGAGCCTGACGGCAGAGACCCATGCCGCCTGCGAGGCACTGGGCCGCGCCATGGCGGAGAAACTGCTGGAAGGTAAGAATTAAGAGGTAAGAATTAAGAATTGGGCTGCGCAATGGATGGGGCCGGGTTGGGGCTTCCTGCCATGGCGCAGCCTTTTCGTTTTTTGGGGAAACTGCTGGAAGTTAAGAATTAAGAGGTAAGAATTAAGTATTGGGCTGCGCCATGGATGGGGCCGGGTCGGGGCTTCCTGCCGTGGCGCAGCCTTTTCGTTTTGGGGGAGACTGCTGGAAGTTAAGAATTAAGAGGTAAGAATTGGGCTGCGCAATGGATGGGGCCGGGTTGGGGCTTCCTGCCGTGGCGCAGCCTTTTCGTTTGGAGCTGGCACGGCCCGGCTTGCGCGCAGGCGGACAGGCACTTGCGCTGCTGCCGGGCTGCGGCTGCAAGTGCCTGGCAATGAGGTGGTTGGCGGCATGGGCCGTTTTGCCATCCGATACAGGCCGTTTCAGAGCCTGAAACAGGCCGTTCAAGAGCCTGGGGCGGGCCGTTCCGCGCGGCGGAACGGCCTGCCCCCGTGTTCCGGCTTCCGCCCCGGGGCTTCAGACTGCCCGCCGCGCGGCGGCCCGGCGGCCCGGGGCAGCCGCGCTCAGAGCATGGCGGCCAGCTCGTCGAGGCTGGAGGCCACCTTGATGACGTCGCGCCACGAGCCGCGCACGGCGCCGCGCGCCTCCATGCCGTCGAGCATGGCGACGAGGCCGTCCCAGTAGCCCTTCACGTTGAGCAGCGCCAGGGGCTTGGCGTGGTAGCCAAGGGTGGCCGAGGCGGCCACGGTGAACACCTCGTCGAGCGTGCCTATGCCGCCGGGCAGGGCCACGAAGGCGTCGGCCTGGGCCATCATCAGCTGCTTGCGGTCGGTGAGGTCGGCGCAGGGTATGTGCACATCCATCAGCCGGCTGGTGTGGCCGCGCTCCTCAACGCGCTCCGGCACCACGCCGATGACGCGCCCGCCAGCCTCGCGCGTGGCCTCGGCCACGGCCTGCATCAGCCCCATGTCGGTGCCGCCGAACACGAGCGCGTGGCCCGCCGCGCCTATCCTGCGGCCCAGCTCGCGGGCCGCTGCGTAGAAATCGGGGTCAAGCCCGGCGTTGGCCGAGCAGAAAACGCATATCTTCATTGTCGTTGACTTGTATTCGGGTGTTGCCGCCAGGGCAACGCTTTAATTTGCAAAAATACTGATTTTCGGGCGTTTTGCAAAATTATCCGGCTTTTTTGTAGCCTAACTCATTTATTTTCATTAACTTTGCAGCCGCAAACGCCGCACGCCGTCGATGGCAGTTGGGCCGGGCATGGGGCGACAATACGTATTATTTATCATTTTTTAGATTGAAGACATTTGAAGAATTGGGCGTAAGCGAAGAGATTCGCCGCGCCATCACGGAGCTGGGCTTCGAGAGCCCCATGCCCGTCCAGGAAGAAGTTATCCCCTACTTGCTCGGCAACCGCAACGACGTCATCGCGCTGGCACAGACCGGCACGGGCAAGACGGCGGCGTTCGGCATCCCCGTACTGCAGCGCATCGACACGCGCTGCCGCGACACACAGGCACTGGTGCTCAGCCCCACGCGCGAGCTTTGCCTCCAGATAGCCGACGACCTCAAGGACTTCTCAAAGTACATGGGAGGCATCAACATCGTGCCGGTGTACGGAGGGACGTCCATCGAGAACCAAATCCGCGCCCTGCGCCACGGCGCGCAGATCATCGTAGCCACCCCGGGGCGGCTCATCGACCTCAAGAACAGGGGCGTGGCCAAGCTCGGCGGCGTGGGCAACGTGGTGCTCGACGAGGCCGACGAAATGCTCAACATGGGCTTCTCCGAGAGCATCAACGAGATATTCGAGAGCCTGCCGGAGGACCGCAACACGCTCCTCTTCTCGGCCACCATGAGCCGCGAGATAGAGAAGATAGCCAAGTCGTACCTGCGCAACTACAAGGAGATAGTGGTAGGCAGCCGCAACGAGGGCGCCGAGAACGTGAACCACATCTACTACATGGTCAACGCCAAGGACAAGTACCTGGCACTCAAGCGCGTGGTGGACTACTACCCGCGCATCTTCGCCATCATCTTCTGCCGCACGAAGCGCGAGACCCAGGAGGTGGCCGACAAGCTCATACGCGACGGCTACAACGCCGAGTCGCTCCACGGCGACCTCTCCCAGCAGCAGAGAGACCTCACCATGCAGAAGTTCCGCCAGCACCTCACGCAGCTGCTCGTGGCCACCGACGTGGCGGCGCGCGGCCTCGACGTTGACGACCTGACGCACGTCATCAACTTCGGCATGCCCGACGACATCGAGAGCTACACCCACCGCTCCGGCCGCACGGGCCGCGCCGGCAAGAAAGGCACCTCGATAGCCATCATACACTCGCGCGAGAAGAGCAAGATACGCGCCGTGGAGAAGGAGATAGGCAAGCAGTTCGTTCAGGGACAGCTGCCCACACCGCAGGAGATATGCACCAAGCAGCTCTACAAGGTGATGGACGAGATAGAGAAGACCGACGTGAACGAGGACGACATAGCGCCGTTCATGGACGAGATAAACCGCCACTTCGAGTTCATAGACAAGGAGGACATCATAAAGAAGATGGTGAGCCGTGAGTTCGGCCGCTTCCTCGCCTACTACGCCGACGCGCCGGAGATAGAGCAGCCCTCGGGCAAGGGAGGCGGCAAGGGCGACAAGCCAGACCGCAAGCGCGGCGAGCGCGGAGGCCGCAGGGGGGCCGAGCAGGGCTACCGCCGGCTGTTCATAAACCTGGGCAAGACCGACGGCTTCTACCCGGGCGAGGTGATGCAGTTCGTAAACCGCTACGTTGACGGACGCCAGGAGGTGGGCCACATAGACCTGCACGACAAGTACTCGTACATAGAAGTGCCCGAGCGCGACGCCGAGCGCGTGATGCGCTCGCTCGACGGCACGCGCTACCGCGGCCGCGACGTGCGCTGCAACGACGCCGACGACACATCGGCAGCCTCGCGCGGAGGCAGCCGGGGAGGCGCGCGCGGCGGGCAGCGCGGCGCAGGCCGCAGCTTCGACCGCTTCGACCGGGGCCCGGCGCGCAGCGGCGGGGGCGGCGCTTTCAGCCGCTTCGACAAGAAGCAGAAGGGGCGCAAGGCCGGGGGCGACGACTTCGGCGGAGGCGACACGGGCGACTGGCGCCAGTTCTTCCAGAATGACAGCGTGAAGCTCAAGGGCGAGGAGCCCGACTTCTCGGAGGAAGGCTGGGCAAGGAGGAAGCCCAGGAAGAAATGACAGACCACAAGCGCTGCGGGCAATGGCCTGCGGCGCTTGTGGTTTTCATGGGTGCCTGCGCGGGCGGCAGCTGCCTGCGGCGCGGCCCAGGGATTGCTGCCGCCCAGCGATGGCCGCAGTGAAGGCCGGAGCCGGTAGCGGCGGGGCGGAGGCATTGGCAGGGGGAAAAGAAAAGCGGGCCGCATCCTTGCGAATGCGGCCCGCTGCCTGCTGTGACTCCGATGGGATTCAAACCCGTAACCTTCTGATCCGTAGTCAGATGCTCTATTCAGTTGAGCTACGGAGCCAACGTTTTGTTTACGCTTCATCTCTGAATTGCGGTGCAAAGGTAGTGAGTTTTTTGCAAACCGCCAAACTTTTCGGCGAAAATTTTCATGCAAAGGGCAAAAAAGTTGGTTTTGGCGCGCATCGCAGCCCGTTGCGGGGCATCCATGGCTGCCATCCCGGGCTGGCAGCACCGGCAGCGGCAGTGGGCGGCTTGAGCCTGCGGACGGCAAAAGCGGGAAGCAATCTGCCTGGCAGCAGGACGGAATCAGAGTGAAGTCTAACGACCAATTTGGGTTCAAAAGCATTTACAAAAGCCGTCGCCGCATCGCGATGCGGGCTGGAAGCGGGGCAAAACGGCCCATGCCGAGGCGCGGTTCGGCCCGTTTCGGGGCGCAACAGGGGCCGTTTTGCAGCCCGATGCCGCCACTGTCGCCAACGCCCTGACTTGCAGGCAGTTGGCAGCGGGGGCCGGTACGTGAGGCCGGAGCAAAATTTCCTTACAACGCCGGGCGCGCCACTGGCGTGGCAGGCGAGTCTCTTAACAACTAAAAAAATAGTTAAACACACGGCAATGCCATTGCCGCCCCAAAACTTTTCACTATATTTGCAGTTGAAAAGCGCGCGCCGCGAGGCTGCAGACCCGCCGGGGCGCAACGTCAATGACTAAAAAACCAGAAGCAATGAAGAAAATCACAGCAAAAGAAGAAGAGGTCATGGAGATGATATGGCAGATAGGCAACTGCACGCCCAGGGACGTGTATGCCCTGTACCCCGACCCGAAGCCCCACATCAACACCATCGCCACGATGTTCCAGTCGCTCGAAAGGAAAGGCTATCTCACCCACCAGATGAAAGGCCGGGGCTACCTCTACATCCCCACCATGGACCAGAAGGACTACGGGCGGGGCAAGTTCGAGACGTTCGTTAGCCGCTACTTCGGCAACTCTTACATGAACGTGGTGTCCACGCTCGTAAAGGAAGAGAAGGTGAGCCGCGAGGAACTGACCGAATTTCTCGACAGACTTAAAAAGCAGTAGGCATGGCAGCGTTCCTCATATACATACTCAAGGCCGCCGTTGTGCTGGCCGTGCTCCACTCGCTCTACAGGCTGTGCCTCAAGCGCGAGACGCTCCACTCGCTCAACCGCGCCGTGCTGACAGGCATCATGGCAGCCGCCGTGGCGCTGCCGGCGGTGCGCATCACCACGGCCAGCCCCTCGCCCATGGCCGTGGCCGTGGCCGACGCCGAGGCGTTCATAGTGAGCCAGGCAGACGCCGGTGCCCAGGCATCGCCGTCAGCGGCAGGCAAGGCAGCCGCAGGCGGCGAGGGCGGCATGGCCCTGTGGCCCCGCCTCGTGGCCGTGGCCTACGCCGGCTCACTGGCCCTGTGCCTGCTGCGCTACGCCCTCTCGCTCGGCTCGCTGTGGCTCATGATAGGCGGCAGCCGCAGGCTGCGCGTCGCCGGGGTGCCGCAGTGGGTGCGCGTGGTGGAGTGCAGAGGCCTGACGGTGGCCTGCAGCTGGATGCACTGGGTGATGCTGCCGCCAGGGCTCCACGGCGACAAGCTCCGCGCAGTGCTCGCCCACGAGCTGGGCCACGTGCGCATGGGCCACTCGTGGGACATGCTGCTGTGCGAAATGGTCACGCGCCTCTTGTGGTTCCTGCCCTCGGCGTGGATGCTGCGCGACGACCTGCGCGACGTGCACGAATACCAGGCCGACCGCCGCGTGCTCACTGCCGGCATCGATGCCGACGGCTACCAGCGGCTGCTCATAGAGACGGCGGCCGCGCCCGCTGCCGCCACCGCAGCCAACTCGCTGTGCCGCAGCGCCGTGAAGCGCAGGCTCTACATGATGTGCCGCCACCCGTCGGCGCGCACCGCAGCGCTAAAGGCCGCCTACCTGCTGCCCATCGTGGCCGTGGCCGCAGTGGCATTCGCACGGCCCACCATGGTGAGCGAGGCCCGGCAGACGCTGGAACGCGCCGAGGCCGAGGCGCCGCTGCTCTCGCCACGCGCGCTCACCGAGGCTGCGGCCAAGGCCGTGGAGCCCGCACCCGATGCGCCCGGGCCACGGCAACCGGAGCTGGCCGAAGCGCCGGCGGCACGCCCGGAGGGCATGGGCGCCGTGGCGGCAAGCATAGCCGCGCCCGCTGCCGACTCGCTGCACCCGGCTGCAATGACCGTCAACATCGACCCGAAGCCGGCCGCCAAGGCTCCGGCCGACGGTAAGCCGGAGTGGAGCGGGCTCGACGTCGCGCCGCTAACCGTGATGGAATACCGCATAATGCCGGAGAAGTTCTGGATTGAGCGCCACGCCGACGAGACCCACCTCGTGATGCTCAAGCTCATAGAGAGCGACCGGCAGTTCATCCGCCTCGACGGAAAGAGCCGCTACATAGAGGACCGCAAGACTGGCGACCGCTATATGTGCCGCGGCATCGAGGGCGTGGGCAAGAAGGTGGTCGAGGCCTACATCACCGGCCACAAGGGCGACGTGGTGCGCTTCACGCTCATATTCCCGCCGCTCGACGACCAGGTGGACGCCATATCCATACGCAAGGACGGCGAGAAGACAGTGCCCGTATACAGGCTCAAGGACGTGGAGCGCAAGCCCACAAGGATAATAAGGTAAACCGAAAACCACTGACAGATGAACAAACAACCACTGAAACAGGCGGCAGCCATGGCAGCCGCAACGTGGCTGCTGTGCGCCTGCGCCGCGCAGCGGCTGCCCGAATACGACCAGAGGCCCGACAACGTGAAGCCCACACTGCAGCAACCGCAGGCGCAAGACTACAACATCAACGACACCAAGACATTCGCCCTGTACACCAACCCCTACTCCCTGGCAAGGGCCGACGGCATATACCTCATGGGCATGGCCTACTACCGCCTGTACAGAGCGAAGGAGGCCACATACGTAACGGCCACATACCAGCACAGGAAGAAGAAGTTCTACTACTTCAACTCCGACTGCGCCATCATCGACAGCCGCACCGGCGACCAGTACATGATGCGCCGCCTGGAGCACTTCCCCACCGACACGTTCTTCTGGGTCGACGGCGTCGACGGCAACTACGTGCGCTTCGTGCTCGTGTTCCCGCCGCTGCCCGAGAGCGTGAAGACCGTCGACTTCTTCGCGCCGAGCGGCCCCTCGCGCCGCTACTTCTCCGGCGAGGCCAAGAGCAAGCGCAAGCTCAGCGTGAAAAAGCTGCGCCGGGGCAACGGCAAGGTGCCGGAGCGCATGGTGAGCCGGCGGGGCCGCATAATATACTGACGTTTTTTGCTTGACATAAGCCACCATTGCGCGTATATGAGGCGGTGGCCCCGGGCAGCCGGAGCCGCCGCCTGCTGTAAAAACCAAACCATAACGAGCATGAACAGAACCATCGCAGCCATGGCCATGGCACTGGCTTGCTGCCTCGCGGCCGCACCAGCCGATGCCGCTGAGGCCAAAGAAAAGAAGCAACGCACCGTATACATAGGCGGCCAGGTGTACGACTCGTTCACCAAGGCGAGGCTGAAGGCCGTGGTGACGCTCATGCGCGCCGACTCAACCGTGGTGGCCACCGACACCTGCGAGCTGTGGAGCACCACGTCGAGCTTCGGCTTCAGCGTGCCGAGGCAGGCAGGGCGGTTCATCGTAAAGGCCGAGGCCGAGGGCTACGAGCCCGCCCTGGCCTCCTACGAGCTGCGCCCGCAGGGCCGCAGGCGCTACTACGAGATGCCGCGCCTGCTCATGAAGCGCAGCCAAGGCGACGTGTACAAGAACGTGGCCCTGGGCGAGGTGGTGGTGAGGGGCACCCGCGTGCAACTGGCCTACCGGGGCGACACCATCGTCTACGACGCCTCGGCGTTCAACCTGCCCGAGGGGTCGATGCTCGACGCGCTCATCCGCCAGATGCCCGGGGCCGAGCTTAAGGACGACGGCACCATCTACGTCAATGGCCGCAAGGTGGACTACCTGCTGCTCAACGGCAAGGAGTTCTTCAAGGGCAAGAACAAGCTCATGCTCGAAAACCTGCCCTACTTCACCGTGAAGGGCGTCAAGGTATACGAGAAGAGCACCGAGAAGAGCGAGCGCATGGGCCGCGACGTGGAGCCAAAGGACTTCGTGATGGACGTAGGCCTGAAGCGCGAGTACGCCCGGAGCTACATAGCCAACGCCGAGGCGGGCATAGGCACTGACAGCCGGTGGGCAGCCCGCGCCTTCGGCCTTTACTTCGACGACCACACGCGAGTGGCCCTCTTCGGCAACGCCAACAACGTGAACGAGAACCGACAGCCGGGCAGCGAGGGCGACTGGTCGCCCGCCAAGATGACCCGAGGCCTGCTCGCCACCAAGCAGGCGGGCCTCAGCGTGCAGACCGAGGACAAGGACAAGCGCGCGTTCGACCGCTTCGAGGCCACGGCCAAGTGGAACGACACCGACAACGAACGCCACAACTCGTCAACCACCTTCGCCTCCGCCGGCGACATAGCGGGCGGCAGCTCCAGCTTCAGCCGCAGCAAGGACTTCAGCCTCTCGCTCTACAACTACCTCCGACTGCCCAAGCTCCACATAGCCAACAGCCACGACCTCTCTTACACCAACAGCCGCAGCACCTCCCGGGGAGCCGACTCCACCATGCGCGACACGCTCCTGAACAGCTCCACAAGCCTGGCCATGGGCCACACGCGCAGGCTCCGCTACAGCGGATTCACCGACTGGACGCAGCCCCTGCCGTGGGGCGACAACGTAAGCCTAACGGCCTTCTACAGCTACTACAAGGCGCACCCGGCCGAGCAGTTCGGCCTCAACGCCACGCGCTACGCCGCCGGCCTGCCCGCCGACAGGCGCCACAACTACACCGACGGCAGCTCCGAGGGCTACTCCTACAACCTGGAAGCCTCTTACTACATACGCCTCGACGACTACTGGACGATACAGGCCATCGCGGCATACAACCAGGCCTACAGCTCCGACGACAACCTACGCTACCGCCTCGACCGCCTCGACGCCTACGCCGACGGCCCCCTCGGCCTGCTACCCTCCACCCGCGACTCTCTCCTGCTGGCCCTCGACCGCGACAACAGCGCCAGCACAACCACCCTGAAGCGCACGTATGGGGGCGAGGTGAGCTTCATCCACTCGCTCTCCAGCAGCTATATGTTCATCAACCTGTCCCTGGAGCGCACCACCGAACGCTTGGGCTACGCCCGCGCCTCGCTCGACACCACGGCCACGCGGAGCTACTGGGACTTCTCGCCATACGTTACGCTGCGCTTCGGCAAGGACGGCAACAGGCACGAGCTTACCTACAGGATGCGGATAAGCCAGCCCGACTTCGCCTCGCTCATGCCCTACGAGAACACCTCCGACGCGCTGGCCACGAGGATAAACAACCCCGCCCTGAAGGCCCTCACGCGCCACACCGCCAGCTGGAAGACGACGCTGCGCTGCGACTCGGCCCACCTTACGTGGTACGTGAGGGCCGACGCCAACGTGACCACCAACGACATAGGCACGCGCACCACCTACAACACCGCCACCGGCGCCTACACTTACATGGACGACAACGTGCAGGGCAACTGGGACCTCAACTTCAAGACGGGCGTCAACGGCACGCTCGGCGCCAGGCGGAGGCTGCTCTACGTGGCGGACGCCAACGCCAAGTACACGCACAGCGTTGACTTCGACGTGGCCTACGACACGCCAAGCGCGCTGCTCAGCACAGTGAAGACACTGCGCGCAGGCCTCAGCCTGCGCCTGGCCTACACCATGGGCAAGCTCACGGCGGGCATCGGCGGCAAGCTCGACTCGCGCCACAGCCGCAGCAGCCGCGAGGGCTTCGAGCCAATCAACGTGTTCGACTACCAGTACGGGGCCATCCTGCAGTACACCATCCCCGTGCTCAACCTCGACCTTTCCACCGATTTCAACGTGTTCAGCCGGCGCGGGTACGGCAGCGCGGAGATGAACACCGACGACCTGGCGTGGAACGCGCAGCTGTCGCGCTCATTCCTAAAGGGCCGCCTCACGGCCAAGCTCACCGCCTACGACATACTCCGCCAGATATCCACCAAGGCGTTCTCAATCAACGCGCAGGGCCGCACCGAGACGCGCTACAACTGCATACCGCGATACGTGATGCTCTCGCTGGCGTACAAGTTCACCAAGAAGGCCAAGCCAGCCGGCAACAAATAGCGCGCGGCAAGGCAAAAACCGGGGCGTACACAATGTTTAACAGACTTTTGCGTTATATAAACATGAAAGCCATAACTAACCTGGCCATACTCTTGGCCGTGCTCTTGGCGGCATCGATGCCCGCGGCAGCACACGCCGACGGAAAGGAAAGCAGCAAGCAGCGCATGGTACACCTGGCCGGCGAGGTGTACGACTCGTTCACCAAGGCGCGGGTGAGCGCCACGGTGACGCTGCTCGCCGAAGACTCCACCGCGCTCGACACCACCACCTGCGACATCTGGAAGACTTACGCCAGCTTTGCCTTCAAGGTGCCGCGCCTACCTGCCCGTTACATATTCAAGGTGGAGGCCGAGGGCTACCAAACGGCCTTCGCCTCCTACAGCCTGCTGCCCCGTGGGCGCAAGCAGAGCTACAAAGCCCCCAACATACTCGTGAAGCGCAGCCGGGCCGGCGTTTACAAGGACGTGGCCCTGGGCGAGGTGGTGGTGAGAGGCACCCGCGTGCAACTGGCCTACCGGGGCGACACCATCGTCTACGACGCCTCGGCGTTCAACCTGCCCGAAGGCTCTATGCTCGACGCGCTCATCCGACAGATGCCCGGCACGGAGCTGAAGGACAACGGAACGATATATGTGAACGGCAAGAAGGTGGACTACCTGCTGCTCAACGGCAAGGAATTCTTCAAGGGCAAGAACAAGATAATGCTCGAAAACCTGCCCTACTTCACCGTGAAGGAGGTTAAGGTGTACGACAAGAGCACCGAGCGCAGCGAGATGCTGGGCCGCGACGTGGAGCCAAAGGACTTCGTGATGGACGTAGGCCTGAAGCGGGAGTACGCCCGGAGCTACATAGCCAACGCCGAGGCCGGCGCGGGAACGGACAGCCGGTGGGCCGCCCGCGCCTTCGGCCTTTACTTCGACGACCACACGCGAGTGACCCTCTTCGGCAACGCCAACAACGTGAACGAGAACCGGCGGCCCGGCAGCCAGGGCGACTGGTCGCCCGCCAAGATGGAGCGCGGGCTGCTCGCCACCAAGCAGGCGGGCCTCAGCGTGCAGACCGAGACGGCCGAGAGGCGGGTGCTCAACGACTTCAACGCCACCGCCACATGGACCGACGCCGACAACGAGCGCCACTCAGCCACCGAGACCTTCGCCTCGGCCGGCAGCATAGCCGGGGGCAGCTCGGCGGCCAGCCGCGCCAAGGACTTCAGCACGATGATAGGCAACAACCTGCGGCTGCGCACCATAAACCTGATGAGCCGCAACTTCGTGCAGTACTCAAGCAGCCGCCGCTCGTCGTGGGGCAGCGACTCCACGCTGCGCGACACGCTCGCCAACAGCGCGTGGAACCGGGGGCAGGGCCGCTCGCGGTGGGTGGCCGTGAACGGCAGGACGTCATGGTTGCCCACGCTGCCGTGGGGCGACTTCATCAACCTGGCCGCCACATACTCGTGGCAGAGGCGCCGGCCCGACGAGCAGTTCGGCCTCAGCCGCTCGCAGTACGCCAGCGGCAAGCCTGCCGACCTGCGCAACAACTACACCGACGCCGCCGACGAGAGCTACGACTACGCGCTGACCCTCGGTTACACCATGGAGCTGCCGCAGGGCTGGTACGTGGAGCCCAAGGCGGAGTACGGCCAGCAGTGGCAGTCGGCATCCACCAGCCGCTACCGCCTCGAACGCCTCGGCGAGCGCTGGGCCGGCGCCACCGGCTTCCTGCCGTCCACGCGCGACTCGCTCCAGGCCGCCTTCGACTGGGACAACAGCGACCGCAGCAGCACGCT
This sequence comes from uncultured Prevotella sp., assembly GCA_944320235.1. Lineage (GTDB taxonomy): Bacteria > Bacteroidota > Bacteroidia > Bacteroidales > Bacteroidaceae > Prevotella. Next base: position 58,177 of record CALUGQ010000013.1, read on the forward strand.
CACCCGCACCTACACCGCCACCGTCACCCTGCAGAAGGCCACGGAGAACATGGTGGACTTTCTTTATATATTTATCTAAATCATTGAAATACAGATACTAAAATAGTTGTAAGAATATTGAAGTAACAAATTAGATTCAATGATGGTGATTTATTGGAACTAATAAGAATGAATAGAGTTATTCAATTTATCAATATAAGATAATGGAGTTACATTCATTCAAGGACATTAGCTATATATTTATATAAATTCTTCCTTAATCGGAAAGAAAATCATCCAAAGACAAGCGTTTATCATAGAAATTAGCTACTTTTGTAATCGGATTGAGGCAACTCTTTCCAAGACATACGAGAAAAAGAAGAAGCGTTATGCTTATCTTGTGATTTGGAAACGTAGGAAACTTTCAAATTTAGCACAAGGAAGGCATAGTGGTTCTCACGCTATAGCGTGGGCTGCTATTACCATATCCGTGCTAAAGGTTTTTCCTACGACCTCCAAATCAGAATGTGGTAGCATTGCAGTTCCACGCTTCTGCGCATAATAACAAGAGGTCTTCGAGGGGCTGGAGGACGTTGAAAATGGTATGGCAAAGATTCATTTTCCAGTCGTAGAACTTGACAATAACAAGTTTCAAGTAATTGTAGATTTAGCCCTGTATTCAAAAGATGTAATAACGGCGACAATCTATAAGTTCTCACATTTGTTTTACATACATCAACAGACGGATAAATCTAATCCTAATTTGGTGCTTGTCATTTTTGAATCAAAAGATGACAATGCCATTACTGTTGATATTCCCAAGAAATTTTGCAATGAATTGATAGACCAACAACTGCGACATGACGTTAATGCCCAATTTGGACACATTCGTGATATGATAGTTGAAGAAGCGTTCAAACCTGTAAATTCAAAATAAGAATATGGAATATCAGTTATTGCCATTCCGTTTTGAACGGTTCAATGATACAGAATATCTCCTCACAAACGAAGTCGGGGAATATATCTTTTTACAGAACGAGGACTTCCATCGTTTTGTAAATGGAGAAATGGATATACACAGTGATTTGTTTTATGACATTGAATCGAAACAAATTGCCACGACTGACAAAGTTGAAGATGTGGTTTCGATGCTTGCAACAAAATTTCGCACAAAGAAAAGCATACTTCGTGACTTCACCTCTTTACATATGGTCGTACCTACTTTGCGTTGCAATTCCAGTTGCATATATTGTCAAGTCGCACGCAAAAATCGGGATGACCACTCTGCCGACATGACAAAACAGACAGCCAAGAATATTGTCAAAACAATCTTCCAATCACCTTCACCGTGTATCAAGATTGAATTTCAGGGTGGTGACCCTTCAACTGATTTTGAGATGGTGAAATACATCATTGAGGAAGCAGAGTGGCAAAACCTTTTCAAGAAGAAAGAATTGGATTTCGTTATTTGTACCAATCTGACTTTGCTGAATGAAAAAATGGTGCAGTATCTTAAGAAGCACAACTGTATGATTTCAACATCTTTGGATGGCCCTAAAGATTTGCACGACACAAACCGTCCGCTGCAAGACAAGGAATTAGACCATCATGCGATTTTTGAAAAGCATCTCTCCATGATACGGGAAATATGGGGAAACAATGATTGTGCGTCTGCTCTTATGACAACCTCAAAATATAGTTTGGGGCGCTTCAAAGATATAATCGACGAATATATACGCCTGGGATTTAACAGCATATTCCTACGGTCTCTAAATCCATACGGTTTTGCAAAACAATACAAGGAAAAGATTGCTTATCCCATAGAAGATTTCATTGAAAATTATAAAGAAGGACTTGATTATATCATAGAACTAAATAAGAATGGGACATTCTTTGTAGAAGGGTTTGCTGCGCTTCTTCTAAGAAGAATGCTTACGCCGTTTGCTACTGGCTTTGTTGATTTGCAATCTCCGGCGGGTGTTGGTATTGCAGGAGTTATCTATGATTATGACGGTAGTGTATATGTATCGGATGAAGCCCGAATGATGGCACGTTTCAAGAACTATTTTTTCAGATTAGGCAATGTGAATGAGAACAGTTATCAGGAAATGTTCAATGGCGAACTTCTGCACAACATCATTTCCTCTGCTTGCACAGAGTGTCTGCCAGTATGTTCCGAATGTGTGTTCCAGCCTTATTGCGGTGCAGACCCCGTGCGTAATATGTCCGAGCAAGGAGATATGATTGGTTTCAGACCAACAAATGAAATGTGTAAAAAGACAAAATCAATCATACATTACTTGTTTGAGTTATTGCACAAGCATGACCCTGAGATAAACAGAATTTTTTGGTCTTGGTTGAACTAAATAGCAAATACATATGAAAAGAATATTATACCCAATAATGCTTTTTATTATAATAGGGCAATCTGCTATTGCACAATGCGTTAATCGGTACAAGCAGAAAATTGTTCTTGCATATTATAAAACAAGTATTCACCTGTAAGAAGTTACTAATGACAAAAAAGAAATTGCCCGTTCGTTTTACGGGTCAGCACTTTACTAT